>CAJTZS010000034.1 GCA_910584055.1 uncultured Muribaculaceae bacterium | reverse complement strand
TAACGGATTAAACACTCGGCTCCTCGGAGCCACTAAAAAATAACCGAAGTATTGTAATCCGGCATAAAGTGTTTTTCATAGCAGTATTATCGTTGCTGTTAATCAAAATGCTGTGGGTGACGTGGTCTTGTTGGGGCAACGGCTCTCTTGATGATGAAAAGGATGATTTGCTTCAGCGAAGGAATTATCTTGTTGATAAGATTATGGTAGAACCTCTGCAACTACTTAATGAGATGCCGGGCGGTATCGGCTTGCAGTTTCAAGGTGAGTGGGCATTGTATTCTTGCTCTATGCTTGCAGAATCTTTAAGTAATATGGCGGAACTATATCCGGAAACTAAAGATAGTGCTGTCGCGTCGATTGATAGTCTTATCCAGATAGTCAAATCACCTGAACTTCGTCGGTATGATAGAATGCGTTGGGGTGAAGACCCGATGGAATCCTTGGATGGAGATGTAAGTCACGTTTCTTATCTTAGTCATCTGGCTTGGATGATAGGTAATTATCGGAGAATTGGAGGGGATAATAGATATAAACAGCTTCACGATTCAGTATGTAAAGCGATAAATCGTCGCATAAAGCAATCACCGATTCTGAATATACCGACATATCCTGATGAACCAATTTATGTACCGGATATGATGGTCGCCATAGTCGCACTGTCTGATTACGCGCGTCTCAACGATGGCAAGTATTCTTCAACTGTAAAAGACTGGATATGTCGGGCACAATCTGAATGGATTGATAACAAAACCGGACTACTGGTATCTTTCCTTGACGACAAAGGAATGATTGAGGCTCTGGTAAAAGGCTCTTATGCCGCGCTCAACTGTTATTACCTTACAAAGATAGACGCGGAATTTGCCAAAGATCAATACGAAAATTTAAAGATACATTTCGGTCAATCCTTTCCAGTGTCAGGTATCAAAGAATATCACGACCGTTCGTGTTGGCTTGGTATGGATATAGATGCCGGTCCGATAATCCTAAATCTCAGTCCCAGCGGCACAGCTTTTGCCATAGGCGTGGCTACCTACTTTAATGATATGGAATTTCGCAATTCCCTTTTGAAAACGGCCGAAATTGCAGGTCATACAATAAAATGGAACAATAAACGACATTACCTCCTCGGCGACATCGCTTTGGTTGGAGAAGCAATCACACTGGCGATGCGTACAAATTACAGAATAAACGACATCAGATATTGTAGATAATGGACTGGTTAATAATAATCATACTGATAATTCTTGGAATTGTTGTTGCCTTAGCTATTTTCTTAGCTATTTTCATCGGGTATATTTTTATAGTGGTGTACTCAGTTGCGCTGGGAATAGGTTATAAGAATGAAACTGAGGCATCCGCATGGGATTATTGGGAAAGCATGAAAAGCAAGCGATGGTCTGAACTTTCAGATGAGGAAAAAGAAAAAATGATTATCGCAAACCTCATTATTGCAAACGATGTGGGTGCAGTAGTAACAAAGGAACAACTTGCTAAAATGCTTGATGAGCAATTACCTATTATTGAACCTCATAGAGGTTTGACTTATTCACATTACTAATCTCACTTAAAGTGTCAAATTGAAATGTAATTTGCATAATTGATTAATGAATTGGGAATACTTTAATGTTCTGTTAAATAGATAAATCTAACAAAATGGCAGGGTCTAAGACTTGGCCATTTCTTTTGAGGGTAATGTGAAGATGCGGGCCGGTCGAGCGACCTGTTGAACCGACATGGGCCACGGGTTGACCGGGAAAGACTTTTGAACCGATAGGGAGATTGGGTTTGCGGATTAGATGGCAATAGCTGACGGTGAAGTTTCCGTGGCGTAGTTTGATATAGTTGCCGGAGCGAGGGTCATAGCCGATGTGTGCAACCTCGCCCGGCAGCATTGCGTATATGGGGGTGCCGGCTTTGGCTGAAAGGTCAAGGCCGTTGTGATGTACTGACATCTTCTTTCCGAATGGATCCCGGCGTTGACCGAACTTGGATGTAATGTGCAGCTTCCCCTTTAATGGTGGATGATACCAGTCAACAGCTTTGTCTGTTACAGGAATTTTTTCTTCCCTCTCCTTCTGATAAGTGTTGCTGGAAACAATCGCTGTCGTATCAACAATCTGTGGCGGAGCTTTCTTATTGAGGTACGACCCGGCAGGCGCAATCGTGTTGAACTGCGCCGATGCCGATAATGACAGGGAAATGAATATTGTTATAAGAACGGTTTTCATCGGGAGCGCAAAGATACAACCGAAATCCGATATAGTCGAATGATAATGCAAAGTTTAACTAATTATAAGAAAGGAGATTATATTTATATTTTGGTTCATGAGTGCCGGAAAGTAGTGCCGATTTTCTGATAAAGATAAGGAACTATAAAAGAACGGCTGCCGGGAGGCAGTTCTTCGTTTTCATGCCTGTAATGCCCATATCTTTGCCGGAAATAATTTTCAAACCGAACAAAATATGAACCAATCACAGAAATTCACAGAGGACGACATCCCCTACAACATCCTTAACCGATTCGGCTTTACCCGTGAAATGATCGAGGACATGCCGGACGCGATAATCACGAAACTGAAAAACGGACAGACTACTCCTGTCCTGCCCATCCAGGTCACAGCAGACAACGGCGACAGGATTCTGTCAGCCGCCAAGCTGTCGCTCTACAGAAACGACAACGGAGAAGTCCGCATCATGTTCTATCCCAAGCTCGAAAAGGCAGAACTCTCGCGCTTCTCCCCGCAGCAGCAGAAGGCTCTCAACGACGGCGAACCCGTCGTCAGCGACATGAGGATGCCGGACGGTAAGAAAGCCCCGGCCTTCTACCAGATAGACCGTGAGACCAACCAGCTCATGTCAGTCCCCGTCGCCGTCATCGACCACAACATCAAGTTCATCGCCGACGAACTGCACCTCTCACAGCCGGAGGTCAACTGCATCCGCAACGGCAAGCTCCTGTCAGCCGACTATCAGGACACGCAGTGGACACTCGGTGTGTCACTCAGCGAAGCTCCCGGTATCCGTGTCGTCGCCGGTGATGAAAAGGCATGGCGTGACGAGGAACGCCGTGAGTACGGCAAGTTCAACTTCGGGTTGAACGGCTGCTGGATTGTCAATGACGATGGTGGCCTCGACTACGTTCCCGAAGAGGAATACAGCGAGGACTTATGGGACGAAATGAAGAAGCGCGGCAATATGCAGCGCAACGCCGGAACCCATAAAATGTAAAACCGTAAATGGACCGAGAAAAATCAAAGTTCCAGTATTACCCGGAGGAAGAACTCATCGACTATGTTCAGCGCGGCATATTCTGCTGGGTGGACTATGTACTCCACTATTCCGAGGAATGGCGGGAAGAGTTCACGACCTTCATTGCCGAGAGAGGCATGGAAATGAACGACAAGAACGCCCTCGCCTACATAGCTTTCAAGGAGGATATCCTTGAAGAAGCTATGGAGCAGGGTCTCGCCTGACAAACCTTTATCCATAACCGACATTCATGGCAATCAGACAGAATACAAATCCCCATCATCTTGAGCTCCACCCCGAACTGCAGGACATACTCATGCGCAACGGCATGAGGGCGACAGTCACGGGGTCGAGCAACGGATTCCAGCTTGTTGTCCAGGGGCATGATTCACCCTTGCTCTATTATCCCATATCCGAGAAACAGCTCCGCGCTCTTGTTGACTGGGGAACCAACACCGCGAACAAGAGGGCCTACAATACTCTTGCCTCGATAGTCGCTGCTGACTTCGACCTTCCACGAGACTTCGTACATGCCCGGAACGCAAACGGCCGTGTGGCGATGGGTCTCCACGGCAACCGCATAGGAGTCGGAGAGTATGGCAGGGTGGCTATGCCTGTTCCGATGATGCACCGGCATCCTTTCGGGAGAGGCTTCCTCGGGTGGACTCCCCGCAATCAGGAAGGCTGGCACATGCGACGGATCGGTGGACAACTCTGGTTCCCGGCCGGCGCACCGATAGTGGCTGTCCGGCCCGACGGACGGCAGAAACCGGGAGAGCTTCAGACCGGCGGATACGGCTTCTATTACAAAGGAGCACCGCAGGGGGCAATGCAAGGAACGGTTCCGCAGCAGGATGTACTTGCACAGATGCAGACCGTGATCCAGCCTATCCCGCAGCCGGAACGCCCCAAAGTTCCCGCTGTGCCATACAATCAGGCTATCACATCCGATGTCTATTTCTCCAACGAGAAGTGGCAGGAGGTGCTGAAAACGCATGGCATCCTCATAGATTCCGAAAAGAAGACCGTTACAATCCAGTCGAGCGCAGAACAGGCCGATTTCGTGTATGACCTCACTGATGAAGAAGTGGCGAAACTCACCAACAACTCTATCAAGGAGGTGCCGGTGGCAGACCGCATCCGGATTATCAACGGTGTCATCCAGGACGACTTCGCCGACGCAATCACACTTGACACACTCAACAAAGACACTATGTTGGAGATTGCGCTAAAGCCGGAAGTCCGTCAGGAACTCAACCAACAGGAACAGTCGGTGGTCAACCTCGTGCAGAACCAGCCGACAGTCCAAAACGAGCATTACACCATTACTCCCGAAGAACAGGCGATGATGGATATGCTTCACGAAGGACATCCCGAAGTCGGCGCGGTCATCAACGGCCGCGATCTTTATGAACTTGACGGCAACAAGGCATGGTTCCGCGAAGGGAAACATGGCAGAGAGGTATCTGTGGAAAGAATATCAGTGCAGCCGGTAACTCCCGAATCCAGACTGGAAGGTGAACAGAAAGGCAAGGATAAAGGAGCTTCGGAAATGAAGTATTCCATGACAGCGGTAATCAACGGCGAGGTGATAACCCATGAGATATCGCAGAAGGATTACAACAAGTTCCTTGCCGTCAATGACCTCCAGCGCATGAAGATGTTCTCCAAAATCTTTTCCGAAGTCGATATGAAGGATATCCAGTCCACAGACAACGGGGCGAAGATTGGCGCAGGCATACTTACGGCACTGACCGTGGGAGCCGTGGTGCTTGGAGCCGCATCCCGTCCGAGACCTGAGTTTTACGGCGGCTGTCACGGGCCGAGACCGTATTTCAAGCCCGGTGTCGATACCCCAGAAGATGTAGCAGCCAGAAATTTCGACGCAATAATCAACCAGCCCCGACCGCAGGAACCACATCGCGGTCAAGGCTTTTAACCATGATTTTTTATATATGGCATTACCAAAACTCACATATGAAGATTTCAAGGCGAGGATTTCGATACAGGAGGTCTTGCAGGATGCCGGCTATCATCTCAACCGCAGGGACGGTTTGCGTTATCCGTCGTATGTCCGTCTGGGTAGCGACGGGCGCAGGGTTAGCGGCGACAAGTTCATAGTGTCCGCCAACGGTATGTGCTGCTTTCAGCCGCCGGAGCGCAAGAACTACAATATCATATCCTTCATCAAGGCGCATCCGCATTTTTTCTCCGACTACCGGCCCGGCATGTCGCCTGACCGACTTGTTAATGTCGTATGCCACCGTCTTCTCAATCAGCCGCTGGAAGAGAGACAGACCCGCATACTTGACCCTGTAAAGGAACGCAAGCCGTTCACAATGATGGACTATGAGTTCAGCTCGCAACGCTGGCACATAGCCAGATTCCTGATTGCAAGAGGCATCGGCAAATCGACTCAGGAGGCTTTCGAGCCTTACATGAAAGTGTCATACAAGAAACGCGATGACGGCAAACAGTTCGGCAATCTCTCCTTTCCTCTCACAATCCCTGGCAACAAGGCAGTCGTGGGCATGGAACTTCGTGGCTTCCCCAACAAGGAGGGTAAGACCACCTTCAAGGGTATGGCCGCCGGAAGCAACTCCGCCGAGGGGCTATGGATAGCCTATCCCTGTCATGAGGAACTGCCGCCTATGGACAAGGTGACAGGAGTTGCTTGGTTCGAGAGCGCATACGATGCCATGGCATTTTACCAGCTCAATGAACAGGCTTTCAAGGAGCACCCGGGTCTTGCAGAAAATGCGCTGTTCGTATCTACCGGAGGTACACCGACCGACGGACAGATGCGACATATGCTGAAGGCGACCCCCAATGCCCATCATTTCCTCTGTTTTGACAATGACAAGGCCGGGCGCGAGTTTTGTGCCCACTTCCATAGTTTCGCCGAAAGCATCGGGATTCCGAAGGAAGATGTCATGGACTTCTTCTTACATCCACGATATAAGGACTGGAACGATGCCTTGCAGGATAAGCCTTTCTATACGGGTGACGAGGTAATTCCACTGACACCCAAGACAAATACCGAACAGGATGTCGGGCAGCCGGGAGGACTGAAACGATGAGTCCGCCAATTTCAGTCTTCGGCACGATAACCCTCCGACCTTCCTTTCTGCAATGGGTGACGGACAAATGCGGATGGATTGCCGTCAACATCATCGGATACTGCCTGTATGCCGATTCAGAACTGCCAACGGTCCTCCTTGTGCTGATGATAGCCATGTCTCTTCATCTGCTATATATGCTGCTGTATCTGAGGCTGATGAAATTTACGGTGACAGACCAGCAGATAATGTATCGACACGGTGTTTTCAACCGAAAAATGGAGTTCATCGAGCTTTACCGTGTCATTGATTTCCATGAGGATGTCAGCTTTATACAGAACATCTTCGACATCAAGACTGTCACGGTCTATTCCGGAGACAGAACTACACCTCGTTTAAGAATCCCCGGCATTGCACTGGGCTATCCTCTGGTGCAGACACTTAGAGAAAGAGTTGAATACAACAAACGAAGAAAAGGAATTTATGAGATTACCAATCGCTAAATCCATACTTGCCATAGCGCTGGGTCTTGCCTCATTTGAGGCAGGTGCCCAGAGCATCGTTGTCGCCAACCCTTTGGAGTGGGCCGCACTTGCGGAGGGTAACGAGGCGATCAACGGTCAGGTCAAGAAAGAGACCGAGAACCAGCTCTCGACAGCAGCCTTGCAGAACATCATCGCAGCCGAGTTCACCAAGATTCATGAATGGGAGAAGCAGTACAGCAATTATCTCCAGAAAGTTGACGGTTACGCATCGAGCCTCAAGGCATCAACATCCCTCTACAACGAAGGAGTGCGCATCTTCATTTCCCTCACAAAACTGAAAAAGGCAATCGGCGACAATCCGCAGGGCATAGTGGCATCCATGAGCATGAACAACCTTTATATCGAGACCGCAACCGAAATGGTGTCGGTATATACATTGCTCAAGAACGCCGTCGCCGAGGGTGGCGTGAAGAATATGCTTACCGGCGAGGAACGGAGCCAGACCCTCTGGGCATTGAACGACAGGCTGCACAGCTTCCACAAGAAACTGCAGAGACTTACCCTGAGCATACGGTATTACACCTTCAACGATGTATGGGCGAATGCGACAGCCGGAATGATTGACCGCGACAACGCAACGATAGCACGACAGGCGAAAGCCCGCTGGAAACGAGTGGCACAGTCTATACATCCATGAAGAAAGTCATCCTTTTCGCTCTCATAATCCTATCGGCTTTCAATGTTTCGGCTCAGGTTGACCCGACACTCGCCGGAATGATACTTCTCTATGACGACAAGGCGAAGAAAGCCCTGAAAAGTCAGGAATCGGCGATGCTGCTGATGACCACGGGTCATATCTGGACAAAGGAGGAAGTAGAAGCGACAACCGACCTGCAAAGGAAGTACAACGAGTATCTCGACCGTTTCAATGATATCATCGTGTATGCGGCACAGATATACGGATTCTATCATGAAGTCGGTCGGCTGACAGAAAACTTCGGGCAGTTGACCCGGCAGTTGAGACAGTCGCCGACAAATGCACTGGCTGTGGCACTCACTCCCAAGAGAAACACCATATACAAGGAACTGATCATGACATCGGTGGATATAGTCAACGACATCCGGCAGGTATGCCTCTCCGACATCAAGATGACCGAGAAGCAGCGTGTGGAGATAGTTTTCGGAATACGCCCGAAACTGAAACAGATGAACCGCAAGCTGTCCCGTCTGGCAAGAGCCGTAAAATACACCTCGCTCAACGATGTGTGGCTTGAACTTGACAACAAGGCCCGTGACCCTATCGACAAAGGGAGCATCACGGACGCCGCTTTCCGCCGGTGGCGACAGAACGGCAGGGTCAGCATCAATCCGGGCAGCGGAGGCAGCGGTTCAGGCAACGGCAATAACCAGTGGATCATAGGCCCGTGGATAAAACATCCGAAGCCGTGGATAAAGGATTCCCTGATAGTGAGGCCGATAGAACCGTTTGAGCCGGCGTTAAGAGATTCAACAATTATTACAGTCAAACCAAAGGAAACCAGATAACAATGGGTAAATGGAGTTCAGTATTGAAATGGGTGTCGGCTCCGATCGTACACCCCCAGCGCACACTTGCAGGGACAGGCAGAGCCATCAAGACCGCAACTGTCGGGGCCGGTGTGGGCTATGTCGGCTGGGAGGCACTCATAAACGACAAGCCCGTGATGCAGACCGTGGGAGAAACGGTTCTCGGCGAGGAAACCAATGCCGCCGTAAAGGACACGGTTCATGGTACCGTCGGAGCCGTCGGCGATACCATCGGGGCTGCCCGTGAAGCCATCGGCGGTGTGACCGATGCCGTCAACAATGTCAACAACACGGCATCCTCCTGGGGAGGCATAGGCCAGTTCTTCTGCAACCTCACCTCCGGCAACGGAGCCAACATGTTCGGCAACCTGTTCAGCAATATTTTCAACGGCAAGGTGTCGATGATGTCCATGCTCGGTCTCGTTGCCTCGGCGCTGCTGATATTCGGACGCTTCGGCTGGCTCGGCAAGATTGCCGGCGCACTGCTCGGTATGCTGCTCATAGGCAACAACTCGCGCGTGGTGCAACAGCAACCGCAGAGACAGAACGACCGGGGACAGGATGCTCCCGAAGCACGTCAGGAACAGCCACAAAGACCGGTAATCAGAAGATAAACTATTGAACATGAACTATAACCAGAATTCAAACCTGTATTCCAAATCAGGATACTCCATGCCCTTTGAGGAAAAGAAGGGACGAGTGGAGATTATCAAGCCATACGGGGAGAATCCCGAAGGCATATTCAACCACGGTGTTGATTTCAGAACCCGCAACTTCCTGATAGCCGCAGTTGCAGACGGACAGGTATGTGGCGCTATGAACGACCGTAATGGCGCAATGCTGATGCTACAGCATGGCGACTACCTTGTAACTTATTCCTGCCTCAAGACCCGCTTCGCGCAGGTTGACCAGAAAGTCAAGGCAGGGACGGTCGTAGGAATGGCCGGCGACTCGCTTCACATTGAAGTGAAATATCAGGACGAGGAGATAAATCCGATGGAGTTCCTGACGATGATCTACGGCAACATCAAGATGCTTCTCCAGACCGGAAAGATTGCCACACCCGACTTCGAGACCATCGACATGGATGTGCCGACAGATTATGACGAAGACCGTGAGGAAATTGAGAGACTCATGCTCCGGTGGTACCCGTCATATCTGACCGACCTTGCCAACGGAGACTATCTGCTGCCCACGCAGACGGAGATGTCATTGAGAAACATATTCTCATGGGCCGCTGTCAGACAGTTTTTCTTCCGCACCATCCCGCATCTCGGCAATCCGGGCGGACTTGATGAATCGTCGGTACCGTTGGCGTGCAAGGCGCAGAACCTGCTCATCGGTGACTTCCTTAACTATCTCGCCATCCGCCAGCAGATCTATCTCTCGACACTTGCCGACGGCTTAAAAAAAAAGTCCATGAGTCAGCCGTACTGAGCCAGGGCATGATAGACTCGCTTGCCGACTGGGATATCGACATACAGAGTTTCGACATCCCGAGAATGGTGAGCGTCTATCCCGACCGTTTCGGGATACGGTGGTTTACCAAAGCATGGTTCAACAATTCCGAAAGTGGCGAGGCAGCCATCGAGATAGAGCGTCAGATAGCCGTCAACTTCATTCGTGACCTTATCGGCAAGGATGAATGGCTTGAAGAGTATTTCCCGTCACAGATGGAAGCCTATCATAATGCAATCAACCAGACCAGAGAACAACTTCTAAAACAGAGCGTATAACATGGCCGAACCTAAGAATATGGATGCACTTGTCGAGGTGGAATACTGCCTCGGCCGGTATCTTGATGCCAATGTAGCGGGAGTGATGGACGATGTGCGCCGAGACCTCATAAAAAAGCAGGGTCAGGAGCGTGCGGAATGGAACACGAGCTTCGGCGGGATTCTGTCTTCACTCGCTGACGCCGGACGCTGTGCCCCCGGTATAGACACTTCTTCACAAATCCTGAAAGCCACCGGCGAATGGAACAGCAAGACCACTGAGGACTATCTTGTGATGTGCAAGGAAGCCGTGGTCAATGACAAGGAGCTTTCCCATGATATTGTCGCCCTGACTATATCATGGCGTAGTGCGATGGTGTCATCAATCGGCCGTGAACGCTACGACAAAGCATCTAAGCAGATCGGTTGTGACCTTGCCGCCGCATATATGGATTACCGCCTGCAACAGACGATGGTTGACCGGCTCATAGATAAGGAGACACCCAAATCGACAGCCGAATACATCATCAGGAAGGCCGCAGGTGAAAGCCTGTTCGGGCTTCCATATACGCTGAACAGGTCCCCGCTTGAGGCAAAGATAGCCAAGGAAGCCGAAGCCAGATACAAGGCAAACGGCTGGGAATGGGGAGGTGCGAAAGCCGCCTCATTCGCCATAGACACTGTGGCGACAATGGGCTGCGGCTCGTGGGCCAACCTTGCGAAGCTCGCCGGAGTGGAAGTTGTTTTTGCCGGAGTGGAGGCCTATATGGATTCCAAGGACAAAGACAACAGCATAACCATAGAGCAGTGTATCAGTCAAGGGGTGTTCGGTTCCGGTGAAAAAGAGAATGTGTTTGACACTATCAAGGCACAGGCCGGCTGGCTTGATGCCGAGAGGTGTGAAGGCGTCACAAGAATAAACAGCAATCTCAAAAGGCCGGTAGGGACTTTTTCTTTAGGCGGCTTCATAAGCCGTGGGGCCAAAGCATTTGCTTCACCCATTATTACAGCAGTAGGAAATGTCAAGAAATCGTTTGAAGAAGCGGCGCAAAATGCAGCCCAGGCACCTCAGAATCAAGAAGCCCCGAGTGCTAACAATACAACGCCTACAAGAACGGCAGAAGCTCAGTTGGCGGCACGTTCAGGCAACCCTCAAACAGAACAACAGATGGAGCAGAATCCACAAGTGAGTGATGCGACTGATGACGATGACAATATCCGTCAGGAGCAGGAAGCCAACCAAGCCGGATGGAGTTCGCTTATGGCAGACCTCGGTTTCAACGGTCTCGGGGACATCGGCCATAACCTCGGTTATGTCATAGCCATGATGCCAGACATCCTTGTGGGCATGATGACCGGCAAGACCCAGAGCCTGCATCTCCGTAATAACCTGATACCGATGGCATCCGTGGTCGCCGGACTCTTTGTAAAGAATCCCATTCTGAAGATGGTTCTCATCGGTATGGGTGGCCTGAACCTCGTCAACAGGGCCGGACATGAAAGCATAGAACGGCATAATAATCCGAATGGGCCGCGATTCAAGCAGTATGAAGATCAGGAATTCAATCCGAGGATAACCGGTCCCGTCATCAACGGCAACTGCCTTGTCGCCAATATCGATCGCACTCCATGCTCGATAATGCTTCCCGACAACGTGGTGGCTGCATATCAGTCAGGAGCTTTGCCGCTGAACACTCTTGCCAACACAGTCCTTGCAAGACATGACGCCAACAGCCAGCTCGCACAGGAGAACTACCGTGCCGTCACCCAGGAGAATCAATCACAGACCAGACAAATCAGATAATAAGCGAAACAGAATAATATGAAAGAAAAATCCCCACAGGAAGAGAAGGCGGCAGTCCGTCAGGTACAGTTAATCAACGAAGCCCTCACCAATGCCAAGGGCAACGGCGGCCAATGGCTCAACCATGCCGGAATGATGGCCCCGCGCATCTATCCCCGAGGCCCTATGGTAAGCCCCTTTAACGCGCTCGTCCTGCAGCTCAACGCTGACCGCGAGGATTATGCCTCGTCGCAATATGTGTTCTTCCACACGGCAAAAGCCGCAGGAATCCCGGTCATCGGCAAGGAGAAAGGCACGCCGTTCAACTGGTATGCCTGGGATCTCTATGTAAACAAGCACGACCCGAAGGATGTCATCAGTGCCGGCGACTATAAGAAGCTCACTCAGGAGCAGCAGTCGGAATATAAGGGCGTACAGCAGCGGCAGATCCGTATGCTTTTCAACCTTGACCAGACCGTGATGCCTCATGCTGACGAGGACAAGTACCGTTCCGTGCTCGACCGCTTCGGCTCCGCCAACGAGCGCGGCAATCTGAAGGCGGAGGAACGCCAGCTCCGGGCATCCGTCAACAGCTTCATCAAGCAGATGAAGGATTATCTGGTACCCATACGCCGGGAGGCTTCCGAATCGGCTCATTACGACACCGAAAAGGACGCAGTATATATGCCTGACCAGAAGAAATATGCCGAATATCCTGAATATGTGCAGGAACTCATGCGGCAGATTGTATCTTCCACAGGACATCAGCAGCGTCTCGCGCGCGAGGGAATGGTGATGAAGGGCGGCCATGCCCCTGGCGACTACGCCGACCGCTACGAGCGACTTGTTGTGGAAGTGGCTTCCGCCATAAAGATGAACGAACTCGGACTTCCGGCAAAGGTCAGTCCTCAGAATATCTCCCTGATAGACAACTGGACACGGGAGCTTCAGGAGAATCCCTGTATGATCGACGCTCTGGAAGCGGATGTCAACAATGCACTTGATGTAATACGCAAGGCAGAACAGGGAGAGAAAATCGAATATGCCCGTTTCCGCACACAGGCAAGGATTGACGAACTCCAGCAGAAACAGAAGCCGCAGGTTGACAGCCACGAGGCCGTCATCCTCTGTGACATACTCCGTCACGGCGGCATGAAGATTGACGACCGCAACTTCACTTCGCCGGAGGAAAAACGTGAGTTTCTTGAAAAATTTGACCTGACTTACTATAACAAAGAGCTGGAGAAAGCAATGGCCCTGACAGGTTCCGATGATAAGGAGCAGGTGGAACTGGCCTACGGCGAGGCTCTTAAAAACGCAGATTCAATCAACCGTCTCTGCATGGAATATCTGCCGGAGGTATGGAACTCCAAGTCGAATCATTACCTTATCAACGACATGATACGCCGGATTCCCAACGAGGCTGACCGTTCAATGGTGGTTGTAAAAGGTTCCCGTGGTGTCTATGACGTGATGCTTCCGGGTGGTGCGATGGCTGGAGGATATGTGAATCTGCCGGACGGAAACCGTAAGCTGTTCCGTGTGACTCCCGACGAGGTTATGACTGCCAAGGAACGTGCCGATGCCAACGTGACACTTACTAACTTCGCGCTCAAAGGGTTCCCTCTTGCCCGTATAGAAGCCGCCTTGAAAAAAGATGGTGCCACTTATGTGCGGTTCTATAACAATGACGGCAAACTGTCACTCAGTGCCGATGACGGCTTCTATGAAGGGAGAACAGTCCATGAGATGTCCTATAAGGGAGGCAAGCTCACCGAAGTTGCCCGGATTGATGTGTCCGGAGCTGTCGAGGCTGCGAACAGCGTGCTGTTTGATCGGGTTCAGATGCTCAAGGATGACAATGCACGTTGGGCTTTCTACATCAAACCGAAAGACGGCGAATCGTTCTGCATTTATCCTGAAAAGGAGGATGTCAACCGCTTTTTCTCAACGCTACGACAGGGTCATCAGTCGGAAGCTGACCGGCTCCGTATGGAACTCGGGCAGAAATACTATGAGCTTGTCAGAACCAATCCATCCCTCCGTTTCAACATCTTCAACGACATTCCCGAAGGAGTTGATGTCTCCCGTATCACCCGTGTGAATGTCTATAAGACAAAGGAGGACAAGATCATGTGCGCTCCAAAAATCGAAGGGGTCGAGAACGTGAAGCCCCGCGAGATCAGCCGCGACCAGTGGAACAGGATGTTCGTCGCCGAGGATATGGCTGAGTACAAGACCTCGCTTGCTGCAAAGGTGTTCGCCGATATTCTCGGAGCAAATGTTTCAAGAAGTGAGGCTGCGGCATCCGAGGTTGTCAAGCCGGAGCCGGAAGTCGAGAGCGTCGAGGTCGAAAGAACCGAGGAAGTGGAAGAAACGCAAACCGTTCACAGAGGGAGATAACTATGGCAAGCGTATCACAGCAATATGTAGAGCAGTATGCGGAGTATGCCATCGAGCAGCAACGCAAATATGGTGTCCCGGCATCGGTGACGCTCGCCCAGGGTATTCTTGAGAGTGCCAACGGGCGCAGCCAGTTATCGCGTGAGTGCAACAACCATTTCGGTATCAAGGCCGGTAAATCCTGGCTTGACGCCGGAGGTCAGTACGGACTCTATACCGATGACAGGCCCAACGAGAAATTCTGCAAGTATGCGACCGTCGGCGACAGTTATGAGCATCATTCGCTGATTCTCAAGAACAACAGCCGATATTCGGCATGTTTCGCTCTCGCTCAGGATGATTACCGAGGGTGGTGCAACGGCTTGCAGAAGGCGGGGTACGCATCGTCCAAGCAATATGCCTCAAGCCTTATCTCCGTAATCGAGAGAATGGACTTGACAAAATATGACCGCATGGCTGTGGAGCGAGGCCCGCTTACACCGACTTTTGATATTCAGACATCTGCCGGGCAGTCAGGCCATTATTCGTTCCCGGTCAAGCGAGACGAGTTCATGCTTGTAACCTCTCCTTATGGCAATCGCAAAGACCCTATGAATCCGGGTCAGACGCAGTTCCACAAGGGTGTGGATATTCAGTGTAAGGGTGACAGCCTTCTTGCCACCGAGGATAACGGCCGCGTTGTCAGTGTCAATCACAATGTCAACACCGGCGGCGGCAAGAGCGTGACCTTGGAGTATGGCCGACCGGACGGCTCCAAGTATCAGACAACCTATATGCACTTGTCGGAGATAGCTGTCAAGGCCGGTGATACCGTCAACGCCGGAACTAAAATCGGTGTTTCCGGCAACACCGGAACAAGAACTACAGGGGAGCATCTTCATTTCGGAGTAAAACTGATAGGTGCCGACGGAACTAAACGGGACATCGATCCTGCCGCATACCTCGCGGAGATTGCCGCCAAAGGGAACATAGCGGTCACTGCCATGCACAACGGAAATAATCTACTCGCAAAATATGCCGACCCAACCCATCAGCAGGATACTCCCGGAGAGGATATGGCAATCAGTGAGACCTTTGAAGAGGAAATGACACCCGACGGCTGGATGAAGAAACTCCTTTCTTCGGAGGATAGCGGTGTAAATCTGCCGTCAAATGACCCGGTCATGGAAATGGCAATCACAATGTTCACATCGCTTATGGCTCTTGCAGTGCAGATTGACGCTAAAGACAGGGAGGAAGCCATGGCACTCGCTACCGATGCGGCTGTAAACCGTCAGATAGACCTCAGTTCATTGACTCCCGGTCTGAAAGCCTGCAACCTGGCTATCCGAGAGGGGCAGAACCCTATTCTGTCAATCACCGATGACAGAGGCTCGTTCAACCATGAGCTGACCAATGCTGAAATGACAAGGCTTTCAGCGGCACTTAACGACGCGAATCTTGGCAACGAGGCAAAACAGGGACGCATAGCCGGTATTATCAACAATATCGTTGTCGCCAATCAGATGTCACAGAATTTCGACCGACAGATGGGCAACGACCAGAATCAGGGACTGCAGAGATGAGAAGTATTATCCTCTATACGGCTCTCGTTGTGATGCTGCTGATATTGTGCTACATCACTCTCGTGATTTACTCTCATTTAGGGTTGGTGTGGGCTGTCGTATTCTCGGCTTTTGAGGCTGTGAAAACATCAATAGCCTGCATCTTCTATGTCAGGCTCATTTCAAGGGACTGACAGACCAATCAACTAATTCATAACCAACTAACCAATCATTCAAGTATATGATTAAATGCAATGTAAAAGTATGCGGTATCATCAACCGTAGCGCAAGTGTGAAACAGACCTCCGAAGGCAAGAGCTTCGTGGCTTTTGGCCTGTCGGTGGACGTGCCATCTACCAAAGGCGATGCTGTGCCGGTCAATATCAGTGTGGCAGCCGAGAACGCCGATGTCGCGGCACTCACTCAGGGGCGTCGTGTCTCAATCGAAGGTGTGCTGAAGATCAAAGGTGCGCCTGAGAAGAAAACCTATTTCAATCTATCTGCAGGCAACATCGAAATGGATCCTGTGGCGGAATCAGGCATCGCCGGGGAAATTGAGTTCCGTGGTGTCGTATGCAAGGACATAAAGACTCCTACCGACAAGAAAGGGAACCGATACCTGCGCTTCTCGGCCTATTCGACAGATAAAGTGGGCGAAGATTTCTTCTCGGTATTCGTGCGCTTTGTGTCGTTCAACGAGGCCATTCCGTCTTTCATAGTACCCAAGGCGAAGATTGAGGCAAAGGGGGAGCTGCGCATTTCGACATTCAACGGAAATCTTGACCTTAGCTGCAAGGCCGTTGAGATGAAAGAATACGTCAAGACTCCGTTCTGATGGCACGTTATTCCCAAAACTCTAATACTCCATCTGCGGAAGACAGGGCACTTGACCGCTTCACGGAGCTGATGATTGACAAAATCAAGTCAATCGACCATGACTGGGAGAAGCCCTGGTTCACCGAAGGTGCGCTTGTATGGCCCCGCAACCTGCACGGTCGCCGTTACAACGGAGGCAATGCACTCATGCTTATGCTCCATGCCGAGAAAGAGGGTTACAGACTACCTGTCTGGTGTACCTTCAACAGCATCCAGCGAGATCTAAATCCCCAGCAGAAAGGCTCGGAGGAACGCGAGGCCGTTCATGTCCTGAAGGGAGAAAAGTCCTTTCCTGTCTTTCTCACTACTTTCACGGTCATTGACAAGGATACTAAGGAAAGGATTCCGTGGGAAGATTACAAGAAACTCTCCAATGATGAGAAGAAACAGTATAATGTCTATCCCAAGAATCAGGTTTTCAATGTGTTCAATGTAGCGCAGACAAACCTGCAGCAAGTCCGTCCGGAACTGTATGCGAAGCTGGAGGAACAATGCGTCGTTAAGCTCCCAGAACAGAAGGGAGATGTTTTCTCATTCCCGGTTATTGATGCGATGATTGAGAACGATGCCTGGGTGTGTCCCATCAGGCCGGAGCAACAGGACAGGGCTTACTATTCGGTGTCAAAGGATCATATCGTTGTTCCAACGAAAGAGCAGTTTGTTGACGGCGAGAGCTTCTATGGAACACTTCTACATGAGATGACCCATTCGACCGGAGCATCCTCCCGTCTCGGCCGTCTGAAAGCCTGTACTTTCGGTGATGATAATTATGCCCGTGAGGAACTGGTGGCCGAACTCGGCTCTGCACTTATATGTCAGCAGAACGGCGTACAAAAACATGTAAAGGGTGATTCCGCCGCCTATCTCAAGTCATGGCTTAAAGAACTTGAAGAATCCCCGGATTTCATCCGCACCGTCATGTCGGATGTCAAGAAAGCCACGGCGGTCATCAACTATCGGATGCAGGAAGTGAGCCAGCAGCTTGAGAACGGGCAGACCGTCCAGCCTTATTCTGAGGAGCAGGCCGTATTCGACCCGACTTTGGTTCCCGAAGAAGTGCCTTTCAAGGAGACGCCAAAAGTCGAGAACCGGGAAGAGGAAGAGATTGCAGCGATGGAACTGCCAAGAGGTTGCCGCCGATGAAGAAGTGGCTTATGATTATGGTGGTGTTGCTGTCTGCAATGACAGCTAACGCCACCTCAATTTCCGACTACCGCAAGGCAAACCTGATGGCGTTGCCTCCTTTTGAACGTGCGTGTGTACTGATCCGGCATTACGAAACACTCCACAAACCAAAGCATTGGCCGACAATAGCCTACGGTCATGTGGTTCAGAAGGGCGAGAACTATCGAAAACGGCAATACACCCATGCGGAAGCAGACCGGATACTGAGAAAAGATTTGTCTCGGCTCTGCGCCTATTATCGTGGCTACGGTGCGGACAGTCTGTTGCTTGCCTGTCTCGCCTACAATGTCGGCAGCGGTCGCATCCAGAACAGTACGCTCCTCAAAAAGCTGAAATCCGGGAACCGTGACATCCATCACGAATACACCTCGTTCTCGAAATACAAAGGTCGTCGGCATCCCGGTCTCTACCGTCGTCGGTGGATGGAATTGGAACTGTTCTTTCGACCGTAACCTTTCATATTTACCTCCAATCTAACACGCTTCGTAGCATATAGAAATCTACGGAGCGTGTTCTTGTTTAGAAGATTTTTTAAGCGACTACACGAGTAAAATTGCGCCAAACTACCGAATAAAAGTCTGCCAAACTACCGAATAAAAGAATTTACAGTCTCTTACAGCCTCTTAATAACAAGAAATATATTTGCATATATGGATATTTATATCTACTTTTGCATAGTAAGTACCCATATAACAAAATCTAATGGACGAAGGTTATACATCCAACAATGATATTCTTCAACTGCTTGCTAAGCGGATGAAGGAATATCGTCTGGCTGCGCGAATGAGTCAACGCGAATTAGCTGAGAAGTCAGGTGTCAGCTACACGACCATATGCCGTTTCGAGCAGGGGAAGCATCCCAACATCTCACTGAGCAATTTCATCTCACTGCTGCGGCAAGTGGGTATGGAATCGCATATGGCCGAAGTGCTTCCGGAACTACCTGTGCCACCTATGGCTTTACGTGAAATAAATAAATTAATACCCAAAAGAGTCCGTCGCCATGATTCCGTCGATTAATGTTATTTTGTGGGGCAAAACGGTCGGTACTCTTATTGAGACAGGTACCGGACGCAATCGTCAGATTTGTTTTTACTTTGACCCGGATTTTGTCCGTTCCGGGCTTGACATCGCACCTCTTAGGGCATCTATAAAAGGAGTGGTGGCGCAGAAGGGTATGCCTGTTTACCCCGAAAAGGATAGATTGTTCGGAGGTCTGCCGTCTTTTATCGCCGATTCCATGCCTGATAACTGGGGACATTTGGTATTCAGCCAATGGGCCAAAGCACATAATATCAGCATGAAGAATCTCACGGCACTCGACCGTCTGGCTTACATAGGGCGTCGGGGTATGGGGGCTTTGGAATTTGTACCTCCGACATCTGCCGAGATGGAGACATCATTCAAGGTTGAGATTGATCAACTGTCAGACCTCGCCCAGTCCGTCCTGAAACAAGCCAAGGACTTTAAGACGCAGTTGAGTCCTGATTTGATAGTGGAAAGCCTTTTCAGAATAGGAACTTCGGCCGGAGGCCGGAGGCCCAAAGCACTCATCAATGTCAATGTCGAATCGGGAGAGTGTTACTCGGGCCAGGTCGCCACGGAACTTCCCGGCTTTACGCCAATGATTATCAAGTTTGATGAGTATATTGATTTGCCTACAACCCGTATCGAGTATGCTTATTACCTTATGGCGCAACAGGCAGGCTTACGCATGATGCCATCACGCTTGCTTGTGGGCAAAGATTCCGTACATTTCCTGACAGAGAGGTTCGACCGCTATGGAACCGAGAAACTGCATGTTCAGACGCTTGCAGCCATGAATCCTTACTCGACAACTTACGAGGATTTGTTTACGGTTGCACGTAGGTTGGAACTGCCTCAGGATGATTTGAAGCAGTTATTCCTGCAGACGGTCTTGAATTTTATGGCAGCCAATGTCGATGACCACAACAAGAACTTCAGTTTCATAATGGATTGTGACGGTCGGTGGCGTCTTGCTCCAGCATACGATTTCACTTTTACGATCGACCCTTCAGCACCGTCCTATGTAAACCGACACTGTTTGACTCTCAATGGCAAAGACCACGATATAACGACCGATGACTTGCTCAGACTCGCAACATCATTTGATATTAAGAGAGGTGACAAGCTCATGGAGGCAGCCCATGCAGCTGTTGAAAACTTTGCAGAACACGCCGGAACTGCCGGACTGACACCAGAGGTTGCTAATTTAATCAAACAGAACCATAATGTCGTATAGATGCCTCAATATTATAACAAATCTCACTACAATGACAAAACGGCTGTAATTCACATACCTTTTGTCACCATAGACTCAATCTTTTGATTGACGCTGAGAGAATCATCGCATTTCAATAATTACCCGATTTTTAGTAATTTTGTGTTCGGAAAACTTATCAAATTCATAATAATACAGACAATATGACTAAAGCAGATATAGTTAGCGAGATAGCTAAGACAACTGGTATCGACAAAGCCTCTGTGCTCACTATCGTTGAGCAGTTCATGACTGTGGTTAAGGACAGCCTCGCTCATGGGGAAAACGTATATCTCCGTGGCTTCGGTTCATTCACCGTCAAACAGAGAGCCGAGAAAACAGCCCGTAATATCAGTAAGAATACTACGCTCATCATCCCTGCTCACAACATTCCGTCTTTCAAACCCGCCAACTCCTTCAAGGACGAAGTCGCAAAGTGATTATGGAAGAAGAAAACGAAGAGGAGCAGTCCAAGGTCGAAAACATCCATATTCAATCAAACACCTGCAACTGCGTTGAATGTCAGGGAAAACGCAGTAAGTATATTACGATTCTTGATGTTGACCGATATGTTGAATCTCTTGACGACTGGGATTGAAAAAAATGAATGAAGAATATCCGTTCAGCATAACAGATTTACATACGACACCTTTAGGAGTCGAGCGTATCAGGCGGAATTTGGATTTGCCGGACTCTATTGACGCTGTGAATTTTTGCCGTAGTTTCATTCTTGAAGATTTTGCCAAGTTTGAACGTAAAGGCAAAAACTGGTATGTGACCGCCGGACATGTACGCGTAACAGTCAATGCTAAAAGCAACACCATAATCACGGCACATAAAATATAATGGTTAAACTACGGTGCGTCGTCGAGCATATCACTTACCAGAATCAGGAAAACGGCTGGTCGGTGATGAAAGTCAAGGTAAAGGGATATGACAATCTCGTGACCATTACCGGCTCCTTGCTTGATGTACCCGTAGGCAGTGTCCTTCTCGTTGACGGAGACTGGCGTGTTGACTCGAAATATGGTCAGCAGTTTGTGGCTCAGTCATGGACTGAGGTGATGCCTGCCACGCTTTATGGTATAGAGAAATACCTCGGCAGCGGTCTGGTCAAGGGTATCGGACCTGCATACGCAAAGGCGATAGTCAGCCGCTTCGGGCTGGAGACTATCGATGTAATCGAAAACGACATCGAGAGATTGCTTGAAGTGCCACGTCTCGGGAAGAAACGGATGGAGAAAATCCGCGAGAGCTGGGAGAAACAGAAAGATATTAAGGAGGTAATGGTGTTCTTGCAAGGTCATGGGGTCAGCACCGCATTCGCCGCCAAGATTTACCGCAAGTATGAAAAGGAGTCCATCGCCAAGGTCAAGGATAATCCCTATCAGCTTGCCGATGACATCTGGGGTATCGGCTTCAAGACCGCCGACAGCATAGCCTCCAAGATGGGTTATGAGAAGAATGACCCTCGCCGTTGCCGTAGCGGAATACTTTACACTCTCAACGAGCTTGCCGAGGAAGGTCATGTATATGCCGAGCCGGAACAGTTGGTCGAAGCCGCCGTCAAACTGTTGGAGGCGGAGGAAACTGCCGTGCGGCAGGCTCTCGCCTCGATGATGGAGGCAAAGGATGTTATTGCCGACAACGATGTGATCTATCTGCCACCGTTCTACTATGCCGAGAACGGTTCGGCAAAACGGTTGCAGTCGCTTCTCTCCGATAACTCACTTTTCAATTCAGATATTGCCGCAGAACCGGAAGCTGAGTATAGCGCAAAATCCGGCGGAATCGTCTATGACGAGGTGCAGCAGTCGGCAATTCAGAAAGCTCTCGATTCAAAGGTGATGGTATTGACCGGCGGTCCCGGCACTGGCAAGACAACCACCACACAGG
Source organism: uncultured Muribaculaceae bacterium (assembly GCA_910584055.1). Taxonomy (GTDB): domain Bacteria; phylum Bacteroidota; class Bacteroidia; order Bacteroidales; family Muribaculaceae; genus Lepagella. Next base: position 23,073 of record CAJTZS010000034.1, on the reverse strand, counting down.
GAATAATCTCCGCTTTCAACGCCCGGCGCATGAGTATTCTTCTCGCTGCCCCCACAGGTCGCGCCGCCAAGCGAATGACCGAGGCAACCGGAATGGAGGCCAAGACAATACACCGTCTTCTGGAATACAATCCGATGGACGGATACAAACGCAATGAAGAGAATCCGCTGGAGGGTGACGCACTGATTGTTGATGAATGTTCAATGATTGACATTTTGCTGTTTTACAATCTGATGAAAGCCATTCCATCGAATATGCGCCTGATTCTCGTTGGCGACATCGACCAGTTGCCGAGCGTCGGAGCAGGTAATGTGTTGCGCGACATCATCGACTCGCGGCAGATTCCGGTTGTAAGGCTGACACGCATTTTCCGTCAGGCTCAGTCGAGCCGGATTGTGATGAACGCCCACGCCATAAACGCCGGACAGTTCCCGAATATAAAAAACGGTCTTGACACAGACTTCTTCTTCATAAATCAGGAGGATGCCGACGAAATGGTCCAGCTCATTATCGGACTTGTGCGCGACCGATTGCCTAAGAAATACGGTTTCCCGCCGAAAGAGATACAAGTGCTGACGCCGATGCAACGCGGCACGGTGGGCGCCGGTAATCTCAATATAGAACTGCAAAATGCCCTCAACCCGACAGGTCCGTCACTGACTCGCGGCGGCTACACTTTCCGTCAGGGTGACAAAGTGATGCAGATCCGCAATAACTACGACAAGAACGTGTTCAACGGCGACATCGGATATATAACCGCAGTAGATACGAATGAGCGTACTCTGACCGTTAATTTCGACAACCGCCCTGTCGAATATGATATAACTGAACTTGACGAGATTGTACAGGCATACGCCATTACAATCCACAAGAGCCAAGGATCCGAGCTCCCGGTGGTCGTGATGCCAGTGACGATGAAACATTTTGTCATGCTCCAGCGCAACCTCATCTATACCGGCATAACCCGAGCGAAGAAAATATGCGTACTCGTCGGCACAACAAAAGCCCTCGCATACGCCATAAGAAACCAGACCGTTTCCAAACGCAACACCAAGCTGAAGGAGCGGCTAAACGAAACGAAATGAGTGTAAAAAAGGCTGTTTATCGTTCAAAAATTGACTGGTGGGTCTGGCTTGTTACAATCGGATTCCTCGGTATTATATGGCTGTCAGCTATCGGAATGTCATGGTGGTATATAGTTTTCGTTAGCGGACTGACGACATTGTTGTATGCGTGGCTCATGTTCGGATGTTGGTATGAGATTGATGATAAAGATTTGGTAATATATCAGTTTTTCAGACCCATGCGGTTGCCCATCTTAAATATCAAGGATGTAAAGAAGACAACCGGATATCTTGCGACAGCTGGAATGTCTCATCTGCGAGTATCCATAAGTTTTATTGACCGCACTGTATGGAAAAGCTATGCGCCATTGGAAATCTCGCCCAATAATCGCGATAAATTCATTGCACAGCTTATTGAAATCAATCCTGAAATAAAGGAGGTATAATAATGAATATCGAGGAACTGAGAGACTATTGCCTTTCGATGGAGGGTGTGACTGAGAAGACACCTTTCGGGAGGTTTGCCAGACGCTTTGACTCTGTCCTTGTGTTCTATATCCTTGACCACATGTTTTGCATGACCGATATGGACGATTTTACCTCAGTGACGGTCAAGGCTGTTCCCGATGTAATCGAAGAACTGAAGATGACTCGTTTATCAGTCAGTAGCCATAGAAACATGAGTGAACGGCATTGGATTCAGCTCAACCTTCACGGCGACGTTTCTGACCGAGAAATCTACGATCTCGTCAGAAGGTCATATAATATCGTCAAATCGAAATATACCAAGAAACGATAAAGACATAAATCTTTCTAATCACCGGAGTTATTCGATGATGAATCGGTTGACGCTTATATAGCCAACCTTAACGACTGGGATTGACAATCCCACAAAGGGTAACGATCGAGTAGGAGGTAAACACTAATCGCAGGTGTTTATCTCCTGCTTTCGTGTTTACCGACCTCTCACACCACCGTACGTGCCGTTCGGCATACGGCGGTTCCTAACCTTTCGGCAGCTTCGATGCTGTATAATAACAACCTATCCAGTCATAGCCGGCTGCGTGGAGTTTGTCCGTAGGTAGTGCCCGCGTCAGTATCCAACTGTCGGCTATGCGCCAGTATCCCTTGCTCGTGTTGCCCCATTCGTAGGCTTTGTGTTTGTCTATACCGCAGCGTATCAGATTGTGGACGCGCGTTCTGACACGTTTCCACGATTTCCATATACACATACGGATGCGACGGCGCAACCATTGGTCTATCTCCTTGACTTTGCTTCCCATATCGGCCAGACTGTAATATTCCGTCCATCCTCGGAGGTATTCCCGAAGGACAGTTTTGCGCCTGGCATACCCCATTCCATTGCTTCTCGAAGTAATGGCTTTGAGGCGGCGGCGCAGTTTGGCTTCGCTCTTCTTATGCAGCCGCAGACGGCATTTTCCGTTGCGGACATAGAAGCCGTAGCCAAGGAATTTAAGCCTGCCGATATAGGCAGCTTCGGTCTTTTCGCGGTTGACTTTGAGTTTGAGGCGCCCCTCTATGAACTTGGCGATACTCTCTCTGACACGTTCGGCCGCCCGTTTGCTCCGACAGAAGATTAGGCCGTCGTCGGCATAGCGCACGAACGGATGTCCGCGTTTTTCAAGTTCTTTGTCCAGTTCATTGAGCATGATGTTGGCAAGCAGTGGGCTTAAAGGGCCTCCTTGCGGCGTTCCCTCTTCGCTCGGTTCGTATTTGCCGCCTTTCATAATCCCTGCGTTGAGATAGCGGTGGATGAGCGAGATGACCGCATCGTCCTTGATTGTTCGTTGCAGTATCTCTATCAGCTTGGCGTGATTAACCGTGTCAAAAAAGCGTTCAAGGTCTATGTCAACTGCATAATGATAGCCTCGTTCCACTATCTTTGTCGCTGTTATCAGCGCTTTCTTGCCTCCTCGTCTGGGGCGGAAGCCGTAACTTCCATCGCTGAACTGTCGTTCATAGATAGGACTGAGCACCTGGGCAATCGCCTGCTGAAACATGCGGTCTACCACCGTGGGTATTCCCAGCTGGCGTTTGCCTCCGTTGTCCTTGGGTATCTCTACCCTACGGACGGGATTCGGACGGTATGTCCGTTGGCGAATACGCTCTTTCAGTTCCTCGCCGTGCTCGATGAGATAGCCGAGCAGCCGGTCGCAGTCCATTTTGTCAACTCCTGCCGCTCCGCCGTTGCGCTTCACTTGCAGATATGCCGAGTTCAGATTGGCCGACGAGAGGATTCGCTCCAAAAGAGGGTATTCCGTCTTTGGTTGTTCCGTTGTGAGACATCCGTCCACCACGTCCATGTAAGTCTGCACCCCCTCGTAGCTTTCGGCTTCCGGCCTATTCTTCGGAGGGCGGCTATCGCTCTGTGTCGATATTTTCTGCATTCTTCCTTTCATTTGATGGCGTTTGTGGTGTTCACTTCGGTTAGGTTCGACCCTTCCCCTATGCTATCTCCATCGGGTACTATGGTCTCGGCTGACTTCTCACGGCAAGCTTTACTCCGTCGACTTTGAAAAAAAAAACATCTCCGCCGCGTCCGTGAGACCTCCCCAGTTAAGTATTCAATAGTCTTTTCGCCTTATGCCTGCTTGATTTACAGCCTTGGTTCCGTATAGCTATCGGGCTTCGGTTTCGTTTGCAACCTTACCCACCTTGGACTGCCTTGATATCAAGTTTCTGTACGTCAGGCCAGACGTTTGCCGCCGACTTCCTTCAGATTCGGCCTTGCGACCGACACCCTTGTCTTTGGCTGAGCACTTCCCGCTATCGGGCGCGCCGAGGACTTGCACCTGTTAGACTGAATACATGCTGGGCGAACAAACAAAGCAGCCCGGCCTCACGGTCGGGCTGCTTCGCATTACGAAAAATCAGTAACCAATTATGAAAAAGTAATTTTATCTGGCAGTAAGAAATAGCTCTATCTTGCAGTGGCGGTTGGCTTCGCCGGGATTGAAACGGTCGATGCCGCCTTGGTTGATTTTGGTTATGAGGGAGGTGTTGATGCCTCGTTGATGAAGCTGACTGATGATATAATCGGCACGGCCGTTGCCGAGTCGGTGATTAATATCACCGGTTCCGGTTTCGCTGTCAGCAGCCCCGGTCACTCGCAGAGTAAGCCCATACTGTTTGGTGACACGGGCAATCTCATCGAGATTTACAAGCTGAGACTTATCGGTCAGATTAGTTGTTCCGAGGTCAAAGAAGAAGAATATCGGACTACCGATGCACTTCTTCCCGGACTGAATGAGTGCCAGATAATTGTCATTATTCAATACGGCAACTGAATCCGAGGAGGCACTACCATTACCGGCAAATTCTAATCCGGCTATTGAATCGGCAGGCTCACCATTGATCAGGCTGTCGATGTAGTCAGTCTCATAATCAATTCCATCAAGATCTTCAATGTCCCGAAGCATTTTGGAACTGTAATCGTTCTTAGCACCCTTGAGCCTTGCGCGAAGGCTGTTAAGACCGGAATAATCATTGACCGGGTAATGACTGACGGTATTGTCATTGTTATATTCCTTATTGAAGATATTGCCGTATCGGGTAAGCAAACCTTCAATCTCTAGAATCTTCTTCAATTCGGCAACAATACGGTCATCGTTGGAAGATTTACGCGACAACCTGCCATTCTCATCCGAGAGTGAAAGGCAAAGTTCCCGCAGACGCGAGTTATCCAGCATCACAGGTCTGGCATCAACGACCTTGCGGAATCCCGGACTGCCCAGTGTGAAAGATACTCCGGCAGACAGAGACAGTATGTTGTCACCACCGAAGCGGTTTGCCGTTCCGAATCCGTCGAAGTCCGAGAATGTGGTCTTGCAGCCTAATTCGAGATTCAGCTTCAGTCTGGAAGTAAGGCCGTATTGGGCTATAACACCATAGCTGAGGGCAAAAGGATTTGTCTGTGCCTGTCTGTTATGGAGCATCCCCACACCGAGATACGGAATCAGACCGAAGCGTGTCTTGTCATGGTTGCCATACAGAGAGTTCGTGAGATTCCATAGGATTTCGGAGGATACGCCCCATCCGGTTTGGGTTTTGCTTTCGGGACTTGAGAGCCAGTAACCGTTAAATGACAGCCTGCTGCCTACAGTCGGGGTGAACCACTTGCCGGCGTTGATGCCGAACTGCCCCTTGATACGACCGCCGAGGTCATTACATCCCATAGGGGTGCCAAGGAACGCGTTGATGCCGCCGTCGGCTCCGATGAACCAGTTGCCTTTCCATCCGGGAGACTCGATAACATCCTTGTTATATGAGACTGACGGTTTGTAGATAAGCTCCTTGACATCACCGGGATGTGTCCGGGATGTTTGGGCGTAAGCGAAAGCGTCTGAACTGACGGCACTTGCCATCAGAGCGACTGAGAGTATGTAAAGTTTGTGTTTCATCTGATTGGTTTTGAAATTTGAGTGCAAAGGAAAACATAAAAGATGCGACAGCGAAATATCCTCTATGAATCAGCCGATTATTTAAGTCGCTTTATATATATCATGAAATCGGCACTATTTTCCGGCACTCATTCATTGTCAATGTCGTTTTACCTGCTTGGGTGCTGGACGGAGCATCTTGTGCGCCTGCATCATGCAGCGGTAGGCAAAGCGACGGTCATCCTCATTCGGATCGCGGCCCCACGGAAGGTCGGATGCGGAGCCACCGCCGCCGCTTCCCTTGGCGAACTGAATTGCCCCGTCGAGATACCCGGCGAACAGATACATAGCACATTTCAGAATTTCGTTGGGTTTCTCAGCCATTGCCATGAGAAATTCCCCGTCGAAACCGGCCTTCTGTTCCGGCGTCATTGCCGCCAGCAGAGAGCGCATATCGACAACTGACCTTCCGAACACGGCATCCGTCAGTCTCATGCGCATCTGCTCCTGGTTCTTCTCCGTGAAATTGTGGTATTCTTTCAGCGCATTGGAGCGTTTCTCGTTGGCAGACTTCAATTCATCCTGAAGCTGTGCAAGCTGCCGGTCGGCGGTCTTGAGTTTTTGTCGTTTGTCTTCAAGTGATGATTCGGTGACACGAAGTTCATCCTCAAGGCCAGAGATTCGCTGACGCAGTTCTTCGGCATCGCCGTTCCCCGATTCGAGGTCAGACTCCAGCCGGTCAATCTGGTCATTGAGGTCTGCCTCGCGTGTCTCAAGATTTCCGATCATCGTATTGAGACCCTTGCAGCGTTTCTCTGCCTTACGGATATCCGCATACAGCTCCTTCAATGTCTCGTGCCTGTCGCTAATCTGTATTTCCAAATCATTACACTCACGATGCAGCTCTGCCCGGTATTCCTCGGTTGAACGATGGCGGGCACCTGTCTCTGTCTTGCTCTGTCCGCGTCGGAGGCCCCATCGGTCATTGACCAACGCCAGTTCATTGTGGAGCTGAATGGTCCGTTCACGAAAAGCGTTTTTATCAGAACCGGCAAACAGTTCCTTATACGAAAACTTATTTCTCGGTGTAATCGGCAATAAGGTGCAGTGGATATGCGGATTTCGCTCATCGAGGTGGACATAGAAGCCGATGATGTTTTCTTCGCCCCACTTTTCACATGCGAATCTGTAAATATCCCTGGCCCAATTTTCGATGTCTTTACACCGGGTGATGGATGAATTGTCCGCGCCATGTTCCAAATCAACTGTCTGATTGCCGAAAGCCAGACGGTGCATCTGCTCCCGGCTTCCTCCGAAGATGATGTTGACAACAGTACGGCGGTTGCCCTCCTTGCCTTTGCGTTCAAGTTCCGCATTAGGATCCTGGATACCTCGTTCTTTCAAAGTCTCGCACATACGTTGCGGGATGCTTTTGGAGGTGTCAATCGGTTGGACGATGCAACCTCTGGCTATCTCGAAGTTGAGTCCGGCACGGGTTATGTCATAGTTACCGGTCTTGGCGGCACGCTGCCAGTTCTTTTCCGACCACCTTCTCTGATGCTCGTTTGATTGGTTGGTTGTTATGCCCGCAGATGGGCTGCAGTCTATTACTTGCTTTGCCATATAACTGACAATTAGGGGTTAAAGGTATTGTTAAAAGGGCCGGAGCTTGCTCCTGATTGGCCTGCCGGATACGGCAACTCCCCGGTGATTTTCAATCAAAGGGGGGAAGTAGGCTCCCACCACATTGACCGATGTGGCAACTTCGCGCAAGCGCGTTGTTTATAAGCCGACCTGGACGATGACCACGGGAATCGGTCAGGCATATACCCGGAGAGGCGTACAGCGCACATCAGAGAGGCTCGGAATGGCCTCCTGCAACCTTCGGGTACCCGCTATTACCGGAAGCAAGCAAGGCACGTTTTAGAGGCTGTCCTTGATGAAATCGACTTTCAAATGGTTGAAGAATCCGTCGAGCGTAGACCGGGCATCCGTAATAGAGGATGATTCTTTGACCGCTTTGATAACGGATGTCTCATGGTGGAGACCGGGACTGTAACCCTTAAGGAGACGGAGCCAGTCCGACCAGTTGCCGGATAGATACACATTGAAGATGCGTCCAAGGCACTCGATGCTACAAGAGTCAGCCGTTTCGGGAAGCTCTGCCGGGCGGTTGTGCCATTTCCCAATCATCTGCCGAATCAGTGAATACTGTAAGGAGATAATCTTGTGCGAATAAGCATCATCGTCTTCCTTGTCAAAGGATTCGAGCGTTTCTACGATTGTCTCTACAAGTTCGGAATCGGTTATATTGCCGTCAAGCCATTCGTCCATCTTGTCAGCAAGCGGTTCCGGCACCTTGAACGGTACCTGCGGCATAATGACGGCAGGGGCGTATGCGGCATCCGGCCAGTCCGTCGTCATGGTAACGAGAGAACAGCGGTCAAGAGGTGTCTTCGACAGAAGCCCGAAAACCTCAAGCTGGTCGAAGAACTTGCGTACTGTTTCGCGTGCCCAGTTCCAACGGTCGGCAAGGTCTGTAATTGAGATTACGAGCTGACCGGTTTCCAGATTGAATGTCTGTCCATAGGCAGGCTTATAAGGGGTCGTCGATTCCGCGACATTGTGCAGAAGGTAGAGATAGGCACTGAGCCTCGAAGCACCGAACTTGGTAGGTGCGGCGAGGTAGTCCAGAATCTCCGGGGTGAGCCTCACGTTCCATAAGCGGCTGTGGGGCGTCTGACGGTTATACTTGGTTTTGGTCATTGAGTGATGTGTTAATTGAATAGAGGTTTATTATCAAATTATAAGAGGTAACTGTCTTAATGGAAGGAATAAAAATGGACTGTCATTGCCAGAGGCAGAGAGCATGGATGCCCCGTGCCGTTGCCGGTCGGTGACATCCTGTGTCTCCGCATCAAGTTCAACCAATCTTTCCGCGCATCAGCTTTACTTTCTCGGCCTCGCAGAAAGCCTCATACTCTTTGGCATCGGTTCCGCGCTCGATTATCTCGTCTATGATGTCTCCGAGCTGGTCGAAATACACCTCCGGATGAGCAAGCCGGATGCCGTTTGCGTCCTTGAGATAGATTTCGTAATAGTCCATCTCGTTGTAGGAGATTAACACGTCTCCCTTGAAAAGCCTGCCGTTCACTTTGAACATAAGAGTTGCCATATCCTTGTGTTCGGTGGCGAAGAAGCCGTGGAGTGCGCCCCATGACCAGATTACGTTCATGGGCGTGGTGGCGAGCAGCTGTTGGCGGATAGTGTCCGCAATCTGCATTACATATTCTTTATCCATAGTGCTGGGATTTATTGTTTCCCTCACCTTCGAGAACCTTTCTCATTGGCTTCGGGAAACGGGTTGTTTTCTGCCATACAAGTTGCCGTATCTTACGAACCAAAATCTCAGCGAGACCGGCGGCCTGTTTTGGAGAGTAACCGGATGCGGCGATTAACTTTGCAGAACGACAACCATCCCGGAGTCAACGCGAATAGTATCCTGATATAAGAGTGCTGTCCGCACAAGCGGTATATCTGGAAAAATTCTCCGGCGACTTCAGTTGCCGCATCAGTTCTTCCGACGGATAGAAGACCGAACCGATGGAGAATATGTAGAGATTCATTGAAAGAGGCCATATCGCCGGTTCGACAACGCAGGTCAGCATGGCTATGAATCCAAGTCCAATGCCGAGGCGGGTCTGCAGCCAGAAGATGCTGCGTTCAGTTATGCGGAAAGAGAACATCGACAGGCACAGAACCGAACCGACTCCAAGGGCCCAGTTCACTCCGTAACGCTGCAGATAGCAGAAGTTGAAGGAGAGCATCAGCAGCATCAGGAGCGATACGAAAAGTTTACGGGCCGACAGACTGAACGTCATGCGTCTATAGAACTTCTGCATCCTCGGTGTGTCACGGCGATAGAAGAACAGCGACAGCATTGTCACTATTGCCGGATAAAAATGAAGGAACATTTGCATATTGGTAATCTTTGTCTTGTTACGCCTCAAGTTCTAATTCGAGTGTTCCCCATGAGGCTTTGGAGAAAATCATATTGACATCATTGAATGTCAGGGAAAGAGTGTTGATCCGTGCAATCATTGAACTGTCATAGCCGGAACAATCGGATATAGCCTTGTCAATCCGGCCTTCCGGAATTGATATTATCGTTCCGCGCCTGTATCCGTAAAGACCTATCCTGACTTCAAGGCGAAAGACCTTTGATGTGACTTTCATTATCGACGCATCATTTACGGCCACTCCGTTACGGAATGAACCGAAATCAACAGCCTTTATCCATGTCCTGTGCCAGTCGATGACTTCTATCAGGTGGTTGGCAAGGGCGTCCGTCATCAGAGGAAATAACTCAGCAGTTCTTCTTCCGATATGCGGTATGCGAACTTGCAGGATTGCGCTGCGGCTCTGCGGAGCGTCTCACGCAGCTCTGCAAGCATCCTTTCGAGAGAGAAGTACAGCTTCACATCAACCCCGGTGATTTTCCCGCAGGAATTTGTAGTGGCGCAAATCTGAAACATCACGCCGGTGCCGGGTTCCTGAAAGGCACACACCGACTGGCCGTAATCGGTGTCTTCCGAGCGCCAGTGACGGTAAAGCTCGATGGTGCCGTAAGACTCGCTCAGTTCACTGCAGAAATCCTCGAAGGCAAGAGCTTCAGGAAGAGAGAAGTCAAGCAGTGCGTAATCATCATATACCTCACGGGCAGTCCTGTTTTCGAGTCTCGGTTTGATGATGGCCGGGAGCTTCAATGCGCCCGACTCTAAAAATCTTTCTATGGTTCCGTTTGTCATTAAAAATAGCATGATTGGTTAATCCGGGTGCAAAGATAAGTCCGTAAAACATTCTGTAAAAGCCTGTGTTCAAGGCTTTAATCTTCTTTATGAATGGGGCTGTTATTTATAATCGGGTTATGTCGCAGATATTAAGAAAGATGCACGGAAACGTATATAAATATCGGCTCCTTTTGCTAACATTATTTACAAAAGGAGATTATATTTATATAGTTAAAAAGCTGTATCCCAGACGATAATATCATAAATGTGTGCTATCTTTGCATGAAAGAAAGATAATGACACAATACAGATGGCAAGATACGGATACATTTTACATTCGGCAGATGATGCAACAGTCAGGAATATTGAAGAATCGGGATGTTGCCGGATATTCAGGGAATGTAGATACGATACTCAGACAAGACCGGAAAGAAGGACCCTTCTCAGGCAGATAGGGAACAATGATGAGATAATTGTTCCCCGGCTATGCCATATTGTCAACGGATGCTCCAATCTGGCTGTGCTGCTAGAGTATTGTGAAGTCCGCAATATCAGACTGATCTCAATCGGGGACAGGATTGATACCGCCGGCATACTCTATGACGGCGAATCGGACAGGAACATAGTGTCGGCGTTCAAGACACTGGCATCAGATGTGGCCGACATTAAAAAAGGGAACGGCGAAAAGCCGCTACAAACGCAGTCCCCGGTTCAAACGTCGGCCAAGGAACGGAGGGCACAACGCGACAGCCGTGTCATAAGCATGTACCTCACCGGACTTAATACCGGGGAGATATTAAGGCTCAACAACATCAGCAAGACCACGCTGTTCCGTGTACTGCGGAAGCATGGCATACCGACAGAGAGGCTCGGCAAGAAACACTCTATCTGTAAATGACCCTTCTGTTTCTTCTGACAGTCTCACGTTCCGGAGGTATCGTGTCGATTTCGCCGTCCGTTTCAGGCAGGTTCTCTGCCGATAAGGTTTTCAACAGAACCGAATCCACGGCTTCAATCTTCGGATAGTATTCATCGACTTTGGTCTTAAGTTCATCAACGGCGTGTCTGCCACGGTGATAGACATACAGTCCGTCACCTATCACGTTGTCTCCCTCCACCAAAAGGTAGAGGAAGAGTATCAATAACAATTTCTTCATATTGCAGGAATAATCAGGTTACACGATATACTATGTCGCAGTCAATCACCTCGCACGGTTTCCCGAACCACGGAAAACTGCTGAAGTAAGGCTGCCATTCATCATCTGACGGAGGGCAGACAAGTTCCACCGCTTGCTCACGGAGCAGGCTGTCAATTTCGCTGACTTCCTGCTCTGTGAGGCCGGTGGCGTCGCCGTTCACCAGATAGCCCAAAGCGTAAGTTGGAACTTTCTCGACACCGGTTTCCATAGCCGTCATTCAATGAGGGTAAGTTCTTCGATGCCCACGGTATAACCGTAGCCGTCCTCGTTGCGCCATTCGCGGCAGGTCTCGACATCGACAAGGGTTTCTCCCTCCTGTCCGTCAAAGTTCTCAGCGGCTTCCTCAATCGCCACTGCCATAGCACCCTTGGCCTTTTCATAATCCACATGGAGCGCGTGTGCATCGGTAATACTCTCTGCTGAATATTCAATCAGCACTGTCACAAGATAGAATTTCTTATTCATAATCGTATTGTTTAATGGGGTTGTCAAATCATGGGGATAGAGCGTCCATGCTTCTTGAGGTAGTCGAGCATTGCTTTTGCTTCGTCGTGCGAAGCCTGGTTCCGAGGGTCGGTGGCATAGTCATCGGCTCCGATAACCTCTATGATTGCCTTGCAGAGCTTATAGACGCTCTGCTGGATTGTGCGGTGCATCAGGGGTATTTGTGCCGCTACTTTCTTCGGGTTGAAGGAATAGTTGTTGACTGCGGTTTCAATCGCCTGTGCAAGTTCTTTTTCGTTCATATTTTACGAAATTTGGTGTGAATAATGTTTTCTCCCTCCGCTTTGCTCCTATGGAGCTGTCATGAGGGATTTATATGCGCATTACAGGGGCATCGACAAGGGGCGAAAGACAAGGTTTTCAAGATGATTTTTCAGGTAACTGCAAAATCTCGCGGAAACACCGCATGACCTTGGCCGTCGCTCCCGGATGCCGAACTTCGCGCCATAAACCACGAAGACTGCTCCCGGGAAGAAATGCAGATCTGACATATAAGTGGGAATCGACTTAAAAAGAAGGGAAGTAATACGGGTGTATAAGAGGTCATTGACGCAGCCGCCGCGTATAGACACGGCAAAACCGTGCCTATATAATCTGCGGTCTATCGCATCAGTCAATCTCTATTTCATCGAGATAGACATCTATCTCGGCTCCGGAACTTAGCTGAACGACAAAGCCTTTCGGTGTCTGTGCCACAATGGTGCCACGGCGATAGCCGCGCCACGGCTTAATAAGGTCGCACTGCTTTCCATATTCGGGAAAGTCGGTGTAATGACCCTGCTCCGAATAGGCAGGGTCATTGAAATCGGGAAACATCATCATATATCTTCTTTTTGAGTGTCATCTATGATTTTCAGATAACATGGATAGATGGATTTGAAAGCACTGATTATGGCATCGGCCGCCTGTCTGCTCTCCGCATCCTCTATATAAAGGCTGTGTGTCCAATAGTCATAACTGAAGTCGGCGACCTCTCCCGAATATCGGTCAATGCCTGAGTATATGGTGGCTGCGAAGAAACCTCCCATGCCGCTTTGTTTTCCTACAAGATGGTTGTATAGAGTAAATTCCTCATTGTTGCTGTCCGAATTGGTCAGCCTGTCAACAATACGTCTGATGTATTTATATCTTTTCATACCGCTTTCCGGGCTTTATTGAAACGACCGGCTTTCCATCCGTAAATCTCTGCGACATAGGGATGCAGGGAGCGAGTGCGCTTGCGGAAGCCTGCCTCGTCAATTTCACGGTTGTATATTTGCTCGGCGATACGTTCCGCAGTCTCACGGTCTTTCACCACACGATAAAGCACATAGTGCGATGCGTCATGGTGGGTCAGGATGCCACGGATATTGTTGCCATCGGAGTACCATTCGTTGTTATCTTCCGAAATATTGAAAATGTCATTGATAGTGCTGCCAAGTATCTTGTAGCCCTGTCGTCTGCCGTTCCACCTGCCGACATCGGCAAAAGCGATTATCACGCCTTTAACCTCTTTGTCAAGGTTCATGCGCTCGTCAGCGAGATAGCCGTCAACGACTTCTGCCCACTCACGGTCTGTGACGCAATATTCCTCGTTTTCAAGGATTTCTCGCTGATACTGTTGATATTCCTCTCTTGCGTCATCGTCAAGATAAGTCTCGCTTGTCCAGATTATCAGTTTCTTCATAGTCATATCGTGTTAGATTGTTGCCTGATTGTATATGCTTGGTTCTGAAGTCACGTTGTAGATGTATTGTCCGCAACGTACAAGCAAAGCATCTTTGCCATAGTACAATTTTTTCATCCCCTTGATAGAGCCGGAACGGTGAAAGTTCGGAAATCGGCTTATGTTGCAACGCTTTCCTTGTTCGACTGTCATTTTCTTTGTCTGCATATCGGTGTTGTTTGAATGTTTATTTTTTCCCTCCCGTTTATTGCTCCTTTCGGAGCCATCCGCGAGGGGTTTATCTGCGCATCACAGGGGCATCTTTCAAGGGAGCAAGTGACAAGGTTTTCAAGACGATTTTTCCGGATACCGGCAAAATGTCGCAGAAACTCCGGCACGACCTTGGCTATGCTCCCCGATGCCAAACTTCGCGCCTATAAACCCGACCGGGCAGGTTCTGGAGAGAAATAATATGTACAAAAGCACCACTAATTCAAAAATAAGTGGTAACTTTGTACACATGAAACAGGAAATTCCGGAAAACATACAAAAGGTGCTCGATGAGAACAATGGCACCATATCCTCATCCCAAGCCAAGGAAATAGGACGCTATGCTTATTATAGTGTCCTAAAGATGGTTAAGAATGGGACTCTTCTAAAACTCAGAAACGGACTGTTCATAGAGCCCTCCAGACTGGCTAACACGATGATTGACATCAATCGGCTTATTCCAATGGGTGTGCTATGTCTTTATTCCGCTTGGGCTTACTACAATCTTACTACTCAGATTCCTGCGGAATTCAATGTCGCAGTCGATAAAAATATTAAAATTACAATTCCGGATTATCCTCCGATAAGACTGTTGCGTTGGTCTGGGGAAACACTCTCCATTGGAGTAGTTAAATCTCAAATGAATGGTTATAATGTGCAGATTTACGACCTCGAAAAGAGCGTTTGTGACGCAATAAAGTTCAGAAATAAAGTTGGTATCGATGTAATGTCCGAAGTATTGAGAAATTACTTGCAACGTCCAGACCGCAATATTTCAAAACTTGAAAAATATGCCCGTGAACTCAGGCTCTATTCAACTCTCGAGAAATATATGGAGGTAGAACTATGACAACGAATTACGGTAAATCAATACATGATAGGCTGCTGAATATCTCCCGAAAAGAAAAGCTTTCTTTCCAGATGATATTAAGCCGTTATATTCAAGAGCGGTTCCTTTACAGGGTCTCAGTAAGTGAATATTCATCGAAGTTCCTACTGAAAGGAGGTGCTTTGCTGTATGTTTTTGACTTATTCGCGGCTCGACCGACATTGGATATAGACCTGCTTGGCGTTGGAGTGAACAATAGTCTGCCAAACATGAAGGATATCTTCACCGAGATATGTTCTATCAGCGAAGAGAGCGATGGTGTGATATTTGATGTGGCTGCACTTGACGTGCAGGAGCTCATGGCGAATAAAAAATATCGTGGGGTGAGGATAACTGTTCCGGTAAGTCTCCATTCCATGAGAGAGATATTATCTATTGATATAGGCTTTGGAGATATAGTCACACCTTCTCCCGTCCAGATAGAATACCCGCTTTTGCTTGACGACAAGCCTGCCGCAAGTTTATTGGCATATTCCGCAGAAACAGTTGTGGCGGAGAAATTTGACGCCATGATTTCTTTGTCCGAAAATAACAGCCGAATGAAAGACTTCTTTGATGTATATAGATTCATTCGGCGCGGTAATCTGGACAAATCTATTTTAGAGGAAGCGATTTCAGTGACATTTAGTAATCGGGGAACATCGTATCAGGAAGACCATCCATTATTCACGGAAGAGTTTGCAAATAACTCGGTCCGCCAAACAAGATGGCGAGCATTTTTGAAGAGAATTAAATATCCTCATAATTTGGATTTCCCGATAGTCATGAGCGAGATCAGGAGTTTCCTATTACCTTATTGGCTCAAACAAAGATAATGAAGATTCAGTACGCATCCGACCTGCATCTTGAATTTGGAGAAAATTCCAAATGGCTGAAGGACAATCCACTGATCCCTTCGGCTGACATTCTTGTTCTTGCAGGAGACATAGGGTATCTCGGCGATGCCAACTACAGGACGCATCCTTTCTGGGACTGGGCTTCTCAGAACTATAAGCAGGTGATTGTCGTTCCCGGCAATCATGAGTTGTATAAATTCTTTGATATCAATGATCTGCATGAGGGCTGGGAACTTGAGATAAGGCATAATGTCAAAGCGTATTACAACAGAGTCTTATCTCTTGATGAAGAAACTGACCTGATAGTCTCAACCTTATGGGCAAAGATTTCGCCATCGGAAGAATACCTGACAGAGCATTACGTCAGCGACTTCAGACGCATTAGAAATGGTGAACACAGACTGACCTCGCAACGGTTCAATGAAGAACACGACCGGTGTCGCAATTTCATTGAAAAGGCGGTGTCCGGGAGCAAAGCCAAAAATATCATCGTAGCCACTCATCATGTGCCCTCATTCGGTCTTATGGCTGAAGAGTTTATGGATAGCTCCATCAATGGTGCGTTCACTGTCGAGCTTGGTGATTACATAGACGACACCCGTATCAACTACTGGATTTACGGTCATTCACATCGGAACATAGACAGGACAATCGGGAATACTCAGTGTGTCAGCAATCAGCTCGGATATGTATTTCAGAATGAACACCAGTCATTCCGTCGCGATGCCGTCATAGAATTATAACCTGTTTCAACTACAACGAATAGAAAAGATAATGAACAATAAAGGGCTGACATTATATATAGAAAGGGAGATACTGCCCAGGTACAACGGATTCGACAAGGCCCATCGGGAGGATCATGCCCGCATGGTCATAGCGCAGAGCCTTGACATTGCACGGCATTACGCCCTCAACATGGAAATGGTATATACCATAGCAGCGTTCCATGATTTAGGGCTTGCCATCGACAGGAAGACACATCATCTTGAATCCGGGCGGATAGTACGGGAAGATCCACGATTGCATGAGTGGTTCACACAAGAGGAAATAGAGACAATGGCACAGGCGGTAGAAGACCACCGGGCATCGTCCGACCATGAACCTCGAAGCATATACGGCAAAATTGTCGCAGAAGGAGACCGCTACATCGAACCGGAGAAGATAATCGAAAGGACGGTACAATACGGACTCGACCATTATCCCGAACTTGACAAAGAGGGCCACTGGCAGCGCACGCTTGACCATCTGCATGAGAAATATGCCGAGGGAGGCTATCTGAAACTTTGGTTCCCTGAGTCGCCCAACGTAGAAAGGCTCAATTCACTCCGTGAGATTATAAAGGACGAACCCCGGCTCCGCCAGATTTTCGACAGGATTTATAACGAATTATAAAAGGCACCATTTTACCATAAAATTGCATCTTTACCTTATCAAGGTAAATATGAGATATTGATGCAAATTACAACAGCCGGTCAATTACGGCTGTCATGAAGATTTATAACCGTTAATCCATTAGCCTCAGCCAAACGGCAGGTGTAAAACGTACCGCCTTTAGGATGTCCGTTATACCATGCAATAAGTCGAGAACTGTGGACTACCATATAGTCATTGCGCCGTAGCAGACAGCCTTGATAGTAGTGTTCGCTCAGAATCACAGTATCATTTGCATTACGCAGAATGTCATCATACCGGGATTTCATGGCATCGCTCCACCTCTCGGTCTGTCCACGATACGGAATAACGGCAATGAGCCGTAAATCCGGCAATTCAGACTGTAGGGAAAGGACGGTTTCTGCTGCCAGCAAATCATAGCCCATAGCCATGCCGCAGAAGAAATTACGAAAGCCGTCAGCGTATGCCGATATTATCGCTGTCCTTAATTGCCGTTCAAGTCGCTTCAAATGAAAGTATGGGACGATGCGGTGTCCGCTGAAGCAAGCGGATAAAGACTTATCATATTTTGATTGAACCATATTATCTCACTTTGTAATGGGTTCTTGCGAGGAATACACCTCCGAGTACATTGGCTCCGAGGCTTTCAAGGCGGTTGGCATATATGGCATAACTCAATCCTTTCGTTATCACATCATCAAAGACCACAACCATTTTACCGCTGAAAAAAGTCGGGTCAAACTCAATGACATCAGCATTGCGGACATCCCTCTCTGCCTTGCGGTTCTCGTGAACGGTCATTCTATCGCCACAAACCGATACATGGTCGTAACCGTTGATTGCACCGGTGAGTTCACACACCATTTGGCAGAAAGCCTTGTAGCGTATCTCGTTCTTCTCTCTTGTAGATGCCGGAACGGGAGAAAACACAATGTCGGCGCACGTTGCTCCGTAACGCTCAGTCATGGCGGTCGCCGTGCGCCGTGCGACTTCCTCGTATGCCCGTCCGTCCTTGAAATCAAAAACCAACTGACGGTCGGCTATCTCCCGTTCTCCTACGTTGCGTATGCGTGCAGGGAAATATTTGCAGAACCATGTCTGCGGTTTATCCAACTGCTTTTGAAGCTCAATGTCTATCGTTTTCGCCATAAATTTATTTTTATCCCTTTATTTCAGACCTTTTGGTCCGTCGGAGGGCTGTCTGACCGATTTCAGGCATTTAAGGGGAGGCGAAAGCGGACAATAAGGCAAATTCACGGTGACAGCCGTGACCTCCGGCTCTGATTTGACATTTGGCCCGGCCTCCAAACTTTGCCGTGACAATCGACGGACGGCATCTCCCGGATCACAGGCACAGGATTAAAAGTGGAATAACCGCAGTTTATAAAAGGCTGACAAGCGTTAAATCAGGATTCATCAACAGTGACCCCGTTGATTAAAAGAGTAATTGAAATGGCATAAACAGTATAAGAGGCTTGAGCGACCCGGAATGGAGCCGGCGGCATAAAAGGATATACCGGCGTGGTCAGAATAAAGAAAGCAGAGGCCGTATGACAGCCCCTGCAATCGTCTTATGATTATGGATATTAAGCCGCTTCCTCGTTGCTTTCATCTTCGGAGGTTTCGTTTGCCTCCGCAGTCGGTTCCTCGTTTTTAGGCATGAGAGCCGCCTTTCTTTCCTCTATGCGCTGATGGCGTTTCTCATAGACCTCGTTGTAGCCTTTCTCAATCTCGGCAAGCTGTTCGGGCATGTGCTTCTTTGCGAAGCCGAGCAGCAGTTTTGCAACCGTATTGCTCCCGAAAGCCTCCTTGAAATTGGCTATAAGATAATCCCTGCGGATTACAGCCTTTGTCTTGGCGTTGAGATTGCTGACTATCTCCATTTTTTCATCATCGGAAAGACAGCCTGCCTGCTTCTCGGTAAGCCCCACTGCCGAGAAATGTTCCTTTCGGAGCGATGAAAGCATGAAATAATACACCATTCTTTCCTCGTCCTGCCCGAACTTGGTCTCGGTCATGTCTGCCTCAAGAATTTGCTTCTTGGTGTCTGCCACGGTTTTCTCCACGGCGATTTCCTTGTTGCGCATGTCCTGTTTCTCAAGTTTCACTATGGGGTTGTCCGCCTTGTTGTCGGCAGTGCCGTCCACGGAAGCCTCGGACGGCTTCATCGCATATCCTATGCTTATGTCATTTTTTTCAATGACAATATAGACAGTGATTTCTCCGTTTTCTGCCCTGGCATTGACATCTTCCACGGCATCGTTATACTCGGAAAGGTCTTGTTCATACTCCGAATGAGCCTCGGCGAAGTCTTCGGGAGTGGCGTATTCCTCCGCAGTCGGTTCCTGCGGCATTGCAGGGTACGGCTGAATGTATGTGTTTGGAGTTTCAATCTCATGTCCCATAGCCGAAAGACGCTCAACCGCCGCCTCGTTTGTGCCAAATCGCCCTTGTCGTAAAGGGTAGGCAGGATATAGGGCTATCATATCCACCGCCTTGTCAACGAGATACGATGTGTTCATATCCTCAAGGCATTTGCGGTTGGTGCATTTTCCACAAGTTCCCTCGCAGAAAAGCAGTAGGTTCTTGGTGTTATGTGGGCATGAGGCACACATTCCCTTGTCAAATGAGTAACGCTCAAGGTCGGTTGTGAAATTCTGCTCTATGCGCCTTGCGACCTCGGAGGCTTTCAGCCCACGCCATGAGCCGTAGCCGTAAGAATTTTCGCAGAGGTGCTTTTCGTAAACCTCTTTCTGTATGTCAGTTCCGTATCTGCATATCTCGGAAGCCACGCTCATTGTGATAGCGTCAGCCTCCAGCAGTTGCGCTATTTCGGGGATAAGTGATGTGAATTTCAGTCGTGTGCGTATGTATGCCTCGGACTTGCCGAACTGCACAGCCAATGACTGCACATCGTATCTTCCGCTGTCCATGAGGCTCTGGTATGCGTTTGCTTCCTCAATCGGTGAGACATCCTCACGCTGAAGGTTCTCGGTGACGGCGATTTCAACTGCTTCATCATCGGTAACATCGTATATGTCGGCAGGGATAGTCTCAAGTCCTGCCATGACGGACGCACGGTATCTTCGCTCCCCGAAGATAATCTCGTAGCGGTCGGTGTCCGCAACGGGGCGTAGGCCGATTTGCTGAAGGACACCCTGCGAGGCGATGCTGTCGGAGAGTTCCTTGAGGGCTGCCTCGTCAAAGGTCTTGCGAGGGTTGAATGTGCTCGGCTGAATGAGGGCGAGTGATACGTTTTCTTTTCTGATTGCTTTGGTCTCCATAATCTTGACTTTTAAGATGTTGATAAATATTGTTTTTTCTCCCTTACTTTTATCAGTTCCTTCCGGGAGGGTTGTCGGACTGATTTTTTTCGGCAAATCAGGAAGGTCGCTGCACCAGTGGATTACGACAAGGCTGACAGGGCGAAGCCCCGTCACGCTGCCGCCGGGCCTTGGCATATCCACGAGCGGCCTTAACTTTGCCGATTCAAAAATCACGGCAACCGTCACGGACGGCATCTGTAAAGCCATACAGGATATAACTGTTTCCGGAGATGGATATAAGTGTACCGGCATGTCCCGGCATATCTGAAACAGGTGCTCAGGGAGTTGATCCGCGATATAAAAGGAACCTGTCAATAGAAGGGGAAGAAGGGCGGGAGGCATCCATGTGTGGATGAGAGGTAAGCCATCAGTGAAATTGCCGGTCAACGAAGATATGGAAGTACGGGCGTAAGTGGAGGGAAACGGAACCTATGCCTGTACTGACTTCGAGGCCGACAGGCATTTTTCGGATTACCGCTTTGAAAGCGAGTGTCGGGCAGGGCAACATGAAATATTGCCGAGTCCGTCTCTCGCTCAAAGTCAGCCACGCGTATGCCGGGTCGGGGAGCAGCGGTATAAAAGAAAACAAAAAGGCTAAAAAAGGGTATAAAACATTTTTTTTGAAAAGGCTATGTGTTAAAAGAGGCAGTTGCGCCACCGCAGTTCAATGTCATAATACCGTAAAAAAACCTGCCTGGTTTCACAACCGGACAGGGAATAAAAGTCAGATATATGGTGATGTCAGGCCGCTTCCTCGGTAATTGTCGGCTTGTCTGGTGAGATACCGTCGGACAGCGATATGCCTTTTTCGGCATTTTTGAGGTCTTCCTCAATCTTCTGCTGCAACTCCCGGCATTGTGCCTTGAGAGTTTCAAGCTCCGGGGCTTTAGGCCATCTGCGGCCTATGATTTCCTCCAACACCGGAATTTCCTCCCGTAGTCTCGTTATATCCTTTTCTTTTTCAGCTATCCGGGCAGGCATACGTTCCATGACAGTGTAGGGATATGCGGCGGCTTCCACGAATGAGAGGGGCAACGCTCCCGATTGGGAGCATCGGTACTTGAGTCCGCTTGCTCCCTCGATGAAGAAGATGTTGCGCTCGAACATATCGGCAATATTAAACTCGCTCCTTACCGTCATGGGCAAACCCATATAAGAACCGATGGCTTTGTGTTCCGTTCCCCGGTAAGACTTTGATATCCGGTGAAGTTCTCGCCCGATTTCCTGCGGTGTGGCAAAAGTGCCGGATACGAGGGTTACTACGGCATCATCTTTCCGTGAAACAAAACAGAGGTAGTCCATATTCATTTTGGCAATCATATCCTCTGCTGCTGCAATGGCTGTCTGATTGTCCGACATCTTGCGCTCCGCACGGCCTCTCTCTTTCTTGAATATGGCCTGTTCCTTTTCAAGCTGCATAATCCTGTTGTCGAGCTTCGCCTTTTTCAAAAGGTCGGTGTTGCCGGAAAGGATTGCCACGAACTCGGCAAAGTTCATGCCGTTTTCCTCGTCCATGCCGTCCTCGTCGATGCGTCGCACGGCAATGGTGCCGTTGTTAATCTGATTTATGAACATCTGCTTGTTCTTCAACAGGTTAAACTTATAAGCGTCAAGAGTTTTCTCCGTTCCGTAAATAACGATGTCAACTGTGTTTCCACCCCATAGCTTCACGGTGTTTCCCTTGCGGACAGCCCTGCCGTTACGCTGCTCCATGTCGGCCGGCCGCCACGGTATCTCAAGATGATGCACCGCCACGGCACGTTCCTGGGCGTTAACGCCTGTGCCTAACATAGTTGTGGAGCCGAAAAGCACACGCACCCTGCCGCTGTTCATGTCGGCGAACAGTTTCTTCCTCGCCCTTTCGGTCTTGGCGCACTGGATAAACTGTATTTCTTCCGAGGGTATTCCGAGAGCCACAAGTTTGTCCTTGATGTCCTGATAGATATTCCACTCGCCGGGTTTATAGGTGGAAAGGTCGCTGAAAATGAACTGTGTGCCACGGTTGGCGTTTGAGCGCACATAGTATTCATAGACTGTCCTTGCGCATATCGAAGCCTTGTTGCCGGGGTCATCGCTGAACTTGTCGCCGAGAAGCCTCATGTCAAGAGCCATTTTCCTCGCTACATTTGTAGCTATAAGCATTTTCGCCTTGTCGAGATTGTCGGGTTCGGGCATATCGAGACCGAGGTCAGCCCATTCTCCCGATTTGGCGAATGATACAAGCCTCCCTGCCATTTCTTCCTGCTCGATTGTCGGGGGATTGGAGAGGAAGCGCACGTTCTTTTCGGGAACATCGAGGTTAATCATGTCCGTTGTGCGGTAATCCGTTATCTCACGGAGGAATGAGGCAAGTTCCGGCACCTTTATATAAGAACGGAAACGCTCTTTGCGCTTGATATTGCCGGTGACATCAAGCTCGTAATCCGCCTTTTTCTCGGTGTATATTGCCGCCCACGCATCGAAGCAGCTTATCCGCTGTTTCTTGAGTTCCTGCGGACGCATATACTTGAACATCACATACAGCTCGGTAAGAGCGTTGACAACAACCGTGCCTGACAGGAATGTGGCTCCGAGGTCACGGCCTGTGCGCCTCTGAATGTCACGGATTGCAATAAGCAGGTTCATCGCCCTTTGTGAGCCTTTGGTGTTTCCGATGCCCGCAACCCTTGTATGGCGTGTCTGCAGCATTAAATTTTTGAACGCATGGCTCTTATCGGAAATTTCCGATAAAAGTCATTATCAGAACTTTTTACGGATT
>CAJTZS010000033.1 GCA_910584055.1 uncultured Muribaculaceae bacterium | reverse complement strand
ATCGCGCGTACGTGCGTGAATATAACAACTTAAGAATTTCTAATGTCTAATATTTATAGGATGCATGAGCAACTGGAGATTCTCGGCTGGATATAGCTGCTTTACAAAGGCATATGTGTCGATGTTGCGTGTCAGTTCTGTTTGGAGCATAAAGTCGTTCCACATTCCGAACAGTTGGATGTTGTGCATCCTCTCGTCACGAAGTGCCGGATTGCCGCCCTCTATTTCATGCCGTCCTACATATGAGAGCGAGCTTGTAAGTTGTGAATATGGCGGCTTGACAGTTGCCATCTTATAGCTGAGGGCAACATGGGACCGGTCATTAAATGAATATCCGAGCGATATATCGGGCGTGAGAAGGTGGCTGCTGTGACTTATATCTTCGTCACGCTTTCCGTTGACTTTGAAATCATAGTCTACATATTCATATCTTGCACCTACCGACATGTTGAATTTACCGAACATGCGTGCCCAGGAGGCGAATACGGCTGCGGAGGTCTGCCGGGCGTTTGTCAGCGATGAAGGAATGTACTGACCGACCGAGGCGTTAAGCATCCGATAGTCTAAAGATGTGTGCGTATAGCTATCCTGAGTGCCTATGTTGAAATCACCTTTGGCAAGTGGAAAGTTAAGGTAAAGCTTGCCTGCCCAAAGGGTTGAATGGCGACTGTCGTTGGAGTTTACATCTCCGGTGACGGCATCGGGATAAGTGGTTGCAACGGAATTCTCGGCAAGGGAGTGCCGGTAATCGCCATCGAAATGTAGGGTGTACTTATCAGCGAAGATATTTTCATAATACAAGGAAACGAGATGGCTGTTAGGGCGGCTGTCTATGTTGATTACCCTTGAAAGCGGCGACTCATTGTCAAGCCATTCGGAGCCGGTGTTATTGAAATCGCCGCGTTCGGGATTGTAACAGTAATATGCTCCGAAGGATTGGTTTCCATGCGCATAGTTAAAACCGCAACGGACCGTACTGGACTCTGAGTGGAAACGGTTGTATTGTGATCCTCCAACATATGTTTCTTTCCCTTCGTAAATGAGGGTGTTCATGGTTGTGCCTTTGACGATATTGTCGTTATGGTTGAAAGAACCGTTAAGATATATATCCCAGACTCCGAGGCGATAGTTGAGCGCGAGATAGTTCAAGACAGACCAGCGGCGACGACGTTGCAGTTGGAATTGGTCGGTGACAGACAATCCTTGTGCTAAATTGCGCTTGGTGAAGATTTTCAGCACTGCGCCTGTTAAGCTTCCATATGCCGCTCCTGGAGCCATCTGTAACTCCACTTTGCGGATGCTTGACGAAATGATATGTTGCAGTTCCAGGGCGTCGCGCATGGGTCGCCCATCAATGTAAATTTCTATGTTGTCCTTTCCGATGACACTGACATTGTTGTCTTCAACCTTAATCATCGGAAGCTGGGCGAGCACATCGAGAGCGTTGCCGATGTCTGCGAGATTGCTTCCGGGGATAGTGGAGACGAATGTGGTTCCCACTAATTTCGTTGCAGGCTGCCTGGCGGTTATTATTACTTCCTGAAGTTCGCGTGTCAGGCTGTCGGTTGATTCTTGAGCCTTGGCTGTGAAAATTACAGAGCTCAAAACTGCAGTGGCGATTGAGATAATGATTTAGGCATTCATGGGATGTGAGTAAAATTTTTGATGCAAAATTACTCACAGATGGGGCTGACAACCAAAATAAAAGTCTGACATGTAGAATTGTAATATATTATAAATTAAATAATTATGTAGAATGGTAGGCAAAAAAACTGACAGGATATAAATTGGCTCAGAATATCTCTGAAAAATCGGTGTTGACGGCTAAAAGTCTTTGTTTAAGCCGGGACTTCCTTTTATAGATCACATCTATTGACTCACCGAGAAGAAGGCTTATCGTGCGGGTCGAGAGGTTGCTTGCAAGGAAGGTTGCCAACTGATAGTCTTCGGTCTTGATATCTGGGAGAGCTGACTTAATACGAATCAGAATATTGTCGCGGCAATCGTTTACCGCTTTCTCCATGTCGGCAAATGATTCAGTGCGCACAGCCTCGATTTCGGTTTTCACTTTATCTGCAATAGCCTTACGTTCGGTCTTTGTCCCCTGTGATTCGTAATAAGTTTGACAAAGGGAGTCAATGAGTGTAAAACGGTTTTCAAGGAGTCCATGAAGCGTTGCTTCCAATCGGCTCAAGTCGCCGGCTTTTGACTCGATACACTCATTAAGAGCCGAAGCTTCAGCCATCAGCGCATCATTCTGTGCCGACTTGATTTTGAGCCGTTGACGCATCCAGACTATAATACCGAGAGCGATAAGGAGAACGATTAGACCGACAAAAAGAGTTTGTTCGCGTTTCACCCTCTCTTTATACAGCAAAAACTCCTTTTCCTTTTGGAGGTATAGGGCGGTGGCAAGCTCATCCTTATTGGAGGAAGAGCGTGAAAGGGCTTTAATCCGGGAGGCTTTCTGAAATTCTTCCCTATGATTATGTATGCCGTAATAGTTGACAGCGATATTTATAATCGTGTCGGTGGGAGCGGCGAGGTTATTGGCCAACATAGCTTCGCTATAAAGCAACGCCCATCGGGCCATTGTGGCTGAATCCCGGAATTCCGACACATCGAAGCCGTTGAGTTCTGTAAGGGCAGCCCCGGGGTCGCTGTCCATAAGGCGTTGAGCCTTGTCAAGATCCTTAGACTGAGAACTTGAATAGCTGCATCCGGTGATGACGAGCAGAATGATTATATAGAATAAGCCACGCATTGATAATTATCTATTTGAACACTTTCTTGAAAGTCTTGAAAGAAGAGATATATTCAGAAGGGGAGATGCCTTCATATTTTTTGAACATACGGCTCAGATGCTGTGGAAAATCGAAACCGAGAGAATAGGCTGTTTCGGAGATTGTCATACCTGAAGCAAGAAGGTTTTTCGCCTCTCGGATCACATATTTACGTATATGGTGTGTGGCCGTATTGCCGGTAGCTTTCTTGATCAGGTCACCGAGATAGTTGGATGAGAGGCATAACCTGTCAGAAAAATACTGCATGGAAGGGAGGCCTGAATTTGCCTGATTGCCGTTTTTGAAATATTCGTGCAACAAGGATTCAAACTTTGTCAGGATATCTGAATTTTCAAGTTTTCTCGTGATGAATTGGCGGTTATAGAACCTGCGGCAGAAATTAAGCATAAGTTCAATATAGCCTACTATTATGCTGTCCTGTACGTCATCATCTTTGTTTTCCAGTTCCTCTTTAATCTGTCGCATGAAAGTGGCGAATATGTCATATTCATTTTCCGTCATATGCAGGGCCTCGTTTATTCGGTAATCGAAGAATGAATAATCCTTTATTCGTTTTTCCAGCAATGTGCCATGCAGAAAGTCGGGATGAAAAAGCAAAGCCCATCCATCAAGCTCTATTTTGTCGCCGTTATCTTCTTTGCCACCTATCTGTCCGGGGGCGACACATATCAGTGTGCCGTTGGTGTAGTCATATTTCCCACACCCATATGTAAGGTCAACCGAAAGATTCCTATGCATGAACAGTCCGTACACGCCATATTGGTTGAGGCTGTGGCGAACCGGCGAAATCTCTTCAAAGTCAATGACGCTTACCAACCGATGCCGGTCAGTAAGTCCGTGGTATGCGCTGAAATCGCTGACGCTATTGACTTCGAGAATATTTCCCATTTAGAAGCGGGTTTACATGTGCAAATATACGAAGAATATTCGATGAAAAAAATAGCGAATGTCGGCCCAAAGGCCGGTTCGCGGTGGCAAAGCCAATTTTTTGAGTCAAATATACTGTTTTTAATCCAATTTACCAAGAGGAGTTATGATATCTATAATATACACCCGAGAGGACATATCTAAAAAGATATAATCCTCCCGGGCATGTTCCCATAGCCGGATGGCGGATGCACCAGGGTGCATCCCTACATTTTGCGAAATGATTGAGTTCTGCAGGATCTTCGAACGGGTGGAATCCGCAGAGGGGGTAGTGGTGGTCAGAGGGCGGCGATGCGGTCGGCTAAGCGGCGCGCGTGGTCAAGGCATGTTGCGTCAGGGGCGTGGAACATGCCGTAGGAGACAACGTAACTGTCATAGGTCATGCCGCAGTAGCTTGCCATAGCCTTGAGGGGTATCATCAGTTGGTCGGTGGTGTAGCCATATTTGCCGGTGTAGGCCTCTTCGGGACCGCCGGCAGTGAAGGAGGCGATGAAGTGTTTGCCTTTCAGTCTGTCTCCTCCATCGCCATAGGCGAAACCGTAGGATAGGACACCCTCCATATATTTATGCATTATTGACGGCGCCCCATACCATTGAATGGGGAATTGGAAGACAATTACATCTGCCTCGATGAGTTTGTTCTGTTCAGAATCGATGTCAATGTTTCCGTCAGGGTAGAGCACACCAATGTTGCTGTATTGAATGTTTGTCCCGTCAATTTTTGCGAGACAGTCGATTATACGTTTGTTGGCAGAAGAGCCTTGCCAAAAGGGGTGACCGATTACTACGAGTGTAT
The DNA here is from genome assembly GCA_910584055.1 of uncultured Muribaculaceae bacterium. Taxonomy (GTDB): domain Bacteria; phylum Bacteroidota; class Bacteroidia; order Bacteroidales; family Muribaculaceae; genus Lepagella. Next base: position 41,416 of record CAJTZS010000033.1, on the reverse strand, counting down.
TTTTCATAAGCATTTAAATTTAAAATTACCTACTTTTTTAAACACTAAAGTTATACAAAAAGTGCGAATTTACGGTTATTCTTAGCTGAGAGTCTGAACGCCACCGCCGTTGACCATCAATGTCTGACCACTCACCCATGCGGAAACAGGCGATGCAAAATATAGTACTGCCCCCGCAATGTCTTCAACTTCGCCAAGACGTTGTATAGGTGTATGTGCAAGCATCTTTTTTTCAATCTCCGGTGTCAGCACTGTCGACAGGGCTTTAGTCCGGGTGGCTCCGGGACCGACGTTGTTTATGCGTATTCCCATCGGACCATAGTCGAATGCAAGATTTGATGCCATATGGTTCAGGGCTGCTTTTGAAGAACCGTAGATAGCTATGTTGGGGTCATTGTTGACACTGCTCATCGAAGTTATGTTTATTATGCTGCCATAACCTGATTCTTTCATATATCCCGCCACAAGTTTGCTGAGTTGCCACGGTGCGAAAACATTGATGGCATATATGCGCTCCACATAATCCCGTTCTATGTTGTAAGGGTTTTCCCTTCCTCCGCCACCTATGCCGGCGTTGTTGACAAGGATGTTTATGGTGCCATATGTCTTCACGGCAAAATCGATAAGTTTTACGAGGTCTTCCTGATGGAGGACATTGCAGACGGTTGCTGTTGCCGATCCCCCTGCATTCTTGATAATCTCTGCAGTCTTTTGCGCCTTCTCGATAGAGAGGTCGCTCACTATAACAGATGCTCCGGCGGCCGCCAATATTTCGCAGGATGCTCTTCCGATACCGTCGCCGCCACCTGTAACAACAGCAACTTTCCCGGAAAGGTCGAATAAAGATTCAATGTTTTTCATGTACGTATAACAATTATTATATAAGCGAAGTTCTGAAGCTAATGTTTTCAAATCTCAATAGGAAAAGTTTGTTTTAGGTCCCCCTCCATAGCCGGTCATGGTGCCGTTGCTTCCAATGACCCTATGGCAGGGTGCTTTCTCGATGGGCGGATTATGGCTACATAGCACCTAATTTAATAGGACGGCGGCATGGAGGATGATATATGGTTGAATGAAATATGCGTAAAACAAGTATGCCATGATTTCCATATGTGGGATAAATTGATTAATTTTACAACCCCTTAGAGTGAGCCGCCGGGTATTACAACAGCCCTCAACAGGCTCGGATTCAGTTATTCAAAAAAAAAGTTGTAAAATAATGAATATAAATAAATTAATTCTATCTTTTCTTTGCACAATATGCCTATTCGCGGTATCCTGTGGCAATGAGGAACCAGAAATATACCCCATCAGATTCAACCAAAATGATTATACTATTCGAGTCGGAGTCCGTGCAAATATAAGCTTTGTTGATGGCGGAGGTATGTATGATTTGACAGCGAGCAACCCCGATGTGTTAGGGAAGTTCTATATTGACAACGACGCTCATTCGCTTATAGTCGTCCCTGCAAGCATAGGAGAATCCACCTTGACTATTACAGATGTGAAAACAAATAGCTCGGTAACCCTACGGTTTGTAGTAGAAGATTTCTATTTATCATTTCGTGTGGATGAAATTGATGGCAAAAATTATAATCCCTATCTGACAGTGGGATGTGAAATCCGATTCATAAGGGATGAGGATAATACGAAACGTTTAAAAATATATAATCTGAACCATATTACCCACAAGACATACAAAGTGGCTGAAGGAGTATTTGAAATCGAAAAGAGTGAAACAAATATCTTTACTCTCAATACGGCACTTCACCATAATCCAACTGAAGAATTGGAAACGTTTAGTTATACCATGGGTGGAGATGGGGAGTATCTTAATTTATTCGATAAGATTTTTGAATATAATTGGGATAAGGGCATTGCCTCAAAATCTCAACCTGTAAAACACATAGAGATGATTTTGACGAACCAACTTAATGACTGTAAAATATCTTGTTCATTGCAACCATTCTGATTCTATAATCAGTCCGTCAACGAGTGGGGATAGTATTCTGCCATTGACAATAGATTTGTCGTAGCGAGAAATAATTTTAGGAATAGGTACATCATGTCCGCCATTCAGCACACGATTTGCTACACGTTTTGCATTGATAGTTGGAGATTCTGTTGACACAAAAAAACAGTCTGATAAAAAATCCTACCTCTTTAGCCCGAAGGATATAGTCAACCTTATCGCCTGCCGACATTACTGTTTCAAAGATATGGCTCTTGTGTTCTGCCAGACATCTTTTACGCCAATCGTTGCAATAGTTGGCAGCCTTTAGAACTGCATCTTGATTGTTCCAGTCACCGAAAACATCACGAGCTACGTTGTCTGGGTTGATTTGATCCGAATCCTCCAACCATTCATGGTGAAGAATTTTGGAGGTCACAGAAGTCTTGCCAGACCCATTAAGCCCGGCAATCACAATCAGGACAGAACTTGTTCTTTTTGTCTGTTTTTTGCCGCGTAATTCAGTCGCATATGCCTAAATACTCCTTCATTACGCGGTAAAAACATCTCAAAAATATCTGCGTTTTATTTGTGCATTAATATTTCTTACCTACTTTAATCGCTTATTTTATAAAAAAACGCGAGCAGATATCTTTTATTGAAGTCATATACCGTTTAACCCTGCAAATATACTTATTTTGCAAATATTGTTTAACTCTTTCTATTTCATTAACTCAATGATGTCTTCAGGTAATATGGCATTCCCGATATCATCTTTCGGAGCATTCTTAAGGAACAATACCGGTATGATGCTGTAGTTCCCGGTAAACAGTAACAAATTAGCTTTACGGACGAGTTCTGTTGTCAGCTGTTTGCCATTCTCTTTAGTGGTCCATTTGCATTCGCCAACCAACAGATATTTTTTATCAAGCGATTCAGCCATTACATCGAACTCAATCTGTTCAGGTTTCTTATTCTCGTTCAGAACAGAACCCCACCAGCGTTTGGCGTTGCCATAAACCACTCCATTGACAATATTCCCAGTAACCGCGTTCCGACACAGTTTTTCCCATTGTAAACTCACATACTCAGAGAAATGAGCTGTTAATGCCTGTTCTAGGGGTAAGCGACGGTCAAGTTCAATAAACGAACGATTAGGAACAACAAACTGATAGTAAAATGCCATGAATGGATCGGCTATCTTATAGAGGCTCTTTTTCGCATTCTTTTCATCAATACCGAACGGAATGTCTTTTTCCAAGAATCCGAGATCGACAAGTTTCTTCAATGGCCGGGACAGATTGGTTGCCGGCTCATTACATCGAGCGGCAATCTCTGAAAGCCGGTTTGCTCCTGTTCCTATATAAGACATTATCGTCGATGTCTTGACAATATCCTTTACATCATCCTGAAACAGTTTTATAGGTTCCTCATAAAGAATTCCGTTTGAAGAAAGGATATTGTGCCATAGGGCATACTCAAGCGAACTTCTATTCTCCCTCAATTCCCAATAACGCGGCACACCGCCCCATACGGCATATTCTTCAATGGCTCTTATTGCGTCAAGTTTCAGAGCTTCCTGAATATATGGTAACCGTATTGGCGTAAGTTTCATAATATCATCAGCACGTCCATATAGTGGGGCGGTAGAATCAAGGAACAACCCATACATCATATTTTGCGATGAGCCACAAAGCACGAGGTTATACTTCAACTGTTTCTCATCTACAAGTTTCTGCAATACAGAAGGCAGCTCCGGAGATTGCTCCACAAGATAGGGAAATTCATCCAAGCATAGAGTAAAACGTTTGTCTGTTCGATAATTGACCGCACGAAATATAGATTCCCAATCCGGATATGTCAATTTATCAAAATCCGGAAACACTTGTGCAATTACTTTTGCAAGCAATGCCCTTTGGTGCTGGCCTTCGGAACGATCAGCAAGGAAATAAATATCCTTGTCAAACAACACTCTTTTAATGAGAGTTGATTTACCCAATCGTCTGCGACCGTACATCACGACTAACGAGGACTTCTCTCTCCCAAGAGCATCTTTCAGCCGTGTAGCTTCATCTATTCTATCAACGAATTCCATATTTCATTATTTATTATGCGATACAAACATAATGTTTTTATAGCATAATACAAAACTTTGAGCTGTGTTTTTTATTCCGGCAGAACAATTTCCAGTTTTTGTATAGGATTATAATAACTCTTTCCCATTTTGAGACTCGTATCCTTGTCTTCAGACTCAAATCCGGTAAATTGATGGATCGGCCTTAAAATGTTTTGCAATACTCTCAGGCATTGAGGTACATAGGGAAGGATGGAGGTCGCTGAGAGAGGAGAGGTTGGTCAGAGGGCTGCGATGCGGTCAGTAAGGCGAAGGGCGTGGGCGAGGCACGTTGAAAGGATGGGCGAAGCCCATGCCGGAAGGTCATCGACATAGCGTTTTACCAGTTCTCCATCGCTCAATCGGAATAAAAGTTGCGCTTCGGCATCTTCAATTGAGTTGTCATATATGTAAAGCCTATCAACGTATGGAGACAAAGCAATGCAATTGGCAATAGATTTGTCGTAGCGAGAAATAATTTTAGGAATAGGTACATCATGACCACCGTTGAGCACCCGATTTGCTACACGTTTCGCATTGATCGTTGGAGATTCAGTTGACACAAAAAACAGTCTGATGAAAAATCCGGCTTCCTTAGCACGAAGGATATAATCTACCTTATCGCTTGCTGACATCACAGTCTCAAAGATATGGCTCTTGTGTTCTGCAAGACATTTTTCCCTCCATTCATTGCAATAGTTGGCCGCTTTGAGGACAGACTCATGGTTGTTCCAATCGCCAAATATATCATGGGCCACATTGTCGGGATTGATATACTCCGAATCCTCCAGCCATTCATGATGCAGAATCTTGGAAGTCACGGAAGTCTTGCCCGACCCGTTAGGGCCGGCAATAACGATCAAAACCGGCTTGTGTTCACTTGCCGCCATTGCGAAGTCGATTAAGCGTTTCTTCTACTCTTGCACGGGCATCTTGAGTAGCGGCCTCGATTCCGGCAGCCACACGCTCGGCAGCCCGGCGAGTGCTCTCGCGGGCATCTTCGGCAACCTCACGCATTATCTGAGCCATGCGCTCGTCACCAGGCTCCTCCATCGACGTCAGCCGATAACTATTCATCTCCGCTTCCGACATAATCAATAATCTTTTCTTATTCAACGCTAAAGTTACAAAAAAAGTGCAAATTCATGGCTATAATATGCTAAATCATTCAGGCTCTTTTCTTTGGTGATATTGGTATTTATACCATATGGAGATGGCTTGACCATAACATGAAAAAATGGTGGGACTGATAAAATTTTAATCCTGTATCGTTTTATGATACACAGATATTCTACTTTTGCATCAAATAACCGCTTTAGCGCTTTGCCAAAGCAAAGAAACATTAAAAACACCCAAAGATATCTGGGGCGAAGTCATCACCAACTGGAATATAGAGAAGCCGCTTGAGTTCTTCTCACGTTTCCAGCAGTACATCCCCATGTCCAAACTTCAGGACTCCCGCTTGTGGAATGCAATGGTAGAAACTCGCGCCAAGCATCTAATCCAAGAAGCCATCGGCATAGACTGACAGAATCCCCAGCTCAGATGTGTTGAGCGATTAATGAACAATAATCTGAATCGATTATATAGTATTGCAAAAATAGGGCTTTGACATACCCCCACATGGAGAACTGTCAAAACCTTTTTGGTTTCTATTCCAAATCGTCGGTTTCTTCCTGTCGAAAGTGTCAAGCCGAAAACTAATAAAAGGGTCATTGTTTTGGATGTCTCAAAATTATTGGTAAATTTGCGCCATATACCAGTTTATTGAAAATGGAAGTCGTTAAACTCAATAGAATCAAGGCTGTGCTTGCCGAGACAGACAAGCAAGGTAAATGGTTAGCGCAGCAATTCGGGAAAGACTCCAAAACGGTCTCGAAGTGGTGTACCAATACCATACAGCCTGATTTGAAAACGCTTGCTGAAATAGCCGAACTACTTATGTTAATATCCGAGAACTGCTCGTTAGTACCAAATAAGACCATGACCAGTCAAGCAGTAGGAAGACTTACCTCTATAATCTGTGAGAAAAATGGCGTTTATGATAATATCATACATATACGGTGCGAGGTTGATGCTGTTTTATACAAGGTAGTCATCGACGACCAGGACTACCGCGAAGTCGTAGATAACATATCGACAGAATCATAAATTTTTACAGAATAGTATTAGTATGGCACGGATAAATAGTCATCTTGAAGATTTCGTCAAGAGCACATTATTCGTTTTGGTCAGCGAACTCATCAATTGCTTTGACCAACTCTTTCATTTTAGGGATCAGATACTTGTGTTGAAGTGCGAAACCGATTACTATACCGATATTTGCTTTAATCAAGGCCGAATGAGGCGACCCGATAAAGCAGGCTATGCCCCCTAATATTCCCGGAAGTATGGCGAATTTGAGTAACGCCAACTGTTTTTGGATTATCTTATCCATTTCCCAACTCCTTTCCGGCGGCAATTATTGAGACCTTTATCTCATCGTCCTTTATATTATCATCAGGATATACAGCCCAGATAACGTCAATGCTTTCCGGCAATTCACTGATGATGTCAGTCAGCACTGCAATCTCCTGTATCATAAGCGGCTGATTACTTTTTTTGTTGAAATACAAAAATATTGAAATGTGTTCTATAGTGTCGAGGTATGATGGTGTCAGCGCTCTTTTAATGATATCCAAGGCTTTACGAAGCCGCCCTTTCCCATTGCCATGTGCCGACTTGATGATAAAATGTTTTGTATCTGCAAGTGATGTATTTAAATCGTTGAAGCCATAACATATCATACCAGTGCTTACAATAGGCTGAAGTATTTCATTAATTATTGCAGGAAAATCTGTGTGGGAAGCTTCGGAGAATACGCTGTCATAACAATCCAAGTCTGCATCATAAAGCAGTCCAATAGTCAAGACACCCGCATCGTGGAATGCTTTGGCTATACTGTTTGCATGGCTTTCGTTGTCTTTTGCCACAATGATTGCTATCTTATCCCTATCAGCAGGAATACACTCAAAAGGGTTGATTATAACCGAGGCGTCAACACAATCATATTTATATGACTTTACAGTCTCAATTATTTCCTTTGTAGCCATTCCAATACCCAATATGCGGAAACTAGCCGGTAGAATTGGATGGCGATATTGATTAAGGGTCTCTTCGTTCAGATTTGACGACATACTTATAATAGTTTTAAGGCTATCGCCGCACAGGCTTCGGCATCGGCAAGGGCGTGATGGTGGTTTTCCATGTTATAGCCGCAGGCGGCTGCCGACAGGTGAAGCTGATGGCTGGGGAGTTTTAGACAGCGACGCGAGGCGGCGAGGGTACAATAAAAGTCATAGTCCGGATATTCCAAGCCGTACTCGGTGAACACCGCTTTCAGACAACTTTCATCGAAAGGCTTGTTGTGGGCCACAAGCGGCAGTCCTTCAATTCTGTCGGCTATTTGCGACCACACTTCAGGAAAGAGGGGAGCGGAATCCGTATCCCGCCGGGTAAGGCCATGCACCTGAGTCGTCCAATAAGTATAATAGTTAGGTGTGGGTTTAATAAGGCTGTAGAATTTATCGACGGTCACACCTCCCCGTACTACAACTATGCCGACGCTGCACACGCTGGAGCGGCATCCGTTGGCTGTCTCGAAATCTATTGCAACAAAGTCCTGCATCGTCAGTCGTTTTTATATAGTTCATACATGTCTGAAATCCAACCTCTCATTTCCTTGCGAAGCTCTACCGGCTCAATGATCTCAATCATGGACCCGGCTTGAAGCAACTTCATGATGAAGTCGTATGTAGGCGAAAGATATAGCTCGAAATCGGCATATTCGCCACAGTCTTCTATGAGACGTTGGCTGTGATGAAGTGGTAATGACTTCAGATAGTGTTTGTGGTTTTCGTCGGCACGGACTATTATTCGCTCCGGCTTAACATCGTATCCGATGACTATGCCGAAGGCCGTGGAGAAAAATTCGTCGGCATCAAAATCTTTCGGCAGCTTAAAAGTCATGTCCGTTAGTTCGACATCCTCTAAACGGTCGAGTCCATACACCTTTGTTTCATCGCGGTTGTTGCGGGCAAGGACATACCAACGGTTTTCAAAAAGTTTGACGCAGTATGGCTCTATAGGGAATGTATAGCCGTGCGACCTCTTGAAAGGACAGTAGGTAATCTCTATCACACGATTCTCTTTCATCGCTTCCATAATAGTGGTCAGATGGTCACGTCCCGAGGGAATCTCATCCACCAATATACGCCCTTTCAGCGAAAGATTCTCGCCGATGATGTTGCCGACGGCAAAGGAGTCGAGCATCCATTTTTTAAGTTTGTCTTCATCAATATCTTCCGGATTGGAGATATAATAAAGATAACCACCTACTTTCTGGCAATCGATGATTATACCGAACTGAGAGAAGATTGCATCGCGCCAGCGGTTGAACGTGGCACGATGAAGCGGCTTGCAGTCGCTCAAATCCTTGCAACGCTCCCAGCGGTCGGACAGTTCCTTATGCGAAATCTTTCCGGCACGGCGGTTTGTATCAATCAGCCACGTGTATTTTTGCAGTTGGTTCATATCGTGATGAATTTATATCGCAAATTTAATATAAATCTATCGCATTTTGCAATACAGGTTTATCATCTTCTGTAGGCGGAGGCAACTCTACTATGAATACATTGCATAGGTTTTCATTATGATGCCTTGAAGTTGAAGATCGGGCGGATGATGGTGTCGATAGTGACGGTGTCGCCGATGTTGGCAATAATTTCCGCTGCCGGTTTATAGACCATAGGCGATTCGTCGCGGGTGAAGTCGTTGACCGACTCCGAATAGATGCCCTGCATGGATGCCTCGAAGTCCTCCATCGTTATTTTCTCGTAGGCCTGAGTGCGGCTCAACACTCGCCCGGCACCATGAGGAGCCGAGCAGTTCCAGTCGGGATTTCCCTTTCCGGTGCAGAGCAACGAGCCGTCACGCATGTTCAGCGGGATGATGCAACGCTCCCCTGCGGCTGCCGAGATGGAGCCTTTACGGATGATGTTGTCATCGCTGATGTAGTTGTGGACTGATTCAAATTCCTCTTTCACCTCCACCCCGGGAAAGAACCGCATGAGCAATAGAGATATAAGTTTACGGTTGAGCACCGCCCAACGCTGACAGAGACGCATATCATGGAGATAGTGTTCACGCCCTTCACCCTCGACATAGCAAAGTGCAGAAGGGGGCCGTGGCTCTGCGTCCTGATGCTCCTTGCGCATCTTTTTTATGACACCCTGCAACTCGGAGCGGCGCCCAGCCGCTTTGTATTCCTCAATGGTGCGTTTGACGGTCTCTTCAAACTCGTCGGTACCATCGGTAAGGTGCTTCACCGCTTTTGCCTGATAGATATCGGCAACCTGCTTGCCGAAGTTGCGTGAACCGGTGTGGATAACGAGATACACGTTCCCCTCATCATCCTTGTCAAGCTCGATGAAATGGTTGCCGCCGCCGAGCGAACCGATTGCCTTGTTGATACGCCCGGAGTCTTTAATATCACGGTAGCAGTAAAGTTCGGTCACAAGTTGCTTAACCTCACGGTAAATCTCCATTTCCTCACCGACAAGCGGCTTGAAGCCAAACCTATCTTCGCGCACAATCATACCGGAAGGTACATTGCCCCGGATATGTTCGTGGAATGCGTGAAAATCAATATCGGAGAGTTTGCCGAGATTAAGAATGCGCATACCGCAGCCGATGTCAACACCCACTATATTGGGAATGACCTTGTCACCGAGGTCGCCGGTGAACCCAATGACGCAGCCTGCTCCGGCATGAACGTCCGGCATGATGCGTATCTTCTTGTCGGAAAATACGTCAATCGAAAGCAGCTCCTTGATCTGCTCCAAGGCATTCTCCTCTATGTTGTCCGTAAATATCTTTACGTCATGTCCTTCTATTATCTTCATATTCTGATGTTTTTAATTTTACGATGCAAAGTTAAAATGTCGTTGCGCAACCATTTTGCCCACAGGTTTATCTCACAGCGCAAAAATAATCATAATGTGTCCCATTTTGAGATACAGGAAAAATAATTATAATTTCTCCCACCTGTAACCGTTTCTGATACACATAAGAGTTATCTTTGTAAAAAACGATAATGAAAATACTCCATCTTTCCGACACTCATAACTGCCACCGGCGGCTCCGGGATTTGCCCGAGGCCGATGTAGTGGTTCATTCCGGCGACTTCTGCATGGTAGGCACGGAGCAGGAAACCATCGACTTCCTCAACTGGTTATGCGACTTGCCATACAAGCACAAAATCTTTATCTGTGGTAACCATGACGATTACCTCTACGGAGCCAATATCGACGGATTGGACAGTAACGTACATTACCTCTGCAACTCTGACGTTGAGATTGAGGGGGTGAAGTTTTACGGTGTGCCTATGTTTATGGGCGACTGCATAACAGACCGTCAGAGCCGCAACTATGCCGACATTCCAACAGACACCGAAGTCCTGATTACTCATTCTCCGGCTTACGGCATACTTGACTATGATGATTGCATCAACTATGGCTCAGGAGATATACTGGCGAAGTTGTCCACCCTTCGGTCACACCGATTGTGTCATCAAAGAAATGCTCCGGCTCAAAGTCAACACATTCTTAATATGACATAAAATAGCGTGTAACTCATTGAATTACACGCCATTTTTTATTATCGTTGGTTATTGGTCTTACTTCACTTCCTCGAACTCGACGTCGGTTACGTCTTTTTCGTCGTTGTGGGGATGTGAACCGGCTCCGGGCTGAGGACCGGCCTGTGCGCCGGCTCCTGCTGCCTGCTGGGCGTTGTAGATGTCTTGCGATGCTGCCTGGAAGGCGTCGGTGACTGCTTTTACAGCGGAATCGATGTCTTCAACAAGCTGATTCTTGTGAACTTCTTTCAGTCGGTCAAGGGCTGATTCGATGGCAGCTTTCTTGTCGGCAGGAATCTTGTCGCCAAGCTCGCTTAGCTGTTTCTCGGTCTGGAAGATCACTGAGTCGGCGTGGTTGAGTTTGTCGGCACGCTCTTTGGCTTTCTTGTCGGCATCTTCGTTTGCCTTTGCTTCGTCGCGCATGCGCTGGATTTCTGCGTCGCTAAGACCGCTGGAGGCTTCGATGCGGATTGATTGCTCTTTGCCTGTGGCTTTGTCCTTCGCAGTTACGTTAAGGATACCGTTGGCATCAACCTCGAATGTCACTTCAATCTGAGGAACGCCACGCGGTGCGGGGGCTATGCCGCCGAGGTTGAACTCACCGAGGAGCTTGTCGTCGGCTGCCATAGGACGCTCACCCTGAAGGACACGGATTGTAACTTCGGGCTGATTGTCGGCTGCAGTAGAGAAGACTTCGCTCTTGCGGGTCGGGATAGTGGTGTTGGCGTCGATAAGTTTTGTCATCACACCGCCCATAGTCTCGATACCGATTGACAGGGGTACAACGTCAAGAAGAAGGACATCTTTTACATCTCCGCTGAGCACTCCGCCCTGGATTGCTGCTCCGATGGCAACAACTTCATCCGGGTTGACACCCTTGTTGGGTTCTTTGCCGAAGATTTCTTTTACCTTTGTCTGGATAGCGGGGATACGTGTTGAACCACCCACGAGGATAACTTCATCGATTTCTGAAGCTGACAGCCCTGCATCTTGAAGTGCCTTTACACAAGGAGCCTTCACTGCATCGATAAGCTTGGAAGCAAGCTGTTCGAATTTAGCTCGGGTGAGGGTCTTCACAAGGTGTTTCGGACCTGTTGCGGTTGCCGTGATATAAGGAAGATTGATCTCTGTGGAGGTAGAGCTTGAAAGCTCGATCTTAGCTTTCTCGGCGGCCTCTTTGAGACGCTGCATTGCCATCGGATCCTGACGGAGGTCAACACCTTCATCGTTCTTGAATTCATCGGCGAGCCAGTCGATGATTACGTGGTCGAAGTCGTCACCTCCGAGGTGTGTGTCACCATTGGTAGACTTAACCTCGAACACACCGTCGCCAAGTTCAAGGATGGAGATATCGAATGTTCCACCACCGAGGTCGAACACTGCGATCTTCTGTTCTTTGTTTGATTTGTCAAGACCATAGGCGAGGGCAGCGGCTGTAGGTTCGTTGATGATACGCATCACTTTCAGACCTGCGATTTCGCCGGCATCTTTTGTGGCCTGACGCTGAGAGTCATCGAAGTATGCAGGCACGGTGATGATAGCTTCCGTCACCTGCTGACCGAGATAATCCTCTGCAGTCTTCTTCATCTTCTGAAGCACCATGGCTGAAATCTCTTGAGGCGTATAGTCACGGCCGTCGATGTCAACCTTCGGCATGTCGTTCTGGCATACTACTTTATAAGGCACACGTTTGATTTCGTCAGTTACCTGATCGCATTTCTCGCCCATGAACCTTTTGATTGAATATATTGTGCGGGTAGGGTTGGTGATAGCCTGACGTTTTGCCGGGTCACCAACTTTTCTTTCACCGCCGTCTACGAATGCCACTACGGAAGGAGTGGTGTTACGTCCTTCATTGTTGGGGATTACAACAGGGTCTTTACCTTCAAGCACAGCTACACAGCTGTTGGTAGTTCCTAAGTCGATACCGATAATTTTTCCCATGATTCTATAAGATTTTTATGTTATTATTCTAATTTCTATCGTGTTATCATTTTCTAAGATAATTCCGAAATCTGTCCGGCTATCTTTTCACTCAATATATTAACAAATCATGTGCTAAAAATTTCGATAAGATAAAAATTTTTTACTTAAATTTTGTAAATTATTGAAAATGTACGAGTTCAAAAAATGCGAAAAGGCGCGTCGTTTTTGTCAAATCTGTCAAAAACGACGCGCTTATTTATTGAAATTGTTTAAATAACTTCTAAAATAGAGGATATTAGATGTGTCTATAACTTGGAGGGGAAATGTTTCTCGAGCCTTTCGGCCTCTTCCTTAGTTATCTGAATTACGGCTCCGTGTTTGGGACTTGTGAAATTGGTTGCCCTCATCGGCCCGTCGTTGAAATGTCCGATAGGAATGAATGTCTTGAAATCAGTTGTCTCGACAAATCCAAAATTGTGAGGATTGATACTGAAAACATCATACATTACCACCCAGCGGTCTTCGCCGATACGTTTCCATACGTTGGGCGCTTCGCAGCTTTTAGGTTCGTGGTCGATCTGTTTCTCAATATAATTATATCCTGAATTTATCTTATCTGAAAAAGCAATCTTTATTCCGCCCGGATTTTCCTGTGCCACATATGTCATGGCATATCCTCCTTTGGGGAGGGGGTATATGTCGGCATCGAGCACTTGGATATCTTCATTTGGATATTCGTATAGCTTCTTTGGCTTTGAGACAAGGCGTGTGAAGTCTTTGTCGGTATAAGCGTAATACAACCTTGTCTTTCGTTCGTCTTTGGTTGCGTCGTTGAGATGTTCTCCCTTCTTGCGGATAGTGAAGTATACCATCATCGCATCCTTTTCGGGATCATAGATAGTCTGTGGTGCCCACGCGCACCCAATTTCTCCGAATTCATCAGGAAAAAGTTTGTCGAGACGGGTTTCATTATGCGTCCAGTTTATAAGGTCTTTGGATTTCATAAGCACCAGACCGCGGTTGTTTCCCCATCCGTATTCGTTAGGACGTTCCCATTCCGTGTCGCGTAGTCCATGCTTTTTCGCGTATATGTGAAGGTCGGTCATAGCCATATAGAAACTACCGTCGGGACCTCGGTAGATGTGTGGGTCCCTGATGCCGCGCTGGTCGGCGAGTGTGTCGCCTGCAATTACCGGGCGGTTGTCATTGAGGGCGGTAAAGGAATAACCGTCATGGCTCACGGCAAAATGCACGCTGTGGTCAGAGTCCGAGAAAAACACAAGAAGGTATGCATCCATGTCTTTTTCGGATGGTAGGGCTGAAACTGCCGAGAGGGGAGACGCTGAGAACAGTAAGCCTGCAGTCAATGATAATAATGACGAATTTTTCATGATTTAACCTTTTTCGTATTATGAATTTTGTGCAAAATTAGCGAAAATCTATGTGATTTCTTAAAAAATTGTTAACTTTGTATTCTGATTTGATTTCACCTATAACGAAAGATGGCGCATTGGCGGGTCTATTAAGTCTTTAAGACGGAATGGCTTCGAGTGTGTCAACTCCATATAGAAAATTGTATATGAAACTTTTGCAAGAGAAACTATCGGTTTATGACGCTCCTCAGAAAGCGAAAGCCGCAGGTGTCTATCCTTATTTCCGTGCGATTTCGAGTGAGCAGAACACTGAAGTGATGATGCACGGCAAGAAAGTGCTGATGTTTGGTTCGAACAGCTATATGGGTCTCACCAACCATCCCAAAGTGATTGAGGCTGCAATAGAGGCGACAAAGAAATACGGTACAGGTATGGCTGGTTCTCCGTTCCTTAACGGTACCCTTGACATTCATAAGGAATTCGAGGCGAAAATTGCCGATTATGTCGGTAAGGAGGATGCGATGCTTTATTCCACCGGTTTCGGTGTCAACCTCGGGGTTGTCTCCACTCTCACCGGTCGTGAAGATTATATCATCTTGGATGAGCAGGATCACGCGTCGATTATAGAGGGTCGTCGTCTCGCTTTTTCCAATTATCTGAAATATCGTCACAATGACATGGCTTCGCTGGAAAACCAGTTGAAGAAATGTGATCCCGACAAAGTTAAGCTGATTGTGACAGACGGAGTGTTCTCCATGGAAGGCGATGTGGCAAATCTTCCTGAGATAGTGCGCCTGGCAAAGAAATACAATGCCACAGTGATGGTGGACGAGGCTCACGGTATCGGTGTCTTCGGAGAAGGCGGACGGGGCACATGCAATCATTTCGGCCTGACTGACGATGTTGACCTCATCATGGGCACGTTCAGCAAATCATTCGCTTCGTTAGGCGGCTTCATCGCGACAGACAAAGTCATAACCAACTATCTGCGTCATCATTCGCGTTCATATATCTTCACGGCGTCTATCACCCCGGCTTCAACTGCCGCTGCAAGTGCCGCGCTTGATATCATGCTTGCAGAACCGGAGCGCCAGAAACATCTTTGGGACATTACCAATTATGCTCTTGAGAATTTCCGCGCAATGGGGTGCGAGATCGGTAATACGTCAACACCAATTATACCTCTCTTCATACGTGATGACTTCAAGACTTTCCAGGTTACAAGAGATCTTCTTGATGAAGGAGTGTTTGTGAATCCGGTTGTCTCTCCGGCCGTGGCTCCGCACGACACCCTAATCCGCTATTCCCTTATGGCCACCCATACAAAAGAGCAAGTGACTCGCTCTCTTGAAGCGATAGAAAAGGTATTCAAGAAATACGATCTGTTGAATAAATAGAAATTCTACTCCAGGATATATTGAATCCCGCACTGCACCTATATTTATATTCGTGAAGTGTGGGATTCAAAATTTTTTGTGTCGGCCGGACCAAAAATATAAGGAAGTCGGTGAACAATTATAAACGAGGATTCGTTTATAATGGTGACATCTCCTCACGAATTCCACTTGTCAGGATTGCCTAACGTTCATAGCTATGATTACTGATCAAGTTATCAAAGAGATTTACAAGAAATACACCAAGCCCTGCAAAGATCCTGCGGAGCTTGATCTTGAACATTATCTTGAATTGTTGCAGGAAAACCACAATATCACATCGGACGGTATGGAGATAGTGGTGGAGGACCTTGAAGAATTTAATCCATTCAGGATGTTTCTCAAAAGGAGCATTTACGGCATTCTTGAATTCGACAAAATGATTGCGTTTGTGTTCAGAAGTCATATCTTATTTTTCAGTAAAGACGATGACCAGCTGCGAGTGCACATCAAACCGGAAAAGCCGCAATCGTTGTTTGGTAAATTGTTTGGCAGATAAACATCTGTTTAGACAAGTTCGATAATAAAAACATAAAGGATGCCCATGAGCATCCTTTATTCATATAAATCGCAATAAGTTTAGTTTATGTTCATAATGTCAAATCCGTCACTAAGGTCCTCTTCGTTGAAATCATCGGTGCTGAAGACATCTATGTCAAGATCATCGATTTTTTCTTGAGCCTTAAGATCAATCTTCTTATCGAATTCATCAAGATCGACAGATTGTCTGGGAGCTTTTCCCTTCTTGAATGTGCACACAGGGTCGGCGAGTGAACGGCTTGGATACATTTCTTTGAGTTCCATGAAGAATGAACGCTCTGTGAGGTAGTCGAACACGAAAATCAACCGTTGTCCTTCGTCTTCGATAAGCTCGCTAAGCGGAGTCTCCTCCATCAACCAAGTGTCGGTGTCGCTTGCACTGTGCCCCATGTCTTCAAGTGTGATTTCTTCCTGTTTCTGCCAGTCGTCATCGCAAAGGAAGAAAGAATCGAGTTCATCTTTAGTGAATCCGACACTGTCGAGCACCGCGTTGCGCAGCTGTAAGAATGTATTTTCAGAGTCTATTTCGATTTCGCGGGCAAAATTGCTCACTTCATCGCTAACAAGTTTGAATCTGTATACCATAATACCTAAACATTTTTTTCTTAAAACATACCCTTAATCGACCTCCCTGTCATAGAACCGCATTGTTGTGTATTTCATGGATTGCAGCTGGGTTGGTCAGTTTTGAGATTGGTCTCATTAATTAAATGCGAAATTAATTCATTTATTGTTATTATTCAACAATCTAAACAAAAAACTATAAAAAATTTTTTCCCCGCGTCCGATTAGGGCGCGGGGAATATTTTTTAAGCAGGTTTTGCTGCCTTGAAAAGCTCTTATTAACCAAGGAAACTGAGCAGGACACCTGCGGCTACCGCTGAACCGATCACACCTGCGACATTCGGTCCCATGGCGTGCATAAGCAAATAGTTGGAGGGGTCATATTCGAGTCCGAGATTATTGGAGATGCGTGCTGCCATCGGCACGGCGGAAACACCGGCATTACCGATAAGCGGATTAATCTTCTTGTCAGGACGGAGGAAGAGATTGAACAACTTCACTGAAAGAACACCTGCCGATGATGCGATGATGAAGGCGGCGAATCCGAGACCGAAGATGAGGAGTGTATCAACGGTAAGGAATTTGTCTGCCTGAGTTGAAGCACCGACAGTGAGGCCGAGAAGGATTGTGACGATATCTGTCATGGCATTGCTTGCCGTCTTTGCGAGTCGGCTTGTCACGCCGCTTTCACGAAGCAGGTTGCCGAAGAAGAGCATACCCAGCAATGGGATGGCTGAGGGCACGACAAAGCATGTCAGCATCACACCCACGATAGGGAAGATAATTTTCTCAGACTGACTTACCACGCGCACCGGCTTCATTTTTATCGTGCGTTCTTTCTGAGTGGTGAACAGACGCATCAAAGGAGGCTGGATGAGCGGGATTAGAGCCATGTAAGAATAGGCTGAAACTGCTACTGCTCCCAGAAGATTCGGATTGAGCTTGGAAGTGGTGAAGATTGCCGTAGGACCGTCGGCACCACCGATAATGGCTACGCAACCGGCCGACAGGGGATCGAATCCGCAAAGGAGAGCGAGCATGTATGCTCCGAAGATGCCGAACTGTGCGCAAGCCCCGATAATCATCAGTTTAGGGTTGGCGAGGAGTGCCGAGAAGTCGGTCATAGCACCGATGCCAAGGAAAATCAATGGCGGATACCAACCCTTTTCAACACCATTGTAAAGGATGTTGAGCACCGATCCCTCTTCGTATATACCGATTTCCATACCAGCCTGAAAAGGGATGTTCCCGATAAGCATACCGAAACCGATAGGCACAAGGAGAAGGGGTTCGAAGTTTTTCTTGATTGCGAGCCAGACAAAGAAGCAGCCGACAGCGAGCATCACGAGGTTTGTCCATTCACAATTATAAAATCCAGTGAATTTCCAAAAGTTCTCGATGGTGCTGCTCATGAACTGACCGAATGAATAATCACTTGCTAAAATCATAGTGGAATCGATTGAAGTGGATTATTCTATGATCATTATGTCGGTTCCTTCGAGGATGGCATCTCCAACGTTGACGAGAATTTTCTTAACTGTTCCACCTTTTGTTGTGTGGACATCGTTTTCCATCTTCATTGCCTCAAGAACGCATACAGTGTCCCCGCTCTTTACGACATCTCCTTCTTTTACGGAGAAGCTCAGGATTGTGCCGGGAAGCGGACTCTTGACTGCCGATGCCGGACCAGCTGCAACGGGAGCCGGTTTCACAGCTTGGGTGGGAGCTGCTGTGGGTTGAGCTGAAGCTGTTTTGCCGGATTGCGAGAGGGCAGGCTTGGATGGTTTGGCAGGAGCCGCCTTGTCAAGTTCCACCATGTAAGGTGTGCCGTTTACTTCAACGGTAACCTCATTGTCAACAACATCGCCAACGGTTATAGTATATTTCAGACCGTTGATCTTGTATTTGTATTCTTTCATTATTTTTAAATTTAAGAAGCTTTTTTATTTCAATGGCCTGCGGAGAGAGGCGTGAGCCGGTGAAATCTCCGGGATATGGCGCATGTTATAAATTTTAGAATTCCAGGGAGAATAAGATTTCTTCATTCTCTTGATAGTCAGGATTGTATCCTCCATGTCATGACCTTGACCGAAATGCTCGGCGAGAGCCATTCCGATAGCTGCGATAACTTCGCCGGAATCCAGCTCTTCATGATGGTCTTCGGATGTTTCGGAAGTCACACCATGTGCCTTGCGCTTTTTGCTGCTCATTACGGCAGTTGAAATCTTACCGAAGCATAGGAAGAGGATGCTGAGGATTATAAGGGCGGCGAGGACAATGCACATTGCAATGATGGTTATGGCGCCTCCGAAGCTGTCGTTTTCGGCGGCATTGCGGGCTTTCTCTGCCTGCAGTGCCTTGCGCGCCATCTCGCTCGTCTGAACGGTATTCACCTCTTTGGAATCAGTCCAGTCTCCTTCCACATTGGTCTGTTCACCCTGAGTGGAGACCTCGGTATATTCTTGTTGCGGATCTGCGGGAACTGTCGCCGCGGCGGGAGCCGCAGCGAACAGAAGACCGCATAATGCCGCACTCAAAATATATTTTTTTAACATTTTGGTGCAATTTAATTATAAAGGAATGTTGCCGTGTTTCTTGGCAGGGTTGGTCTGTTTCTTTGTGGCGAGCATGTTCAAAGCCTTGATCACGCGGAAACGGGTGTTACGCGGTTCGATAACATCATCGATATAGCCATATTTCGCGGCGTTATAGGGATTGGCAAAGAGTTCACGATACTCTTCTTCTTTCTCCTTGATGAACGCGGCAGGATTCTCATGAGTTTTTGCTTCCTTGGCGTAAAGGACGCCGACTGCGCCCTCTGCACCCATGACTGCAATTTCAGCTGACGGCCATGCATAGTTTACATCGCCCCGGAGCTGCTTGCAGCTCATCACGATGTGGCTGCCGCCATAGCTCTTGCGGAGGGTTACTGTAACTTTAGGCACGGTTGCTTCTCCGTAAGCATAGAGAAGTTTTGCTCCGTGTAGGATAACGCCATTGTATTCCTGTCCTGTTCCGGGGAGGAATCCAGGCACGTCAACCAGTGTAACCAACGGAATGTTGAATGCATCGCAGAATCTTACGAAGCGGGCAGCCTTGCGCGAAGCATTGGAGTCGAGGACGCCGGCGAGCACCTTCGGCTGATTTGCGACGATGCCGACAGACTGACCGTTGAAACGTGCAAAACCGATGATAATGTTTTTAGCATAATCTCGCTGAATTTCCAGGAATTCGCCATTGTCGACAATTGCGCCAATGACATCATACATGTCGTAGCTGCGTTTCGCGCTGTCCGGAATGATGTCGTTGAGTTTATCTTCAAGACGATCGATCGGGTCGCTGCAGGTTACGAGGGGAGTTTCTTCGAGATTATTCTGAGGAATATAGCTGAGGAGTTTGCGGACGGTTGCGATGGCATCCTCTTCAGACTCTGCAGCGAAATGTGTCACGCCGCTCTTGGTGGAATGCACAGAGGCACCTCCGAGATCTTCCTGCGATACATCCTCTCCTGTAACAGTCTTGACAACCGTGGGGCCGGTAAGGAACATATATGAAAGTCCTTTGGTCATAATTGTGAAGTCGGTGAGGGCAGGGCTGTATACCGCACCGCCGGCGCATGGCCCGAGGATTGCGGAAATCTGCGGAATCACGCCGGATGCGAGAATATTGCGCTGGAAGATTTCGGAATATCCGGCAAGGGCGTTGATACCCTCCTGGATACGTGCACCTCCGGAGTCATTAAGACCTATTACCGGCGCGCCCATCTTCATAGCCATGTCCATCACTTTACAGATCTTCTGGGCCATGGTCTCCGACAAAGAGCCGCCGAGCACTGTGAAGTCCTGAGCGAATACATATATCAGACGCCCCTCAACGGTGCCGAATCCTGTTACGACACCATCACCAAGCGGATGTTTCTTATCCATTCCAAAGTTGGTGGAGCGATGTGTCACGAACATGTCAAGTTCTTCGAAGCTTCCTTCATCAAGAAGCATGGCTATGCGCTCGCGGGCAGTATATTTGCCACGCTGGTGCTGTTTCTCGATAGCTTTTTCGCCGCCGCCGAGACGAGCTTCAGCCCTTTTGTCTATAAGCTGGCTGATTTTTTCTTCCTGTTTGCTCATTATATAATATGTGTTGAAATTTAAAATATAAAAGACAAAACTCACCCCGTCATGTCGTGTCTGAACAACGGGATGAGTCTTATTGATTATTTATTGGGATCCTCGCAAAGCTCGGTAAGCACTGCTTCTGTGGACTTCGGATGCAGGAATGCTATCTGAAGGCCGTCGGCACCCTTGCGCGGAGCTTTATCGATGAGCTTTATACCCTTTTCTTCCGCTTCAGCAAGAGCATTGGCCACGCCGTCTTCCACGGCAAATGCCATATGGTGCATGCCTCCGCGACCACCATTCTTCTCTATGAATTTTGCGATAGTGCTTTCGGGAGTGGTAGCCTCAAGAAGTTCGATCTTTGTATCACCTACTTTGAAGAAAGCGGTGGTCACTTTCTGGTCTTCAACAACTTCCTGCTTGTAACATTTGAGTCCAAGCACGCTTTCATAATACTTGATAGCCTCTTCGAGATTCGGAACGGCTATACCGATGTGCTCAATGTGTGAAATTTTCATTGAAGTTTAGTATTTAGGTTAGTTTTGTTGCTTTTTAATATTTGGTGCAAATATACGAATTTTTTTCGTGTAAATGATAAAAATTTTGTAATTTTGCAAAAACATATTACGACTACATGGAACTAACACCCCAACTGATTGCCTCCATGATAGGAGGCAAGGTTGAAGGCGACGGGAATGTCAAGCTCATTGGCTTTGCCAAAATTGAGGAGGCAGTGCCCGGTTACGTCACGTTTATAGCCAACCCTAAATATTCTCATTATATATATGAGACGAAAGCTTCTGCGGTATTGATATCTGAAGACTTCACACTTGAGCATCCCGTTGAACCTGTTTTGATAAGAGTCAAGGATCCTTACAAGGCATTGGCGGATATGATGAATGCTATGGAGAGTACGCGCCCGCAGCCGAAAGGCATAGAGCAACCCTGTTTCATTGCAGATGGAGTAACGGTGCCCGATGATGCTTATATAGGTGCGTTTGCATATATCGGTAAAGGCGCAGTTATCGGCAAAGGTGCAAAAATCTATCCTCAGACATATATCGGCGACAATGTAAGGATCGGAGAAAATAGTGTGATACGCGCAGGTGCGAAGATATATCAGGATTGTGTTATAGGGAACAGGTGTATAATACATTCCGGAGCTGTAATCGGAGCTGACGGATTCGGCTTTGCACCATGTCCTGATGGCTCATATGAGAAGATACCACAGATTGGGAATGTCATTCTTGAGGATGATGTGGAAATCGGAGCGAACACCACTGTAGACCGCGCCACATTCGGTTCAACACGTATAGGGAAAGGCACAAAACTGGATAACTTAATTCAGGTCGCCCATAATGTAGAAATCGGAATGGGGAATGTTTTTGCCGCCCAGGTGGGAATTGCAGGGTCTACTAAGATCGGAAATTATAACATGGTCGGAGGACAAGTCGGTTTTGCAGGGCATATCCAGGTAGGGAACATGAATCAATTCGGTGCTCAGTCGGGCATACCTAACAGTGTAGGAGACGGCAACAGGCTTATCGGCTATCCGGCCGTAGAGCTTCGCCAATTTGCCAAGACGCAAGTCTATCTGAAGCGTCTTGGGGAACTTTTTAACAAGAAATAAATAAATTATGCAACAGCTAACACTAAACGGATCTTTCACTGTAAAGGGAAAAGGTCTGCATTCGGGACTGAATATCACAGCCACATTTAATCCTGCGCCGGAAAACACAGGATACCGCATTTGTCGTGTAGACCTTGAGGAGCGTCCTATCATACCGGCTGTGGCTGAGAATGTGGTTGACACGCAGCGTGGCACGGTGCTCGGTAAAGGTGAAGTGCGTGTTTCAACAGTGGAACATGCATTAGCGGCGTTATATGCCGCAGGCGTGGATAACTGCCTCGTTGAAGTTGATGGCCCGGAACTGCCGATACTTGACGGAAGCGCAATCATTTATGTCAACGAAATTGAACGCGTCGGTCTTAAAGAACTGAATGCCGATAAGGATTTCTACATCATCAAGGAGAAGACACAGTTTAAAGATGAATCCGGTTCAATGCTTACAATTTATCCGGATGACGGATTCAGTGTGGAATGTATGGTAGAGTACAACTCGCCTGTACTTCCGAACCAGTTTGCCGTGCTCGATGATCTTGCAGAATTCAAACAGGAGGTGGCAAGTGCGCGTACATTTGTGTTTGTGCGCGAAATAGAAAGCCTTCTTAATTACAATCTTATCAAGGGGGGAGATCTTGACAACGCCATAGTTATCTATGACCAGGAGATTCCTCAAGACAAGATCGATGAAATCTGTGATATAGTAAAAGTGCCTCATATGCATCTCAGCAAGTTGGGATATATCAATCCCAAACCGCTTACATGGGATAACGAGCCGGCGCGTCATAAGCTGATGGATATAATCGGTGACCTCGCGCTCATCGGGCGTCCGATCAAGGGTAGGGTGGTTGCGATTCGTCCGGGACATACCGTGAACAATAAGTTTACGCGCATGGTCCGGAAGGAGGTAAAGCATACGGAGGCTCAGAGTCCGCTTTACAATCCAAACGAGGCTCCTTTGATTGATGTGAACGGAATCAAGAAACTTTTGCCGCATCGCTATCCGTTCCTTCTCATTGACAAGATTATCGAGATAGATCAGAAGCATTGCGTGGCAGTGAAGAATGTTACCGTCAACGAGCCTTTCTTCCAAGGTCATTTCCCGCAGGAGCCTGTAATGCCCGGAGTGTTGCAGGTTGAGGCTATGGCGCAGGCTGCGGGTGTACTTGTCTTGAATTTCCTCGAGGAACCGGAGAAATATTCCACCTACTTCCTTAAGATCGATAATGTGAAATTCCGTCAGAAGGTTGTTCCAGGCAATACATTGCTTCTAAGCGTGGCCCTCACCACCGAGATACGTCGCGGATGTGCGATGGTGAAGGGGTATGCTTTCGTTGGAGAGAAGATTGTCTGCGAAGCTGAGTTTATGGCGCAGATTATTAAAAACAAATAAGTCGTAAAATAATGTCAAACTTATATAGTGTCCATCCGGAGGCAAAAATTGGGCGGAACGTAACGATCGGTAATTTTACCAACATTTACGAGGATGTCGAGATCGGCGACAACTGTGAGATTTTTGGGAATGTAACGATTTTTCCCGGTGCGAGGATAGGGAACAATGTGAGGATATTTCCCGGCGCGGTTGTTGCGGGTATACCTCAGGATCTTAAATTCAAAGGTGAAAAGACATATGCTTATGTTGGTGACGGCACGACGCTTCGCGAGTGTGTGACTGTTAACAGGGGGACAGCTTCGAAGGGTGAGACCCGTATCGGCAAAAACTGTCTGATCATGGCGTATAGCCATGTAGCGCACGACTGTCGTTTGGGAAATCGAGTGATCATGTCTAATGCAACCCAGCTTGCAGGTGAGGTAGTGGTTGATGATGCCGCTGTTATCGGAGGCGGAAGTTTGATTCATCAGTTCTGCCATATCGGACGCAATATAATGTTGCAGGGAGGGGCATTGGTAAACAAGGATATCCCTCCTTTTGTGAAGGCAGCGCGCGAACCTATTTCTTATGTCGGACTTAACACTGTGGGTCTGCACCGCAATGGGTTCACCGAAGAGGAGATCCGGCATATCGGCGAGATTTACCGGCTTCTATATATGAGCGATCTGAATGTTACCAATGCAGTGAAGCTGATAGAGGAGCGTATTCCGGAATCGACATATCGTAACGAGATTGTAGACTTCGTTACAAACTCAGAAAGGGGTATCATCCGCTCAGTGATATAAATAACTTAGCATTTCAATATAAAAATAGGGATTGTCATTATGACAATCCCTATTTTAATATGCGCGTATGGCATATAATAAAGTCGGTTCAAGATTTATCCGAATTTTGATATCTTGCGGAGTTGGGGTTCGTTGATGATCTTTATCCTGCGCCCGTCTACAAGAATCAATTTTTCCGTCACAAACGACATGAGGGTCCGGATGGCATTTGATGTCGTCATATTTGAAAGATTGGCAAGGTCTTCCCGGCTCATATATATCTTCAGGGTGGAATCATCGTCCTCATAGCCATAGTTGTCTGCAAGCAAGAGAAGTGATTCGGCAAGACGACCGCGGATGTGTTTTTGAGTCAGATTTATTATCTTCGTGTCCGCACCTCCGAGATTGCGCGATAACTCGTGGATGAAGAACATTGCCAGGTCGTTGTTATGGCGAACAAGATCTTC
Organism: uncultured Muribaculaceae bacterium; assembly: GCA_910584055.1. Lineage (GTDB taxonomy): Bacteria > Bacteroidota > Bacteroidia > Bacteroidales > Muribaculaceae > Lepagella. The sequence continues at coordinate 16,480 of CAJTZS010000033.1, read as the reverse complement.
CACTATCCTCATCGGTATGATTCCGATTACAGAAGGTTCAAACGCGGCAGCCGTCGAGACATATGGTTCGCGAGCAAAATATGCGCGGTATCCGAAATATTGCACCGGCCTATAAAGACGCAGAATCTGAACTCTGTCGCCTATCCCGCTCTTATATAGTTTCACTTTGCCGTCGAGCAGACAATAAAGATTTTCGGGAGTTTCTTTTTCTGCATAGATTATCTGATTTTTCTTGTACTGCTCGTATCTGAAATTATCAGTGACTATACGTTTCTCTTCCGGACGAAGTGCATTCCACATATCCGAAAGATCATCTCCAATGATTCGCTCTAATGTACTTTTCTTTATCATATTCACCTGCTGTGATACTGGGATAACAGGATTTTTCTGTTTTATAACACAAATTTATAACAAAATTTGTTAAAAATGAAATTTTTATGCTCAAATCTTCCTTAGAAGTTGTTTAGACTAATTTACGAATGTTAAAAACGAAATTATATTTATTCTTTTATTAACCCTTGCGGTCTATTTTGGCATCTTTCTTCCCTCTCATCGCCGCCAACCGAAAGGTTGCCGTCTCTTCGATGAAAGAAACCTGCTCAAAATATGCCTGCAAATGTTAATAAAAAATTAGTCTAAACAACTTCTTATAATCTTCCCGTTGGACGTAAGAGGGAGTTTTTCTTTGATTATTATTTGTTTTGGACGCAAAAAACTGTCTTCAATACTGTTGCAGGCATCTTGTATCATTTTTGTTTTATCGTTATCTGTCTGCGCTACGATAACAACCCTTTCGCCCCATTTTTCATCAGGAAGGGATGTTATGAAAAATGGTATGTCAAGTTTTGCTGAAAGTTTTTCTTCAACGGTTTCGGGATTGATTTTTTTGCCGCCGGAAATAATTATATTGTCAAGCCGGCCGAGAATATTGAATTCATATGGGGATATGACCTCGGCAGCATCATTTGTCACAATTGTTTGCCATTCAGGTATATTGATTTTCAATGCGCCATTGTCTTCCTCTACTGTTATGTTTCCGAGAGTCCTGAATGGAGAGGGTATGACTTCGATTCTTCTTAAGGCGATGTGGGAAGATGTTTCTGTCATGCCATAACTTTCGAAAGCGTTAAGATTGCTCTCTGAGATTCTTTCCCTGAGAGAAACTGGAATGGCGGAGCCTCCGATGAGGATATTCCTGATTTCCGGCATGTCCCTGATATTATCGAGAATATATATCATCTGGGAAGGCACGACTGAAAGCAGGGTGATCGGATCTCCATGGTAATTCGCGAGGGGGCGGTTATTCGGTTTTTCCCATTTGAATTCGCATCCTGCAACTTGCTGACGTACAAACATCATTTTGCCGCCTATGTAATCCGGTGATATGCATGAATAGAGAAGAGAATTATTGTCGATACCGAAATACTCGACAGTGCGCAGTGCGCTGTCGAGCATATCCTTCTTTGTTAGAAAAATCTCTTTAGGATCTCCGGTGGAACCGGAAGTGTGGCACGGTATCTTATCGCATGTCTGCCATTGGAAAGCTAACTCTTCGTAAGTCATATCTTCAACTTCTCCAATCGAGGCTATTGATGGATGTGTAATCCAAGGTCATGGCAGGACTATATTTAAGGTGTTCGCCGTCAGTATATATTGGAGAACCGATATTGTTGTTGAACAATGCTCCTGTTCCGAGTCCCTGGGGTATAGTCTGTTTCAATGTCGCAACCCATTGTGCGAGGGCATTAAGGCCGATATTAGATTCCAAGGAAGATGTGATCCACCAGCCGATTCCTCTTTCCTCGGCAAGTTTTATCCATTCCTCCGCCCCCGAAAAACCTCCTTCAAGGGATGGCTTTATCACAATGTACGCTGGTCGGATTTCATCGAGCGTGGCAATTTTGGAATCGGTGTCGAACTTGCCTATCAGCTCTTCATCCAATGCAATCGGGAGGGGAGATACGTCACATAGAAAACGCATCAACTGCGGGGTTCCGCTTTTGATCGGTTGTTCGATGGAATGGACACCGAGATCGGAAAGTCTTTTCAGCCGGGGCAAAGAGTTATCCATCGTGAACCCGCCATTGGCGTCTACGCGTATCTCGACTCTATCCCGGTCGTATCTGCGGCGGATATATTCAATCATGTCAACTTCGCTTTTCCAGTCAATCGCACCGATTTTAAGTTTTATGCAACTGAAACCGGCGGCAAGCTTATCTTCTATCTGCTCGATCATCATGTCATAATCGCCCATCCAGATAAGCCCGTTGATTGTTATGTCTCTCTGCCCGAGAATGAAGGGGGAGTTGAAATAGATACCCTTGCAGCCTCCGCTGAAATCGCGGATAGCTTGTTCCAGACCCATTTGAAGAGACGGGAAATGCGACAGGTCTGTCTGCAATCCGAGACGGATATTGGCTTGCAGTTCCATCAGTTTGTAAAAATACCTCTCATCCGCTTCGGGGGAAAGTCCCGGGAAGACAGCGGCTTCACCTAATCCGAAATTTGAAGGGTCGGATTCATCGAAGAGACGAAGGAAACAGGTGATTTTCTCGGTTAATACCCCGCGTGAGGTGCCGGCGGGTTTCTTGAAAATCAGATTATATGGACAGAACTCTAATCTCATATCTCTTTTATCAAGGGAACATCGGATACTGGTCGAAGTTTGGATCGCGTTTTTCAAGGAAGGCGTTTTTACCTTCCTGCGCCTCGTCCATCATATAATACATGAGGGTTGCGTCCCCGGCAAATTCCATAAGCCCACGTTGGCCGTCAAGTTCGGCGTTCAGTGCTCGCTTGATCATTCGGATTGCGAAAGGAGAGCGTTTCATTATCGTCCTGGCCCAATCAACGGTGGTCTCTTCAAGTTTATCGAACGGGACAACAGCATTGACCATTCCCATTTCCAACGCCTCCTGTGCCGTATATTGTTTACAAAGATACCAGATTTCTCGCGCTTTTTTCTGCCCGACGCAGCGTGCGAGATATGAAGCTCCGAATCCACCGTCAAAGCTCCCTACCTTCGGTCCGGTTTGTCCGAAACGTGCATTCTCCGATGCTATGGAAAGGTCGCATACGACCTGAAGCACGTTACCTCCTCCTATCGAATATCCGTTCACCATGGCGATTACCGGCTTAGGTATGGAACGTATGGCGTGGTGAAGTTCGAGAACGTTAAGTCGCGGCACGCCGTTCTCATCAACATAACCTCCGTGACCTTTTGCATTTTGATCGCCCCCGCTACAGAAGGCCTTGTCACCGATCCCCGTCAGGATGATGACCCGGATGTCGGCACGTTCCCTACAGATGGCGAATGCTTCAAGCATCTCTTTGTTGGTAAGAGGGCGGAATGCATTATAAACCTTAGGACGGTTAATGGTGATTTTTGCAATTCCGTCCATTTCCTCGAAGAGGATGTCTGTATACTCTTTTATTCTTTTCCAGTTCATGAATGTATTCTATTTTCTATTAATTCTATTTTCTAATAGTCCTATTAAAACATTTGCAGATATGTTGTCGTCTGCTTTTATTTCAAGTATTGATTTCTGTTTCAATGTCAGGAAAGGAAGGTATATCGCCTCGAGTTCCTCCATTGAATGGGCCCGGAAATACTTCCATCCATATGCTTCCGCGAGTCCGCGTAGCGGAAGGTTCGGAGCTGCGCAGAACAATTCTTCACGTACCGGACATTCCCTGGTGGAAGGTATGAAACGGAATATGCCTCCTCCGGAATTGTTGATTACAATAATCTTGAAATTTCGGGGTATATTATTTAGCGACAATATATCCACGCCATATGCCATTGACATGTCTCCGGTCAGCAGAAGTGTTGGCCCCTGATATGCCATTGCGCAACCGACAGCCGTGGCAGATGTTCCGTCAATCCCCGACACTCCTCTACAGCCGAATACGGCGTGAGGAATGTTTTGTGTGAACAGTTGCCCGTATCTCACGGCTGTTCCATTGCTGAGGAACAGGTTGAAAGATGTGGGTAGTTCATTGAGTATATGGCGGAAAGCTGATATCTCTGACCATTCGGAATGTTCTGAAAGATATTCGTCCCTATCTATCAGGGCCTTTTCACGGCATTCTTTCCATATGCGTGCATATTGTCGGGATATGTCTGTTGACTCAACGTTGCATAATCTCGACTTATGCTGATTAAGTCCTTTCAAGAACTTAGCCGGATCTATATTTATATGTTTTGTAAGAGCCTTGAAGCAATCAGCCGAAGGGTTTGTATCTCCCAATGTCCAGTGTTCTGTCGGGGGATATTTCCTTAGAAATTCTTTTAATTTACGAGAAACAAGAGCTCCTCCTATTGAAATCACAACATCCGGTCGCAGTTGCTCGATTGTATCGGAATCGGCGTATTTTTCAAGCCATGTAAGGACAATGTCGATAGAATAAGGGTTGTCCGGAAGGTGCAGGTTAGACAGAGTCTCGCTCATGACGGCGACACAAGGCAGGCTGGCAAAATTCAAGACTGATTTATTCCTTTCGTTATCCGGCTGCATAAATCCTGCCGTTAACAGTATCTTTTTTCCTGTCAGGGAGGATGCAAATTCCTTATATTGACCGGACTGGAAATTGAGATTGTCAATATATTCTATTATTCTTGGATTGCCGGGAGTGTATGGGCAAGTGTCGGTGAGTGGATTGTCAAGACGAATGTTTATATGCACCGGACCCCGCCGCCCTGAAAGGGCGAGGTTGCAGGCTTCATTTATGATGCGGTTGACATACCATTTTTCGTTTATGTCATCTTTATGCTGCACCGGGATGTCATAACTTCCCTTCACTATTTTAGACAAGGCTCCGGATTGCACGAGAGTCTGGGAGTCATCCTGGTCTATCCATTCCAACGGTCTGTCAGCCGAAACCACGATAAGAGGAATCTGTTGATAGAATGCTTCGGCAACCGCCGGGGCATAATTATAAAGGGCTGTTCCGGAAGTGCAGCATATTGCCACCGGTCTGTTGGACCCGAGCGCCATGCCAAGGGCAACGAATGCAGCTGTTCGTTCGTCAATGATGACGTGATGATTGAATTGGCGACAGCAAGCCCCAAGCAGCAGAGGTGCATTGCGGCTCCCGGGAGAAAGAACAATGTCTTTCACCCCCTTGGCAATAAGGATGTCATATAAGATGCGGCAATATTCCTTGTCCGTATCCTCAGAATGATTAATTCCGTTGGAGGTTTCTGTATTCTCTAACATCTTATAACGCCCCTATTTGAATCTAACCGGATGATAACCTAAAAGGAAAGCGGAAGTTTCCATACGTTTTTTTCCTGACGGTTGGAGCGAGAGGATTTCTATACATCCATCTGCTGTGGTAACGAACATTCGTTTCCCATTGATTATCACCGTTCCGGGAGAATACATGCCTTTTGATGGGCAGTCACAAGATTTTCTTGATTCGAAAATCTTTACATCCAGAACTTTACCATCTACATCCTCTAACGTTGAATAGGCGGCGGGGTATGGGGATAAGCCACGGATATGATTGTGAATGTCTTTGGTTGCGGAATCCCAATTTATCCTGCAATCCTCTTTGAATATCTTTGGTGCAGGTGTGAATTCACCTTCCGGCTGCGGCCTGACGGTCAAGGTGTCGTTGATAATGTTCTCCACAGTCTCTATGACCATGTCTGCTCCGATATTCATCAGTCTGTCGTAGACTACACCCACATTGTCGTTTTCTCCGACCGGGATTGAGCGGGAGCCGATCATATCGCCAGTGTCAATCTCATGTTTGAGAAAGAACGTGGTGACACCTGTCTCTTTCTCTCCATTCATTATTGCCCGGTTTATAGGGGCCGCGCCACGGTATTTTGGCAGCAGTGAGCCATGAAGGTTGAACGTGCCGAGACGGGGCATCGTCCAAACCACTTCCGGAAGCATGCGGAATGCTATCACGATAAACAAGTCGGCATTAATTTCACGGAGTGAATCCACGAATTCCGGAGCCTTAAGTTTTTCAGGCTGCAGAATCCTCAATCCTTTTTCGACTGCATATTTTTTAACATCGCTCTGCATGAGTTTGCGTCCGCGCCCGGCTTCCTTATCGGGCATAGTGACGACTGCGGATATATTGTAACCTTCATCAACAAGTCGTGCGAGACTTGTGACTGCAAATTCGGGTGTCCCGAAAAAAACTATTTTAAGATCTTCTTTTTTCATTCTTTTAAATTCTTTCTAAGAGTAAACACCTTACTAATCTTCCGTGAAGTGACGTAGCACGCGGCGATAGGAATTGAATATTTTGGATTTAGATACGAAACCTACATATTTGCCATTGTCTACAACAGGAAGGTTCCAGGCATTGGTGCGGTCGAAAATCTCCATAACCTTATCCATCGGATAGGATATCTCAATTACCTCAGGCACAGCCGACATAAATCTGGATACATGCATTTTTTTGTATAGGTCGGCGCGAAACATTATGTTACGTATCTCGTCAAGCAGAACCACACCCTTGAGGTAGCCGTCTCCATCTGTGACAGGGAAAAGATTGCGGTTTGATACAGAAATTACGTCAACCATCTCCTTAAGGTTCATTTCGGGATGTACCTCCTTGAAGTCTGTTTCAATCAGGTTGTCAACCTTAAGAAGTGTCAGCACGGCCTTGTCCTTCTGGTGAGTTACGAGATCTCCAGCCTTGGCAAGGCGCATGGTATATATGCTATATGGTGTGAATATGCGTATTGTTATATATGCGAGCGCGGAGACAATGAGAAGGGGGAGGAAAAGATCGTAGCCTCCGGTCATTTCCGCTGTGAGGAAGATTGCCATGAGGGGGGCGTGCATAACTCCGCTCATAACGCCCGCCATTCCCATTAGTGCAAAATTCTTTTGTGACAATTCAAATCCAAGATCAAGATTATTGACAATGTATGCAAACAGGAATCCGGTGAGAGCACCGACAAACAGAGAAGGAGCAAAAGTTCCGCCCACACCGCCGGCACCATTGGTGGCGGAAGTGGCGAATGCTTTTGTCAAGGCTACAGCCGCGATAAAAAGAATGAGGAACCAAACGTTGTCACGGTCAACATAGAATATTGTCCCGTCCACAACCTGGGACACATCTCCAAGCAGAAGGTTGTTTATAGCTCCGTAGCCTTCACCATATAGGGGTGGAAAAAGGAATATAAGTCCTGCCATTATGATTCCTCCCACAGCTATCTTCAGGCTCTGATGTTTCAGCTTGCCGAACATCGATTCCATCATGAACATCACTTTTGTGAAATAGTAAGACATAAGTCCGCAGACAATCCCGAGCAATATGGTGAACGGGATGCGGTTTGTGACGAATGCTTCCGACTGCACGAAGAAAAATTCCGCATTATACCCCTCAAGCACGTATGCGACCACGGCTCCAGCCACTGACGAAAGCAACAGCGGCATCACGGTCATTCCAGTGAGATCAATCATGAGCACCTCGAGTGTGAACAGCATCCCTGCTATGGGAGCGCGGAAAATCCCGGCAATACCTGCGGCAGCTCCACATCCGACGAGTATCATGAGGATACGGGGTGAAAGCCTGAAAGCCTGACCGACGTTTGAGCCGATGGCTGCACCGGTGAACACGATCGGGCCTTCGGCCCCTACAGATCCACCGAAACCGATCGTTATCGATGATGCCACGAGAGATGCATACATGTTACGTTTTTTCAGACGTGACTTGCGTCGCGAGATTGCATAAAGGACTTTAGTGACACCGTGGGATATATTCTCTTTTACAACATATTTCAGGAAAAGCGTGACGATAAGGATACCGACCACGGGATATACCAGATACAGCCAGTTGGCGGTCGTGGTATTCATATGGGCGGTCAGCATTCCCGCTATCATGTGGATTAGGAATTTGAGGAGTTGCGCGGCAAACCCACAGAACACACCTACAACGAGTGCCAGTATCAGTAGAAAATTCTTTTCCCGGATATGATGTTCCCTCCATATCACTACCTTCATCCACCACTCCGTGAATCTATTATGTGTTTCTTTATATGCCATATCGAAAGTCCTTTTAAATAGATTTGAATTTAACGTGTCAGACTCCTGAGCCACGAATTATAGTTCTTATGGTGTATATGAGGATTTTAAGGTCAAGCGCGATTGACATGTTTGTGATGTATATTAGGTCAAACTTGGTGCGGTTCACCATCTGGTCCACATTTGAGGCATAACCGAATTTTACCATCCCCCATGACGTTATTCCGGGTTTTACCTGAAACACCAAGGAATAATAGGGGGCGCGTTCTATTATTTTACGGATGTAATAATCCCTTTCCGGGCGTGGCCCGACAAGCGACATGTCTCCTTTCAGCACATTCCAGAACTGAGGCAGCTCGTCAAGACGATATTTCCGGAGCACTTTCCCCAAAGGTGTGACGCGCTTGTCTTCAGAAGATGACAGCATCGGCCCGTCGCTCTCTGCATCCACATACATTGAACGGAATTTGTATATTCTGAAAGGTTTCCTTTTTTTACCTATACGTTCCTGATGATAGAATACCGGACCGGGAGATGATAACCTGACAGCTATCATAAGTGCGATCATCACCGGAGACAGCAGGATCAGGATGACGGCAGACATTATTATATCGAATGTCAGCTTGATATTGTTTGCGCAATCATTGAGCGGGGGAGAGGTGAGGTCGATGAATGGCTCAGCCATGATATCTGTCATCCTTATGGACGATGTCACGTAAGAGAGAGTGTCGGGCATTATCTTTATTGGTATATCGAGTGGAAAAAGACGATCGAGCATTTCCAGCACAAGATTGTCTTTCTCATTGTCGGGTGCGAGAATGACCTGATCTACATTCTCCCGGCGGCACACCTCTTCAATCTCATATAATTCCCAGGAGGGGAGAGCCGTGTTATATTCTTTGCCCTTTCTTTCGATCCTTATGAATCCCACTACATTATATTTTATAAGGGTCTTCGCTCTCATAAGTTTCTTGTAGATATCATGACCCTTTATAGAATCGCCTACGATCAGCACGTTGTGTCGGATGTTATTTTTGCGGGCATGCCTTCTTGTGGTGGTAGTGATTATCAATCTTCCTGCATAGGTCAGTGCTAATAATAGAAGGAAAGATATGCATATGAGCAGGTAGTCGGCCGATACGATAGGCCCCCGGTCATTGATGAGTAATATGAAGAATATCAGGGCGGCGTTGAACAGAGCCGAATAAAAAGTTGTGATGAATTCATGAAGCCTCGATTTTTCATATGGCCTGTTATAATATCCCGACAGCCAGTATATGAATAATAGCGCTATGGGTATCAATATCTGCTCACATATGAGTTTCGGGGTGGTAAGATAATCTATCAGCCTTTGTGTATCTGGAAGCTCTTCATGAAGAATGTAAAAGCGGGCTATGTCAAAAAGCATGAATGCGATTGCTGTAGTGACAAGATCGCTCGCCACATATTTCAGTCGTTGGATCACCACCGGAAACCCTTTTGCCTTCATTAACTTTTTCAAGATATAGGATGCTTATCTTATGATTGTTATTACATTTGAGTCGGTCACCTTGATGATGTTGCTTGGTGAAGACTCTTTGGTGTCCCGGCCATATTCGGCAATGTAATCCACAGCGTTCAATACTTCTGGATCTATATCGGAGAAATGTTTAGGAGCGGGTTTGCCGGAAATATTTGCGGATGTAGACACCACTGGGTGTCTTAGTCTTTGACACAATCCTCTGGAATATGCTTCCGATGTGATCCTGAATCCGGCGGACCCATCCTCTGCACGGAGATTGCCTGCAATACCCCTCGGATTATCATATATGATGGTAAGTGGATTCACGGAGGCATCGATAAGTTGCCATGCAGCTTCAGGCACTTCCGCAACGAACTGCTGAAGCATGCCATCTGAAGCCACCAATGACAGCATCGATTTTGAGTCGGCACGTCGTTTTATCTTAAAGATTCGTTCCACGGCTTTTGCATCGCAAGCATCGCAACCAAGTCCCCAGATGGTGTCGGTGGGGTAAAGAATAACCCCGCCGTTTCTCAACACCTCGACTGCTTTTTTCAGATCTTCATTCATTTTTTAACAACTTCTTAGAGGGATTCGACTTCTTTTAGCCACAATGCCGCTGATGCATCCGAAGGCATACGCCAATCCCCACGTGGAGACAGGCATACACTTCCAACTTTCATACCGTCGGGCATACATGAACGTTTGAACTGCTGTGAGAAAAATCGGCGATAGAATGTCTTAAGCCAATGCTTAATGGTTTTTCCATCATGTTGCCCGTTGAATGCATGGCAGGCAAGAATAAAAATCTTGGTGGGAGAGAAGGAATGACGCAACATCCCGTGCAGAAAGAAATCATGGAGTTCGTATGGCCCGACAAGATCCTCAGTTTTCTGTGCGATTGTATCGTCTTCAGAGGCGGGGAGCAGTTCCGGACTTATCGGAGTGTCGATAATGTCGAGAAGCACGCGTCTTATTTCCGGATTGTCGGTGGTATCTGCATATCCTTTCACCAGATATTTCACCAGTGTCTTGGGCACTGACGCGTTGACTCCGTACATCGACATCTGATCTCCATTGTATGTGCACCAACCGAGCGCTAATTCGGAAAGGTCTCCCGTACCTACCACTATTCCTCCGGTCTGATTTGCAATATCCATGAGTATCTGGGTGCGTTCGCGTGCCTGAGAGTTTTCATAAGTGGCGTCGTGCGATGCAGGGTCATGTCCGATAGCATTGAAATGTTGTTCCACGGCTTCCCCGATCGGGATCTCAAGCATTGTGACTCCCAATAGCGTCATCAGTTCAGATGCGTTGGAACGGGTTCGTGTTGTTGTTCCGAATCCCGGCATCGTTACAGCCGTGATTCCCTTACGGTCGTAGCCCAACATGTCGTAAGCTTTGACCGTAACAAGAAGTGCAAGTGTGGAATCAAGTCCTCCCGATATTCCGATTACAGTATTCCTGCAATTGATGGCGCGCAACCGCTGGGCAAGTCCCCATGCTTGGATTGAGGATATCTCATCGCAACGTTCACGGAAGAGTTCGGAATCACCATCAGTAAATGGATGAGAGGAGATGTATCTTAGAATCTTTTCATCCCGTGCTGCGCTATTATAGTTGTTTACATCTATTATCCGATATCGGCTATTTGCGGAATCCATAAAAGTGGAATACTTCAATCTGTCATTGCGGATTATGTCGATGTCGATATCCCGCGTTACCATCTTAGAGTCGAGAGTGAACCTTGGGGACTCGGCAAGAATTACACCGTTTTCAGCGATTATGCAATTGCCGGAAAATACAAGGTCGGTTGATGATTCTCCAAGTCCGGCCGAGGCGTAAGCGTAGCCGCAGCGGCAGCGTGCTGATTGTTGTGCGATGAGATCTATAAGGTAGCGATGTTTACCGGCAATCTCGTTGGTGGCGGACAGATTGAGGATAATTTCTGCCCCGGACATTGCCATCATGCAGCTTGGAGGTGTCGGCACCCAAAGGTCTTCGCATATTTCGATCCCAACAATGGCATCGTTGATGTTGAACAAAAGATCCGTCGATACCGGAAATTCTGCATTTTCTGAAACGCATGAATCGCAGAGGCTGCCCTCGGCAAACCATCGTTTCTCATAGAATTCGTTATAATTCGGTATATGGGTTTTAGGTACAGCTCCCATAATTTTGCCGTTGCCTATAACTACGGCGCAATTGAAAAGCCGGTTGCCACGGCGTACAGGTGCGCCAACTATAATTGTAGCATTCAATCCTATGGAAAACAGGGCGAGGTCTTCAAGGGCGTCCGATGTTTTCTCAAGCAGGTTCTGTTGAAAAAACAAGTCGGCGCAGGTATATCCCGTTATCGACAATTCAGGGAAAAGCGCGATATCTGCATTGTGAGAATCGGCAATAATTGCCTGTTTTTTGATTTCGCTTATATTGAAATCCACATCTGCCGGCTTGACTTCGGGTGATATAGCCGCGACACGGATGTATCCTAATTTATTCATCGTATGATAATTAAGTTTCGACTCCTAAAATTTAAGTCAAAATTTTTATTATTAATGCAAATATAGCTAAACATTTTCATAAATCTATATGTTTTTTAATTGAATTTAGAGATTGTCTGTGATAATTTCGTAAGAAATTTAAGACGATCTTTCAGCACTATCGAGCGGTAAATATCGTTAATAATTTAATAAAATAATAAGTGTTTATGAAAAAGGTATCCATATTGGTTTTGGCTATAGCCGCAGCTTTGGGAGTATTAATGCCGGCTAAGGCGCAAGCGCAGAAAGGTGAGATGACTCTCGGACTTATGGGAGGTTTTGCCACATATAACAATGGCGGATTTACAGATGTTTATTTTCAATATACGTTTGCAGATCATTTCCGTATCGCTCCCGATTTAGGATATGTGTTCCGCAATGATCATAAATCGGCGTTTGTCCTTGATGTGGACATGCATTTCCCGTTCAGGGTGGCGAAAGGTTTTGCCATTTATCCATTGGCCGGTTTCACGTTTAACAATTGGTCGTACAAGCATGGTGACAGTGCGAGCCGTGCCGGTGCGAATTTTGGTGCCGGATTCGATTTATATCTCACTTCATATCTGAAATTGACTCTTCAAGGGAAATACTCCCTCATGAACGATACGAGCGGAGGCTTCTTCGGGATGGGGATCGGATATGTGTTCTGATGTATTCTGATAAACCGCATAAAATAGGCGTGGATTTTGCAACGCAAAATCCACGCCTATTTTATGCGGTTACTCTTGATTACTTAAGAGCGTCTTTAACTGCATCGTTAGGCACCATTTCCTCTTTAAAAACATAAGCGCCCGTTTTAGGAGATTTCTCCATGATGATGACTTTGCTGTAGGTGCGTCCTTCACCTTTCTGAAGAGACGCGACGGTTTTCTTTGCCATAGTTTAGAGTGCTTATTTAATTTCTTTGTGAACGGTTACTTTCTTTAGGATGGGGTTGTATTTTTTCAACTCCAGACGACCTGTTGTGTTCTTGCGGTTTTTGGTAGTGATGTAACGAGACATACCGGGCATGCCGCTGGCCTTATGTTCTGTGCATTCGAGGATAACCTGAACTCGATTGCCTTTAGCTTTCTTTGCCATAATTTAAACTGAATTTTAGAGAGAAAGGATTTTGATGTCTTTGAAATCGAGATTTCCGGCAGCTTCCGCCTTTTTGAGAGCTGCGTTAAGGCCAATTTTGTTGATAGTGCGCATAGCGTGTGCAGACACTCGCAATACGATCCACATATCCTGCTCAACCCAGTAATATTTCTTTGTGTGCAAGTTAACCTCGAACTTACGTTTGGTGCGACGTTTTGAGTGGGATACGTTGTTGCCCACCTGCGCCTTCTTGCCGGTAATTTGACAAACTTTAGCCATGGCTGTTGCTATCTATTCTTGTTGTTAATTTTTTAGTTTATTGTTTCGGTCTTCATCGCAGTTCTCATATCGTCGCTAATTGCATCATATTCAGCGACTTTTAAGGATGGGTCACAAAACGTTTGCAAAATTACTTATTTTTTGTGAATTACACAAATTTTTTTGTGATTTTCAATAAAAAACAGCTCGATTTCATCGATGTTTATTCATCGTTGATATCTTCCTGGGCGGTGTAGGTGTTGCGCAAGAGGTTGATAAGCATTACAAGCGCATGGTTTGTCGCAGATTCTATCACGCGGTCTCGGTCTCCGTCAAAACGGATGCATTCGCTCACAATCCGTTTGCCGTATTTCACGGCAAACCATACTGTCCCAACCGGTTTGAATTTAGATCCCCCCTCAGGACCGGCTATGCCGGTTGTGGCTATCGCACAGTCGGTATGCATGAGCTTAGCCGCGCCGAGCGCCATCTGTTCGGCTACTTCGCGGGAGACTGCACCGTGACGCCCTATGTCGCTGCGTGAAACTCCAAGAACGTCCGCCTTGACATCGTTGCTGTAGCTGACCACGCTGCCCATAAAATATGCAGAAGAACCGGCGCGTTGCACGATTTTGTGTGCGATATTACCTCCTGTGCAGCTTTCGGCTGAAGAAACTGTCAATTCTTTCTCCGTCAGAAGTTCACCAAGAACTTGTGACAATGACTTGTCTTCGATGGTGACCAGCTCTTCGGAGAATAGGTCCTGAAGATTCTGGTGAAACCGGTTCATCTGAAAACGCAATAACTCCAGACCGGAATTTATACCGGTCAACGTTATTTTTGTCAGGAGATTGCCGGAGTCAATGGTGACTTTCACGAACTCAGGAAGGGCAGCCTCGAAATGCTGAATGATTTTGGAAAGTTCCTGTTTGGTGTATCCATAGATCACCACATGGCGTGTCTCTTTATGATCGGATGTGCTTTTCTTTGTCATCGTGTAAACAGCTCTTATATTGAAACGCGGGCAAAAGGGGGAAGCCCGAGTTGACTGAATTCATTATTTAAATATTTATGGTATCCGGCTATGGCAACCATAGCAGCATTGTCGGTGGTAAATGCCCGGGGAGGGATCCAAGCCCTTACGTTCATGCTATTGCATAACTCTTCAACAGCCCTACGCACACCGGAGTTCGCGGAAACTCCTCCACCGATGGCAACGTGTTTCACCCCGGTCATTTTTATCGCTTTTTTGAGTTTGTTCAGAAGAATGTCTATGATAGTGGCTTGGAGAGATGCGCATAAATCAGCCATGTTCTCCTCTATGAAACGTGAATTTTCCTTGAGCCTGTCGCGAACCGTATATAGGAACGATGTCTTAAGTCCGCTGAATGAATAGTCAAGATCAGGGATATGGGGCTTGCTGAACTGAAAAGCCTTTGGATTCCCTTCCGCCGCGTAGCGGTCGATATGAGGGCCGCCCGGATAGGGGAGACCTATTGTTTTCGCGCATTTGTCGAAAGCCTCTCCCGCCGCGTCATCTATGGTTTTTCCAAGAATCTCCATTTCCGACATGCTTTTAACGAGAATGATCTGGGAATTTCCACCTGATATCAGGAGGCACAGGAAAGGATATTCAGGTGTCTCGTCTTCCGGGTTGACCTTTATAAAATGAGAAAGGACGTGGGCGTGAAGGTGGTTGACATCAATCAAAGGGATGTCAAGCCCGATGGACATCCCTTTTGCGAAAGATGTACCAACCAGCAATGAACCGAGTAGCCCTGGACCCCGCGTGTAGGCTATGGCTGAAAGGTCTTCCTTGTTCACGTCGGCCTGCCGCAGCGCCTCCGACACCACGGGCACTATATTCTGCTGATGGGCACGGGATGCGAGTTCAGGCACGACACCGCCATATGCCTCATGCACCTTCTGACTTGCGATAACGTTGCTGCGAAGCAACCCGTCGACAATCACAGCCGCCGACGTGTCATCGCATGATGATTCTATTCCGAGTATAGCTACACTCATTTCCAAGCTTGTTTACGGACTTTATTATTTTACAAAGTTAAGAAATGCTTTTCAATTTTTCAATAAGAAGATAATAAAAATGTAACACAATGAAAACCGGACAGGAATAATATGAATCATTCCATCGGGCTATTCCACATGCCTTGCGAGAATACAATGGCCTCCGTACTTTTTATGAAAAAACATCGTCCCAAATCAGAGAATAACCGGTTGGAAATCCTGAGACAAAGTTACAGGATGATGGTGCAAAGTTCATGGGAGGGAATTTCTGTTGCTGATCTGGAGAAACAAATCTCCCAGACACGCGGGGCTATTTTCTATTTCAACAAGAACAAGGAGGACCTCTTCCATAATATGATGGATGAACTTTTCTTCCCTGTCTTTGCTCTGTCACAAGAATTACGTGACAGCCTTAAAAACTATTCTGATTCGGATTTGCTCGGATTCTATAAAACGCCTTTTGAACGTGTTCGGGACTATTTGAAACACAATCACGGGATTAAAAATGCGGCACAAGCCATTTTCAATCTTTTCATCCAAGGCTCTCGTCATTATAAGAATTTCACAAAAAGCATCAACGACCTGATGATTGAGGAGGTTGACTTTATGAGCAAAATAATCGGTGGACGCGTCGGCAAACCGATAGACCTTAATAAAATCTATATTGAAAACATCGGCAAGATCTTTGTGGAATCAATATCCACAAAAGAGATATAATCACAGAATTTTAACGACACCCCCCACTGTTTGAGCGGGTCCGCGATGATTTGCGGGACAACTACGGTGTCGAAAACCCGTCTCAGGCTATCTTCAATCTTTTTATCCAAGGCTCTAAGCACTATGACCAGTTCACATCGAATATCGGCGAATTGATGCAACTGGAACAAGATTTTATGAGCCGCATTGTAGGCGGCAGAGTAAAAAATATTCTCGACCTAAACCGTGTCTATGTCGAGAATATCGGAAATATCTTTATCGAATCAATGAATTTCGCGAAATTTCGATTCTAAAAGTTACTTTAAATAATAGAGATTAAATAAAGTTAGATGTTAAGCACGATGCAGAAATCTCCAGTT
>CAJTZS010000032.1:12046-46474 GCA_910584055.1 uncultured Muribaculaceae bacterium | reverse complement strand
TCATCGCGCGTACGTGCGTGAATATAACAACTTAAGAATTTCTAATGTCTATTATACGTTAAAAATTTTTTGATAAAATTTTTAATTAAAACGATTGCAATTTAACAAAAATATATTAATTTTACGCCCGATAAGAAGGCACTGAAAAGTGAAAGGGAACGCAGTTCCGGATTATCACTTAACTTAAATTAGAGACTTATAACAATAATACGATTCCCTAATTAATTAATAAATGAGCAAGCAAAACACCTTTAAATCCTCCGTTATAGGGATGCAGGGCAATCTTCTTTCTTTCGCGCTCAAATTGACCACTGATAAAGAAGAAGCACAGGATCTTGTTCAGGATACAACCCTCAAAGCACTCAACAATGAGGAGAAATTCGTGGACGACACGAACTTCAAGGGCTGGATGCTGACAATCATGCGCAACATCTTTATCAACAACTATCGTAAGAGTGTCAGAGAAAATACGATGGTGGATTCAACTGAAGACCTCCATCATCTGAATCTTTGCCAGAACTCAGGTCTTGAGACGCCCGACGGTGCTTATGCTGTGAGTGAGATATCGCAGATACTCGCTAAATTCCCCGCGGATTTCCGCAAACCCTTCTCGATGCATGTAGCCGGTTACAAATATGAGGAGATTTCGGAAAAGCTCAACATGCCTTTAGGCACTGTCAAGAGCCGAATCTTCTTCACCCGTAAGCGCCTACGCGAAATCCTGAGAGACTACCGTTAACCCGTATCCCATTAGATTCTGACTATAGCCATCGGATTCGTTCCCACCGAATATAAGTATTCAGATAATATCTAACAGCAAGAAGATGCCCCTCAGGCATCTTTTTTCGTTTCAACCTTCACCAGTTCAATGCGCGTGGTTGTCATTTTTTCGATCGTAAAGGTCAAGTCTTCTATATTGAAGGTATCCCCTTGTCTTGGAAGAGCCTGCAAGCTCTCAAGGATATATCCCGAAAGCGTGTGATAGCTCTCGCTCTCCCTTATCCCGAGACCGAAGTCTTCATTGATCGCAGAGATTTCAATCCTACCGGAGAATTCATATACACCCTCCGACACCTCTCTTGCCACGAGTTTCTTGACATCATGCTCATCCTCGATCTCACCGAAAATTTCCTCCACGATATCCTCAAGGGTAACAAGGCCGGAAGTGCCGCCGAATTCATCCACCACCATCGCCAATGTCCGCTTTTCGCTCATCATGCGCCGCATCATCTTGTTGGCGAGCATGGTTTCAGGGGTAAATATCACAGGTTTCAGCTTACGTCTCCAATCAGCGGTAGAATTGAACATCTCGGAGATATGTATGTACCCTGCCACGTCATCTATATCCTCGCGATAGACCACAACCTTCGACAGCCCCGTTGCCGAGAAAACCTTTATAAGTTTTTCCCTGGTCGTCCCGGCGAGAGGCACAGCGACAATCTCGTTGCGGGGGATCATACACTCTGAAATCTGGGTGTCCTTGAAATCTATTGCGTTCCGGAATATCTTCACCTCATTTTCCACAACCTCCCCGCTGCGTCTGTCTTCGATACTCTGCTGGATATAATCGTCCAGTTCGTCCATTGTCAACCTCGTCTGGTCTTCCTCTTCCGAATTGAGTCCGAAAAGCTTCATCAATCCTTTAGATATCGCCGACACAAACCAAGAAACGGGATAAAATACAAGATATATGAGATAAAGCGGCAACGCCAACAGACGCATCATGAAATTGGGATTGATGCGGAAAGTGGTCTTAGGAAGGAACTCGCCAAGCAGAAGTATGACGAGAGTGGAAAAGAAGGTATTGAAAATAAGGGTAAGCGCCTCGTTATTGTGAAACCACTCCTCGAAAATCGGATTCACAATCGCGGAGAAAGAGATTCCGTAAATTACGAGAACCACGTTATTCCCGACAAGCAGAGTCGAGATAAACATGTCCTCATGCCTTGAAAATCCCTTGATTATCTTGTCAACAAGTCCGCCGCGCGCCGCATCGATCTCCATCCTGACTTTCGAACTCTGCACAAACGCTATCTCGCATCCCGAGAACAGGCCCGAGAATGCAATCGCTATCAACGTAATGACTATTGCCAATGAAAGTGGAAGTATCATATGCTGTCTTTATTAACCGGGAATATTCCCTCCGGATTCAATATGCGGTATTGGGTTAGATTTTCATTTGAGACGAATCCTGTGCCTTCAAGCACATGCGTGGCATTCTCTATATGTATGAACGTATCGCTGTAAATCTGCCCTTTGCGCTGGTCCCAGAACACACGCTCCGAAAGGAAAAGGTCTTTAGGAACCTTGGTCATCTCAACGTGTCCTTCAAGACGCCACAGACGCTCATTCTTGAAATATTTCGCCGAATCAGAGGCCACGGTGGCAATAACGTGAAAATACGGATCATATTTCTGCAGGTACAGACCTTGAGGAAAATTCCAATAAGGAGTGTCCACCTCGTCAAACACCTGCCACAGGGGTGCCACTATCTTATATTGTATCACCCCGGAATCGGAAATGAGTGTCGAAATATTCTTGGTGGTCATCGTTGCCATCACAGCTGGATTAAGGCTTGCCGCCACATCCACCTTCCGCTCCTCACGGCAAGCCGCAAGAAGCAGTATCAGAACCATCAACCATGTCAACACTCTCATTTAATAATCTAAAGCCTAAAACCTAATGCCTAATGCCTAACGCCTAACGCCTAAAGTCTAATTATCGTATCTTACGCTTCCAGAACCAGACCTCGTTGAAGTTCACACCCAACGTGACGTTGAGATAATTCTCACCGATCAGCTTATTCGGTGAAGCATAGCGTCTCTTCCATTCCAGCCCGAGATTAATCTGCGTCTTACCCTCAGGAGTCGGGAAACCGGCCCCGCAGGTAACGCCTATCTCCTTAACCTTGCTTCCATTGATGTTTAGGTAATCGTTGGCGAAATACCCGCCGAGGCGATATGCGATACGCTCGCCATAATTACCTCTAAGCTTGGGCACCACTTCGGCACCGACTGCAAACTTCGTGCGGTCATTGAAATCCATTCCTGCCGCCACAACCTCTGCAGGACGATGCTGGGTTATATCGGCAGGACTATACAATGCGGAATACGGGGCCTTGCTCCATTGCTGCCACGTGACATCTGCCTCCACCATCAGCCGGTAGGTTTTCTCGTAAGTATAGCTGATACCGGCTCCTATCGATGTCGGATTGAAATATTTGTCCTTCATCTTCATGAATGCTACCGTATCGGGCACTTGATCTTGCGATGTCTCCTGCGATGTAACCCAGGTCTTCCCCCTCATTGTCTTGCGTGGGGAATAGGTAGCTCCGACCACAAGTTTGTTCCAGCGGTTCCAGCGGGCGGTGTACTGCGCCCCGATGTTGATATTCCAGTCGCGAATCTCCATCACATGTTCGAACTTGGTCTGGCTCGTAGATCCTGTAGGGGTGGCAAAGACATCATTGATGATATTGCCGAAATCGTAACTCACATTGAAGCCAAGCGAGAAACCGGCAACCTTGCCGCTGAGTCCGAGATAAAGCTGGTTGATGCCGCCGGTACCATTGTTCTCCATCGCCCCGTGCTTTATCTCATTACCGAACGCATAACCTACGGAGCTGTAAGGCAACAGACCGAAAGAACCGCCCATAAACTTACAGATAGGGAACTGCATGGTCACATAATCTACACCGCCGCCGGTGGAATACTGCTTCGCGCTCCCCTCCTTGCTCCAGAGCATGGACACATCGGCGCCGAGGTCAAACAAAAATGTCAGGGAGTCGATGGCCGCATAAGAAGCGGGGTTCATCACATTAATCTGTCTTCCGGAATTCATTGCGTATCCCACGCCTCCCATCTGGCGCTGGAGTGATGTCGCGCGGTCACCGATAATTCCGTATCCATACATCGAATAAGGAGAGGATGTCTGGGCCGAGGCCGAAACTGCGGCAACAAAGGCAGCCGCCAAAAGAATTTTAATCTTGCTCATATATCTGACGGGAGAGAATTGTTTTTATCGTTATTGTTATTATTATCGTTATTTATAGCGTTATAGTAAATTCGTTCAAGGCCCTTGCCCACAAGAGAGTGTGCGATTTCTGGTTCTTCGCCATGTTGCCGTATCAGCGGGGCGAGGAAATCAGCGTCGCCTCCGGTCAGGAGGAGCCTCATTGAGGGATAATCGCGTTTCGCCGACCTGAAAGCCGATATGATCTCCGACACGATTCCGTTCACCACACCACTTCTGATTGCCGTCTCGGTGTCATAACCGAATGCGGGGACATCACCGGAGGGAGAAACCAGGGGTAACCGGGAGGTGAACTTGTTCAACGACCGGAAACGAAGTCTGAGACCCGGAGATATATTGCCGCCAAGAAACTTATTGGAGGCGACTATATCCAGCGTGACGGCAGTCCCGGCATCAACCACTAAAGCCTCTTTAGCCACAAGGGAAGCTCCGGCCGCGGCGGCAATACGGTCAAGGCCGAGTGTGCTCCGGGAAGCATACTCAACACCGATAGGAAGCGGAGTCTCGTGCGACAGCTGCATCACAGGTCTTTCAAGCCAACGCTCTATTCCGCGCAGGAATTCCGTCACATCCCTCCCCACGCTGCAGCATATCGCCCCGTCGGGCCGATATTTTTCTATAAATGGATAAAAGGTATCTGAATCCGGAGTTTCAGCAAGCATGCTCTCAAGAAAAGCGCCATCTTCAAAGACACTCCCCTTAACAGCCGTATTTCCTATGTCAATGGTCAGAACCCTCACCCTTATGGTAATGTTTAATGTGAAATGTTTAATGCCTAATGTCTAACGCCTTCTTTCTTCGCTTGCGCTGAAATCATCCACGATGCCACGACTTGAATAACGGCACCCGCCAAGGTGAAAACTATAGTATTGTTCATCACCGGCAGAGAGAAGATGATTCCCGCGAACCGATGGGCATTATAAAACCAGAAACCGGAAGCGACGACAAAGCAGAACCCTGCCCACATCTCCATGCGGCGCAGCCTTCGCAAGCGCAATGAATCTCCGGGATCGTTCACATTTATCATCCTCGCCACGGTATAAATCAACGCTCCCGCAGCAAAGACCCACTTGCAAACCTCCACAATCACGCTGTTTTCAATCGCGCCAAAGGGTGCCACAAGTCCGGCAGCTATGAAAATCAGACCGATGGTTGACGTTGCCTCGACCTTGCGGCGAAGCTTCTCCATTTCCTTTCCCGATCTTTTTTGAGTAGTCTTATTTTTACGCATATTATTTTATAAGATACACATCTTCCGTTGACCTCTGCATATGATATTGCTCCCTCACCACATGTTCCAGGTCTTCAGTGTTGATATAAAGAGCCTCACGCCTTGACCGATACCACTCGGCGGAATCTTCGCATTCCCTGATCTGACGCTTGAGGGACTTTATCTCCTCCTGATACTGCATATTGAGCTTCATGGATGTATCCTCATTGAAGAAAAGTACGAGCACAACTACCGAACCCACCGCAATCAGCGTGAGATGCGACTTGCGGCGAACCCAGAAATTAAGCTTCTTTATCCTCTTGCTCATTCTGCAAAATTAATCATAATAATACAATTATCGGCTAAAATGACCCTATTTTTTAACAGCTATTAAGGAAAGACGGCGTTTTTCAAAAAAAATTCAAATTTTGACACATTATTATGATAACATTTCTTCCGGTCTTGTTATATTAGTATAAAGGCTTTCGGAGTCAAGATCAGAGTTCGAAGACACGAAACCCGATCACCTATAAACTATACCGATATGGCTGACACATCATCATTCAAACAAAGATTGTTAGGGCTGCAGGGCAACCTCTACAATTTTGCCTGTCAGCTCACCTCCAACCGAGATGCAGCACAGGACCTCGTGCAAGACACCACTCTCAAAGTTCTCGACAATGAAGCCAAGTATGTTGACAATGTCAATTTCAAAGGCTGGGTGTTCACGATAATGCGCAACATCTTCATCAACAACTACCGCCGTCAGGTACGCAGCGCGACTGTAGTTGACACCACTGAAGACCTGTATCATCTCAACCTCTCACAGGAATCGGGACTAACCACTCCTGAAGGCTCTTTCGCCGCCAAAGAGATTTCGGTTGCCATAAATTCATTCTCGAAGGAATACAAAGTCCCCTTCACGATGTATATCGCGGGATATAAATACAGCGAAATAGCTGATAAGATGGGGCTTCCGTTAGGCACAGTGAAAAGCCGCATATTCTTCGCCCGCAAACGCCTGCAAGGAATGCTCAAAGACTACAGATAGAGATTAAGCTGTTAAAAATTACACGTATATAAACCAAAATCACTTTCTCCCCGACGGTCTTCCCGTCGGGGAATTTATTTGGTGACTTTGCGCTATCGCACATTTTTAGTAATTTTGCAAAATAATTGGAAACTTATGATAACCGCTTCATTAAAGAAGAGAGAAAATATCGCCGAATACCTGCTCTATATGTGGCAGATCGAGGACATTATCCGTGCTTACGGTCTCGACATCGACAAGATTCAGGAAAACATAATCGACAAATATTCGAATCTTGACGACAGACAGCGTCAGGACATGAGGGAATGGTATGAGTCGATGATCGACATGATGCGCCGCGAGGGAGCGGAGAAATCCGGTCACCTCCAGCTCAACAAGAATGTGCTCATCGACTTGCGACTGCTTCACAGCCGTCTCCTTGACAACCCGAAGTTCGCGCCATATGCCGCCGAGTATTACAAAACCCTACCCTTTATTGTCGAAATTCGCGCCAAAGCCGGGGAGAACAAGAAGGATGAACTCGAATCATGCTTCGATGCCCTCTATGGCATCCTAATGCTTCGTCTTCAGGGGAAGGAGATTTCAGAGGAGACAACACAGGCAGCAAAACAGATCTCCCGTTTTCTGGCGATGCTTTCAAGCTATTACAAAAAAGATTATAACAACGAATTAGAAGAAGAATAACGATATGAAAATAATGGTTACCGGAGCTTACGGACAGCTCGGAAACGCGCTTAGGCGCGAATTGGATGGTGACAGCACCATTGAAGCAATTTATACTGACGCGGATACCCTCGACCTCACAGATTCCATGGCACTCAGCCGCTTCTTCGAGGACAATCCGGTCGATATGGTCATCAACTGCGCTGCTTATACAGCCGTTGACCGCGCCGAGTCCGATGACCTAAAGGCAGCCGCCATAAATACAGGTGCCGTGGGCAATCTCGGCCAGGCAGCCGCAAAGCATGGCATGAAAGTGATACACATCTCCACCGATTATGTCTTCTCGGGAGAGAGTTTCCGTCCTTATGAGGAAAACGACGAGCCGTATCCACAAAGCATCTACGGACGCACCAAACTTGAAGGCGAAGGCCTGCTTACGTCATTCAGCAACAATGCAATGATTATCCGCACGGCTTGGCTTTATTCCGAGTTCGGCAACAACTTCGTGAAGACAATGCTCCGTCTTGCCGACGAACGGGATGAGATAAATGTTGTCTCCGATCAGATTGGCACTCCGACATATGCCGGAGACCTCGCCCATGCCATCCACCAGGTGATACGCCATGAACGTTGGCAACCTGGAATCTACCATTTCACAAATGAGGGCGTTGCATCCTGGTATGATTTCACGAAAGCGATTTTCGAAATCACCGGCAAGAACACAAAGGTCAACCCGATCCGCACCGCTCAATATCCCACTCCGGCCAAACGCCCGTCATATTCTGTGCTCAGCAAGGACAAGATCAAACGCAACTACGGCATAGAGATTCCTTATTGGCGCGATTCACTCCAGCGTTGCATCAAAGAGCTTCAAAAGCAATAATCCCTTTTTATGAGCGAAGAACTGAACAACGAAATAGAACGCAGGCGCACTTTTGCGATAATCTCCCACCCTGACGCGGGAAAGACAACGCTCACCGAAAAGTTGCTGCTTTTCGGTGGAGCCATCCATGTTGCCGGGGCGGTGAAAAGCAACAAGATAAAGAAAACAGCCACATCCGACTGGATGGAAATCGAGAAGCAGCGCGGAATATCCGTGGCCACATCCGTAATGGGTTTCAACTATGGTGATTATAAAATCAATATTCTTGACACCCCCGGTCACCAGGATTTTGCGGAAGACACGTTCCGCACACTCACGGCTGTGGATTCCGTTATTATCGTGGTCGATGTGGCTAAAGGTGTGGAGACACAGACCCGCCGCTTGATGGAGGTCTGCCGCATGCGCAAAACCCCGGTGATAATTTTCGTAAATAAACTGGACCGCGAGGGGCGCGACCCCTTCGATATACTCGATGAACTGGAGAAAGAGCTCCAGATTTCGGTACGTCCGCTCTCCTGGCCGATCAACATAGGCGCGAAATTCAAGGGTGTCTACAATATATACGAGCATGGTCTCGACCTCTTCACTCCATCCAAACAGACCATCAGCGAACGTATCGAAATTGATGATGTCAACTCCCCCGAAGTCGACGAACTTGTCGGGAAACAAGATGCCGACAAATTGCGCGAAGACCTCGAACTTATAGAAGGTGTATACCCCGATTTCGATGTTGAGGAATATCTGCGCGGCGAGGTTGCGCCGGTATTTTTCGGTTCAGCCCTCAACACGTTCGGAGTCAAGGAACTTCTCGACTGCTTCGTAAAGATCGCGCCGTCTCCACGCCCGATCATGGCTCAGGAGAGGGAGGTGAAACCGCAGGAAGAAGGGTTCACAGGATTCGTGTTCAAGATTCATGCCAACATGGACCCCAACCACCGTTCCTGCATCGCCTTCGTGAAGATATGCTCGGGCAAATTCGAACGCAACGTCAACTACCGTCACGTCCGTTCGGAGAAGATGATGCGCTTCGCCGCACCTACCGCCTTCATGGCGCAGAAGAAAAACATCGTGGATGAAGCATATCCAGGTGACATCGTCGGAATCCCCGACACCGGCAACTTCAAGATCGGCGACACCCTTACTTCAGGTGAAATCCTCCACTTCAAAGGGCTGCCGAGCTTCTCGCCGGAGATGTTCAAATATATCGAGAATGCCGACCCAATGAAATCCAAGCAACTCGACAAAGGCATCAACCAGCTGATGGACGAAGGAGTGGCGCAGATGTTCACCAACCAGTTCAACGGACGCAAGATCATCGGCACTGTCGGGCAGTTGCAGTTTGAGGTTATCCAATACCGTCTGTTGCACGAATACGGGGCGCAATGCCGCTGGGAGCCCATCAGCCTCTACAAGGCATGCTGGATCGAAAGCGACGATGAACAGGCGTTGGAAGCGTTCAAGAAGAGGAAGCATCAGTTCATGGCCACCGACAAGGAAGGGCGCGATGTCTTCCTTGCCGACAGCAACTACGTTCTCCAGATGGCCCAGAGCGACTTCCCCAAGATCCGCTTCCACTTCACCAGCGAGTTTTAGCTTCCCCAAAATGCCAAGATGACCTTAGAACGCGGACTAATAGAGTCATACAAATATACGACTCTATTAGTCCTGCTTTATTTTATATTTCTTCAACAATGGTTTGAGCTTCCGAGAAATATTCTCCGCCGCACGATAATATCCGAGGTCGGATGGATGGGTGCCGTCACACGTGGTCTCGTGGTCATCTCCGGAATATAGCCCCGGAGAGAAATAATAAATATTCCTGTCGGTTTTCATCACTTTCGCCAACTCATCCTCGGCAGCGGCAGTGCGGTCTTCCTCATGTTTCCTTCTCTTGAGATCAAAATTTGTGTTCTCTCGATGAAAAGTCTTAAGAAACACAAGCGGTGTCTCGGGATGTTTTTCACGGATACGCTTCACGAATGATACGAATCTTTCTCTCACCTCCTGTGCAGTAGGATTAGAAAAAGTATCGAAAATAAACATATCGGCATCTGTATCAGCGATAATGTCGGCAAGCACCGGCTCAAGCTTGCAGGCGCCGCTAACACCAAGATTGGCGACATCAATACCAATCATGCGAGAAAGCTGCTGAGGCCACGCCATCCCCGGACGTGACACACTATTGCCGTGAGTGAAACTTGAACCCATAGCCACTATGGGAGCACGTACAAAACCACCGTCAGACTCTATGACATATCCGGTCTCAATCCCAATCCGCAAGGAATCGAGCGATTGAAACACCGGAAGGTACAGCAGACACTCTTTCATTCCCGGCTCCATATTGTCAACGAGCGTCCGGTTTCCCTCTTTTCCCACATATTCCGGGTCACCATAACCTGCCCACAGCCACTTTCCGCTCTTATTATCGCGGATATAGAGATCAAGTCCTTTGGTGGCTATTGCCGGGGCATTGGTGAGATGTTCCGTATCGGGAACAGTCCATATCGCACGTATTGAAG
Organism: uncultured Muribaculaceae bacterium; assembly: GCA_910584055.1. Taxonomy (GTDB): domain Bacteria; phylum Bacteroidota; class Bacteroidia; order Bacteroidales; family Muribaculaceae; genus Lepagella. The sequence continues at coordinate 36,116 of CAJTZS010000032.1, read as the reverse complement.
GGCTGTCGGTGCGAAACCGGAGTCCGATACCGGTAGAATGTTGGAAAAATATGCGTAGTTTGGCATTGAGACACGGATATTTATCCGTATTCAGACGTGAATACACAGGCGCATCTCTCTGAACTTTGTTGGTCACAGTAAATGATGAGGCATCGAAATAGTCGTAATTCTTACCCTCCGTATTGAAAAACGCGGCGAAGATTAGGCCGAAAAACAATATGTATTTTTTCATGAAGATGATGTTGGATTGTTAAAAATAAGGGTTATATCCCCTATCGTATGTTATTAGTTGGCAGAATACCTGCATATCAGTTCTTGATTTGCTTTCCTCACACGCTCTTCATCCATCTTCAAGACCTTGCGGTCATATGTGACAAGACCGTTTATCTCAATCTCTACATCCGATGTCTGCGTGTAGACCGCACCTGTATAACTCACATCTGAAAGAGTTTCAAGTTTCTTCACATAATCCACATAGACATCAGTCACATCTGCCGGCGAGTTATATTTAACATAGCCCCAGTTCTTGTCTTTTTGCCAAAGATGTCCGGGAATGGCAAACCCTATGCCTCCGTATTCCCCGAGAACGTTCGCTTTCTCTCCACTTGTGACAGCAATCAGAGGATCCGGATAGCTGTGGAAATCAATCACGTCACCGCAGTGAAAATAATTGCCGCCACTCGCAGAATTGACAAGACGCGATGGATCATAACCTTTAGTCCAGTTGGTGATCTTGACGGTATCATACTGTCCCCACCCTTCGTTGAAGGGCACCCACATCACAATCGACGGATAGTTGTGGAGATAATCCATTATCTCTTTCCACTCGCGACGATGATTGGCATCGCTCTCGGCAGAGCGCCGGGGTTCTTCGCCTAAATAATAGTCAAAACGCTGCCAGTCTGTCTTATGCTCGCTACAGGGCATATCCTGCCATACCATTATCCCCACCTTGTCACAATAGGCATACCATACGGCTGGTTCCGTCTTGATATGCTTGCGGATCATATTGAAGCCTAAGCGTTTGGCCAGATCCACGTCCCATACAAGCGCCTCATACGAAGGTGCCGTATATAGCCCGTCAGGCCACCATCCCTGGTCAAGCGGTCCAAAATGGTATATATCTTTGTCGTTGAGACGCAAACGCACGTTCTGTCGGTTGTCTTTAGGATCCTTGCCCATCGATACCTTACGTATCGCGGCATAACTCCCGACTTCGTCAAGAATTTTCCCTCCCTTTTCAAGAGTGATATGGAGATCGTAAAGGTGCGGATGATCGGGAGACCATAGCTTAACATCATCAGGCATCTCTATCTCAATCTCGGAATCTCCGGCGGACGCTCCGGTAGCAACCAGCTTCCCACCACCGAGGACTGCGACTTTAGCCAAACAGCCACTTCCGGCTGTAGCCCCGACTTTGACTCTAAGTTTACGGGCATCCACATCAGGAGTGATTCTAAGATTATCTATATGAACAGATTCCACAGGTTCAAGCCACACAGTCTGCCAAATACCCGTAACCGGTGTATACCAGCAACTATGTGGTTTAACCACCTGCTTTCCGCGTGGTTGATACCCCTTGTCGGTAGGATCCCAGACACGTACCACCAGTTCATTGTTACCCTTGTCATTGAGTGCGTCTTTAATATTCAAGCTGAATGGTGCATATGCTCCTTTGTGACCTCCTACCGACACACCGTTGACCCAGACATCGCATTTCCAGTCCACACCGCCAAAATTCAGCAAGACTTCTTTACCTTTCCAGCCCTGTGGAATCTTAAATACGCGTCTGTACCACAATTCTTTATCCGCACCTACCCGCTTCTTGACACCGGAAAGCTCCGATTCTACACAGAAAGGCACAAGTATCTTCCCTTGATATTCCTTCGGTTGCGCCGCATCCTTTGGCAATATGGCATAATCCCACTCTCCATTTAGATTTTTCCACTCTCGGCGTTCCATCTGGGGTCGTGGATATATGTCCCACACATTGTTTTTGTCAAGCTTCTCACCCCATTCTGTCATCAACACCGGGGACTCCTCGGCATAGACAAGCCCGCTGAGCGCTACATACAGACTGACAGCAAGCAATACTCTTGCGAAGTTATTAATTTTCATATCTATCTAAGAAACTGTTTAAATTTCATAAACATCCGGCGACTATTCTGCCGTAAACCGCACTCCTTTCACATCTCTTGAATTAGGACCGACCATGAGTTCAAACACTCCGGGTTCATATACATAACTCTCATCACAGTTATAGAACTTCAAATCATCCTCTGTTATTTCAAAGACAATATCTTCACTCTCACCTTTCTTGAGCGTCACTCGCCTGAATCCTTTAAGTTCCTTGACTGGTCTTATCAAGGAAGCGAAAATATCTCGCAGATAAAGCTGCACCACCTCCGTACCATCACTGTTTCCGGAATTTGTCACTTTCACCGACACTTCTATTTTGCCACCCTTCTTCAATATGCCGGAGCTGAGTTTCACATCATCATAAGTAAAATGGGTATAAGACAACCCGAAACCAAATGGATACAGCGGCTCATTACTTTCATCTATCCAGTTGCTTGCATATCTGTGAAAGTGGGAATTATCATTGTCCGGACGTCCGGTATTCATGTGGTTATAATGAAGAGGGAGCTGACCGACTGACCGGGGGAAAGATGTCGTAAGCTTTCCGCAAGGAGACTTATTGCCGAAAATCACATCAGCGATAGCATCTCCCGCCTCACTTCCTGCATACCACACGTTCAATATCGCGGGTACATTCTCATCTTCCCAACAGAGTGTCAGAGGTCTGCCCGTGAACAGCACAAGGATCACCGGCTTCCCGGTCTTTACAAGCTCCCGGAGGAGATCTTTCTGCGCGTCCGGGATATCGAGGTTCGTGCGCGATGCTGATTCCCCGGTCATATCGGCGCATTCGCCAAGTGCCGCGACTATCACGTCAGACTGTGAAGCGACATAGAGAGCCTCTCTAAGAAGTGTGTCGTTATCTCCTCGTTGCAGCGGACGAATGCCCGCAGCGTATTTTTCCATAGTGGCGTCATAATAGATATTGCTCCCCTTGGAGTGCAGAATCTCAGCCTTACCTTTCGTGGCGTCTCTGAATGCGGCAAGAAGCGACCGGTGTCTTTCCGGTCTGCAGGTCATGCTCCACATGCCGCACATATTGTTGACGGCATCCGCCATAGGTCCGATCAGGGCAATCTTCCCTTTCTTCCGCAGCGGCAACAGACTATCGCTATTCTTCAGTAACACGAAAGTCTCGGCGGCTATATCTCTTGCTACCTTCCGCTTCTCGGGAGTAAAAGTCTCTTTGACAGACCTCTCCTGATTACAATATTTATAGGGATTGTCAAAAAGTCCGAGTCTATACTTAGCCTCTAATATTCGTCGGCAAGCATCGTCTATCTGCTTATCTGTCACGCTGCCCTCTCTAAGGGATTCTTCAAGGGTATTGAGATAACCTTCACTCACCATATCCATGTCTGTGCCGGCTTTTAGTGCCTGTGCGGCCGCCTCTTTCATAGGTGCATAGCCATGATTTGACATCTCGTCGATTGCATTGTAGTCTGTAACCACAAATCCATCGAATCCCCATTCATCTCTCAGGAGATCAGTAAGAAGCCAACTGCATGCGGTGGCAGGGACTCCATTGATTGTATTGAACGAACTCATCACGCTTCCGACACCGGCCTTCACCGCTGCTTTGTAAGGCTCGAGATATTCGTTACGCATACGTTGGTGGCTCATATCCACAGGCATATAATCGCGCCCGCTTTCTCCGGCACCGTATAAGGCGAAATGCTTCAGACAGCTCATAATGCTGCTACAGTCTTTCAGATCGCCGCCTTGGTATCCTTCCACATATGCCTCCGCAAGCACAGAACCGAGATAAGGATCTTCCCCGCTTCCCTCAGCGACACGCCCCCATCTGGCATCCTGACATATGTCCACCATCGGACTGTACGTCCACCCAATTCCGTTGGCGGAAGACTCTTCAGCCGATATCCTTGCCATAAGCCGGACTGCCTCAGGATTCCAGCTGCAAGACATCGCTAACGGGATAGGAAAGATTGTCTCATATCCATGTATGATGTCTGCCCCGGCAAGCAAAGGAATTCCAAGACGCGACTCCTCCACCGCCACCTTCTGCAGCGCTTTGATATTCTCAACACCCTTGACGTTGAAAAAGCCTCCTATCTCACCTTTGCGGATCAGTTCCCCGAGTTCCACACTTTTCACCGCTCCTGTCTTCATAGAGCCTCCCGAGGGTAGCGAAAGCTGACCGAGTTTCTCTCGCAAAGACATCTTTTTCATTATGCCTGAGATGAACTTATGCATCTTGGCATCATCCTTTATCCGGGAAGTTCCTGATGCAGAAAAGAACACGCAGATTGTCAGAAAGAGCAATACCGTTTTACACTTCATACTTTTGATTCCATTGAGCTGTTTTTTAATGGAGGCGATCTCCGAAACTCAGAGGTCACCTCCATTCACAACTATTTATCACTACAAAAACCTTATGCACTTTGTCATCGGGCGTTGCTCTTGTCATACTCCCAGCCGGGACGTGAATAGCACTGCTCAAGAGTGTATCCATAAGATTCTGCAGCACGCACGGCATAATCAGGTATTGGCATATACTGATGTGTGGGAGCCATCCCCTTGGATTCAGATGTGAGGGTGGCGTATTTGTTATGACGGATAAGGTCTATCTTCCGCATTCCTTCCATCCAGAGTTCTTTACCCCTCTCTTCAAGAATCGCATCTAAAAATGACTCCATGGAAACGGTCTGAGCGGAAGTAAGTCCTCCGAGTCCGGCGCGGTCACGCACCTGATTCACTGCATTTATTGCATCATTGTCAGGGACTGACTGAGAATCACGCACCTTCAGTTCCGCGTACATCAGAAGGACATCCGCCCACCGGGCAATCGGAAGATCCGTTCCCTGATAAGTCACGTTATCCTCTGCCGGATATTTCCATGGAATGTAACCATCCCATCTTTTCCCTAAATCCGCGGAAGTGATATGCACGCCTTGCTTGGTCCAGTAATCGGTATATATTACAGCCTTACGTAAATCGCTGTCATCAAACCTGTCATAAAATTTTTTCGATATGTTGTAAAATGGACTCCAGCCGCCATTCTGCGGATAGAAGACAGTTTGGTTGCCGCTTGGGTCAGTGGCGGACTGGTTGGAAGGGCATACAAGCCACGCAAAATTGTTGATGTTACCCTCTTTCCGACCGCCATTGATCCCTGATGGGTCACAGCTTACCGCCATTATGATCTCGCTGTTGAATTTGTTGGCATTTCTGAAAAGATCCTGATATGGATTTGTGCCTTTGGTGAAAAGTGAGTATTTACCCTTCAGTTCTTCATACATCTCCAAGCCTTTCTTATACCACCCTTCCATGTGTCCCCCTTCGTTCAGACAATGGCGCATCATGCAGAAGCGGGCGTAGTCACGTGTGTAACGTCCCTTCTCTGACTGCTTTTCTGGAACATTGTTGACAGCGAATTCCAAATCATCGTAAATCCACTGGCAATATTGGTCAAGTGTCGGCCTCTCAGCTTTCTGTTGCGCGGATTCGTCAAAAACTTTGTCATAGTCCACGATCACTGGAACCGGACCGAACACATGGAGAAGATAATACATAAAGTTGGCACGGCAAAGTCTTGCCTCTGCGATAAGATTATTCTTAGTCTCAACTGAAATATGATTTTCCGGTGCGCGTTCTAAAGTTCCTATAATTTCTGTGAAACGCGTCACATGCACTGTCTTGCGATATTGACCCGGAGTTTTATCATTGGCGCTTGCGTCGTTGTAATAACGGCATGGCTCAAAGTTTGCCTTGGAAAAATCAAGCCAGCCGCTTGCCAGAGTGCTCAATCCCGGAGCCTGCATATCTGTCGGGGTATCAAACATACGCACATACCCGCCTGATGGCTGGTAGATGCAATGTTGAGTCCCGTCGGAAAACTTATATGCGTTGACTGACTGAAAGGGCACATAGCAACCCATGGCGTATGACACATAGTCACTCTCGCTTGAAGGGTATGAACCTTGAAGAAGACTCCCGAATATTTTAGGTTCGAAACTATTCTCACAGCCTCCGAGCATCAGACACCCGGCGACAAGGAATGGGAAAAATATTTCTTTTTTCATAATTGAGTTCAATATATTAGAAGGTGATTCTTGCGCCGAAAGCGAATGAGCGTACTTGGGGATATTGGCCGCCTGTCACATTGTTGGACGTGGTTATGATTTCCGGGTCATCACCTTTGTATTTTGTTATGATAAAGGGATTGGTGATATCTGCAAACACTCTGATACTTTTTAGATACCCTTTGAAAACTTTCCATTTCAGCGCATCGAAAGTATAACCGAGTGCAATGTTACGCACACGCATGAAACTTACGTTCTGGTAGCACTGACGCACGCCTACTCCTTCGGGCATCGTGATATTACGCCAGGCATATCCCGGTTCCGTGCCATTGGGATTGGTCTGCGAATTCCACACATTGTACGCATGCTCCGCAGGATTCATCGCCTCATATCCATTGGAGAGATTGGACACCGAAACAGCTGAGGCATAGGTGCTATTGTATTTGTTCACGCCGAGCTGCCCATAGAGGTAGATATCGAGATCCCAGTTCTTGTAACGGAATGTGTTGCCCAAGCCATAATATAGTTTCGGAGTCATATCTTCCATAAATATGTCCTCCTTGTCGATGACTCCATCACTGTTCTTGTCTACAACAATCGGGCACCCTGGCATCTGCGCTGCGGCTGCAAGGGATTTCTGCGACTCCGGCATATTGCCCTTGTCCATATTGATTATACCGTCATATTTATAGAAATAGCTTGCATTGACCGGCTCGTTCTTACGCACCTGATATGGTTTATAGTCATAGTTGGGCATACGTTCAATATAGACGGCTTTATAGTGCGACAGGTTCAAATTTGTTGTCCATGTGAAATCGCCGGTCTGGATATTCCTTGATGTAATCGCGACCTCAATTCCTGAACGTCTCAGATGAGCACCGTTGATTGGACGCGTGGGATACATATTCAGCGGTGCCGTACTGGCACTGCCAAGCATATCGGTGATATCGTTACGGAATAGGTCTACCGACAGTGTAATCCTGTCGTTGAGGACATTGAAGTCCACACCGATGTTCTTCATCGTTGTCTTCTCCCATGAAACGTCAGTATAGGTTGCACCCTCAAGTATATAGGGGATATGCATGGAGTTCCCTTCGCTGAAGAATACATATGTGGGTGACACACCTATTGTGCCATAAAGTGTGGTGCCGAGATTATCATTACCCGTCTGACCATAGCTGGCACGGAGTTTCAGCAGGGAAATCCAGTCAACATCGCGCAGGAATTTCTCATTGTTGATGCGCCATGCAGCCGATACTGACGGAAACCAGGAATACTTCTTGTTCTTGAAAAACTTGTCGGTACCGTCGCGGCGGATTGTAGCGTTTACTATGTATCGGTCGAGAAAATTGAGTCCGACGCGTGCGAACTGCGACCGCCGCTCATTCTCCCCTTTTGAAGACGTAGGAAAGAACGGGCCGTTGGCTGCTGAAATATTGGCATCACCGATAAGGTTGTTGGAATTCTGATATTCAGTCATCATACCGTCGCTTTTGTGAACATAACGACCCATGCCTATCACGGCGTCTACATCTACTATATTTGCGAAGCCGTGATTGAACGTCAGCGTTCCCTCCATTGTCTCATACTGGCGGTGATAATAGTTCAGGTTGCCTCGCGAGTTTTTCGCAAGTGAGAAATATACACCCTCGGGAATATATGAACTGCGGCGGGAATTGTCTTTGTTCACACCGTAAAGAAGACGCAACGAAAGCCAATTTTTTATAAGATCCGCATCAAGTGTAAAGCTTGCAAACATATTGTTTGACCTCGATTTATCTGAAATCCCAAGACAAGCGACCGGATTGGGGACACGACCTACTATCGTATAATCTCCGTTTTCATCTGTCACTGGAAGATAGGTCGGATACCTTTTGGCAAGCCATATTGAACCTGCGGCCTGATCTTTCATCGAGCTGTTACCCCCCGTAATAGAGTTGTCGTATTTGTTGTTGTTCATATTCAGGATTGCAGACAACTTCAGGAAGGGGAAAAGCTGAGCCTGTATGTTGGATCGGAGAGAATAACGCTGCATTCCCGAATTTCTGAGCACACCTTTCTCTTCATAATAGTTCAGGCCGAGATAATATTTGATGATCTTCGTGCCTCCGCTTATTGTCAGGTTATGGTTGTTGACATGTCCGGTCTGAAGCACATGGCCGAGCCAGTCGGTATTGATGGCAGCTCGGATATCTTCGTACGAAAACAGAGGCGTGTAACTATTGTCGTATTCATTGTTGCCATAGGGATACATATTCTTATTATAGAGATATTTCTCTTTATCATAAAGATTCACCATCTCCATATACTGACGGGAGTCCAGTCTATCCATATCATAATTGTAATGCTTCATCACCGTATAGCTTCCTTCATATGTAATGGACGGTTTCCCTTCCCGTCCTTTCTTGGTGGTGATAAGCACCACTCCGTTGGCTGCTTTTACTCCATAGATGGCAGCTGAGGCATCCTTAAGCACCTCTATCGATTCAATATCGGCAGGATTGAGCGAGGATAGTCCGGAACGGTTGATATTCGATGGCAACGCCGTGCCCGAGTTACCTCCTTCAAGATTGGAACTTGGCATCTCCACTCCGTCCACAATATACATCGGTGTGCCGGCCCCGCGAACCGAAATGTTGATTCCACCGCCAGGCTCCGCACTTGCGATTGTGGCCTGCACTCCAGCCGCACGACCCAAGAGCATGCTTCCGACTGTTGCATTGGATGTTTTGGATACTTTGTCGGCATCGACTTTGGCTATGGAAGTGGTGAGGCTCTTGCGCGATGCGGTGCCGTAGCCTACAACCACGATATCCTCAAGAACAGCATCGTTCTGAAACAAGCGCACATCGAGACTGCTTTTTCCCCTCGTTTTCTCTTCCCGGGCGATATAACCGACATATGAGAATTTAAGAGGGTCATTATCAGTGATGTCAACGGAGAACTTTCCATCCATATCGGTCATTACGCCCCCTCCCGGATTGCCCTTCGGCGACACAGTCACGCCGACAAGGGGCTCACCGGTGGCGGCATCGAGCACAATGCCACTGACACGGCGCTTATGCTGTCCGCTTTTCTGCTGAACACTTTTCCTGCTGTCTGTCTTAAGGGAAATCTGACGCCCCAGGATTTCATAACTGATGTCTGTGCCTGCGAAAAGTTTCTCTACAATAGCCGGAACCGTCTGGTTATTGACTTTAAGATTTACTTTCCGGTCAGCATTGATGTTGCTTTTATAGAAGAATATGTAATCTGAATTCTTCTCAATGTAACTGAGGATATCTTTCAATGACTTATTCTGAACATTGATACTCAGTCTTTTCTCCAGTGCGTAATTCGAAGCCTCTGTCTCGGAGGAATATCCCTGCCGTGGAAGCGCGAATATCGCAAACAGGAGCACAGCGCGGGCGATTAACCTTCCCGCAAAGGATAGGCTGCAATCGTTTTTCATACAATATAGCGTTAATGTTAGATTTTGTTAATTGTTGTTTTAAGATACTCACGCAGAGTATTGCGGAGTTCATTGTTGCACGTGCATTAGAGTCTTTCTGTCTGTTTTTTTAACTTTTTTTAAATTAATAATTGAGGACCTTAGTAAGTAGGTAAGAAAAATTAAACGATATATGTAGGTAATGAAATCTTGCCCAATAAAACTTGTTCTTTTTGGCTGTTTTTACCTTGTAATTCAGTCGCATATGCCTATATGCTCCTTCATTACGCGGCAAAAACATCTCAAAAATAACTGCGTTTTATTTGTGCATTAATTTTTATTACCTACTTAACTAATCTTTTGATACCCGGATTTTACCGTTAGACATCTTCGTGTATTTTATGGAAGTGGAATGGCTTATTGTATTAAGGACAAGGTCAAGATCTTCTTTTAGGTCGAGCTTGCCGGTGACGCGCATCACGGCGGCATCGGAATCTATCTTGAATTCCTTGCCATAATATAGCGTCAACTTATGAAACACATCTGACAGCGGGCGATCGTCATATATAAGCATATTGTCTATCCAGCTGATATATTGCGATACATCGACGCGTCTTGGGGAGCACGGTTCTCCATCTATGACACTCACCATCTGACCGGGACTCAGATGCACGCGACGGTGCTCTTTATTCTCCACGTTCACCTTCCCCTTCACAAGAACTACTGAAGCAGATTCCTCTGTCGGATACGCAGAAACGTTGAAGCTTGTTCCGAGCACTTGTACATCAAAATCCTTGGTGCGGACAAAGAAGGGTGCGTTTTCGTTACGCTTAACGTCAATATACACCTCTCCCTCTACAAATATCTCGCGACGGTCTGTGCTGAAATGAGCAGGGAACGCAACATTAGTGCCGGCATTCACCCATAGCGATGACCCGTCGGCCAAAGTCATATGTGTCCTCTTTCCTTTCGGAGTGACAAGGCGATTTACCGCCAGCGTCCCTTGTCGGTCATCAGCATAATCTATCGTGTCTGAATTTACTGTCAGCGTGCCGTCAGAGGCAAACTTTATCGATGGATTCTCCTCATTGAGGGAAATGTTCTGCCCTCCCTCCATCATAAGCACAATATTTTCATTACCGATATCTTTACTATGTGAATATTGCTCCAGATTCATTACGGCCGCCGTTTGGTGATGCGATGACGATCGCTCTCTGAACAAGGGTATAAAAATACATCCGATAACCGCCGCCGCACAAGTTGCCGCAAAAATGGATGTCAAACGTCTACGCCGCGCTTTTTTACGCAGATTATTTCTGAGTTCAACAAACTGCAGCCAGCTTTCATCCTTTTCCGATTCAGACACCTGCTCCTCACGCTTCTTAATCTCCCGGATCAAGCCTCGCATTACGTAACGAATCTCATTTTTTCCACTCTCCATTTTCATGACGTTTTCATTTAAAACGGTTATGTTCCTTTTTCCTACTCACTTTTTAAGTAAGTAAGAAAAATTAATGCACAAATAAAACGCAGTTATTTTTGAGATGTTTTTGCCGCGTAATGAAGGAGCATATAGGCATATGCGACTGAATTACAAGGTGAAAACAGCCAAAAAGAACAAGTTTTATTGGGCAAGATGTCATTACCTACATATATCGTTTAATTTTTCTTACCTACTTATAAAGTTTATCATAGCCTTTCCTGTGCCAAAGTCGTCAGAAGGCTGATAATCACAGGGGTACCGCACACCATACGCGAGCGGAGCGAGGCAAGGGCGCGCGATATGAGGTTCATCGATGATTGCGAATGGATATTGAGCACCGCTGAAATCTCTCTATATGACAACCCGCGGACATAACGCAGATACTAAGCCATACGTTGGTTACCACGCAGATTTCCGTATGCCTCAACGAGCCGCCGACTCAGACGCAATGACTCGTCATCATCTCTAAACAGTTCTTCAAGTCCGGAATCATCAATGTACAATTCAAAAAAATGCTCATCTAAATCATCGACAAGTCTTGAACCGGACAATCTGTCGGATATCGTATTTTTCAATGCGGTCAGCAGGTAAGATCTGACATATGCGATAGGTGACAGTCGGCTGCTCGAACAGATTTTGACAAATGTGTCCTGAATGCAGTCTTTCACAAACTCTATTTCAGGACAATATTTCATACCGAAATTAATAAGGAGATTGTAGTGCTCCTTATAAAGCACCGACAATGCTGTCATGTCTCCTTTAAGAAATAGATCCCACAAGGTAGAATCCCTCATATTCTCATATTGAGTTTTCCTCATAAATCAAAGGTATTAAGTGATTAGAAATCGAATCGGTGTATATATTAAAACGGCTGCACGCGCCCCACATACTCACTTATTCAATAAAAAAACGGAGTAAGCCCGCAAGCTTGCTCCGTTTTTGTCGCGAAAGCATTGTTTTATTATTTTTCGGCAACGTCTGCGACAATCACCTACAATTAAGACAATCCTCCTTCCGGTTGGTTTAACCGTTAAGATTTTTTAAGAAAAATCGGCCCTCACCGTAACTATTCAGCTAATAAAATAAGCTTAAAACCAGCGAAATGTAGGGATGCACCCCGGTGCATCCGCCCTCGGGGAGATAGAATTGTGTCACGCGGATGCACCGGGGTGCATCCCTACATTGATACTCAGCAATCTACGACTGTTTGAATGGCTGAATAGTTACGCCTTTGACAGTCCTTGCTTATTGAACAAACGTTTTTGTTTAGTCTCCAATTTTTTGATACTTTCAGGCGTAGGGAGGTTTTCAGGCATTGTGCCTCCAATCTCTCTGATTGCTTTGCGAACTTTCGCTCCAATCTCCTTATGAACGCGGTTGGCATTAACCTTTCCTTTGATATTCTCCTTCCGAAGAACTTCCTCCGTCTATGTAGCCCGGAAAAGATTTGCGGCAAGTTCCGTGCTGCCCATGTGGTCAAGAATATCCTGCGATTTTTTGAGGTCCTTGCGTCTGTGGATATCTTTTCTGTCAAGACCGCCATACAATCCCTTGTACCCCTCGTTTTGAAATATGGCATAATCAAGCGGGGTTCTTACTCCGGCATCATTTGCCACCCCTGCAAGCTGGGTATTATGATGCCGCATTTCATTGCGAAGAAGCAGTCGCTTTTCCTCATCCTCCGTGAGATGATTCTGATCCAACAATATTTCCGCACGACGCGTCTGAATTGCAAAATACGTTTGCGCCTGAGCCACAATAGGTTTCGCAGAGCTTGCATTCTGCATAGCGAGATAGCAGGCATATCGGCTTATGAACACAGTAACTACTTGTCGCTCAGCGTTAGAACCTATCTGAACCATTTCGGACTTTACTACGAAATGGTCATCAGGATTTACCCCACTGTTTGCACATGCCCTATAAGCGCGGCGTGCCACTTCCTCAAAAGTTCTGTAATCCGAATATTCCAAAGCCTTGGACAGCTCTCTTGACGACCAGTATTCATGCCCATCCGCATCCACATGCTTGATACTCTCGAAAGTCTCTTTAGCTTTCTTTGTCAGTCTTGTGCTCATATCTCCAATATGATGAGTACCATTTACTTCTTCACGTCGTAACCCTGGGCTTTCAGATAATCGAGAATCCGGTAATTCATCGCATGGTCATAATAGTTGATGATGTGCGCCACCCAGTCGTTGTCGGTAGTACCTCCGGCGCGAGTTTGGTTATAATGCTTAACCACTTCGTCATATTTCTCCATCTCATCTACAAGGGCATCATTGTCCTGGCGGTAATGATTCTTATGGATCATCAACGGCTTAGGCTGTTTCGGCTTGAGGTCGGGCTGTTCACGCGGAACGCCGAGTGCCAACCCGCAAACCACAAACACCCCCTTGGGCAGTTTCAGCAATTCTGCAATCCTGGCAGGATCGGCAGTGCGCAGATATCCTATGCAGTTTGAGCCGAGGCCGGCTGACTGGGCAGCCACCACCGCGCTCATCATGGCCAAGGCGGCATCGATAATACCGATAGTCACGCCGTCCATCGTGTCGGTGAACGCCGGCATGTCCAGACCCTTCTTTTCCGCCAACAGCGATATCTTGTTATAATCGGAACAGAAGATAAGCAACCGGTTGCAGGTTTTCAGTTGCTTCTGGTTGGTTATCGCATATAGTTCCTCTTTCAGAGCCTGGTCTGAAATATCGATGACAGAGAACTGCTGACCATTATATGAAGTAGGAGTGTTGCGTATCGCCTCGAAGATAAAATCCATCGTCTCTTCAGGTATCGCCTCCCTCTCGTAGCGGCGCACGCTCGTGCGCTCCAAAAGTGTTTCCTTTACGTCTTTCACTTTTATTTAATGTTTAATGTGTAATGTTAAATGTGTAATGCCTAAAACAGAAGGGTTAATGTTTAATGCGTAATGTGTAATGTGTAACCGAGTCTAATAATTAAACATTACTCATTCAACATTAAACATTAAAAAAGGGAGAAGAGCTGAATGCTCATCTCCCTTCTTAAGGTCCACATCAAAGGAATGTGACGAAACTCCGAATGACAGGTTTTGAGGTCTTGCCAATCTTTGTAATCCGCCTGTGATCGAAATCAACGCCTTGCGGCGTGGGGCCCGCCATCGACAGACAAGAATGTCTCGGTATTTCTATTAAATTTGATGAGTTTCCCAATTTGCTTTGATGTGGTATAACTTCACCGGCTACCAAGTCTTCGTTACCTCGCGGTCATCTGAGGTGTGTATCAAACTTAGGAGTCCGAAGCTCTCTTGCTTTGGTTTTATAACGCAAAGATAATGCAACCGGTTCAATTATGCAACACCTTCCTCAAAAAAATTTTTTCATCTCCTCTCTCGCCCGGCATCACCTCCCTCCCTTAAATTCCCGTTTATCTCACTTAACAATTCACATGCATAGGACTTTGCAAAACTCGATTAATCGTATCGCAAATTGTAGGGATGCACCCCGGTGCATCCGCCAACGACACAATGATCAGGTGTCTAACACCGGATGCTCCGGGGAGCATCCCTACATTTGAAGGTTCTGCGATATCCTCCACATATAGTTGCTCAGACCATGTATGATGATTTGAATAGTGCGATAAATGGGAATTTAGTGGAATATGCCGAGCGTGACTTAGGGATATAACCAATGACTAAACAAAGACAGGGTATCGAAATCTGAGATTCCGACACCCTGACGATTTTGTCCGATGACAAAGTTTATGCTTTTACTTTGTCTACGATTGCTTTGAATGCGGCGGGATTGTTCATTGCGAGCTCGGCGAGAACCTTGCGGTTGATCTCGATTCCTGCCTTATGGATGAGGCCCATGAGCATTGAGTAGGAAAGACCTTCCTGACGGGCTGCGGCGTTGATACGCTGAATCCAGAGGGCGCGGAAATCGCGTTTTTTCTGTTTGCGGTCGCGGTAAGCATAGGTCAGACCTTTCTCCCAAGTGTTTTTAGCTACCGTCCACACATTGCGGCGGCTGCCGTAATAACCACGGGTGAGTTTAAGGATTTTCTTTCTTTTTGCTCTTGAGGCAACGTGATTTACTGATCTTGGCATCTTTTTTTGATTTTTTGAACGTCAGCGGCAATTAATTCTATGCACTTGCGGAGCTGGACGTTCGGTTAATAAAAATTGATAAAAGTAAAATTGGGAGAATCTTTTAACGGAGGCAAAGAAGCTCGCGAACTGACTTGAGGTTGGCATCGTTAACCAACGCTGTGTGGTCGAGGTTTCTCTTACGCTTCTTGCTCTTCTTAGTCAGGATGTGACTGTGATAAGCGTGTTTCCTTTTGATTTTCCCTGTGCCGGTGAGCGCGAAACGCTTCTTAGACGCGGCATTGGTCTTTACTTTAGGCATTGTTTTGAAAATTTAGTTGTTTAAAAATTCACCTCGGCACTGGGTGCCTACGGTCTCTATTTATCTTTACCGTATTAACTAACGGCGTTTCTCAGTTTTTATTATTCCTTATCTTCCGAAGATGCAGATTCTTTCGGCTCCGGCTTCTTATTCTCCTTCTTGGAGTCATCTTTCTTGGCAGGAGCCTTGAGGGGGGTGAGCATGATGGTCATGCGTTTCCCTTCAAGCACCGGCATCATCTCCACTTTGCCATATTCTTCAAGATCATTGGCAAACCGGAGAAGCAACACCTCTCCTTGCTCCTTGAAAAGGATGGAGCGTCCACGGAAAAAGACATACGCCTTCACCTTCGAACCCTCCTTGAGGAAACCCATGGCATGCTTGAGCTTGAAGTTGTAGTCATGATCGTCAGTCTGAGGACCGAAACGGATCTCCTTCACCACAACCTTGGCAGCCTTGGCTTTCTGCTCTTTCTGGCGCTTCTTCTGCTGATAGAGGAATTTCTGATAATCAAGGATACGGCATACAGGCGGCTCTGCATTGGGAGAGATCTCGATAAGATCAAGTTCCATCTCTTCGGCGATGCGGCGAGCCTTCTCGATGGGATATATACCCTGCTCCACATTGTCGCCGACAAGGCGAACCTCCCTGGCGCGGATATATTCGTTGATCACATACGGGTCTCGGCTGTTACGCTCGTTTCCCCTGCGGGGATTCTGGCCGGGACGAGGTTTCGGACCGGCGGGACTCATCGGTCGACGGGGACCGCTGAACTGTGGTTTTTTCTCCATTTAATAATGTTGTGCCTTGTAGCTTTTTCCTTATTTATTAGTTATTTGTTTGTCATCTTTGCCACCTCGGCATTGATTTCGTCTGCAAAGTTAATGATTTTCATCGTACCTTTGTCACCTTCGCCCTGTTTTCTTACAGAAACTTCATCATTTTGTGCTTCTTTTTCACCTACAATGAGCAAATACGGGATCTTTTTAAGCTCATTGTCGCGAATTTTCTTACCGATCTTCTCGTTTCTGTCGTCAACGATGGCGCGCACATCATGTTTGTCAAGTTCTTTGACCACACGGTAAGCATAGTCGTTAAACTTCTCGCTGATCGGAAGCACCACACACTGCTCGGGAATGAGCCAGAGTGGAAGCTTGCCGGCAGTGTGCTCGAGAAGCACGGCCACGAAACGCTCCATTGAACCGAAAGGCGCACGGTGAATCATCACCGGACGATGCTTCTGGTTGTCCGAACCGGTGTATTCAAGGTCGAAACGTTCGGGAAGGTTGTAGTCAACCTGTATGGTGCCGAGCTGCCAGCGGCGACCGATTGCGTCTTTCACCATGAAGTCGAGTTTAGGACCATAGAACGCAGCCTCGCCCTCAACCTGACGGGCAGGAAGACCTTTCTCCTTGCAAGCCTCGATGATGGCGTTCTCGGCAAGATGCCAGTTCTCGTCGGAACCGATGTATTTCTCTTTGTTCTTGGGGTCACGGAGCGAAATCTGAACTTCGTAATCCTTGAAATCGAGAGCGTTAAAGATATAAAGTATAATATCCATCACCTTCAGGAACTCACCCTTGATCTGTTCCGCAGTGCAGAAGAGATGGGCATCGTCCTGAGTGAATCCGCGCACGCGTGTCAGTCCGTGCAGCTCGCCGCTCTGCTCATAGCGATAGACAGTGCCGAATTCAGCAAAGCGCAAAGGAAGATCCCTGTAGCTACGGGGTGCGGCCTTGTAAATCTCGCAATGGTGAGGACAATTCATCGGCTTGAGCATATACTCCTCACCCTCCTGTGGGGTCTTGATGGGCTGGAAAGAATCCTTTCCGTATTTTGCCCAGTGACCGGAGGTGACATAAAGCTGCTTGTTACCGATATGGGGAGTGATCACCTGAAGGTAACCGTATTCTTTCTGGATTTTGCGGAGGAACTGCTCCAGACGGTCGCGGAGCGCAGCACCTTTGGGAAGCCAGAGAGGAAGACCTTGCCCCACGGTGGAAGAGAACGCGAACAGTTCCATCTCTTTGCCGAGCTTGCGGT
Source organism: uncultured Muribaculaceae bacterium (assembly GCA_910584055.1). Lineage (GTDB taxonomy): Bacteria > Bacteroidota > Bacteroidia > Bacteroidales > Muribaculaceae > Lepagella. The sequence goes on along the minus strand of CAJTZS010000032.1, from coordinate 18,596 downwards.
GGTCGCGTTTCTTGGCTTCTTCAAGAAGCGCAAGGTATTCGTCGAGCATCTTCTTTTTCGGGAAGGATATACCGTATACGCGGACCAGCTGGTCACGTTTTTCGTCACCGCGCCAGTAAGCACCGGCGAGCGAGAGTATTTTCACAGCCTTGATGGGGGCTGTGCTCGGGAGATGCGGGCCACGGCAGAGATCGGTGAAATCTCCTTGTGTGTAAGTAGTGATATGGCCGTCTTCAAGTTCGCTGATAAGCTCGCATTTATAGGTTTCGCCACGGTCGCCAAACATTTTCAGCGCGTCATCCTTGGCGATATCCCGGCGCACGATATCCTCTTTCTTGGCAACAAGCTCCAGCATCTTCTTCTCGATTTTCTCGAAATCTTCGGAAGTGATCTTGTGTTCACCCGGATCGATATCATAATAGAAACCGTTTTCGATAGCCGGACCGATACCGAATTTCACGCCGGGATAAAGTTCCTGAAGAGCTTCAGCGAGAAGATGCGCGGAAGAATGCCAGAACGCATGCTTTCCCTCCGGAGAATCCCATTTGAAGAGTTCTATGGAAGCATCTTCGTCAATGGGGCGGGAAATATCCCACTCTTCGCCATTTACTTTGGAAGCGAGCACGTCTGCCGCAAAACGCGGGCTGATGCTTTCTGCAACCTGAAAAGGAGTCACGCCCTTCTCAAACTGCTTCACGCTGCCATCGGGAAAAGTTATATTAATCATGTTTATATCTTTTATTTCCAATTAAATACCACAAATCAAACCCCAGATTCCATCAAGAATCCGGTTTATCCGCGCAAAGATACAAAAAAATTAGCTAAGTAACAAAATTTTAATGCGCTATGAAGAGCCGCCAGCCATATGCGTTGCTTATGGGAATATCGGTGTTTGCCAACCTATATTTTCAGGAGATATTCCATATTCTGCAATAATCCGCTCTACATCTTTTTTGAGTTCGGGAATATGACGGATCACCAAACTCCACAAAAATTCAGGTTTTACTGAATCATAGCCATGTATTATTCTGTTACGTGTGTCGATTATTGCTTTAGCATTTGGCAGCGGGAAATCACGTTGGATTTTCAAAATACGGTTTATTGCCTCACCCATAATCTCCGCCTTTCTCTCCACTGCACTTCTACGGAGATAATCCTTTTCAAAGACATCGTAACGCATCGGATAGTCAGAAAAGAAACTCTCCACTTCATCAATGGCACGTTTTACGTCATAAAGATAGACAGCTATGTATTCATCCATAAATCAATCGCTTTTTCTTATCAACTATTGCCATGAAGATTGGATTAAGATTTTTACCGTACTCTATTAAATCCACGTTACGATTAAACAGCCGTTCCAACGAATCTTTTAAGCTAAAATAATTGCCGACATAATCAAACGTATCAAGATCTATAGGTTTAAAGTCCACAAGCAAATCCACATCACTTTGGTCATTGAATCTATCTGTAAGGATAGAGCCAAAGACGGAAAGGGTCTTGACATTATGCTTTCGGCATAAATCCAATATATGTTGCAGATTCAGTTCAATCAACTTCATACGTGCAAATTTAAACATTATTTCTAATATCCAAACACTTGAGGCTGAAAAATCGTTGAAATTAGCCCCGGCCTCCGCCTCATACGCTATTTCATTCGCTTCAGGAGGTTGTAGCTGGGGAGGATGCCGAGTTCGCCCGCTTTGCTCAGGTCGGAGAATGCCAGACGCTTATTACCTATGTGCAGATAGGCGATGCCTCGGTTGAAATACGCCGAGCCGAACATCGGGTCAAGCTTTATCGCCTCTGCATAGCACTGAAGGGCTGAGGTATAGTCTCCCATCTCATAATAGATGTTTCCTTTATTGAACCATGCGAACACGAGCCTTGGATTCAGCTTGAGGGCGGTGTCATAATCTGCAATCACGTCCGTCAGCTCACGTTGCGACTGTCGTTGGCGCAATGCCGACGCTGCCGCGTCTTCATCGGTTGCCGATGCCTGCCGGGCCTTAATATTGGCATAGCGCGAGTAGGCACGTGCCATATACGCCATCGTAAAACCGGGATCACCCTCTATCGCTGCATCGAGGGCTTCAATAGCCGCCGGATAATTCTTAAGCATAGAGCGTATGACACCGAGCGCAAACCTGTCGGCTGGACGCGCCTTTCCGTCAGCCACGACTCCTTCATAAAAATCGGCGCGGTCAAAAAGCTTCTTCAGCACACTCTCTTCCGCAGTGTCAACACCTGTAGAGAGATAGATCTTGTCGGAAATATAGCCTCGCTGGTTGAAGTCGTCGAGTTCCCGGAAATAGTTGGATGTTGAGCGAAGCGACAACGGCGAATCCTGAAGGGAGAGCATGTAAGCCGGTTCAGGCTCCACGCGTATATCACGGTCCTGCACGCGTCCCTTTATCTTTTCGTTATATGTAAGTTGCTGCTGTTCGGTAGCGCTGCCGACTGTCACGAGCTGGTTGAAGCGGTTCATCACCTCTATCTCGCTCTCGTCATCGTTACCTGCATCATTAGCGGTACGCGTCTTGCCGGGAGCGATCGTGGGACGGTCGAGTGGGTTCTTTTCAGGATTGCTCACATATCTTTTCACGAGATCATCACCTACATAGGCATTCTGCATCGCCGTGCGCATGTCTCCCATATTACGGTAAACCTCTGCCTTGGCGTAATATGCAGGATAGAAACGTGGATATTTGCGCGTTATCTTATCAAAATCCGCCAAAGCTTCCTTATGATGCCCGCGCTCCATATTCACGAGTCCGAGGTTATAACGTGCATGGAAATTGTCGGGATCATATCCGAGCACCTTGCTGAAATCTTCGGCGGCACGGTTCAAATCCTTTACTTCATACCGAAGAAGGGCCCGGTTGAAAAGGGCCGCAGAATTATAAGGTTCAAGCTCGAGGGTATAGTTATAATCCGACATCGCCCCGAAGTAATCGTCAAGGTTATAACGGAGATAAGCCCTGTTCACGTAAAGGTCAGCCTCCTGCGGCTGCAGACGTATGGCGGCATCCATATCAGCCAAAGCCGCATCCCATTTTTTTTGGTCGGCCTCTATCTGCGCACGCATCAAGAACGCATTTATGAGATTCTTTGAGATCGAAATGGCCTTGTCGAGGTCGGCAAGTGCCCCTACCGTGTCTCCATCAAGAGCACGCAGGCGGCCACGGGCGGCATAGCCGTCTTCAAACTGCGGATATATCCGCAGCAGCCGGTCAAACGTAGCCTCCGCATCATCCCTTTTCTTCATCTCGGTCTGGGCAACACCCTTATAAAAAAGGAAATACTTGTCTTCCGGATTGTATTTCAACCCGGCATCATAGTCAAGCACGGCGAGCGAATCCTTCCCCATGTTCTGACGCGCGAATCCTCTGACCTTATATGATTCGGTCTTGAATTTGTTGCGGTCGAGCGCAAGCGTGCAATCCTCCTCCGCACCCTTGTAGTCTTCGAGATATAGCTTGGCAAGAGCCCTGAAAAAATATGGGTCAGACAGATATGGCTTTGCCTTGATAGCTTGATTGAAATATTGTATCGACAGCATATAATCCTCCATCGAGAGGACATTCCGCCCGATATTAAGAACCTGCTCGGCATTGACCTGTGCATATGCCGACACAGACGGCAGCGCCATAGCCGCCATCGCAACGAGAAGCGACCTGCAACCCGTCATTATCTTTTTTAACCTCTTCACCTTGCAAATTTAGTAAATTATTTGAAACATTAATCGCGAATTGTTCGTTAAAAATTATGAAGAATCCGGAGAAGGCGCTGACCTGATCCATATGCCATAGATACCTCATGGAAAAAATAGTCATAATCGGCGGTGGTTTTGCGGGATTGAACCTGGCAAAACGTCTTGACAAGAATAAATATAGAGTGAGCCTTATAGACCGGAACAATTTCCATTGTTTCCCGCCCCTGTTCTACCAGATAGCCTCATCAGGGTTGGTGAGCGCCAACATATGCTTCCCGTTCCGCCGAGAATTCAAGAAAATGAAGAATGTCTCATACCATATGGGGCATGTAAAGAATATCGACATCGCGGCAAAGACAGTGACTACGAGCTATGAGACTCTCCCTTATGACAAGCTTATAATCGCGGCCGGCGCCACCAACAATTACTTCGGCATGGACCACCTGCCGGAGGAGACTTTCGGCATAAAGACAGTGGCGGAAGCCGCACACACCCGCGACGAGATACTTGATCGCCTGGAACGGGGAGCGATGTGCAAAGACCCAGAACGCAGACGCCAGCTCCTGACTTTCCTGGTGGTTGGGGGAGGTCCGTCGGGCGTTGAGATAGCCGGGGCAATCGGAGAGATGAAGAAATACATCCTTTCCAAAGAGTATCCTGAGCTGAGTCCAGACGATGTAACGGTCACGCTCATCGAGGCTTCACCGCGCCTCCTCGGAGCTATGAGGGAGAAGTCGCAGGAAAGGGCGCTTCGCGACCTTGAAAGCCTGATGGTAAATGTGAGGCTGAACACCGGACTCAAAAGCTACGACAACAAATACGTCACATTTGCCGACGGACATAAGGAATATTATGAGACTTTGATATGGACGGCCGGCGTGAAGGGGGAACCGATGCCCGGAATGCCGCAAGAAACAATAGGCAGGGGCAACCGCATAATCGTGGATGAGTACAACCGCGTCAATGGTTATGAAGATTCTGTAATGGCGGTTGGCGATATCGCGCTGATGCAATGCGAGGATTATCCGAACGGACATCCGCAGATGGCCCAGCCTGCAATCCAACAGGCCCGCAATCTCGCCAAGAACCTTAACGCCGGCGAATTTTCCTGGAAATTCAAATATAAGGACAAAGGTTCGATGGCGACAATCGGCAAGAACAGGGCGGTGGCAGACCTAAAGAAATTCTCTTTTTCAGGATTTTTCGCATGGCTGACCTGGCTGTTCATCCATCTGATATCCATTCTTGGAATGAGGAACAAGCTAAGCGTGATGGTCAACTGGTTTTGGAACTACCTCTTCTATTCAACCTCGCTCCGCCTCCTCCTCCGCCCTACTAAGTATCCTCTCCGCAAGCATTGGGGCGACTGACTCTCCTATCCCATACCACCCTATCCCGCCCCATTAAACCCTACCCGAGAAATCTTGTCAAACTTGAAGTTCAATAAAAGAAAAAGAATTATGAAAAAAAATATTTTGTTATTAACCCTTGCCGCCGGCGCAGTCTTAAGCCTCGGCAGCTGCAGTTTATTCAATAAGGCAACCGGCAAAACCGGTTCTACAGGCGGAAGCGAGGGAAAGGACGTCAGCCAGGAAGCCGTGCTGCCACATGACCGTCAGCACATCGCTGTAAAGAAAGAATTGAAAACCTACACCCCCGAGGAATTAGGTAAAGGGGTTGTAAAAGGAGACTGGGCAATCGAGACCGTCAACGGCAAGAACGCTGTCGGGGAAAAAGCCCCGTTCCTCAAATTCGTACCTTCGGAAAAGATGGTTTATGGCAACAATGGTTGCAATGTCTTGAACGGCTCTTATAAATACAATCCTGCCGACAGCACAATCAGTTTCTCCAACATGGCATCCACGATGATGATGTGCGCCAAGGAAGGAATCACTGACTATGAAATAAACCATGCACTTGATGCCGTGAGATATTACACCTGGGAGATAAAAGGCTCGGACTATTACCTCTATCTGCTTAATGCAAACAAACGTCAGGTAATGAGCCTCATGCACCAGAACTTTGATTTCCTCAACGGCAGCTGGCAGGTGACGGCTATCAACGAAAAGAAAGTTGACAATCCGGATGTGCAATTGGTAATCGATGTTCCCGAGGGTAAAGTTCACGGCAACACCGGTTGCAACATCCTCAACGGGGCGTTCGAAACCGATATGGAAGCTGCGAACTCCATTTCATTCAGCGCTCTGATAACCACCCGCATGGCATGTCCTCCGGAATATAACGAAACGGAATTCCTTGTCGCCCTCGAGGAGGCATCGACCGCCAAACCCATCAGCCCGACAGAAGTGATATTCCTTGACAGCCAAGGCAAACAAGTCCTCAGACTTACCCGCATTTAATCCTCGTCTTCCCAGTCGAGGTAGAAGTCGTCAGCCGTGTAGCTTTCCTCTTTGAATCTGGAAAGCTCGCGGCTGTCTCTTTTTGTGGGACGCCCCAATCCCTTGCGCCTATCCACGAATCCGGATATCTTGGTCATCTCCAAGAGTTCATATTGCGCCGGAGATGTTATGTTCTCCAGATATTCCGGCACAAGCTTAGCCCCGAGGCGATTCCCCGTCACCTTCAGCACACGGAAGGTATATGTGATCGGCGGCTTCTTTACATCAATCACATCCCCCTCCTTTATCGAACGCGAGGGCTTTACAGCCACACCTCCCATAGTCACCCTACCTTTCTTGCAGGCCTCGGTGGCGATAGTCCGTGTCTTGAACACCCGCATCGCCCACAACCATTTATCTATTCTCTCTTCCACTTCTTTATATTAATGTGTAATGTTAAATGTGTAATGTTAAATGTGTAATGTTAAATGTGTAATGT
>CAJTZS010000032.1:0-11946 GCA_910584055.1 uncultured Muribaculaceae bacterium | reverse complement strand
TAATGTTAAATGTGTAATGTGTAATGTGTAATGTGTAATGTGTAATGTGTAATGTTAAATGTGTAATGTTAAATGTGTAATGTTAAATGTGTAATGTTAAATGTGTAATGTGTAATGTGTAATGTGTAATGTGTAATGTGTAATGTGTAATGCAATTGCCCCGGATCAAACAATTAAACATTAAACATTCAACATTTAACATTACTTATTAAAGTGTGTCATCGCGAAATCAGGTCCGCTGAGGCAGAATGCCTTCACTGCCTCCGACGCTTTCTTCAGAATCTCCGGCATCTTCTCCATCTCCTCTTTAGGGAATTTGCCAAGCACATAATCTATCTGCCCTCCTTTGGGGAAATCATTGCCGACACCGAAACGGAGCCGCGCATAATTTTGAGTCCCGAGTTCAGAGGCTATGTTCTTAAGTCCATTATGACCGGCGTCTGACCCTTGCTTGCGCATACGTATAGCCCCGAAAGGCAAAGCGATGTCATCCACAATCACCAACAGATTTTCCAGCGGAAGTTTCTCCTTGTTCATCCAGAACCTTACGGCCACGCCACTAAGGTTCATATAGGTTGATGGCTTCAGAAGCATCAGTTCGCAATTCTTAACACGAATCTTCGCCATATCCCCATACCGGCAGGAGGTAAAAGGCACACCCGCCTCCTCAGCCATATAATCGCCGAGCATAAACCCGGCATTATGGCGTGTCCCCACATATTCCGACCCGATATTCCCCAGACACGTAATCAAAAACTTCTTCATATCATTCTCCTTATTACCGGTATTCTCAGTTTTCTTCCTTCCGAATCCGAACAATCTTTTCCAGTCCATCCGCTCTTCTATTACTAAAAGACACCCGTTCCCGGTTTGGGAAGGGTGTCTTTATTGGTTTCTTCGAATGCCTTATTAAGCCTCGGCAGCTTTGGCGGCAGCACCACGTGCGGCACGTGTAAGCTGAACAGCGCAGACAACGGCGTTCTTGGCGTTCATCAGTTCAAGGCCCTCATAGTGGAGGTCGCCGACTGCGAGAGATTTACCAAGACCAAGATTGTCAACATTGATCACGAGACGCTCAGGAATTTCTGTGTAAGCGGCTTTAACCTTAAGCTTACGCATTGACATAACGAGCTTACCACCGGCTTTTACACCTTCGGCGTGTCCCTCGATCTGGACAGGAACTTCCATCACGATTGGCTTATCGGGATAAACCTCAAGGAAATCGATGTGAAGGACAGTGTCTTTAACCGGCTGGAACTGAAGATCCTTCATCACAGCCTTCTTTGTCTCGCCATTGAGGTTAAGGTTAACCTCGAAAATGTCGGGAGTATAGATAAGCTTGCGCACATCTTCCATATTCACAACGATATCGGTTGTGATGATGCCGCGCTTGGAATCAAGTTCAACGAGTTTCTCACCCGGTTTGAGAGTGCCCTTAAAAGGAAGTTCAACGAGTGCGCCACCGTTTACCACAGCGGGGATTTTGCCTTCCTTGCGGAGAGCCTTCACCGATTTTTTGCCCAATTCGAGACGGGGCTCGGCATTCAATTCAAATGTCTTCATTTTCTTTTTTAGTTTGTGTTACTCAAAATAAGTCTGCTCCGGCATTCATTCGCCTTAGGGAGCGGTGTCCGCGACACCTGCAAATTTCCCATCACACGTTTTTGCTCAAAAGCGCCGCAAAGTTAACTATTTCCCACGACATACGCAAATCCACCGTTAAATTCCCCGCAATTAAATTCCCATTTATCGCACTGATTAAACCCAAATGTCAGAGGTCGTGTCCACTCCTGCCGAGGAGCAGAGTCTGTCGCTAAAATCGCCGCAGCAGGCTCTGCCACTCAGCCGGGAGTTCACTACCCTAAGAGACAAGTGTCAAACCTTTGCGCCCTCTGCGGCTCTGCGAGGAATAATGTTCAGTAAGATAAATGGGAATCTATAGAAAATAATGAGTATATTTGTATACATAAATATATTTGTATATCTTTGTAAAAAATTTTTATTTTTATGGCACCAATAGCAATTCCGGCAAAACGGAGAAAAAATATCGATATCGAACCGGACGTGTTCAAGACCCTCTCAATCGCTGCGATGGAAGCGGGAAAATCGTTGAAAGCATATATTGAGGATTTACTTCGAATCAAAGCCAAAGAATACTCGGAAGAAATCGGCACATTCGATATAACCGAGCAGTTATGCATCGCATTAAACGAAGTCAAGGATGTTAGGGACGGCAAGCTTAAAGCATATTCATGGGAAGAATACGAAAAGAAGTTGGAAAATGACTGAAATAATAATTATCCCACATTTTGACAGGCATGCCAAACCTCTTAAGAAGAAATATCCAAGCTTCGTAAATGACTTAAAAAATTTAATAAAAGAATTAAGGCAAAACCCTCATATGGGTGTCGAACTTGCGCCCGGCATAAGGAAAGTACGCATGGCCATCGAATCAAAAGGGAGAGGGAAGTCCGGAGGAGCCAGGGTGATCACGTTTGAAACGGTTTGGGCCGAAATCGGCAATGCATTAGCTTTGGTGGAAATATACGATAAAGCTCAGACTGCCACAATCAAAACAGATGTAATCAAGAATCTGCTTCAAGAACTCGGGCTTCAGCAATGAGTCGTCAGGGATTGCGGCCGCAGAGGTCGCGGAGCTGACAGAAGCGGCAGTGCTCTTCATCTTCGGTCGGGGTGAACGGAATCATCGGATCGAAAATTTCGGCAATCATACCATTAACACGCGAAAGGAATTCCTCATTTACCCGCTTATGTCCTTCCAGATTCTCTTTCCCGATTTTCGGGATCGTCTCTCCGTCAGAGGCTATTCGTCCAACTTCATATATCGACACCTTCACATCTTCATCCTTTCCTTTGTCAAGGTTCAGAAGATTGGCATAGAGCAATAGCTGAAAAAGGTTTTTCGCTGTGTATTTGCCGTTGAAGATATCTTCGAATTCATCAGCCGTAACCAACGCTCCTCCAGTCTTGTAATCCACGATGCGCCAACGCTCTGACGCAGTGCCGGGATTCATTATGTCAAGGCGGTCGATGGCATACTTCATATTGACTTTTCTTCCGGGCATGAACTCCCATTCATACAGCCCCGACATCTCACCACCGACAAGTTCGAAAGGAGCAAGCGACATGTCATAGCGGAGAATATCCCTTATCTGTTTTTCGAGCTGGCGAGCAACCATTGCGGCCGACCCCTCCACCTCGGCATCAACATCCTCTCCCCTGAGATTAAAATGATGCCAGTTGATCGCTCTGCGCAATTCAATCCTGATCCTCTCTCCCTCCTCAAGCACCGACTCTATGAATTCCCGATTCACCCGAATCCTGTCGTCAAGGAAATCATGCCAGTCCTTCTTCGGAAAATATAGATGCAACATTGTATCATGCACGATATATCCCTGCGTGATAGGATCTATGAAATCACTTTTTGCCGGGTCCGTATTGATGTTCGCTATAACCTCATAGAAGAATTTCACCTGACACTCCCCATATTTCCGCAATGCTGAAGCCGAGAAGTTTCTTCCAGATCCCTCGCGCGCAAACTCCTCTATCAGTGCCATAATCTTTGACGACTTCTCCACCGGGCGCATATCCGATGTCACATCAGAAAGTAGGAATCTGTAATTCTCATATTTTATTCCCTCTCGCGCATAAAGATAACGGAGCTGCATCAGGTATCTCGATTCCCCGCCGCTGCGCATCCCCTCGCCGCTGCGTGCATCATAAATTAGAGTCACCGACCGTGCGCGAGAAATCATTCTGTAGAAATAATAAGAAAAAAGTCGCTCCTGATAGTTTGAATATGGCAGACCGTAGCCATGGCGCAATGAATCCGGGATAAATGTGGCGTGCCTGGCTTTCCGAGGCATCACGCGGTCATTGAGCGAAAGTATTATGAGGTGCTCGAAATCAAGCGCGCGCGTTTCGAGAAGACCCATCACCTGCAACCCCTCGAGAGGTTCTCCCTCGAATGTCACATGTTCCCCGGCAAGAAGTTTGTCCACCATATAGAACACCCCCTGCAGCCCCATCTCGATTCCATGTTCCTCCGCAGCCCATTCCAGTCTTTTGAGCGCATCCCTATAGAGGGCGATATGCGAACGGTCGATACGCGATTTAACCACACCTCCCGTTTCTCCGGCAAGAGCGGCATCGATATGGGCCAACACACTGTCGATATACCTTATCCCCGCTGCCGTCCCCAGGCCATAACCCGATATATCAAGCACATCGGGGGCGGAATCTTTTGTCACCACCTTCATGTCTGCGATGCTGACTGTGAGCAGATGATGATTCGAGATGTAGGTATTCAACTCCGATACATTCTTGCTGCCGAGAAGAGCATGGGCAAAAGGGTGCGAAAGAAGCATCTTTACGTCTTCATGAAAATAAGCTGTTTCTCCGTTACGCTTCCTTGCACGGGAATGAAACTGTCTCAGATGATGCAGGAAGGAAGCCACGGAAGTAAGCTTCAGGGAATAACCCATCGTAAGATTCACTTCCGACAAGGATTCCGGCAACGCATAAAGCAGTGGCAAAAGAAGATTTTCGTCGGGGAGCACCACCGCCACCCTTGCATCTTTCATATATTCGGCACCCGCGTGACTCATTATATCGCCGATCCTCGCCGCTGCAATCTTCGTCTGTGCCGAATTGGAAGGAGACGCTATCACCCGCATGTCTGCGGGCATTGTCTTCACCCTGTTACGCTCGATATACTCCTTTGCCCAGTCAGGCGAAGGGAAATTACGTTTGTTGAGACGCAGGAACGCGGCAGCGTCACTGTCGTCGGATTCCAGCACCGGTCCGGTAGCGTCCCAATAAAAATCGGCGAAGGCATCCTTTTCGTTCTCATAAAATCCTCCGCATTTCGATATCTCGTCAAAAAGAAGGGCTTCGGTTGTGGAGAGTGCATTGAAACCGACGAATATGATTTTTTTATAATCGAAAAGATCTTTCCCCTCCTCACGCACGCGCTCAAGCGCGATTCGGTAAGCGCCCCCCGGGGAAGCGAGTCCTTCGGCGGCAAGGGCATCATCAAGTGCGTGATAAAGAGGTGACATCGCCTGCCATAGATACAGAAACCTCTCCTTTATCGCTGAATTATGGTCAGGTGGAACGAGATTCTTCCAAAATTTTTCCACATCCCTGCGGTTCGGTGAATATCCGAAATATCGTTCCAATATATCTATCTGGTCTTCGGTAAGAAAGTTGGAGGCGATCTCCCTATAATCGCTCACATTGCCGAACAATGCATCCGGATCGACGTTATACTGGTCAACCTCACTGAAATCGGAGAGCAATATCTCCCCCCAGCCCCGGAAAGCATCGAATTCAAGGAGGGCATCTTCCTGAACTTTACCGGGAACGAGTGATTTATTGCTTCTGTAGATATTGAACAGACGGAACAGCAAGTCGATACGCGAAGCGACTTCCCTCCCGGACAAATTCTCCACGAAATCGGCAATCGACAGCACTTCGGGAGCCATCGAGACACGACTCCCCAACTGACGTGACAGGCTACGCAAAAAGAAAGTTCCGGCCCTTTTATTTGGGAACACGAAACAAAAATCCGTAAGATCTCCGAAATTCTCCACGTATGCACGTGCCACAGAGTCAAGAAAATTTTCCGTCTTATCATTTTTCATGATGCAAATGTAATGATTTTTTTATAACTTTGTAGCAACTAATTGAGAGGGGTTCCGCATTTGTGGAACAATGGTAACTATTACAGCATGAATTTCTCTGACATACCCGGACACTCTAACATAAAGTCAAGCCTGCGCAACCTTGTTGACAGCAATAATATGCCACATGCCATCATGCTTTGCGGCGTATCGGGCATAGGGAAAATGAGCATCGCCAGGGCATTCATGCAGTATGCCCACTGTAGTTCCCCCCGCGACGGAGAACCTTGCGGACAATGCCCTTCGTGCCGGCAGCATCTCTCCTTCAATCATCCCGATGTACATTTCATATATCCGATCGTAAAAAACAAGGCGCAGAAAATTGAATCCTCCGAAGACAGGATAGACTCCTGGAAACGGATGCTCTCGGAATATCCATGGATGCCACAGGAAAAATGGCAGGAGATTATAGACTCCGGCAACTCGCAGCCTTTAATATATGTAAACGATGCCGACAATATTGTCCGCGCCGATGCATACTCATCATTCACCTCGAAATACAAATTCTTTGTGATATGGCTGCCTGAAAAGTTGCAGCCGGCTGCCGCAAACAAGCTCCTCAAAGTCATTGAGGAACCGACAGAAGGCACGGTTTTCGTACTGGTTTCAAACAATGAATCGGAAGTGCTCCCCACCATCTCCTCACGAACACGCAGATTCAACATGCAACCCGTAGACCAATCCCTGATTTCCCAATATGCGACAGACCGATACAAACTCGACAGGCAAACTGCAGAAACGGTTGCGCGGCTGTCGGAAGGGAGGATATCGAAAGCTGACGAACTTGCTTCGCATTCAGGAGAAAGGGAAGAATTCGGCATATTGTTTCAGGACATAATGCGTGCCGCCTATGCCAAGAAACCAGCCAAGCTTCGCGAAATCGGAGATTCAGCCTCGGGCATGGGACGCGAAAAGCTGCGCCGTTTCCTGAGCTATATGACACAGATGGCACGTGAAAATTTCATCTACAACATCCGTGTCCCCTCCCTATCCTCGATGACCCGTGAAGAAGAGGCGTTTTCACAACGTTTCTCCCCTTTCATCCACCACGGCAATGTTGAAGAGATTGTGAGCCGCATAGAGGAAGCCTCCACCCACATCGAACGCAACGGCAACTCCAAACTCATCCTCTTCTCCCTCTTCCTCTACATCATCCCCCTCCTCCACAAAAAAGCGCCGTGACTACCCCTATCCCCATTAAGCCCCATATAGCCCTATATCACCCTATATAGCCCTATTAAAAACAAAACCCTATATAAAACATTAAATAAAATGAAACCTACACTTTTTATTCTCGCAGCAGGTATGGGCAGCCGTTACGGCGGCCTCAAACAACTTGACGGACTCGGCCCTTCAGGCGAAACGATCATGGACTATTCCGTTTACGATGCTCTCCGCGCCGGTTTCGGCAAGATTGTATTCGTAATCCGCAAAGATTTCGAACAGGAATTCCGCGAAAAAATCATTTCAAAATATGAAGGTCACGTGCCTGTAGAAGTGGTGTTCCAGTCTACCGACAAACTTCCCGAAGGCTTCACCCTCAACCCCGAACGCACAAAACCATGGGGAACCAATCACGCTGTCCTGATGGGCAAGGATGCCATCAATGAACCCTTCGGCGTAATCAATGCTGATGACTATTATGGAGCAGAGAGCTTCCAGCTCCTCGGTGATTTCCTCCGCTCTGTTGAAGGCAAGAAGAACTGCTACTGCATGATCGGATTCAACATCGAGAACACCCTCAGCGAAAACGGAGGTGTGAGCCGCGGTCTATGCGAGGTTGACGAAAACGGTAACCTTACAGGCGTGCAGGAATGCCACGGAATCGAACGCAAGGACGGCAAACTCATCCAGGTTGTGAACGGCGAGGAGGTTGCCTTCCCTGAAGATGCCAACGTGTCAATGAACATGTGGGGCTTCACTCCCGATTATTTCGATTACTCTGAAAAGGCGTTCGTGAAATTCCTCAACGAGAACCAGAACGAGCTTAAAGCCGAGTTCTATATCCCGACAGTGGTAAACGACCTCATCAACAACGGAACAATCGACCTCAAGGTTATAGGCACCCCCTCTAAATGGTTTGGCGTGACATATGCCGCAGACCGTCCGGCAACCGTAGCCCAGTTCGCTAAATTGGTAGAGAACGGCACATACCCCACTCCCCTCTTCAAATAAATAACCTATACCTATATAGCCCTATATAGCCCTATAAAAGTATAGCCCCATAAAAGCACAAAAATGGCACAAAAAATTTTAGTTACCGGAGGAACCGGATATATCGGCAGCCACACCGTCGTTGAGCTACAGAATGCCGGTTACGAGGTTGTGATAATCGACAACCTGTCGAATTCAAATATCGGTGTGCTCGACGGAATAGAAGCAATAACAGGCAAACGCCCCGTATTTTTCGAGGGAGACTGCACCGACATGAACACTCTCCGTAAATGCTTCGAAGAGAATCCCGGAATCAACGGAATCATCAACTTCGCCGCATCCAAGGCGGTGGGCGAATCAGTGCAGAAACCGTTGCTGTATTACCGCAACAACCTCAACACCCTGATGAACCTGCTCCAGCTCATGCCGGAATTCGGGACAAAAGGCATCGTATTCTCCAGCTCTTGCACGGTTTATGGTGAACCGGATGTTAATCCAATAGATGAAACCGCACCCATCAAACCAGCCACTTCTCCCTACGGAAACACCAAACAGATTTCCGAGGAGATAATCAAGGATTATATCAAGAGCGGCGCTCCGATAAAGAGTATCCTTCTCCGCTATTTCAATCCGATCGGTGCGCATCCCACCGCAAAAATCGGTGAGCTTCCATTGGGTGTGCCGCAGAACCTTGTTCCATACCTCACGCAGGCTGCCGCCGGAATCCGCAAAGAGCTTACAGTATTCGGCAACGACTACAACACTCCCGACGGCTCGTGCATCCGCGACTACATCGATGTTGTTGACCTCGCCAAGGCTCACGTGATTGCCATAAAACGCATCCTCGACAAAGAAGACACCGATCCCGTGGAGATTTTCAACCTCGGAACAGGACGTGGTCTTTCAGTGCTTGAACTTATCGCATCTTTCGAGAGGGCAACCGGTGTGAAAGTTCCCCACAAGATCGGCGACCGCCGCGCCGGCGACATCGAGAAAATCTGGGCAGACCCCAAGAAAGCCAACGAGGTTCTCGGATGGACAGCCGTAGTCCCCATCGACGAAACAATGAAGAACGCCTGGGCATGGCAATGCCACGTCACCGAAAAATAAGGCATGTAACGGAACGATACGTCCGACTGCCAACTTCCTGTCGCATAGCAACGTATCTGACTGCCAGGTTCCTGTCGCGGAGCAACTTAAGGGCGTATTAACCCCGTACAGATGGAACGCAGTGGAATCTGTGCGGGGACACGACATGGATAACCACCCCTAAACACCCCGGATAAGTAGGCAAGCCTACTTATCCGGGGTGTTTACCATTACCGATATATCCCTGAGACTTGCACGCATCATTAATTTTTGTTAAATTTGCGCTAAAATTGGTAAATTTTTCACATTTTTCACAATTTGCATTCTAACCATAGATTTTTTTGACATTATGAAATCCCTTTTAATCAGTTTCGGATCCCTTACTGGGCTTGCCGTGATTCTGACGGGGTGTGTAGACAACGATTATGACCTATCGAATATCGACACAACCTCGGAAATTAAAGTAAACAACCTCACCCTCCCGGTCAAAATGGACGCCATAACCCTCAACGATATATTCGATATTGAGGAAGGCAGTAAAATCCAGACCGTCACCGTCAATGGACAAGAGTTTTATGCCGTGACCCAACACGGCGACATCAACTCCCAGTCAATCGATATCCCTGCATTCTCTCCATACTCACTTTCTGTGCCGGAGACAAACGCCACGTTCGAACTACAAATCCCCGATATAGGCACCCGTGCGAAATCCGCCTCTTCGTTAGAATTTTATTATGACCTCAAGGATTTCGATCCACAGACAATAAGCATAGTCGCAAACGGTATAGACGATGCCGTCCGTGAGATTCATATGCTTGAATCCAAGCCTATGACATTCAATGTGACTTTTCATGAGACAGACCTTCCCTCTTATATCGACATCTATTTCGAGAAGCTTGACCTTGAAATATTGAAGGGGCTGCAGTTCAGCTCTCTGCCGTCCAACTATTCATATGATGCCGAATCCGGGATTCTCACCATCAGGGATCTCCCATGTCCTGACAAAACCGCAAGAATATCCCTCACGGCCGTGGCACTCGATTTCACAAAAAATCCCACACCTATAATCAATGGCTCTTTCGACTATTCGGGAGAAGTGAAACTTATTTCGGGCATTCTTAAAACCACTGTAAACATTCCGCAGGCAGGACAAGAGTTCCAGCCTGTGGCCAGGGTCAACTTCAGCGTAAAGACGGCAATTGACCCGTTTGAGGCAACACACTTCACCGGCAAAGTGGAATATCATCTAACCGGAAACGGCCTGGACATAGCACCGGTCACCCTCAACGATATCCCTGATTTTCTCAATCAGGAAGGCACAGACCTCAAACTCGCCAATCCTCAGATATACCTCAACCTCAACAACCCGGTTGCAGATTATAACCTCTTCTATCAGACAGGGCTCGAACTCGTTTCCGTGCGTGAAAGCGGGAAAATCCCCTATTCTCCCGATGGCGGCAAACTTATTGCCACGGAAGCCCTCAACCCCGGTCCCTATAATTTCGTTCTCTCTCCAGAAAATCCCTCCAATCCCCTGAGCCAGTATGCATCTCGCCTGCAGCATATACCCTTCACCGGGCTGTCAGACATCCTCAGTGGCGACGGTTTACCGGAGCAGATCGAAATCAATCTCCTTAATCCGGAACTTCCTCTCCAGAAAGTTGTCCGCTTCGAACTTGGCAAACCTATCGACGGAATCTCGGGGACATACGATTTCATCGCTCCCATAGCCCTCAAAACAGGCTCGACTATCATCTATTCCGACTCCAAGGACGGCTGGAACGACGAAGATATCGACAAGATAAAAATCACCACCCTTGAAATTGAGGCCGATGTCACCAGCACAATCCCCCTTGAAGCATCGCTCGTGGCATTCCCGTTGGCAGTGGGCGGCAACCGAATACCTGGAGTCAAGGCCACGGGGCATATCTCCGCGAACGCCAAGGGCGAGCATATCATCATCAAAATGGAGGGGACTATCGAACATCTCGACGGCATAACATTCGAGGTCACCGTCCATCCCGGCTCCGATGATGCCCTCGCGCCCGGTCAGACAATCCGTCTTGAAAACCTCCGCGCCCGCGTATCCGGCTCCTACACTACCGAGTTCTAACACCTACAACCATCAACAAAATACAACAAAATGAAATCTTTAAAGAAATTACTTATTATAGCTTCGGTGGTTGCAGGCTGCATCTCTGCCGATGCGCAACACACATATTCCGGGTATTTTCTCGACAACTATACCTACCGCTACGAAATGAACCCTGTTTTCGGCAATAGCCGCGGGTTCGTATCGATGCCGGCGATAGGCAATTTTAACACGGCAATCCGTGGAAACCTTCACCTCTCAGATATTTTCTACAAATCTCCCGATGGCGCCAAGACCATGCTTTTCACCAATCCAAGCATATCCGCCGCAGAGGCGATGGGCAAATTCGGCAACCGCAACAAGATCGGCACGAACAATAAAATCAACATTCTTTCGGTAGGATTCAAGGCATTCGGAGGGTTCAACACTATTTCCATCTCCGCCTCCGCAAACCTTGAGGCATCACTGCCGAAGGCATTCTTCTCTCTTGCCAAAGAGGGTATCACCAACACTACCTACGACATCAAGGATATGTTCGCAAACGCCAACGCATATGCCACCGTTGCCTTGAACCATTCCCATGACATCAAGCAGATGCCGGGACTGAGGATCGGTGCGTCACTTAAATTCCTTGTGGGTGTCGGCAACATTGACATACGTTTGAATGAAGCCGACCTCACTCTTGGCGAGAACGAGTGGATTGCACGCACGAATGCCGACATATATGCGTCAGTTACAGGTTTGCGTTTTGACAAGGATACCTACACCCCCGAAGGCCCGAACGCCGGCAGACCGCGTGAATACGTATCAGGGGCCAACCTTGACGACGGCTTCGGCATAAACGGTTTCGGTGTATCCATCCGAAATAAGCCGACTTTTAAGTAGCGATTTTGATTGTGAACTTTG
>CAJTZS010000031.1 GCA_910584055.1 uncultured Muribaculaceae bacterium | reverse complement strand
AGTTATGGCTAAAGAAAAATTCGAAAGAACCAAACCGCATGTTAACATCGGTACGATCGGTCACGTAGACCACGGTAAGACTACTCTTACTGCAGCGATCACCAAGGTGCTTGCAGAAAAAGGTCTCTCCGAGCTTCGTTCATTCGATTCAATTGACAACGCTCCTGAAGAGAAAGAGCGTGGTATTACAATCAACACTTCACACGTGGAGTATCAGACAGCTAACCGTCACTACGCTCACGTAGACTGCCCCGGACACGCTGACTATGTGAAGAACATGGTTACCGGTGCTGCTCAGATGGACGGCGCTATCATCGTAGTTGCTGCAACTGACGGCCCGATGCCCCAGACTCGCGAGCACATCCTTCTCGCCCGTCAGGTGAACGTTCCCCGTCTTGTTGTCTTCATGAACAAATGCGACATGGTTGACGATGAGGAAATGCTTGAGCTCGTTGAGATGGATATGCGTGACCTTCTTTCTCAGTATGAGTATGATGGCGACAACACACCTATCATCCGCGGTTCTGCTCTTGGCGCACTCAATGGTGAGCCCCAGTGGGAAGATAAGGTTATGGAACTTATGGAGGCTGTTGACAACTGGATTCCACTTCCTCCCCGTGACGTTGATAAACCCTTCCTTATGCCTGTTGAGGACGTGTTCTCAATCACAGGTCGTGGTACAGTTGCCACAGGTCGTATCGAGGCTGGTCGCGTAAAAGTTGGCGACGAGGTTCAGATCCTTGGTCTTGGTGCTGACAAGAAATCTGTCGTAACCGGTGTTGAGATGTTCCGTAAGATACTTGATGAAGGTGAAGCTGGTGATAACGTAGGTCTCCTTCTCCGTGGTATCGACAAAGACGAAATCAAACGTGGTATGGTTATCTGCCATCCCGGACAGGTTAAACCTCACGATCACTTCAAGGCTCAGGTTTATATCCTGAAGAAAGAGGAGGGTGGTCGTCACACACCGTTCCACAACAAATACCGTCCTCAGTTCTACATCCGTACGCTCGATGTAACAGGTGAGATCACACTTCCCGAAGGAATTGAGATGGTAATGCCTGGTGACAATGTTGAAATCGACGTTAAGCTCATCACTCCGGTAGCTATGGACAACGGTCTCCGTTTCGCTATCCGTGAAGGCGGTCGCACAGTCGGTTCAGGTCAGATCACATCAGTTGTTGACGATTAATCAATCGTAATAACGAAGACATCATATAGGGGTCTTCGGTATAGAAGACCCCTAATCTACGGGAATAGCTCAGTTGGTAGAGCACCGGTCTCCAAAACCGGGTGTCGAGAGTTCGAGTCTTTCTTCCCGTGCCAATAGAAAACAATATGAAATTATTCAAGGATATAAAGGAATCTTATAACGAACTTGTGTATAAGGTTTCTTGGCCGACTCAGAAACAGCTTATCAACAGCTCGGTGCTGGTGCTGATAGCTTCCATCATCCTGGCAGTCTTCATTTGGGCTGTAGATAAGATCTTCAATCTTCTTATGGAGTTGGTTTACAGTATCAATTTTTAAACTTTTCAAATAGGGATTTCAATGGCTGAATCAAAGAAAGAATGGTACGTATTGCGTGCCATCTCAGGAAAGGAAGCGAAAGTCAAAGAAGTGTTGGAGGCAGCGATCAAAAACACTGATCTCGGACATTACGTTTCACAGGTATTGATTCCAACTGAAAAAGTTTACACCACTCGCAATGGCAAGAAAGTGCTTAAGGAGCGCACTCTCTATTCAGGGTATGTCTTTATTCAGGCAGCTTTGACTGGGGAGGTTGAGTATGAGCTTCGCAACACTACTAATGTCATTGATTTTTTACGTGGACGTGCGAAGGGCAGTAAGCCTGAGTCTCTGCGTGAGAGCGAAGTGATGAGGATGCTGGGACGAGCCGACGAGATGAGCGAACCTGCCGAGGAGACGACGGACCGTTACATTGTGGGAGAACCCGTAAAGGTGACGTTCGGTCCTTTCAGCGGCTTCAGCGGTGTCATCAAGGAGGTTAACTCCGAGAGGAAGAAGATCAAGGTAGAGGTCAAGATATTTGGCCGCGCCACTGATCTTGAGTTGGAAAATTCGCAAGTGGAAAGAGAGTAAGTCCGAATGGATGTTACACTTTCGGATTGATTCGATTTCACAACAAAACTTTTAAAAAAGTAGAACAATGGCAAAAGAAATTGCTGGACAGATCAAATTACAGATTAAGGGCGGCGCAGCCAATCCGTCTCCACCAGTAGGACCTGCACTTGGTTCTAAGGGTATCAACATCATGGAATTTTGCAAGCAATTCAATGCCCGCACCCAGGATAAAGCCGGTAAAGTTCTTCCAGTAGTAATCACTTACTACACAGACAAGAGCTTCGACTTTATTGTTAAGACACCTCCTGTGGCAGTGCAGCTCAAAGAAGTTGCCAAGGTGAAGAGCGGTTCCGCTCAGCCTAACCGTAAGAAGGTTGCCGAGATTACCTGGGATCAGGTAAAGACAATTGCTGAAGACAAGATGCCGGATTTGAACTGTTTTACTTTGGATTCTGCAATGCGTATGGTTGCAGGCACAGCGAGAAGCATGGGTATCACCGTCAAAGGGTCATTCCCTGAACTTAACTAATAATCTTCAAGAAAATGGGAAAACTGACAAAAAATCAAAAGTTAGCTTTATCGAAGATTGAACCCGGGAAGGCATACACTTTGGCAGAGGCTGCTGAGAAGGTGAAGGAAGTTTCTTTCGAGAAATTCGATTCTTCCTTCGACATTGATGTTCGTCTCGGTGTTGATCCCCGTAAGGCAGACCAGATGGTTCGCGGCGTTGTGTCGCTTCCCCACGGTACCGGTAAACAGGTTCGTGTGCTCGTATTGTGCGGTCCCGACGCTGAAGCGGCAGCCAAGGAAGCCGGTGCCGACTATGTTGGCCTCGATGAATATCTCCAGAAAATCAAAGAAGGTTGGACAGACGTTGACGTTATCATCACACAGCCTTCGGTAATGGGTAAACTTGGTCCGTTGGGTCGTATTCTCGGTCCTCGTGGTCTTATGCCTAACCCGAAGAGTGGTACGGTAACCATGGATGTTGCAAAAGCCGTCAAAGAGGTAAAACAGGGTAAGATCGACTTTAAGGTTGACAAAACCGGTATTGTTCACGCTTCAATCGGTAAAGTGAGCTTCACAGCCGAGCAGATGCGCGACAATGCTAAAGAGTTTATCAACACACTTGTGAAGTTGAAACCCGCCACCTCTAAAGGTACATATATCAAGAGCATTTATCTTTCGAGCACAATGGGTCCCGGCATCAAAGTTGAGACCAAGTCAGTGGCTGAATAATCTTTAAACGAAGACGAAAATGAAAAAGGAAGATAAAGCTATTATAATTGCAAACATCAGCGACCAGTTGAAAAACCACAGCTGCGTTTATTTGACCCAGACCTCCGGACTTAACGCCGAGAAGACAAGTGCGCTCCGTCGTGCATGTTTCGGTGACAGCATCAAAATGCTTTGTGTAAAGAACACCCTTCTTAAGGCTGCCTTCGAAGCAAGTGATGTAGATTATTCCGGTCTCTATGATCTTCTCCATGGCGAAACAACTTTGATGCTCTGCAACACCGGCAATGCTCCGGCAAAGCTCATCAAGAAGTTCCGCGACAAGAACGATACACTTCCCTTGCTTAAGGGTGCTTTCGTTGAGGAGACAGTATACGTTGGCGAGGAATCGTTGGAAACCCTTGCCAATATCAAGAGCAAAAACGAGCTTATCGGCGACGTTATCGGCTTGCTCCAGTCACCTGCCAAGAATGTTATCAGCGCTCTCCAGAGCGGTGCCAACAAGCTTCACGGCATTCTGGAAACCCTTTCCAACAAATAATCATCCACACGTAAAAATAATAAAAAATAAATACTACAATGGCAGATTTGAAAGCATTTGCAGAACAATTGGTTAACCTTTCTGTAAAAGAAGTTAACGAACTCGCTACAATCCTCAAGGAAGAGTATGGTATCGAACCCGCCGCTGCTGCTGTGGCAGTTGCAGCTGGTCCTGCAGCCGGTGCACCCGCTGAGGAGGAGAAGACAAACTTCGACGTAGTTCTGAAGGCTGCCGGCGCAAGCAAGCTCGCAGTTGTTAAGCTCGTGAAAGAGCTCACAGGTCTTGGTCTGAAAGAGGCTAAGGAATTGGTAGACGGTGCTCCTAACACTATCAAGGAGGGTCTTCCCAAAGCTGAGGCTGAAGGTCTTAAGAAACAACTCGAAGAGGCCGGCGCTGAAGTTGAACTCAAATAATAATCGACTTAATCTGAAAGTAGGTTAAGAACGCTCACAGGGAGCGTTCTTAACCTATTTATTCGTGTACCAACCTTTCTCCCAAACACGTCGATGGGTTCTTCAGGAGCCGTACGACTAAAGTCCTTTATTAACTTATTACCAATGTCAGTAAAACTTACCGAAAAACCGCGCGTTAATTTCGCGTCGATAAAGAATCCACTGCCTTTTCCTGATTTCTTGGAAGTGCAGTTGAAATCGTTTAAGGATTTTCTGCAGCTCGACACTCCCCCTGAGATGAGAAAGAACCAGGGACTCTATAAAGTGTTTGCAGAAAATTTCCCTATCGCCGACACCCGAAACAACTTCGTGCTGGAGTTTCTCGATTATTACATCGATCCTCCGCGCTACTCGATAGAGGAATGTCTCGAGCGTGGCCTCACGTATAGTGTGCCCCTCAAGGCAAAGCTCAAGCTTTATTGCACCGATCCTGATCATGAGGATTTTGCAACAACGATTCAAGATGTTTACCTTGGTCCTATTCCTTATATGACCGAGCAGGGCACGTTTATCATTAATGGTGCCGAGCGTGTTGTCGTGTCGCAGCTTCATCGTTCGCCGGGCGTATTTTTCGGTCAGAGCACCCATGCCAACGGCACAAAACTCTATTCTGCGCGAATCATTCCTTTCCGTGGCAGCTGGATAGAGTTCGCAACAGATATCAACAATGTGATGTATGCATACATCGACCGAAAGAAGAAACTTCCGGTCACAACATTGTTACGTGCCATCGGACTTGAGAGCGATAAGGATATCATCCAGATATTTGACTTGGCTGAAGAGATAAAGGTAACAAAAACCAATCTGAAGAATTCAGTTGGACGCAAACTTGCTGCCCGTGTTCTCAACAGCTGGGTGGAAGACTTCGTTGATGAGGATACAGGTGAGGTCGTTTCCATCGAACGCAACACTGTCGTTGTTGACCGCGGAAGCGAGATCACAGAGGATGTGATCGATGCAATCATGGAGAGCGGTGTTAAGACTATTCTTCTCGAGAAAGAGAATGTGAATGCCGTTGACTATAGCATTATTTTCAACACTCTCCAGAAGGATACCTCAAACTCCGAGAAAGAGGCTGTGCAGTATATTTATCGTCAGCTCCGCAATGCCGAGCCACCGGATGATGCGTCTGCACGCGAGGTGATCCAGAATCTTTTCTTCAGCGAGAAGCGTTATGACCTCGGTGAGGTTGGACGTTATCGTATCAACAAGAAACTTGAACTTGACACTCCGATGGATGTGAAGGTTCTCACACGTGAGGACATCATCGCCATCATCAAATATCTTATCGAGCTGATCAATGCAAAGAGCGATGTCGATGATATCGACCACCTCAGCAACCGCCGTGTGCGCACTGTTGGTGAGCAGCTTTACAATCAGTTCGGTGTCGGATTGGCGCGTATTTCACGCTCCATCCGTGAGAAAATGAACGTTCGCGATAATGAGGTGTTCACTCCGACCGACCTTATCAATGCCAAGACAATCTCGGCTGTGATAAACACTTTCTTCGGAACAAACGCCCTTTCGCAGTTCATGGATCAGACCAACCCTCTTGCTGAGATCACCCACAAGCGTCGTATGTCGGCACTTGGTCCCGGCGGTCTTTCACGTGAGCGCGCAGGTTTCGAGGTCCGAGACGTGCACTATACTCACTATGGCCGTCTTTGTCCGATCGAGACTCCTGAGGGTCCTAACATCGGTCTTATTTCTTCTCTTTGCGTATATGCGAAGATCAATAACCTTGGCTTCATCGAGACTCCTTATAGGAAGGTTACCGACGGCAAAGTTAATCTGAATAATGATGAGGTTGTTTACCTCACAGCAGAGATTGAGGAAGGTCAGACCATCGCGCAGGGCAATGCACCTGTTAACGATGACGGTTCTTTCATCAATCCCAAGGTAAAGGCGCGTCTTGATGCCGACTTCCCGATTGTTGCTCCGGAGGAGCTTCAGCTTATGGATGTGTCGCCGATTCAGATTGCGTCGATCGCGGCTTCACTCATCCCGTTCCTTGAGCATGACGATGCTAACCGCGCGTTGATGGGATCTAACATGATGCGTCAGGCTGTGCCTTTGCTCCGCAGCGAGGCTCCTATTGTCGGCACGGGTATCGAAGGTCAGCTCATCAAGGATTCCCGCACGCAGATCACTGCCGAGGGTCCGGGTGTTATCGAATATGTGGATGCCACAGTGATCCGTATTAACTACGACCGCACTGATGACGAGGAATTTGTGGAATTCGAGTCGTCGGTGAAAGAATATAAGATTCCGAAGTTCCGTCGCACCAACCAGGGAACAACCATCGACCTCCGTCCGATTTGCAACAAGGGTCAGCGTGTCGAGAAAGGTGATATCCTCACCGAAGGTTATTCCACAGAGAAAGGAGAGCTCGCACTCGGACGTAACCTCAAGGTAGCGTTCATGCCCTGGAAGGGTTACAACTATGAGGATGCCATCGTGCTTAACGAACGCATGGTAAGAGAGGATATCCTTACTTCTGTTCACGTTGACGAGTATACTCTTGATGTGCGTGAGACAAAACGTGGTATGGAGGAACTTACTTCCGATATCCCGAATGTCAGTGAGGATGCTACCAAAGATCTTGACGAACGTGGTATCATCCGTGTTGGAGCGCATGTTGTGCCCGGTGATATCATGATCGGTAAGATCACTCCTAAAGGTGAGAGTGACCCCACACCTGAGGAAAAGCTTCTCCGTGCGATCTTTGGTGACAAGGCAGGAGATGTTAAGGATGCTTCTCTCAAGGCATCGCCTTCTCTCAAGGGTGTTGTTATCGGAACACACCTCTTCTCCAAAGCTGTCAAGAAGAAGAGCAACAAGAACAGTGCTAACGCTCAGCTTCCTCTTCTTGATGAAGAATATGAGGAGAAACAGGCAGAGCTTCGTCAGCTCATGGTATCGAAGATGCAGACGTTGCTTAAAGGTCAGACCTCTCAGGGTGTGAAGGATTTCATTGGTGTGGATGTCGTTCCTGTAGGTCAGAAATTCGATGATGTCACTTTTGGCGCTATTGATTATGAGACCGTAAATCTTAGTGATTGGACCGGAGATGCGCGTATAGATGGCATGGTTGCCAAACTCATCACCAACTATCTCCGCAAATCCAAAGAGATTGATAGTGAGCTTCGCCGCAAGAAATTCGATATCACCATCGGTGACGAACTTCCTTCGGGCATCATGCAGATGGCAAAAGTATATATTGCCAAGAAGCGTAAGATCGGAGTAGGTGACAAGATGGCAGGTCGCCACGGTAACAAGGGTATCGTATCGCGCGTTGTGCGTCAGGAAGATATGCCGTTCCTTGAAGATGGAACTCCTGTGGATATCGTGCTTAACCCGCTTGGTGTGCCTTCCCGTATGAACCTCGGTCAGATCTTCGAGACTGTGCTCGGTTGGGCAGGTCGTGAACTTGGCGAGAAATTTGCTACACCTATCTTCGATGGTGCTTCCCTCGACGATCTTAACGAATGGACAGACAAAGCAGGTCTTCCCCGCTATGGTAAGACATATCTTTACGATGGTGGAACAGGCGACCGCTTCGACCAGCCTGCAACGGTAGGTGTGATCTACATGCTTAAGCTGGGTCACATGGTTGAAGACAAGATGCATGCACGTTCGATCGGTCCGTACTCACTCATCACCCAGCAGCCTCTTGGAGGTAAAGCTCAGTTCGGTGGTCAGCGTTTCGGAGAGATGGAGGTTTGGGCGCTTGAGGCATTCGGTGCTGCGCATATCCTTCAGGAGATCCTTACCATCAAGTCAGACGATGTGGTAGGCCGTTCAAAAGCATACGAGGCTATCGTCAAGGGAGATCCAATGCCTAATCCCGGAATTCCGGAGTCGCTTAATGTGCTTCTCCATGAGCTCCGCGGTCTTGGCTTGAGCATCACGTTAGATTAAAAATCAAAACAAATCTGCTTCGGGATTTCGTCTAAAGGAATCCCGGGGCAGACCAATATAAGGAAAAACATCTTATGGCTTTTAGAAGAGACAATAAAATTAAAAGCAATTTCTCGAAAATCACCATCGGTCTCGCCTCTCCGGAGGAGATCAAGGAGAAATCGAGCGGTGAGGTGCTGAAGCCCGAGACCATTAACTATCGTACTTACAAACCGGAGCGCGACGGTCTTTTCTGTGAAAAGATTTTCGGTCCGGTGAAAGACTACGAGTGCCATTGCGGTAAATACAAACGTATTCGCTACAAAGGCATCGTGTGCGACCGTTGCGGTGTCGAGGTGACTGAGAAGAAGGTGCGTCGTGAGCGCATGGGTCATATCGAGCTGGTAGTTCCTGTGGCTCATATCTGGTATTTCCGCTCGCTTCCCAATAAGATCGGATATCTCCTGGGTCTTCCTTCCAAGAAACTTGACGCAGTGATTTATTACGAACGCTATGTCGTGATCAATCCCGGAAATGTGGAAGGTGTGGAGAAACTTGATCTTCTTTCTGAGGAAGAATACATGAATATCATGGATCAGCTTCCAGAAGATAACAAATATCTTGAGGATGGCGATCCCAACAAGTTTGTAGCAAAAATGGGTGCAGAGGCAATCTATGAGTTGCTTCAGCAGATCGACCTTGTTTCTCTCGCCGCAGAATTGCGTCATAAGGCTAATACCGACGGTTCGCAGCAGAGAAAGACAGAGGCGCTTAAACGCCTTCAGGTCGTTAACAGTTTCCTTTCATCAGCCGGTGTTAACAAACCGGAATGGATGGTGCTCAAGGCTGTGCCCGTTATTCCGCCGGAGTTGCGTCCTCTTGTGCCCCTTGATGGTGGCCGCTTCGCAACATCCGACCTCAACGATCTTTATCGTCGCGTAATCATACGTAATAACCGTCTGAAACGTCTTATCGAGATTCAGGCACCTGAGGTGATTCTCCGCAATGAGAAGCGTCTTCTTCAGGAGGCTGTGGATTCACTTCTTGACAACAGCCGCAAATCTTCGGCTGTGAAATCGGATGTGAACCGTCCTCTCAAATCTCTTTCAGACTCTCTGAAAGGTAAGCAGGGTCGTTTCCGTCAGAACCTCCTCGGTAAACGTGTCGACTATTCGGCTCGTTCGGTCATCGTGGTCGGTCCTGAACTTAAGATGCATGAGTGCGGTATTCCGAAACTTATGGCTGCTGAGCTTTATAAACCATTCGTGATCCGTAAGCTTATAGAGCGCGGAATCGTGAAGACAGTGAAGAGCGCCAAGAAGATTGTAGACCGTAAAGAGCCGGTTGTTTGGGATATCCTCGAATACGTGATGAAGGGTCATCCGGTACTTCTCAACCGTGCCCCGACGCTTCACCGTCTCGGTATTCAGGCTTTCCAGCCCAAGATGATCGAGGGTAAGGCAATTCAGCTCCATCCGCTGGCATGTACGGCATTCAACGCCGACTTCGACGGAGACCAGATGGCTGTGCACTTGCCTTTGAGCAATGAGGCTATTCTCGAGGCTCAGATGCTTATGCTCGGTGCGCACAACATCCTTAACCCAGCCAATGGTGCGCCAATTACCGTGCCTTCTCAGGACATGGTGCTTGGTCTGTATTATATCACAAAGCTTCGCAAAGGTTCTAAAGGAGAGGGAGCGGTTTTCTATGGACCGGAAGAGGCGGAAATCGCATACAACGAAGGTAAGGTAACATTGCAGTCGCCTGTAACCGTACTCGTTGATGATATTGATGCCGATGGAAATCCTGTTAAGGTTCTCAAGAAAGATACTTCTGTGGGTCGTATCCTGTTCAATCAGTTCGTGCCCAAAGAGATCGGATATGTCAACGAGATCATTTCCAAGAAATCGCTGCGCACCATCATCGGTAAGGTGATCAAGACTTGTGGTGTTACTCGTTCCGCTCAGTTCCTTGACGACATCAAGAACCTCGGTTACAAGATGGCGTTCCGTGGCGGTCTGAGCTTCAACCTCGGCGATGTGATCATCCCGAAGGAGAAAGAGGAATATGTGGCTGAAGGTCATGCACAGGTTGAGGAAGTGCTCAACAACTATGCAATGGGTCTTATCACCAACAGCGAGCGTTATAATCAGATAATTGATATCTGGACGCATGTAAATGCCCGACTCGCTTCCACTCTAATGAAGCAGATGGAGGAAGACCAGCAGGGATTCAACTCAGTCTACATGATGCTTGACTCAGGTGCCCGTGGTTCTAAAGACCAGATCCGTCAGCTTTCAGGTATGCGTGGTCTTATGGCGAAACCTCAGAAAGCCGGTGCAGAGGGTGGTCAGATTATCGAGAACCCGATTTTGGCTAACTTTAAGGAGGGTCTTTCGGTGCTTGAGTACTTTATCTCTACTCATGGTGCTCGTAAGGGTCTTGCGGATACCGCTCTTAAGACTGCCGATGCAGGTTATCTTACCCGTCGTCTTGTAGACGTGGCGCACGACGTGATCATCAACGAAGAGGATTGCGGCACGCTCCGTGGCCTTGTCTGCACCGAAATCAAGAACAATGAAGAGGTTGTGGCTTCTCTTAGCGAGCGTATCCTCGGACGCGTGTCTGTTCATGATATTGTTGATCCTTACAATCCCGACGACATCATCGTGCATGCAGGTGAGGAGATCACTGAGGCTATCGCCGACCGTATCGAGAAATCTCCGATCGAGTCTGTCGAAATCCGTTCAGTGCTTACCTGCGAATCCAAGAAGGGTGTCTGCGCAAAATGTTACGGTCGTAACCTCTCCAACCACCGTATGGTTCAGAAAGGTGAGGCTGTCGGCGTGATCGCAGCTCAATCTATCGGTGAGCCGGGTACTCAGCTTACACTCCGTACATTCCACGTCGGTGGTGTTGCAGGTAACGTTGCGGCAGTGAAAGATGTGACAGCACGTCATGATGGTAAACTCGAGATTGATGAGCTCCGCACAATCAAGGATGCTGACGGTGTTGATATCGTAGTAGGCCGTATGGCAGAGCTCCGCATTGTAGAGCCCAAGTCAGGAATCGTTCTTATGAACGCCAACATACCTTACGGATCTAAACTCTTCTTCCGCGATGGCGACACCGTGAAACCGGGAGATATGATCTGTGAATGGGACCCCTTCAACGCAGTCATCGTTTCTGAAGAGGGTGGTAAGGTTCGTTTCGAAAACGTTGAAGAAGGTGTTACCTATCGCGTTGAGAGCGATGAGGCAACCCAACTTCGTGAGAAGATCATCATCGAGAGCAAAGACCGTACGAAAGTTCCGGCAGCTCAGGTTTATGATGATAATGGCGAGCTCGTTCGCAGCTATTCTCTCCCTGTGGGCGCACACCTCCTTATTGATGATGGAGATGTTCTCAAGCCTGGTCAGGTATTCGTTAAGATTCCTCGTGCAGCAGGTTCTGCAGGTGACATCACCGGTGGTCTTCCCCGTGTCACAGAGCTCTTCGAGGCTCGTAACCCGTCGAACCCCGCGGTTGTCAGCGAAATCGACGGAGAGGTTAAGTTCGGTAAGATCAAACGTGGTAACCGTGAGATCAGCGTAACCAACAAACTTGGTGAGGAGAAGAAATACCTCGTGCCTCTGTCTAAGCAGATTCTTGTTCAGGAGAACGATTACGTGCGTGCAGGAACTCCTCTTTCCGATGGTGCAATCACCCCGACAGATATCCTTAATATCAAAGGTCCGACAGCCGTCCAGGAATATATCGTTAATGAGGTTCAGGATGTATACCGCATGCAGGGTGTGAAGATCAACGACAAGCACTTTGAGGTTATCGTGCGTCAGATGATGCGCAAGGTCAATATCCTTGATCCGGGCGACACCCGCTTCCTTGAGCAGCAGGTTGTTGATAAGCGCGAATTCATGGAGGAGAACGACAGCATCTGGGGCAAGAAGGTCATCACCGATGCCGGTGACAGCCAGACTTACCTTGCTGGTCAGATCATCACCGTGCGCAAGCTTCGTGATGAGAACTCATCGCTCAAGCGTAAAGACCTCCGCACAATGACAGTTCGCGATGCTGTGCCCGCTACATCAGAGCAGATTCTTCAGGGTATCACGCGCGCAGCTCTTCAGACTTCGAGCTTCATGTCGGCTGCATCCTTCCAGGAGACCACCAAGGTGCTCAACGAGGCTGCTATCAATGGTAAGACCGATACTCTTGAGGGTATGAAGGAGAATGTGATCTGTGGTCACTTGATTCCAGCTGGTACAGGTCTCCGCGAATACACCAAACTCGTGGTTGCCAACAAAGAGGAGCTTGCAGCTCTTCAGGTAACTGATGATCCCGACACCGTTCTCGATGCTGAGATTGTAGAGATGGAAAACGCAGAGAAATAATTCATTTCCGCATAAAAAAGAAAGGATGCATCATTGATGCATCCTTTCTTTTTTATATGGGGCGCTATGGGGCGAAATGGGGCTGAATGGGGAGGGCGGGATTCAGACTATTTCTCTGAGTGAGAGGAGATGAGGCGACGGTTGGCTTCACGGATGCGTGGGGCATCGACTTTTACTTTCTTGCGGTCGTAGGTGAGAAGCCCGTTTACTTCACCCTCTACGTCTGTGGTCTGGGTATAGACAGCTCCGGTGTAGGCGATCTTTGCCATGCCGGCGAGGATGTCGATATATTCCACATATTTATCGGTTACATCTTTGGGCGATTTGAATTCGATATATCCCCAATTCTTATCCGGTTGCCATAGATGCCCTTTAATTGGATATCCAATACCTCCGTATTCTCCTATAACATTCGCCTTGTCATCATCAAGAAGGTAGATTCTCGGAGCGGGATAGTTATGTACGTCAAGAATGTCTCCTGCCCCATAGAAGAAATTGCCTCCGCTGGCAGCATTGACAAGTCGCGATGGATCTTTGGCTTTGGTCCATGCGGCTACGTTCTTTGTATCGAACTGTCCCCATCCTTCGTTGAAAGGAACCCACACAACTATTGAAGGGTGGCTATGGAGGTTATCCATAATCTCATTCCATTCCGTGCGATACTGCTCGGCACTCTCTTCAGATCTTACAAATTCCGGCGACTTGTAATAATTATGATTCTCCCATTTTGTGTTTTTGTCGCCACTCGGCATATCCTGCCATACAAGAATACCGTTGCGGTCGCAATATTCATACCATAGCTGGGGCTCGACCTTTATATGCTTGCGGATCATGTTGAATCCCATTTCCTTGGTTTTATCAATATCAAAAATCATCGCATCATATGATGGTGGAGTATAAAGCCCGTCGGGCCACCAGCCCTGGTCCAAGGGACCGAATTGGAAGATCTGCTTATCGTTGAGAGTGAATCTTTTCACTTTATCCTTACCGCGCTTTATGCCCACCTTGCGCATAGCTGCATAACTCTTGACACTGTCGACTGTATTTCCGTTTTCAATAAGGCTGATCTTAATATCATACAGATATGGATCATCAGTCCACCATAATTTCATATTCTCCGGCATCGCAACTTCTACAGCAGAGGATGCTTTACCCGTCGCAGTGGCAACACGCTTGCCTTTATCCATTACCTCAACCTTTATTAAGCCATCGCCCGAAGCAGCTGCATCAACATAGAGACGTTTCTTATCTACATCCGGTGTGATTTTTAAAGCACTTATGCTGTTTGTAGGAACCGGTTCAAGCCATACAGTCTGCCAAATACCGGTAACAGGAGTGTACCATATCCCTTTAGGGTTAACGGCATCAGGGTTGACCACCTGTTTACCGCGAGGTTGCATGCCTTTGTCGGTGGGGTCAAACACGCGAACAATCAGCTGATTCTCGCCATCAGTCAGAGCATCCGTTATATTCAGTGAGAAAGGTGAGTAGGCACCCTTATGACCTCCGACATAGATATCGTTTACCCAAATATCGGCTTTCCAGTCAACACCTCCGAAATTGAGATTGATTTCAGAATCTTTCCAATCTGAAGGGATGGTGAAGGAACGTTGATACCATAGCTCATTCTTATCACCGACAGCTCTGCCAACTCCTGATAGAGAAGATTCCACGGGAAAAGGTACGAGGATTTTACCATCATATTTTGTCGGTATGGCAGAACCTACGGGGAGAATGGTATAATTCCATTCCCCATTGAGATTCTTCCAATCCTGGCGCGTCATCATCGGGCGAGGATACTGTTGCCAAACATTCTGCGGTGTCACTTTCTCACCCCACGTTGTAGAGATAGGGGGAGAGGGTAGTTTATCTTGTGAGTAAGAAATTGCCGCGACAGATGCCGCGGCAATTAAAACAGCAAACTTTTTCATCGTGCTTATTTTCTGATGAATTTTTTCGAAACTTTATTCCCCTGGCGAACGATGTAAAGACCATTCTCCGGCTCAGCAACGCGAATACCCTGCAAGTTGTAATACTCAACAGGAGCATTCTCATCAGCCTCAATACCGGCAATACCGGTTGAGATAGGAGTCGTTGTGGTGATTCTTAGATTTTTGAGGTAAAAACGATAAGCGGCAGTTTTTCCTCCAGGCCATTGATTGGCTCCAGGTCTGATGGTTATTTTGTCAGTGCTCCTAAGATTGTAAGTAAACTTTATATCTTCATGTTTCCATTTTAAGTCAGAATTGTTTTCAAGTGACAAGTCAGGAACATTTTCACGTCCTGATCCAACAGTCGTAATATCATTGACACATATTGAAAGATGTGTTGTGTCATAAGTTCCATTACTTCGTCTTTGTGGTGTCCAGTCGAATGAGACTGTAAATTCTGAAATTTCCGCATTTCCAATATTTGCCAATTCGGGAGTTTTAATCCCTGCAGAGTATCCTGTCAGACCAAATTTGAAATAAACTCCTGTTGCAATATCTTCAGCATTAAGTTCTCGTTGAAGATAAACAGCATTACCTGCTGATTTTTCTTTACCCACTGTTTCCTCAAGATTGGTTTTTATGAGTAATTCATATCCCATATCTACAACTTTCTGATCCGCGCTAACTTCTGCTCCATCAACATCTATTTTGATATTGTTTAAGGCGCGACTAACAGATACGGCATCTGATACATTATTCTTACCGATTGGGTCACCGCAGGCTTGACCCGATGCATTCAGCGCATTTGCCCAGGGCAATAGCCAGCTGAAATCATCTTCGAAGATAACATATTCCTGTTGCGCATTCATTGAGAATGCAGCTCCCAAGAGGAGCATTGAAAGAGTAAACTTTCTCATAATGTTTAATTTTAAATGGTTAATGTTTAATTATTTTATTAGTCGATGATCATATCGAATTGGTCGTAGGGCTCGGAGCGATGAGCAAGGTGTTTGGTCAGAGGAGAGATGCCGAAGAGAGGGGAGTAGGTCTTTACCTTGATGGTTTTGCCGTCGGGCATGAACTCGAGGATTCGGAGCCAGCCGTCACCTCCGTTTCCTTCCCAACCTCCGCCGAGAATCTGCACGTTGAACATCATCTGATGCACGTTGCGTCCTGCTGAATTTTTATCGACACGATAGGCTATCGAGTCTTCATAATCTCCCGGCTTACCGGTGTGTCCGCATAGGGCGAACACAATGTTTTCAGTCGGATAGATGAGTTTTTCCCACACTGCCTTTCCCCAGTTGCGAGGGGTTATCTTGTAAGAAGAATTGTCGGTATATTCGGCTGTACGCTCCTGTAGCAAGGAATGAGTCATGAAAATCACTTTATGTTTCTTGTATTTCTTGCTTTCACAAAGTTTCTTTGCCCATTCCAACACTTCATCGCGCGGAGCAAATTCTGTGACTATCACCAGCATTTTTCCCCACTTCGGTTGTTCGATCTCAAAGGCGGCATTCTCCATATCGGAGATGCCCTGTCGGTTAGGAAAATTGCTGACAATCATGTCGCGCCAAGTAGAATTGCGTTCGAACGAAAAGTATTCAGGAAAATGGGTCATGCCGTTTTCCGATTTTTTATAGCCGTAATCATGGTTTCCACAAGAGATGAAATAGGGCACCTTATTGTCAAGACGTTCAAAACAGCGAGAAGCCGCATGCCACATTTCCCGGCTAGTCTGGTTGAGCATCTTGCGGTTCATCACGATGTTTTCGTTTTGCTCTACAAGATCGCCTGTGCAAAGGACAGCCTTGATGTTCAGATTGTCGATATTGTCGGCAATCCAAGCTGTGCAGAGATCG
The DNA here is from genome assembly GCA_910584055.1 of uncultured Muribaculaceae bacterium. Taxonomy (GTDB): domain Bacteria; phylum Bacteroidota; class Bacteroidia; order Bacteroidales; family Muribaculaceae; genus Lepagella. The sequence continues at coordinate 30,787 of CAJTZS010000031.1, read as the reverse complement.
AACAAAGGCTGATTGATGTCATATTTCATATAGCCCTGCGGATCACCAAGCACAATCATGGAGAACGAATCCTCATTTTCAAGATGCTGCCTGTCGGCTCTGTGCTGGGCGTTAACTCCTGCACAGAGACCGATCATTGCTGCAATTACTAAACCTACTTTTATCATCACTTACTCATATTTTTATTGTCTCCTCATGGAGAATATCTCGAGATGATGTACCTATCGCGATTACGTATTCTCCGGGATTGAGTTTCCATCCATGATTTTCAGAATCATAGAAACCGAGCTCGTCAATATCAAAGCTGATTTCAAACCTCGTATTTGCTCCGGCGGCCAGGAATATCTTTTTCACTCCTTTTAGCTCCTTCATGGGTCGAACCACTGTCGGATTCTTTTCCGAGGCATATATCTGCACAACCTGAGCTCCATCACGTTTACCGATATTTTTCAGTCCGGATTTTACCACTACCTTCCCGTTTTTCACTTTGACCGAAGGCTTTGCAATTTCCCAATCTGTGTAGGTGAGACCATATCCGAAAGGGTAGAGCGGAGCGATACCTTTGGTGTCATACCATCGATAGCCCATCAAAACACCTTCATCGTAGTTTACATCGTAAGGAGTGATCATCCTTTCATTCACCAGTTTGGTGTAGAATTTTGCACCTTGGGGCATTACATTCTTTGCAGGAGAATCGTTGAAATCTTTTTCGATAGAAAGAGGAAGTTTGCCGGAGGGATTGATACGTCCTGTCAATACTCCCGCAACCGCTGCCATCCCGTTTTGTCCCGGATACCAGCCATAGACAATCGCAGCTGCATCCTCAGCAAAATCCGTGAGTTTCACGCCCGATCCGGTAAATACTACAACTATTGTGTTTGGATTCAAGGCAGTGATTCGCTTCAACTGATTGTTTTCGGCAGCAGGCAGTTCAAAAGGTCGTTCATATGCCTCGCGGTCGACAGTGCCGGTAGATACAATCACAATGTCGGCATCTTTGATTTCCTTATCGGTCGGTTTTGCAGTAAAAATGAGATTATCGCCGAATTCTTTTTGCAGCGCCTGTCTCCAGCTGATCTGATTGTAACCCTTTACGTCAGCCGATGCATGTACCCAATTGAAATCCTTGTCAAGATAACTCCCGGTCACGAGTATTTTTCCCCCTTTCGGATTTTCAAGAGGAAGAATGCCATTGTTTTTCAACAAAACCGTGCCCTCTTCCGCGGTGCGCATGGATATTCGCTCATGGTCAGGGAATTTTGACAACAACTCAGGTATGTATTTCTCCCTGTCATAAAGTCCGAAAGCGTGACAAGTAGCTAAAAGGGGGCGGATCATATTGTCGATATCCTTTTCAGAGAGTTTTCCGGTTTTCACAAGATTCGCTATATCATCGCGTATTTCCCTGCTTCCCGGCATAATGGAATTCTGACCGGATTTCACAACTTTTTCATGATCATAAACCGATCGCCAGTCGCTCACGACAGCTCCCTTGAAGCCAAGATCGCGACGGATAAGGGTGTCAATTACATAGCGACTTTCACCTGTCCATTCTCCATTGAGCTTGTTGTAGGAAGTCATGATAAAAGCCACTCCTGCGTCAATTCCGGCTTTGAAGGGACGCATATAAAGCTCATGGAGAGTGCGCTCGTCGATAATGGAGTTTGTGCGACGGCGGTAAAACTCCGTTTCATTACCGATAAAATGCTTGATGCATGCCGCGGTGCCCGTCGATTGCAATCCTTTGATATATTCGGCAGCCATTCTTCCAACCATGTAAGGGTCTTCGCCGAGATATTCGTAATTGCGTCCGCATTGTGAATTGCGAGCGAGGTTAACACCGGGACCCAAGAGAAGTTCCACACCACCGGCACGACATTCCTCGCCTACGGCTTTCCCATATTCGTAGGAAAGTTCAGGATTGAAAGTAGCTGCGAGCATGATAGGAGCGGGGAAAGCTGTGGAGCGTTCGAGTTGGCGTATATGAACCGTATCCGTCAGCTCCGGGCGCAGGTGCACTCCTTTAGTAGCATCCGAAAGATAGAGATACGGAATCCCTTTCTCGGGGAAGCCTGGGAAGAAAAACTCCTCATAACCAACCGTCATGTTGAGTTTTTCATCGAGTGTCAGCTCTTTCAACTTAGCGTCCGCCCATGCGTAGGAGGTTTGCCAGTCGGGTGTTCCGATGGCATATACCGAGGCTGCCGTCGCAAGCAACAGCAGCTCCGGTAAAATGTGGCTTATGGGAATTATTTTACACATATGTTGTCGATAAACCAGCGAGAGAAATCAGAGTTGCCGGGAGCAGAAGAGAATTTTATCTGAGTGTCGGAAGTGGTTCCTTCAATGGTGAACGAGAATGTTTTGAATGAATCGTGAGACATAGGTCCGAACGAGAAGGAAGTCTGTCCGTTTACAGAACCGCCGCCGATGATTTCAATTGTGCCCATAGTCATGTCTCCCTTGATATCCACAACGGATTTTCCTTCAAACACAGCCTTGTTTCGATATGCCATAGCTTTGAAGGAGAGGGTGTGGTTTCCGGTTGTTGCCAATTTAGGTGTCAGAAGCTCTCCGACCTCATTCTTATAGCTCTTATGATCTTTGTCGATAGAGTTGACATATCCGATTTGAGCGTACCCAGGACGTTGACGCACATTTGTGCCGGAGAGACCGCAACGGATGTCATCGCTCCATGTGGTGATATCGTCACCGGCGTAGTTGAGCATCGCCGCGAGTTTGTCGCCAAGAGTATAATCAGCACCCTGTGATAGCCCATCAAACGGTTCGAAATACACTGCACCGCTTGGAGCCGCTGTTGTGGATTTTGCCGGAAGTTTGTCGATGAGGAAGCAGCTGTGGAACACAGCGCGACCATTGGATGTGGAAAGAGCCGCACCGCTGATTGTCTCGTTGTTGCGTGGACGAATCATGACACTGAGTTTGTCGGTCTTTCTGATCGGCTCGTTGACATACACATCAACCGTAAAGTCGAGGAATCCTTTTCCCGAAGCTGCCACCACATCTTTGGGAATTGAGAATGTCGTTTCCGTCTTGCCTGTTGACCAAGTGGAATTATCTGTTGAATAGAGAACTTCCCAGTTGCGAGGCGCGTTCTTCATGCCTCCCCATCCGAACTGCACGCGGAAACCATCTGTGATTTCAATTCCTTCAGGATAAGTTATCTTGAAATAATTCTGCTGAACATCCATCCATGATCCAAGCTGGAAATTATGGTGTCCGCTGTTGTCAAACCAGAATCTGAAATATTTTCCCGCAGTGCTGGTATTCCATTCCCCCAATACCCCGGAGTCATCTGTAGCTATCGCAGAGTGCGTGAAGTTGTTGTCTTCCTCGCGTTGTGTCTTGATATAGCGTCCGTCATCATTGGTGGCGGTGTTGGTCATCAGCGAGAATACATAGGGGAAAGAAAATCCTCCACCGAAGCGTGTAGAATTGAGGACAATGTCAGATTCAGAACACGGATAGATTGATGGAGAGCCGTCGGCAGCTCCGGCAACACCGCATACAAAACCGCTGCCTGTAGGCAACACTGACTCCGCGAATCTACAATCCTGAAGCACGGTTATGCCCACTGTGTTGCTATCTTCATCTATGAATGAAGAGCATTCATAGAGGTATTCCTTATGGATATCTGCATCCGCAAATTGACCGATTACCTTTACATACATCGATTCATAGTCGCCTGTGGCAAGTTCGGGAATTGTCACTTCCAGGGGTGTCGGGATGATTCCGGTTGTTTCCGTGCGTGTCACACAATCGTTACTGCCGGGATAAAGAACAAGCATTCCGCTTCCCTGATCACGCTTTATTTCCGCTCCCTCCAGATTGACTTCAACCTCTTCGCCTGGTGCAACAAGGAATGTATCACTGATCTTAACGGCTATGCCTCCTCCGGTAGTTGCACTGCCTTCTATGGCAATGAGACCGGCAGGAAAATTTTTATATTGAAGATTGGACACTACCACACCGCGAGTCACCGCATTTTTGTCGAGTGTCACTCCTGTGGCTCCTTCGAGCGAACGGAGCTCACTGACTGATACCATACCGTCGCCCGATGAAGGATTCTGCTTCACCGTAAGAGTGGCGTTTATCGTCATTTTCTCATTATGCACCGACACAACAGCTTCGCGGGGGGAGGAACCAGTGTTGGGTTTTAGAGATAAATGCATCTCCCCGTTTCCGATGTCTTTTGCATCTGAAATTGAAATCCATTGCATTTCGCCATTTTGAAGCTCTGCAATCCAGTCGCAGTTTGATTCAACAGCGATGTTGAATGCTGATTCAAGAGAGGGGGCGGTGATTGACTCTGAACTGAGTTTTATCACGGGTTGGGGCAGGCTCACCTCGTCGCGACATGATGACAGGGAGATCGCTGCCAGCATGAAGAGGCATAATGCCAGCCCACAATTCTTGCTCTTTATGTTTTTTATTATATGATTCATGCCTATTAGTTTTTAGAGATATCAACAATTACAGGGAAATGGTCGGAGACCTGTGTCAGATCAATTTCATTGAAAGATGGCACCATGGTCTGAAGCACTTTGCTCTGAGCTGTTATTCCCTTATAGGCAAGGATATAATCAATACGCCTGCTCGTAGGGAAATAGGTGACGCTTGTAGAGCTGATCGATTGCCAGTTGTCGGTAGCCACAGCGGGGAGAGAGGTGGCGTTGAGGTCTCCGGCAAGAAAAATCGGTTTTTTGCTTCTGCTGTAATTTTCGCTCAAATATTGATTGATGATATCATAAGACCAAGCTCTGTTGTCGGCACTCGACACGCAAAGGTGCGTACAGATGAAAATGAAATCCTTGAATTCAGCGAGGAGCATTCCGCGCATCTCTTTTCCTGGGAGTTCACGTGTATATGTCTTTATCGGTTCCTCCTTGCAAAGAATGCCGATGCCGTATGAGCCTTTGGTGTATGTTACACAAGGAAGATATACCGGATACATGTTGGTGCGTTTGGCAAGCTCATAAAGCTGATCCTCGGCATGCCGGTTGGTGCCGTTATCAAGTTCTTGCAGAGCGATCACATCAGGATCTATCAGGGATATCACCTGCGCGGTGTTATTATAGTTCGCCACATTATTGGCAGGAGAGCAGCGATGGGTATTATATGTGGCGAGCCGATAACTGTCGGGAAGACGCGTGGATTCATGTTTCACGCCTCCCTTGTTGAAATCGTAATCAGAGTTGTCGCCATTGGGCTCGTCGCATGCTCCCGCAATAAGGAGAAGGGAGGCAATAAGAGTCTTGTTTATTATAGATAGTAGATTCATAAATATCATTATTTACCTGGTTGTTAGAAATTCAAGCCATCGACCCATCCCGGATTCTGGGTTATATTGCCGTTGGTAAGAATGCGGTCATCTGTCGGAATGGGATAGAGATAGTCGCGATCCTGGCGGAAAGTGCGGGGGAAATCCGTGTGAAGGATTATATTCCCTCTGGTTCCTTCCGAGAGGAAAATATCCTTGTCGATTTCATATTCTATCGGAGCCGATGTTGCGGGTTTGCTGCCACTCCAGAGACACACGTCCGGAGAGCCGTCTGCATTGAGGTCATAATTGCCGGGTCCAGGGAAATACAAACCTAAGAAAGTGCGCGTGAAGCGTTGTCCTTCGTGCCATCTCATGATATCCCAATATCGAAACCCTTCCATTATGAGCTCTACTGTCCTCTCTCTTCGGATTTCAAGAATCACTCCGGTGTTCGGACCTTTTACGTTCTGATATCCTGTCACGTGATCCAGCAGATAAGGATCAGGGTTTGCATTGGCAGCAGAAAGCGACAGGTTGCTGACACCGGCGCGTTCGCGCAGCGGTTTGATCGACATATCGATATCACCTTGAGTCAAAGTGCCGAGTTCAGCCTTTGCTTCCGCATAGTTGAGATAAACCTCGGCAGCGCGGAAGATAGGCATGTCTACCATGGATGTGTTGTAGGCATCGTATTGCGCAGACTGAAGATACTTCACCGGTTGGTAACCTGTCTCGCAGGCAGCGAGATTCGGGGATGTCTCTTTTGTCTCACCGATACGCTTATATCCGGGAGCGCGCATTGTCTGTGCGAAACGTTTGTCTCGGTTTTGTGACTCCTGTGCCAGTGTCATGGTCTCGTAACCGCTCTTGGAAGTGAAGGGAGTCCCATCTGTCATCAGATACATATTGGCTATATCCTTGAGTATTCCGGGGCGACCTTGCGATGTGGAGGTCAGATAACCGTTCACATCATGGGTGAGACCTATCGAGGAATTGTACGCTCTCGCGAGCACAATCTCAGTGTCAATTGCATTCATCGATGAGAAGAGGGAGAGGTATGGGGTGGATCCGGTATTGTAAATGGAATACCCTGAACTTTTGATGAATTCATTCGATGCTTCTGCGCATGTGGCGAGCAATTGCTCCCATCCGTCGATTCCATGATATTTCCGGAACGTACCTTCAAAGAGGGTGACACGGCTTTTGAGCGCGAGGGCAGTCCAGCGGGTCACGGTATAGAGACTGCGTGCCGCCGGAAGGTTCTCGATGGCGAAATCGAGGTCTTCAAGCATATGCTCAATGACCTCCTTACGCGGGGTGCGTCCCATATAGAGGCGGTCGTCATCAGAATCGAGCGCAACGTCGAGCCAAGGCACGTCACCATATCTTTTCACCTTCTCATAATAGAAATATGCACGAAAAAATCTCGCCACACCCTCATATCTGAGACGGTCTGCGGTAACGTTGCAGTTTTTTGAATATTCAAGGAAGAAGTTGATGTCACGGAGTTTATCCCATTTCCATGAGGAGGATGTGGAGGGAACTTGTTTGTTGCCGAGAACTTCCTGTATAAGGCTTGTCTTGGAAATAATATCCGCTGATTCCGAAAAAATATCGGAAGCGGAAGGAAGCATGGTATAGAAATCGTTGGTGAAGAGTTCACATTCGGTCCCCGTCTTGAAGAATGTGTCGGGAGTGAGTTTATCTTTGGGAAACCGGTCGAGAGCGCTCTCGCAAGCGGTAATGGGAAGCATTACCGCTCCAATTATCAGGAGTCTATATAATAATCGTAGTTTCATATAATAATCTTTATGAGGTAAAGGCTTGTAGCCGATTAGAAATTAGAAAGTCACGTTAAGACCGAATGAGAATGTGCGGCTCCATGGATACACGTTCGAACGGTTGTCGGAAGCTGCGGATGCCTCTTCGGGGTCGATGTATCTGCTCTTCAGCGCGGTCCAGGTCACAAGATTCTCACCGGAGAAATAGACACGTATCTTCTGGAGGAAGATTTTCTTTGTCCATTTTTCAGGGAATGTATAGCCGATTGTCAGATTTTTCAACCGGCAATAGGCGAGGTTCTGGAGATAGCGGTCGTTGGCGTAATATATGGTGTTGTTGCTTGCCGAAAGTGCTGCGTAAGCCCTCGGACGCGGGAAGTATGCGTCGGTGTTGGTTTCGCTCCAAACGTCGCTCATGAAATCGCGGGGAACGAAAGTGGAGTATGGACGGGAATACGGACCCCAGAAGCGGAGGTTGTCTCCTCCCGGATACCAATCCTTGCGACCGATACCCTGAAAGAAGACCGAGAGGTCTATGCCGCACCATCCCGCGTTCAGATTGATACCATAACGGAATCGTGGAACGGAATTGCCTATAATGACGCGGTCGCCCGGATCGTTGAGAGTGCTTTTCCCTGCGTTCACAAAACCGTCGCCGTTGAGGTCAAGATATTTGGGGTCGCCTCCACGGATGCCGATACCATAGGCTCCTGTGGCGTTATAGCAACCTTTCATCACAGTGGTAAGGTCGAGATTGGCGGCGTATGCCGCTGCTTCTTCATCGTTTTTGAAAAGTCCGTCGATGCGGTATCCCCAGATTTCACCGGTTTTCTTTCCGACATATGGATCTGACAGCAGACCGGAAGGGTTGTCGCATTTTGTATATTCCGATTCATATCCCGAGAATGATACCGACACGCCATATGTGAATGGTTTGCCGGCGAGTCTGAAAGAATCGTCCCAACTGAGAGTGGCCTCATAACCGCGTGTACGCATGTTGTTGGCGTTGACCTGAGGTTCAGACGCTCCGTATAGCGAGGGAAGGGACTTCCCTTGGGCGAGGATGCCCTTGACATCGCGAATATATACCTCTCCCGTGAAATTAAGGCGGTTGTTGAAGAAACCCAAGTCGAGACCTATATTGGCGGTCTCAACTTTTTCCCATGTCTGATCGCCCGATACGGGGTCTGAGACAGTTGCGTGTTGTCCGAGGCTTGTTCCGTTGAAGGAATATCCCGACATATTGCCTCCGGTGTTGATGGTTTGTATGAAATCGTAATAACCGATCTGTTGATTTCCCAATGAACCGTATGATGCCCGTATCTTCAGGTTGCTTATGACGCTGCGTAGCGGTTCGAAATAATTCTCTTCGCTGATGCGGTATCCTGCGGAAAACGAAGGGAAGAATCCGAAGCGTTTGCCGCGAGGAAACCGGGATGTTCCGTCGTACCGTCCGTTAACCTCTACAAGATAGCGGCCGTCATAATTATAGTTGAGGCGATAGAATAAACCCATGATAGCATATTCGTTCTTGCCACCTTTGATCTCAAAATTATCCGTACCCTTTGCGAGGTTGAAATCGGAGAGATCCTCAGATAGGAGACCGGTGTTTTTGGATATCAGGTCTCTGGCATATTTGGCTTCATAGTTATAGCCCACGATTCCGGAGAAATTGTGTACATCCTTCCAGCAGTTGTCGTAAGAGGCGTATACATCGGCTACATAATAATTGCGGTCGTAAACGGTTTCCTTGTAGGCATTGGAATGGGCACCGCTCTCCGCCTCCTTCGCTATGACACCGGGATATTGAGAGTATTCCACCGGCACGCTGCGGAAGTCGTTGCGGAGGTTGCTGTATGTATAGCTGAAATCGGCCTTGACATTCAGGTTCGGAGTGATCTTATAAGAGAGTTCGAACATGGTCGAGAGTTCACGCGTCTTGTTGTGACCCCCGGTCTTACCTTTCTGAATCATGGCGTTATATCCGTCCATGAGGTAATGGGCGGACGAGTTGGTGGCGGAAGTGTGACTTACGGCCGTTCCATCGGGGTTTACCGGCACCATGGATGCAAGCGCATGGAGGGTAGGGCGGCGAAAGTTGTAATACTCCCCGTTGTTTCCGGTGTCATATCCTTTATATGAGTATTCGGAATAGAAAAACTTGGTGTTGTTGGAGAGGGTCAGATTGGGAAGAATATCGACTGAGAGCTTTACGCGGGTGTTATAGGATTTGAATTTGTCGGGCTGCACCCTGTTCACACCCTTCTGCTCATAGTATCTTCCGGAGATCATGTATTTAAACGATTTGACACCCCCTCTGACGCTGATGTTATGGTCCCAGGCAGGTCTGGAATTATCATACATATAGTTGTACCAGTCAAAGTTGGCAAGGTAAAGGTATTGTTTCCTTCCGTTTTTGGTCTGGGTTATGACCCATGGACGCTCAGGATTCTCCGTCTTGTCGTTGCGTCGGTCCCAAAGCATCCGGTACTCCTCATCGGTATAGGATGTGTAGGGAGTGTTCTGCAAAGTGGAGAGGAAGAGGTCTGCGATTTTTGCCGAGTAATATCCCCTCGTCTCGAAGTCGGTGGAGGTTGTCGGTGTTGAGAAGGAATAGCTTCCGCTGTAGGAGACTGTAGGCTTCTGGTCTTTTTTGCCGGATTTGGTAGTGACGAGGATCACACCGAATGCTGCGCGTGCACCATATATCGCAGCCGAGGCCGCATCTTTAAGCACGGAAATGCTTTCCACGTCATTTGAGTTGATGCGGCTGATGTCTCCCTCTACACCGTCTACGAGCACGAGCGGGCTTCCTCCGTTGGGCGATGTTGTGCCCCGCACGTTGAGCGTGGCTCCGGCTCCCGGCTGTCCCGACTGGAGGGTGACATTAAGGTTCGGCACCATTCCCTGAAGCTGGCGGCCGAGGTTGTCGATAGGGCGGTCTTTCAAATCTTCTTGGGAAATAGTGGAGACAGCCCCTGTAAGATTCACTTTCTTCTGCGCACCATAACCTACAACCACCACTTCATCAAGAAGCTCGGAGCTCTCGGTCATGGCGATGTCGTATTTGTCTGCATTCCCGATCTTGAATGATGTCGGGTTGTAGCCGACATAGGATAATAATATCTCCTGACCCGGGTTGACGTGCGATAAAGTAAAATTTCCGTCAATATCCGTGACTGCGCCGTTGGTGGAGCCTTTTGCCATGACCGTAACCCCGATCAGAGGTTCGCCGGATTTGTCGGTGACAATGCCGCTGATGGCTTTGCCAACAGGTTTTGCTGATTCCCCATGGCTCTTTTTAATACGGGGCACAATCACTATCGAACGTGAGTTCATGACCTCAAAGGTCATATCGGTTTTCTCAAAAAGTTTGTTTAGCACTTTATCAAGAGCCTGATTCCGGCATTTCATCGAGACTGGAGGAAGCTGCCTGATGGCGGATTCCTTGAATGAGAAGCGGTAGGCGGTCTGTTGTTCAATCCTTTTCAGGACTTGCTCCACTGGGGTATCACTGACATTCAGGGATACCTTCGGAAAATTCGCTGCGAATGCGGCAAAATTTACTGATAGAGCAATCAGAACAAGCAGCAAGGTGTGTTTGGGAAAACATCGCTGTTTCATGGAAGTTGAGATTAGTTAACGTATTTTTATATATAGTTGCAACTTTTAGCGGAAGGTACTGAGGAATGCTTGTGTTTTTAAACATAAAAATATCGGCTCCGAAAGCAATTCGCTTCTGGAGCCGATGAAATATGGACTTCGGGCTTGCGCCCTCGGCACGGTTTGGAGGTGAGGTTATTTCGAATAGATGCGCTTGAGGATGCGGAGGGCCTCTTCGAGATTGTCGGAGGGGAGGGTGCCGGTGAAATTCTCGTCGATGCTTTCTTTTGTTTTGGAATCGAGGGTGGTGGAATAAGTCTGCTCGATGCGGTCAATCAGGTATTTAGGCGATGCATTGTCGAAATATATTTCCATGGATGTCCAGGAGGAGGTGTTTTGAAGTGAATCGAGAGGCTTGACCGTGATTTCCCCTGTGGCATTGTCTATTATTATTTTTGTTCCTGATTTGACATCAATACTCCTATGTGTGTCTCCCGGCGTAACCGAGACCGATCCGTTGTCGAGTGCGAGTTCGGAATATTTAGCTCCTGGGCGTGAGAGAAGATTAAAAGACGTTCCTTTCACTGTCACCGTAATTGAGGAGGTGAATATCGTGAAAGGCACATTTGCGTTTTTAGCCACATCGAAATATGCTTCACCGGAGAAGGAGACTTCACGGCTGTCTTTCTTAAAACCGGAGGGGAATGAGAAAGTCGAGTTTCCATTTATTTTCACCGAAGTGCCGTCAGGAAGCATAAGGGATGATGTTTCGTTCTTGGCTGTAGTGACCGTGCACATGCCTGTCTCTTCTTGGCTGTTGTTGCCGATAAACCACCAGATTACTCCCGCCATTATCAATGGGATAAGAACGGATGCCGCAATAAGCATAGATTTTTTAAGGGATTTCTTCTTTTTAACAGGGATGTTCCCGAAAAGTAGGCTATCTATGCGTGATTTTGTTTCATCAATCATCTCCCCGGTAATGTATTTCGGATTGTACGATTCCGAGTCATAATCAAGGAGAAGTTTTGCCAACTCCTCATCGGAAGAAACGTTGAAATATTCTCTGAGTTGTATAAGCTCGGAGGGGGATAGCCTATCGTTTATAAGTTTTTCAAACAGATCATTCATGACTTGAAGTTTAGATTGTTCATAGGTTATATAATGGACTGGGTATCTGAATAAATCAGCATAGCAGCGAGCGGAAATATCTCCGGATATCGGTACAGCTTTTCCCGTAGGCTTTTCAACCCTACGGAAAGGGCATTTTTCACTGTCTGGATATTTAGGCCAAGCTCGTCAGCAATCTCTTTGTTGGACAATCCTCTGAATCTTGATAGGATGATTGCCTCCCTTTGTGCTCTCGGCAGCCGGTTTATTTCAGAAAAAATAATTCTTCTGAATTCCTCATATTCTATATTTGCGCAATCATCAACGGGATGTGTGTCATCCCGAAGTGACACGAATTCCTCATATATCGGGCTGTTTAGCTTCCTTCTGAAATAATAGAGAACACTTTTTCTTAGTGCTCCATGCAGAAAAGGAGAAAGGGATTCCGTGTTATGAATGGAGTGCCTGTTTTTCCAGAGCGATACGAAAATATCCTGAATAATTTCCTCTGCATCTTCGATAATTCGGACATATGAGAGACAATATGACATGAGCCTACGGGCATACATTTCGTATATTGCATCGAAAGCATGCCTGTCGTCGTTTTTCAATCGTATTATAAGGTCATGTTCACTCATGTCTGCTTATTATCTGTATAGTTGCAGAAACCTCGGGAAAGTACTATGTGTAGTCTTTAAACAACATCTTAGTTCATTAACTTATAAAGTTGTATTCAATATCTTGACTATTTCTTCTTCAATCTCTCTGGCTGATATATCGTATATTGGATTCAGCGTTTTAAAACATGTATCCGGTGTAAAACGCTCTGAGTTTGTGAGCATCGCCAATAAATTTTTTGATTTAAGCCTATGCCCCGAATATTTCAATGTTATATTCACCATCTCTTCAATATCAATTCCGGCTTTTAGAATGGAATATATATCATAATAGTCTCTAAATTTACTACGCCGTAGCAGAACTTCCATCTTCATTGCTCCTATTGCAGCTAAATCTGCGGCATAGATATTGTTAAGTATGTGGATTTTTTGCTTTAATGGGGAATAGTTGGGATTGGCATAAAAGGAGATCTTTACCCCTGAAACTAAAAACTCCACATGGTCAAATCCAAGCAAATCAATATTCTGGATTTCTCCTATATTTGATAATTCATCTTTTATCCTTATCCAATCAACTTCTCGCTTGTCATTTTTCTTTACTCTCCAATTCATGAAGTCAAGGTCTTCACTCAATCGTGTGTTCAGTTGGAGTGACAATGCCGTGCCCCCTACAAGTACATAGGGTTTAATGCTTTCCAATCTGGATATAGGCTCGAATAAAAGAGATGTATTGGGAGAAAGGCCTTTCATTGATTACTGGTTGAGTGTGTTAAAATGACGTGTATAAAGACTTTTAAGATACGCGTCGGGGCGTTTTGCTTTGAAATAATACCAAGCAAAAAAACGATTTAGTGTATGTAGATAATGGCCTTCCGGAATAAGTATTGTTTTCCATGCGTGTTTAATTTTGGAAAACGAGAAAATTTCGAACAATTGTTTAATTTCCGGCAAATCAAGATGTCTCATTGTCAATGCAATTAACTGATCATCTGAAATACTGTCAATGGTTATGTTGTCCTGGCTATATGACCAGAAAGCATGTTCAGACTTTAACTTCCTGAGAAGTGAAAGTTTTATATTTGATTGCTTTAAGCTTTCTATATTTTTCTTTTTAGGTCTCACTGGATAATGCTCATGGACACTACAAAAGTAACATATTATGTTTAAAGGTGCAAATTATGGAAGAATTTTAAACCAACATAAAAAGATTGTTATGTTACTTAAGGCGGTAGTGGGGGTTGGGGGCGAGGAAGGGGTTGGCGGCGCGTTCACGGCCGATGGTGGTTGCAGGGCCGTGGCCGGGGTAGACAACGGTGGAGTCGGGGAGGGAGAGGAGGTTGTCCTTGATGGCCTTGATAAGCTGCGTTCCGTTGCCGCCGGGAAGGTCGGTGCGTCCTACGGAGCCTTGGAACAGTGCATCACCTGTGATTACGAATCCGTCAGCCCGGTCGTAAAGGGCTATGCTGCCGGGAGAATGTCCCGGCACATGCAAAACTTCAAGTTCTCCCGAGCCGACAGTGATTTTATCGCCTGCTTTAAGGTATGTGTCTATCGACACGTCTTCAACTTTTTCGCGAATGCCGAATGCGTCTGCCTGCATCTGAAGCCTACTGCCAAGAAATTCATCTTCCTTATGTCCGAGCACGGGAACATTGAATCGTTTCTTGGCAAATGAAACACCTATGGCATGGTCAACATGCAGATGTGTGTTTATTATATTGGTAACCTTAAGGTCGTTGCGTTCTATGAAATTTGTCAAGGCATCCTCTTCTTCAGAATCTATCATGCCCGGATCGATTATCACACATTCCTTTACTTCGGTATCATATACCACATATGTATTGATGCCGAACAGGCTGAATTCGAATTTTGCGATTTTCAACATTGTGTATATACAATTTTTTTCGTGTCAAAGAACGGCTCTTTGAAATAGCCGCTTATCTCTATAACCTCGCTGGAATGCTTAAGGTTTTTGATTTCGGCTGAAACGTCTCCACCCTTTAGGGTTATCAGTCCGTTAGGAAGGGCATTTCGCTGTTCCTTAGCTATATTCTTACGGCATATTTTCAGCAGATCCGGCTGCGGCATCACTGCCCGGCTCACCACGAAATCGAATTTTTCCTTGCATTCCGTCACGTCACCATGTTGGAATGATACATTGTCAATGCCGGCGGCTTTCGCAATCTCTTGCGCCACAAGCAACTTCTTACCTGTCCGGTCAATGAGATGGAAATGGGAGTCGGGGAATATAACTGCAAGAGGTAGACCTGGGAGTCCACCCCCCGTGCCAAAGTCCATTATGGAAGAGCCGGATGTGAAATGCAGGAACTTGGCGATGGAAAGCGAGTGAAGGATGTGGTTAACCTCCAGGTTGTCAATATCCTTACGTGATATGACATTGATTTTCGCGTTCCATTCCGGATAAAGTTCCAACATCTTCAGGAAGCTCACCTTCTGCCTCTCTGAAAGATTTGGGAAATATTTAAAAATTATTGATTCCATATTTCTATAACAAGGAAAGCACCGATTTATTGAATCGGTGCTTTCCTTTAATGTTAAATGTTTGATGTGTAATGTTTGATGAACATACACTTTTTTACGTATTCTTAGAACCAACGAACGTAAGCGAAGTCCTGACGGTGGGGAAGCTCGGCGTTCTTAGGATACATTCGCAAGGCATATTTGTATATGCCGGCCTCTTTAAGTGCAGACTTAAGTTCGTATGTGTAGAGGTTGCCGTCGCGTTTCACCACGTTAAGCTCTGTGCGGCCGTCGAATTTGCTCTCGCCGTTTTCCTCTTTGTAGTAAACGAGTTCTACGCCGATTGAATCGCCGAGTCCTTTGGTGTCGAGAACGACGGTGATGTCAATCTTGTCGCCGGTGCGTGAAGCTCCTGTATGTGATTCGTCGAAGTTGGAGGAAACAACCTGAATACTGTCCCATTTGGAAGCGACTTCCTCTTTCCATGCAACTATCTCACGGGCTTTTGCGAAGTTGTTGGCTTCGAGTTTGGCTGCGCGTTTTGCCTCGGGGAGGTAGAAGCGGTCAATATAGTCGTCAAGCTGACGTTTCATTGTGAAGTGGGGAGCGATATGACCGATCGAACGTTTGATATATTGTATCCACTCGGGGCTGTAACCTTTGTAGTTCTTATTGAAATAGAGCGGAATTATCTCATTCTCAAGCATGGAATAGATTGTGGCAGCATCGAGTTTGTCCTGCTGTGCCTGATCGGTGAAAGTGCGTTTGTCGGTGAGCGCCCAGCCGGCTTTCTCATCGAAACGGTAGCCTTCATACCACCAGCCGTCGAGAACTGAGAAGTTGAGCACACCGTTCATTTCAGCCTTCTCACCGGATGTTCCGGAAGCCTCCAACGGACGTGTCGGAGTGTTCAGCCAGATGTCAACGCCTGTCACGAGACGTTTTGCCACGATCATGTTGTAGTCTTCAAGGAAGATGATCTTGCCGGAGAACTGAGGCATCTTGGAGATTTCCGTGATTCTCTTGATGAGGCCTTGTCCTGCACCATCGGCGGGGTGAGCCTTCCCGGAGAAGATGAACTGCACGGGATATTTCTCGTTGTTCACAATCTTTGCGAGACGGTCGAGGTCGGTGAAGAGGAGGTGTGCGCGCTTGTACGTTGCGAAACGACGCGCGAAACCGATAATCAGGGCGTTGGGATTGATCTTGTCAACGATCTTCATCACCTCTGTAGGATCACCCTGGTTTTTGAGCCATTTCTCCTTGAAATCTTTCTTAACGAAATTGATGAATTTGTTCTTCATCGTCATACGCATATTCCAGATGTCCTCGTCCGGAACGTTGAAGATGCCCTTCCACATTTCCGGATTGCTCTGGTCTTCGAACAGGCTGTTGTCGAGATGTTCTGAATAGAACTCTTTCCATTCGGATGCTGCCCATGTCGGCATATGCACGCCGTTGGTGACGTAACCAACGTGAGATTCTTCGGGAGCGTAGCCTTTCCAGATTCCTGCGAACATTTTCTTGGACACTTCACCATGCAGCCAGCTCACGCCGTTTGCTTCCTGACAAGTGTTGAGACAGAAGACGCTCATGGAGAAGCGCTCGTTGGTGTCGGGATTTTCGCGTCCCATGTTCATGAGGTCATTCCATGAAATACCGAGTTTTGCAGGATATTCACCGAGGTATTTGCCGAAGAGCGACTCCTCGAAATAGTCGTGACCTGCGGGAACCGGAGTGTGGACGGTATATAGTGAAGAAGAGCGCACAATTTCAAGAGCGACGTTGAAGGGGAGATGGTCTTTCTGAACATAGTCAACAAGGCGCTGGAGGTTAAGCAATGCCGCGTGTCCTTCGTTTGCATGATAGAGGTCAGTCTTGATTCCTAATTTCTCGAGCATGAGGATACCGCCGATGCCGAGAAGATACTCTTGTTTGATACGGTTCTCCCAGTCACCGCCATAAAGCTTGTGGGTGATCTGACGGTCCCATTCCGAATTCTGGTCGAGATCGGTGTCGAGGAGATAGAGCTTCATGCGGCCCACGTTCACGCGCCATACATGGCTGTATACGATACGTCCCGGGTAGGGCACTTCAAGAATCATCGGCTGCCCGTCTTCTCCGAGCACAGGCTCTATCGGGAGCTGATCGAAGTTCTGACTTTCATAATTGGCAATCTGCTGGCCGTCGATAGAGAGCGACTGAGAGAAATAGCCATACTTGTAAAGGAAGCCGACGGCAGTCATGTCGATGCGTGAGTCTGAAGCCTGCTTGATGTAGTCGCCGGCAAGCACTCCGAGACCTCCGGAATATATTTTCAGGCAATTGCATAGGCCGTATTCCATTGAGAAATATGCCACGGAGGGAAGTTTCTTGTCCATGGGCTGTTTCATATAGTCCTTGAACATGGCGTATACTTCCTTGATCCTTTCAAGCATTGCGGAATCAGAGAGTATTTCCTGATAGCGTTCGTATGAGAGTTGCTGGAGGAGCATCACAGGGTTTTCACCGACCTGACGCCAGAGGTCATGGTCTATGTCGCGGAAAAGGCGTTTGCCGGCGCTGTTCCATACCCACCAGAGATTCTTTGACATCTCCTCAAGGGGCTTGAGTTCTTTGGGGATTTCAGCACTTACAGTGATTGTGCGCCATGCCGGCGCGTTCGTATTGCTAACCTGAAGTTTCATATATTTAAATTTTTAATATTTTACTTAATTATTTAGTTCTTTCCGAGGCGCGGCGCAGCGCTGTGGAGAACGCTTCATCATAATATCTTATGAAATATTGCCAATCAGCCTTCTCGGCAGTGAGGAAAGCGGCATGGCGAGCCTCTGACCGTGCGACGGGTGTGGCGTTATAATAATCCACGGAAGCACCCGCAATGGCATCGCGCGATTCGATATAATTGTTGTCTTCGCGCGGCACGACATATACTCCGCATTGACGCAGGCCGTTCTTGAAATTATCGAGCACCCATTGTCCGAAGCCGGCTTTGTCTGTGGTTACAGTGGGAACGCCGAACGCTGTGCTTTCAAGGGGTGTATAGCCCCAAGGCTCGTAGTAAGACGGGAAGAGCGTCAGGTCGAAAGCCGCAAGAAGGTCATAATATGCGATATCTATTATGCCGTCATGGCCGTCAAGATAGCTTGGCACGTATATCACCCTTATCTTGCCGAATTTTCCGGCGGCGCGGAGTTCGCGGATTCTTGCGCACACTTCGTCTGAGTCTTCGTTGAAGAGACGGTGGGTCAGGAAGTCTGGCGCGGAATTGTCTTTCCCTTCAAAGTCGAGTGTCATGAGTAGACTGCCGGAAGGTTCTTTTACCCATCCCGGCACGAGTATGAATGCGAGTGCCTCAGCGTTTTCTGGCATTTGCTCTTCCATTCTTACTATGGAATCCAGAAACAGGTCGAGACCCTTGTTGCGATACTCATGTCTGCCCGAAGTCGCGATCATGAACGTGTTGTCGTCATATTTCTTTTGTGTGAGGGCAGATGCCACACTGATAAGGCGCTGACGTCCATCCTTGCGGAGCTTGTTGTATTTTGTGGTCTTAGGCACAAAATCCGGCTCAAACCCGTTTGGAGTCACCACTTGGGGACGAATAGCGAGCAGTTGCTCGCATTCTCTTGCCGTGACTTCGCTGACGGTTGTAAAACAGTCGGCGGCGTGCGCGGCTGCTTTTTCAAGAGTATGCTTCGACTGCATGTTCAGCTCATCCGCCATCTGGTTACCATTATAATTATGGAAATATTCGTAGAGCGGCTTGCCGTTTCCGCATATGCTGCGTCCGATACTTGTAGCGTGGGTTGTGAAAATTGTGGCGGCCTCCGGCATTGTCTGCTGTGTATAGAGAAGGCCCATGCCTGTGGTCCATTCATCGAAATGTGCGACGACTTTACTCTCCTTCACCTTGAGATGATTTGCGAGTGCCTTGATCACGATTGCCGAAGCCACCGCAAATTCGCACGATTCTCCATAATCACCATAGGAATGAAGTGAATCTACACCATATTTTTCCCACATTTTTCCATATACCTCAGCTATATGCGCCGATGTCTCACCGGGGTTCACGAGTATAACCTGAGGTGCGCCGGGAATATCCCAGCGGCCTGTACGGATTGAAATCCCCCAAGGAAGCTTCAGTTTTGTGGAAGCTGATTTGAGAATGGATTTTTTCTCTTTAAAATATGGTGAAGGATTATCCGGGCTCCATACATCGGGGCCAATAAATACCAAAGCGTCTCCGAACTGCTCTTTCAGCTGCCGTGCCTTGGTTGAGAGAACGGCATAGATGCCGCCGATCTTATTGCATACCTCCCAGCTCGTTTCTGTCATAAGAGCAATTTGCTCCGAGAGGACAGGATTAGATTCGGGAAAGGATGCAGCTTGATTCTTTTGGCTTGTCATTAATTTTTTTACCTTAAAAATCCGGTTCTTATCTGTATAAATTATCCTAACGGCTACAAAATTAGTAAAAAGATTAATAAATGACAATAAAATGCGAGCTAAAAATTTAATCAAAGGTGCAACATAGTGCTCAAAATAACATTTTGGGTACTATGTTGCACTATATAAAAAGTTTAAGGGCACGATAGTGCCCTTAAAATCTATATTTGTATTGATAATTTGTCGGAAATTCCTTCTGATTTTAGAAAGGAAGATCATCCGTATCGTTTGAAGCGAAAGGATCAGCGGCCGGGGCAGCGTTTGACGCGAAAGGGTCAGCGGGTGCTGCCGGTTGGGCGGGAGCCGCACCAAAGGATTGTGCCGGGGCGCTTTGCTGCATTTGAGGTGCACCCATTTCCTGGGCTGCATAAGCACGAAGGTCTGTATACCAACGTCCGTTGAATTCGCGGCTTTCGGCATCAACAGAAACTTTATATGATTTGCCGGCTTCCAGATGCACCTGATTGATACGGTCTCCAAAGAGGTCGAATTTTACCTTACGTGGATACTGGCCGAATGTTTCGAGCACCCAGCTTTTTTTTCTCCATGGATTGCCATTTCTGGATGTTCCTCCCTCTTCAGGAAGATCCAATATGATTTTGCCTTCTATTTCCATTTTGTTATAATTTGATTGTTCTTGCATTGTAGGATAGGGCGGAATGGGGCTGAATAGGGCTGTATAGGTTTAGGCACTCAGGAGCTCCGGTCACGCCGATTGAAATGCAAAGGTAATCATTAAATGATGAAAATGCAAATTATAATTCGTCGGCGTGGAGCAGCTGATGCCGGCGTTCGCGGTCGTAGACACGTTTGCCGGCAACGTATGTGGCGCGCACAAGGTTGTCGGGGGAAAGGGTCTGGAGGATAAACATACGGTCAAGGATAAAGTCGTTGAATTGCATTCTCCATTTCAGGAAGTCGTTTGGCTGCATGTCGAGCACCGCTATATCTGCCTCGAACCCCGGCTCCAGCGAACCTATGCGGTCTTCAAGATGGAGAACCTGCGCACCTCCTTTAGTCGCCATATAGAAACTTTTGAGCGCTCCGATACTTCTCTTTTTAAGCATGCCGACTTTGTAAGCTTCATTGAGCTGCCGGGGCAATGAAAAGTTTGTGCCTGCACCTACGTCAGTGCCGACTCCTACCTTGACAGGGCGCTTCTCTTTCTTCGCTTCCCAGAATTTGAACATACCGTCGCCTAAGAAAAGATTAGACGACGGGCAGTGTGCCACGCCGCAGTCGTAATCATGAAGTATCTGCCATTCCTCCTCTTTTACGAGGCAGCAGTGAGCAAGGACTGTCCTGTTGCCTAAAAGGTTGTATCTGCGGTATATGTCTGTATAATTGGCAGCATGAGGATAGAGGGAGAGGGCCCATTCTATCTCATCGTCAGCTTCATCAAGATGAGTGTGCATATAGACACCTTTGTCAAGATTATCCTGATAGAGTTGTCCGGCGAGTTCGAGTTGGCGCGGGGTGCTTGTAGGGGCGAAACGAGGGATAACGGCATACATCTGCCGTCCACGTCCGTGCCATTTATCAAGGAGTTCAGAGGCAATGGAAATTGAGCCCTCGGCAGAATGGTCGCGCAGTGATTCCGGGAGATTGCGGTCTTGAAGCACCTTGCCGGTGATTATGCGCGTGTTGTATCTCTCCGACTCCTCGAAAAGGGCATCGACTGATGACGCGAAAGTGGTTGAGAACACGTTTGCCGTTGTTGTGCCTTGACGCAGAATCTGCGAGAAAAAGAGACGCGCCACGGAATCGGCAAATTCCTTCGAGCGGAAACGGGCTTCAGTGGGGAAAGTATATTGATTGAGCCATTTGAGCAACGTGTCTCCGAATGAGCCTATCATGGGAGACTGCACATAATGCACGTGAGTGTCGATCATGCCGGGGATGATGACTGCGTTCTCGTAAGAGTCGATATCCTTAAGTTCCGGATAGAGAGGGGATATTTCCGAAAAATTGCCGGCGGCGAGAATCTTGCCGTCTTGAATCACTACAAGTCCGTCTTGAAAATGGGTGTAGCATTTCGATTCATCCTCTACAAGGAACGGGTCTTCATGAAAAGTTACCATCTCTCCTCGAATGCCCTTTAATTCAGTTCCGGATGGGTTATATTTAATGTATTTTGTCATGATATCTATAGTCTATATTTTGGTGTACACAATATGAACATTTGTAATTGTCGGTATGTTTTAAACGTAAGATAAATAAATAAATTATTGAAAACTATGACACAAAACACTGCGCCCCTCGCGGGCATCAAAATTGTAGATTTCACTGCCGTTCAGTCAGGCCCTTCTTGCACCCAACTTCTTGCCTGGCTTGGAGCCGAGGTGATAAAGATAGAGCGTCCGGGATCGGGCGACGCCACCCGTAAGGAACTTCAGTTCGATCCGGATTGCCCGAGCTATTATTTTCTTCAGTTGAATTCCAATAAGAAGTCGCTCACGCTCGATGCCGCCACTCCCGACGGTAAGGAGATTCTGACGAAACTGATAAAGGAATGCGATATATTCGTTGAGAACCTTCATCCGGGGGCAATGGATAAATTGGGTTTCAGCTGGGAAGAGGTTCATCAATTGAATCCCCGTTGTATCTACGGCACTATCAAGGGGTTTCCGGAGTCCTCAACTTATAAAGACCTGAAAGCATATGAACCGGTGGCTCAGGTTACTGCGGGCGCCGCGTCTACCACCGGGTGGTGGGAAGGTGATAAAAACGTGCCAACCCAGTCGGGTGCAGCCCTTGGCGACTCAAATACAGGAATGCATCTTGCCATCGGTCTGCTTGCCGCATTGCAACAGCGTGAACGGACAGGAGAAGGGAGTTACGTCTACCAATCCATGCACAATGCATGCCTTAATCTATGTCGTATTAAGACGCGTGACCAGCTCACACTCGACCGTATCGGTTATCTGACCCAGTTCCCGCAGTATCCTGATGAAAAATTCGGGGATTTCGTTCCGCGTTCAGGTAACCAGGAGGGTTCCGGTGTGCTCGGATGGACATACAAATGTAAAGGTTGGGAGACTGATCCTAACGCTTATGTATATGTTATCCTGCAACGTGGAGCCAAAGATTTCGAAAAGGCTTGTCAGGGACTCGGTTTTGAAGATTGGCTTACAAATCCCGATTTCAACACCGCCGATGCACGCGACAAACATAAACAGGAAATATATGCCCGTATAGAATCGTATACCATCAACAAGACTAAATACGAGGTTACCGCTGAGCTTTCGAAGTTCGGTATACCTGTGGCTCCGGTGCTCAACACGAAGGAGATCATGAGCGATCAGAATAACTATGACGGCAACACACTCGTGAAGATCGATCAGGGTGGTAAAATCGGAACGTTCGTCACTGTAGGTGTGCCCTTCACAATCTCTAACTATCAACCTGTATATGGTCCGTGCCCCGAACTCGGCGGAAACAACGAGGAGGTTCTTACCTCTCTGGGGTATACTGCAGAGCAGCAGGCTGAATTTGCAAAGAATGGAACAACGGCTCCATTGGCTGATGGAAAAATGTAAACAAGGTTATGAAAAATACGGAAATTAAAAATAAAACTGCTGTAGCGCCCGCCTCACCGGGTACGTGCGGATGCAAGCCTCCTATGGCTCCGAATCCCGAAACTGACATGACCGGTATGTATGTGCTTGCGAATGCATTGAAGGCAAACGGGGTGGAGGTGATTTTCGGTCTTGTGGGCATACCTGTGACCGAAGTCGCATATATCTGTCAGAAAGTGGGAATCCGGTTTATAAGTTTCCGGTTCGAACAGCAGGCAGGTATGGCGGCAGCCACCTATGGTTATCTCACCAAGAAACCGGGAATATTGCTGACAGTATCGTCACTTGGATTCCTTAACGGACTGACGGCCACTGCCAATGCCACGGTCAATTGCTATCCGATGATTCAAATATCCGGGTCTTCCGATCGTGTTGCCGTGGATCTTGAGCAAGGAACTTACGAAGGCCTTGACCAACTCGCAATAGCCAAGCCGCTTGTCAAAGCGGCATACAGGGTTAACCGCCCCCAGGATATAGCGGTCGGTGTGGCGCGTGCGATGCGTGCTGCGCTTTCCGGTCGTCCCGGAGGTGTTTATCTCGACATGACAGTTCCCGCATTGGGCGGTATACTGTCAAAAGAGGAGGCTGCCAAGCTACAGTTCGTTCCGGTTGATCCTGCATCCGAGACTTATCCTTCACAGGATTCCGTGAAGCGGGCGATGGAGCTTATAGCTTCAGCCAAAAAGCCGGTGTTCCTGTTTGGTAAAGGGGCGGCATATTCACAGAATGACGCGAAGATAAAGGAACTTGTGGAGAAAACGGGGATTCCGTTTTATTCCATGTCGATGGCCAAAGGATTACTGCCCGACAACCATCCTCTGTCTGCAATCTCTTGCCGTAGCATGATTATGGAACAGGCGGATGTTGTGGTGCTCGTCGGGGCGCGCCTAAACTGGCTGCTGTCGCGGGGTCACGGCAAATGGAATCCTGACAATAAGTATGTTCAGCTCGATGTTGAACCAACGGAAATCGATTGCAATGTGCCGATAGCGGCTCCGGTGATAGGAGATCTCGGAGCATCTCTCGATATGATTATTCAGGCGTTGCCTGAATATAAGCTGTCGATGGATCCTCAATGGGTCAAAGATTTGCAGGCTCATACAATAGAGGCGAACAAATGGATTCAGGCGAAATTAGCTCCGAGCCCCGAACCTATGGATCACTGGGATGCTCTCAGGGCTGCGAAAGCCGTGCTTGAGAAGCACCCCGAGGTGACTCTGATCAATGAGGGTGCAAATACTCTTGACGATTGCCGTGACGCCATCGATATGAGTGTGCCCCGCCATCGTATAGACTGCGCCACATGGGCCATAATGGGTATGGGAGCGGGTTCTGCAATCGGGGCTGCGTTGGCTACCGGAGGACCTGTAGTCACTATTCAGGGAGATTCGGCTTTCGGATTTTCCGGGATGGAGATTAGCACAATGACCAATTTTGACCTTCCGATCACGGTCTGCGTGTTCAATAACGGAGGTATATACAATCATATTGGAGTAAATCTGAGTAACGATGGCGATCCTGCGCCCACGACTCTTGATTTGAATGCCCGTTACGACATGATGATGGAGGCGTTTGGTGGCAAAGGCTATTATGTCACCACTCCGGAGGAGTTTGAGCAAGCTCTTGAGGCTGCGATAGCTTCGCGTAAACCTACGCTGATCGATGTTCAGTTGGCTGGCGATGCTGGCAAAGAGAGCGGGCACATCGGCTATCTGAATCCGGAGCCGTTGATTCCGATCACGGTATAATAAAGAACTATAAACTATAAACAAGGAAAAAGATGTCAAATATGATGCACGTCATCCTGTATGCGATTGTGCCGATCATTGTGGTGATGCTGGCCGGTTACATATCCGGGAAAAAAGGCGCTTTCACAGGTGAAGACGCCAAGAAGTTTAATAAAGTGGTGCTTGTCTATGCATTGCCGGCAGCCCTATTCGTGTCTATCGTTCAGGCAAGCAGAGAGATGCTTGCCAGGGATATCAAGCTTACGCTCATATCGCTGGTAGGTATAATGCTCTGTTTCATGATAGTGTATTGGGTATTCAAGTATTGTTTCAAGAAGAATACAGGGGCTGACGCGGCTGTGTCTGCACTGATAAGCGGTTCCCCTACCATCGGTTTCCTCGGATTCGCAGTGTTGGAACCTATTTTCGGCACAAATCCTTCCGTGGCGCTTGTTGTGGCTATCGTAGGTATTGTGGTTAATGCCGTAGGTATTCCGGTTGGTTTGTCGCTGATGAATGCTTCCCTTGAAAAACAAAATCCTGGTAGCACAAAAAAGGAGAGTGCATGGAAACCAGTGTTGCATGCATTGGCTCAACCGGTAGCCTGGGCACCGATCTTAGCAGTTGTCTGGGTCCTTGTCGGAATACCATGGCCGGACTGGGCAAGTCCTTCGTTCGACCTGATCAAGGGTGCTAACGCTTCAATGGCTGTATTTTCTGCAGGTATAACACTTTCCGCCATAAAGATCCAGATCAACTGGCAGGCTGTTCTCGGTTCCATATTGAAGATGGTTATGATGCCCGCAGTGATACTTATCATGGGCTTGATTTTCAAGATGGATCCTCTGAACCTGAAGATGCTCGTTGTCGCAGCCGCGCTGCCGCCGGCATTCTCTGGTATTATTATCGCTGATGAATCTGATACTTATGTTGCTACGGGCACTTCGTCCTTGACTCTCTCGGTCATCCTTTTCGTCGGTTTCTGTCCGCTTTGGATATGGATTACCGACATGTGCCTTGCACACTTTTGATAATGTTATGTTTAATGTTGAATGTTTAATGTTGAATGTTGAATGTTGAATGTTTAATTACACATTAAGCATTACACATTACACATTAATATAAAGCCGGGGGTGCGACTTCGCGTCGTGCCCCCGGTTCTGAAAATCGTCTGATAGGTTATTGTTGTTGTTATTCTTCTGTCTGGGTTTCTGCGTATGCCTTGAGAAGCTTCTCCTGAACATCTGAGGGAACAAGCTCATATCCGGAGAATTCCATTGTGAATGAGCTGCGTCCACCGGTGATGGAGCTGAGGGATGTTGAATAGGAAGACATTTCTTTCAAGGGAACTTTTGCAGAAAGTTTCTCGATACCGTTTTCCGAAGACATACCCATTATTATGGCGCGGCGTCCCTGAAGGTCGCTCATAACGTCTCCCATGGAATCGCCGGGCGTGAGAACCTCTACATCGTATATAGGTTCGAGGATTTTCGGGTTTGCCTCCCGGAATGCCTGAGAGAATGCGTTGCGGCCTGCAAGGCGGAACGAGATTTCATTGGAATCAACAGGGTGCATCTTGCCGTCGTAAATCATGACGCGCACGTCGCGTGCGTAAGAACCGGTTAGCGGTCCTTGCTCCATACGGTCCATAAGACCTTTGACGATTGCCGGTATGAAACGGGCATCGATAGCACCGCCGACGATGCAGTTGTAGACCACTAACTTGCCACCCCAATCCAAAGGAATTTCCTGCTTGTCGCGGACATTGAGCTTGAACTCCTGATTGCCGAATTTGTAGCTGTCTGGTTCGGGCATCCCCTCGGTGTATGGCTCGATAATCAGATGCACTTCACCGAACTGACCTGAACCGCCGGATTGTTTCTTGTGGCGGTAGTCCGCACGTGCAGCCTTGGTGATTGTCTCGCGATAAGGAATCTTCTGGTCGATAAATTCGATTGGAAGTTTTTCGTTATTCTCGATGCGCCATTTAAGGGTGCGGAGGTGGAATTCTCCCTGACCCTTGACGAGAGTCTGCTTCAGCTCCTTGCTCTGCTCCACAACCCATGTGGGATCTTCTTCATGCATGCGGGTGAGGATGCCGGCAAGTTTTTCAGCGTCGCTTTCAGTGAGCGGACGGATTGCGCGTGTGTATTTGGGCTGAGGATACTTGATGAAGTCGAACTGATAGTCGCAGCCTTTTGTATCGAGAGTGTTACCGGTGCGCACGTCTTTCAGTTTAACGGCCGCACCTATATCGCCGGCTTCGAGAGCCTCGATAGGATTGCGGAGCTGACCGCATACGGTGAATATCTGCGCGAGACGCTCTTTGCCGCCACGTGATACATTCTCAAGATCTTCTCCGGCTTTGAGCGTGCCGCTCATTACCTTGAAATATGAAACTTCGCCGATATGCGGCTCAACGGAAGTCTTGAAGAAGAATACGGAGAGAGGGCCGTTTGCATCCGGTTTAACCTCTTCGCCCGTTACGGTTTCGGGAGCCGGCATATCGCTCACGAAAGGACATACATTGCCGAGGAATTCCATCAGACGGCGGACTCCCATGTCTTTGATTCCACTGAGCACTACGACCGGATATATGGAGCGGTCGATAAGTCCTTTGCGGATTCCTTCACGCATCTCATCTTCCGTCAGGCTTCCCTGTTCGAAGAATTTTTCCATCAGGGTCTCATCGTTTTCTGCAGCAGCTTCCACGAGAATCTGGTTGAGTTCGCGGGCTTTCTCGAGCTGGTCTTCCGGAATCTCGGAGATTGTGGGTGTGCCGCCGTCGGGACCCCATTCATATTTCTTCATGAGAAGGACATCGATCATGGAATGGAAATTGGGACCTGACTCGAGAGGATACTGAATCTGAACCACACGCGGACCGAAGTGCTCGCGCATCTGTTCCATGACATTCTCGAAATCGGCTTTCTCCCCGTCCATCTGGTTAAGACCGAAGATTACAGGTTTTTTGAGTTTGGCGGTTGTGCGGAAGATATTCTCTGTTCCGACTTCCACGCCATATTGAGCGTCAACGAGGATAAGACCCATGTCGCATACACCGAGTGCGGTATATGCATTGCCTACGAAATCGTCAGCCCCCGGACAATCGATTATATTTAATTTCTTGTTGTTGAATTCGGCATTGAAAACTGTTGAGAATACTGAATATCCATATTCCTTCTCCACGGGGAAATAGTCGGATACTGTGTTTTTCGCTTCAACTGTGCCGCGACGTTTTATAACTCCACACTCGAAGATCATTGATTCTGCGAGTGTGGTTTTTCCGGAGCCCTTCGAACCGAGGAGGGCAATGTTTTTGATTTCGTTGGTTTTATAAATCTTCATTGATATAAGATTTTAATTATTACAAGAATTTCGTTGTCTTTTACAGGGAGAGGATGCCCTTGTGTTGCAAAAGCGAGCGCAATTTAGTAAAAATTGTGGAAAAACGTGAAGAACGAATGATGTTTTGTAACATAAATATTTTTATGCCGCCGTTATAGCATTATGTAAGAGGGAGACAAATTCCTTTAGACAATCAAAATTCATGATAAGGCTTTAACTGTTGATGAGTTTGAATTTTTGGCGAGTCAACTCAATTTCCCTGCTCAATTCTTCCTTTGTCGGCATGATAAGGTTATACTTCGCTGAGAAAATACCTATATCCTTTCGGTCTCCTAAAGTGTATTCAATTATAGTGTCATTCTTTTCGGAGCAAAGTATAATGCCGATTGTCGGATTGTCATCTGACTGACATACTTCTCGGTTATAATAATTGACATATAGTTGCATCTGACCGATGTCGCTGTAATCCACCCGTTTCATCTTCAAATCTATGATGACGTAACTCCGGGTCAGGACGTTGTAAAACACCAGATCAGGATAGAAATGCTGACCGTCAATAGTAATTCGTTTCTGTCTGCCCATAAAGGCAAACCCTCGTCCCAATTCCAACAGGAACTCTTCAAGGTGAGAAATCAAAGCACTTTCAAGTTCGCTTTCTTGCCATACCACATCCTCCTTGGCACCGATAAATTCGAGAATGAATGGATCGTGTATTAGTGTCAATGGATCAAACTTCTCAGGCTTGGCCGGAAGGTTTTTCTTTATCAGTGTCTCCACCTCTGACGAATCCCGATGAGTGGACAGCAGACGCTCATAATATTGTGTAGCAATCTGCCTTTCAAGTTGGCGGACACTCCATTTCCCGGCTACAGCCTCTTCTGCATAATATTCGCGAGCTTTAGGATTTGAGACCTTGATTAACTGCCGAATATGCGACCAGCTTAATTTGTGGCACACTGTGCCACAAATTGGGAAGCACAGATAAAACTGACGCATACGACGCAGATTGTCAGTAGTGAAGCCTTTTCCAAACTCATTTGTTAGGCGAGTGGAAATAGACCTCAGCAGGTCATCTCCATAAGCAGCCCTTTCTGCGCCTCCTTGCGCCTCAACAATCAGCTTGCCGACATGCCAGTAAGCCTGTACCATCGCAGTGTTGACTGTTGTCAATACGGTGGCTCTTGCTTGAATAAGAACCAGCTTTATCTGAGAATATACGTTGTCGGACAACTCCGATGATGTATTTCGTTGATTCATAGTCATGTTAGTAACTCATTTTGCAGCGTAGATTGGCCATATGCCTCTATGCGTATTTGGCAACATCTTCAAAGTTAAGTATTTATTATTAATTTACATAATAAATCATTGAAATTATTGTGCCTGCAATATCGTTTACTCTAAAATAATGATGAGATTATTTCGTCGGAGATCATTACCCCTGTTTCCGATAGCCGCAGGTTCTTTTCATCAATAATCAATGAGCCGGATTGAAGGAAAGGGGCGGCGGCATTTAGGAGCCGTTGCAATCGGGTGCTTCCGAACGAAGCTTCATAACGTTGTAACGAAAGCCCTTCAATTGTGCGCAGGGAGGTCATTATGCGTTCTTCCCGCAATTCCTCGAAACCGAGAATTTCCTTTTCGCTATATTCCCCTCCGTTTTCTATCCTTTCCATATATAGATTAATATCAGCTATGTTCCATCGCCGGGTTATCGCTCCGTCATAGCTGTGGGCGGAAGGTCCGAGTCCGATATATGGCGAGCCTTTCCAATAGGAGGAGTTGTGTCTCGACCTGAATCCCGGCAGGGAATAATTGGAAATCTCGTAGCGTTCGTAACCGGCGTTATTGAGCTTTTCTGAAATCATTTCAAACATCCTTACATTGAGGTCTTCGTCCGTTTCCTCTATTTTGCCGAGGTCTCGCAAACGCCAGAGTGCTGTCCGTTCTTCATACATCAACGAATAAGCGGAAATATGTTCGGGTCTCATCTTTATAAATGAGTCGAGGGTATGGTCAAGGCTATCGATGGTCTGTTTGGGAAGTCCGAACATCAGGTCGAGGCTGATGTTGGAGAATTCACTGCGAAGTGTTTCGAAGGCCTCGCGCGCACGTTGGGCGTTATGCCTCCTTCCTATAATATGTAGCTCTGTGTCTGACAATGTCTGCACGCCCATGCTCACACGTGTTACCCCGCTTTCCCTCCAGCAACGGCATAGTTCCGGAGTCACATCATCAGGATTGACTTCAATCGTAGCCTCGATTATGGGAATACGTGGATGTCTGTCGCCGAGAAGTGTAGTGATGGAATTCATCAAGAATTTGAATTCAAAGGGAGGGAGTAGGGAAGGCGTTCCACCACCTATATATATGGTAAAAGATCCGGAGTCCGGTGGAATTTCAGAGATACGGGATTCGAATTCCATTATCAAAGCCTTACAGAAGCGATGCCAATCCGGAGAATGTGCCGCCCGGCTGTAGAAATCGCAGTAGATACACTTGCTTTTGCAATAAGGAATATGGATATATATGCCCGCCATCTTTTAATAAACAATCAATCGGCCCCCTTTAGTATGTTTATTCGGTTGTAGCTGTTTAAATTCCCATTTATCGGACTGAATAAACCAAATGTGTCTAAGCCAATAGCCAGATGGGGGGAGACAAGCAGCTCCCCGTCCGGCTATATGCACCGACGCGTCATTTTTTACCTCGCAGAGCCGCAGAGTGGCAGAGCCTTCATATCCGGTTGTCAGAGGTCTGTCTTTCCCTGAAAAAAGTTGACTCATAATAACAAATATATTATGAGTATATC
>CAJTZS010000030.1 GCA_910584055.1 uncultured Muribaculaceae bacterium | reverse complement strand
TTGGCGTATACACGCTTTCCAGGCGTGCCTCTTCAGCCACTCGAGCATCACTCCAGAGTTGCTTCTGTCGCTCCGGTTTGCCGCTGAAATGCGGCGGTTTCGGTTTTCACAGCGCGAAGTTAATGCTTTTCTCTGAATTGACATAATTTTTTGCCGATTTTTTATTACTTTTGCAGTAAATTTATAGAGAGAAGTCAATACACTTCACTCTATAAGAAGCTGTTTAAAAATGATGAAAAGGTATTTTTTTATTGCCGCATTTTGCATTATGACTGTTTTATGCGGTTGCAAAGGCGGTAAGAAAGACTCTGGCTCCGGTTTCCCGGAGGGTTTCAATGCGCTCCCAGATACAGCCCGCGTGGCATTCGTCATGAAAAACACGACACCTGATTCCGTTGCCCGTTTCATATGTCGTGCCGCCCTGGGTCAGCTGAAAGATGCTAAGATTGACAATCTCGGCATAGCCACAAGTTTTGCCTATGAGAAATACACCGGGAAAGAGCTTGACAGCTTCGGTGACGAGTATGACAGTTTCGTGGCTTCGCTTCCCCTTGCCGACAAGATGCGGATGTATGCCATGGCGGGAGTTGAAGATCCTCAGGGGCTCGGACTCCAGTTGGGTCTTGAATACATGCAGTCTATCAGGGAGAAGAATCTCTCTGTTGAGGATGTGGAGAGGGAACTGAAGGCTTTTAAGACGGCATGCGGTAACGACAGCAATACTTACAACAGATTCATAATAGGTTTTCGGACAGTGCTTGAAGCGGACAGCGGCAGGGACATGCCCAAAGCCATTTACGATAAATTTATAAATTACGAATGAAAACTTTCTCT
Organism: uncultured Muribaculaceae bacterium; assembly: GCA_910584055.1. Taxonomy (GTDB): domain Bacteria; phylum Bacteroidota; class Bacteroidia; order Bacteroidales; family Muribaculaceae; genus Lepagella. The sequence goes on along the minus strand of CAJTZS010000030.1, from coordinate 47,100 downwards.
GAATATTCAGCTTTGGTGGAGAAATCATTGCGCGAGCTGGAGTATCCCGGCGGCGTTCTTGCATCTCTCTACGAACCTATATCTTACGCTCTTTCTGCAGGCGGCAAAAGACTGCGTCCGTCATTGATGCTGATGGCGGCCGATGCATTCGGCAGCAATTACGAAGCTGCCTTCCGTCCGGCTGCCGGCATTGAGATGTATCATAATTTCACGCTTCTCCATGACGACGTGATGGACAATTCTGACACGCGCCGCGGCCGTCCTTCGGTTCATGCCAAGTGGGATGTGAATACAGCGATACTTTCGGGCGACACAATGCTGACTCTTGCAACGCAACTTATCTCGGAAGTTCCCGACAAGTATCTCCGCAAGGTCCTTGATGCGTTCAATGCCATGGCGATACGCGTTTACGAAGGCCAGTGTATGGATATGGATTTCGAGAAACGCGAAGATGTATCGATTGATGATTATATCCGGATGATCATGGACAAGACCGGTGCGTTGATAGGTGCGTCAACGTTGATAGGTGCGGTGATCGGCGGGGCTTCGGAAGAAGATGCTGCGCGGATGTATGAGTACGGCATGATGCTTGGTGTCGCATTCCAGATTCAGGATGACTGGCTGGATGTGTTTGGTGATTCAAACACTTTCGGAAAACCTATAGGTGGGGACATAAACAATAATAAGAAATCATACCTGATGCTGAGTGCTCTTGCCGACACAGGTGCGGAAGGTGCGGCATTGCGTGAGGCGATCAAGCTGCCTGCCGGCGACACTAAAGTCAAGGTGGTGACCAGGCTTTACGAAAAAATGGGAATTTCCGACCTTTGCAAGAAAGAGATCGCCCATTACAGCTCCAAAGCATTGTCTGCACTCAAGAAGGTGAATGTCAGCGAAGAAGACAAGGAACCATTCAAGAAACTCCTTGATAAACTTACAGGACGTAAGAAATGACGGATACCCACACCCATCTCTATATGGAGGCATTTGCCGGCGAAGAATCAGCTGCTGTTGAGCGGGCGATATCCGCCGGCGTGAAACGTCTGGTGTTCCCGGGTGTAAGTCCCGAATCGAATGATGCCATGATTGCGCTTCACCGGTTATTCCCTGAAAGTACCCGGATTGCCATAGGCCTGCATCCTACAGAAGTTGGGGAAGACTGGCGAACTGTCCTTGATGAAATGGAAAAGCAGCTCCCGTCGGGAGATTTTTCAGCGATAGGTGAGGTTGGAATCGATCTGCATTGGGATGCATCCAATGTCGAGAGCCAGAAGGCTGCATTTGCACGGCAGTTGAAATGGGCGCAGAAATATAATTTGCCGTTGATAATCCATTGTCGCGACGGAGTGGATGAAACTCTTGATGTTATCAGGAATGCGGAAGGAGAGCTGCCTGTCCTGATTTTTCACAGTTTTACATCCGATGTAAATGATGTAAGGAAAATCCGCGAAGTCTGTGACCCTTATTTCGGAATCAACGGGGTCGTCACATTCAAGAATGCTGCACCGCTTCGGGAGGCGTTGCCGGAGATTGGTATCGAGAAGATTGTTCTCGAAACTGATGCCCCTTATCTTGCTCCGACACCCCACAGGGGATCGCGCAACGAGAGTAGATATATACCCCTCATACGTGATTGCGTGGCAGTCACGTTGGGACTTTCCCCGGGGGAGGTGGAGCGGGTCACCGACGACAACGCCGATAAGATATTCAACTTCTAACAGCTTCGTATGATCTCTTTCCCGTTAGAACAACCTGTAGCCATATTCCTTGTAGTGTTGATAGTGATACTGCTCGGTCCATTGGTTTTCAAGCCCCTGAAGATTCCTTCAATTGTAGGGATGATTCTCGCCGGTATTGTGATAGGTCCCTACGGGTTGAATCTTCTTGAACGGGACACGAGTTTCAAGATTTTCGGAGAGGTCGGCATTTTGTATATAATGTTTCTGGCAGCAGTGGAAATAGATATGTTCCATTTGCGTAAGTCTTCCAGAAAAGGGCTGATATTCGGGTTGTTGTCTTTTGCGTTGCCGATGGCGGCAGGTATCTTCGGGTCGCGTTACGCCTTCGGGGTAAGCTGGACAACGTCTGTGCTGATAGCCTCTATGTATGCGTCGCATACCTTGATATCATATCCTGTTGTAAGCAAGTTCGGACTGTCGAATGTCCAGGCGGCTGTGATAGCGGTTTTCGGCACGATCGTGGCCGTGCTTCTGGCTCTCCTCACGCTTGCGCAGGTCGTGTCGGTGAAGGTGAATGGCGGATTCAACACCTTTGAACTCGTCAGGCTCGGGATTTTCATGATTATCTATATGCTTGTGGTCGGATATTCCTTCCCTTGGCTTACACGACGGGTGTTCGGTCATAACAATGACCCAATCACTCAGTATATATTCATCCTTGCGCTTGTATTCGTCGCATCGATGTTGGCGAAACTCATAGGGCTTGAGGCAATTCTCGGGGCGTTTTATGCCGGGCTCGTGCTGAATCCGATGATACCGGCGCGTTCGGGATTGATGAAGAATATAAAGTTCGTGGGCAATGCCATCTTCATCCCTTATTTCCTGATAGGCGTGGGTATGCTGATAAATGTCGGGGTGATATTCAAGGGATGGGACGTTGCCTGGATCGCGTTGAACATGACCGGGGTTGCTTTGGCAACAAAATGGGTTGCCGCTTTTATTGCATCCCGCTTTTTTAGGTTTGACGGCGCTGACCGCCGTCTCATGTTCGGACTCACTTCCGGAAAAGCGGCGGCGACTATCGCCGCTACAATGATCGGTTTCCAATATGGACTTCTAACGGAGGATATCATGAACGGTGCGGTGGTGATGATACTTATTTGCTGCATTGTTTCTACCGTGGTTACCGAACGGGCTGGTAAGCAGATACGTATTCGCATCACGGCGGAAGAATTGAGCCATGACGAGCTTGTGCCCGGAGAGTATGCGCGGCAGGTGGTTGCCGTTGCCAATCCTGTGACTTCCGAAGGGATCATGCGTCTTGCCCTTTTTATGAGGGCGCCTGAAAACAAGAATCATATCACGGCATTGTTTGTGAGGAGCAATGACGATTCAAAGGTGGCTCAGATGGGGCGTAACGCGTTGCATAATGCCGTGTCGGTCGCGGATGGTATGGATGTGGAGATAAAGACAATCGAGCGGTTCGACCTGAATGTTGTCTCGGGATTGACCAATGTGGGGCATGAAGAACGCGCCACGGAGATGGTCATCGGGCTTCACCGTAAATCCAATGTTGTCGATACATTCTATGGGAATATGATCGAACAGCTGCTTAAATCCACCAACAAGATGATTCTCATGTCGCGTTGCTTCATACCTGTAGATACAGTTAACAGGATAGTCGTGGCCGTGCCCGAGAAGGCAGAATACGAGACGGGATTTCAGTTATGGGTTATGAGGGTTGCAAATCTCGGGGCGCAGGTGGCTGCAAGACTTGTCTTCATTGCGTATCCCGCCACAGCTGAGTTTATCAGAAACGTTATCAACGATGGCGGGTTCGAGGTGCGTCACGACTACCGCACAATGAACACATGGGACGATTTCATCCTCCTTTCTTCCGAAGTGGAGGAGGATGACCTGCTCGTGGTTATCGCGGCGCGTAAAGGTTCGATATCCTACAGCTCTGACCTTGAAAGCCTCCCCGTCTTCCTCGGCAGACATTTCACCCGCCACAACCTCCTTGTAATCTACCCCAGACAGTTTTAGATCTTAGGCTTTAGGCATTAGGCTTTAGGTGTTAGGCATTATATAATCCTTAATTTATACCCAAATTTATCCAGGCTCTTTTCTAAGGCCTAAAGCCTAACACCTAAAGCCTCGCTTCATTTCATTTTGTCGAAGTAGGCGGGATCTCCTACCACCCAGATGGCATCTCCGGGACGGAGAATCATGTCGGCACCGGGCTGGAGGAACTCATCTTCGCCGCGTTGCACTTTCACTATCATAGAGTAATAATCTTTCTGTATGTTGGTTTGTCCCAAAGGCATCCCGGTTATGGGAGAATGATCCGTGAGCCTTATGCTTTTTAGTTCGACCTTATGCTGCGTTACGCTCACCGCCGCACACGCCTGTTCAGAGCTTTCAATATCTTCATTCAGTCTCTTCAGCTGGTCGTCACTACCGATTACGCCAAGAATGTCACCGGGGAATATACGAGCCATGGGTGAGGGAAGAGGCATGTAGTCGTCCCCTCTCTGGATGCTGGATATGCTTACGCCATAGTCGTCGCGCAGGCGCGAATCCTTGATCTTGTCTCCTACAAACGGGGCGCATTGTCCGATCTGGATATATGCCTGGTGCATGTCATCCACGAGGTTGTTGTTTGTGCCGAGGCGGGTGTTCTCACGGCTGTTGAGGTTGTTCATGAAGCGTTCCTCCATTCGGTTGTAGCGTTGCATGAGTTTTGTGGAGGCAAACACCATTATAAGGATGAAGCAACCGGCACCTACAAGCCAGCCTGTAAGTGATGAATAGGCGAGAGTGGTGAAATACGTGATGAACACAAGGGCGAGCAGATAACGCACGATGCGCATCGCCACGAGCGGAACATCGTAGAAGCTTGCGGATTGGTGAAGCCTCATTCGTTCATCAGGTTTCGTTGTGCTGAAACTGAGTGCCACAAGGAAAGGCAGCATAGCCAGGATTGTCAGGATTGTTGCCACGAGGTGTCCCCATTCCGGCAGGTAATTCTCCACAAACGGGAAGAGGAACGTCCGCGAGAAAAGAATCTCGGCGATGAGGATTACGGAATAGAGCAACATCCTCCAGAGGTACCTCTTGATAATCGCTATCCATAGCTGTTTTGTCTCGTTTGAGTCCGTGACTTGCTTTGAGTATCTGGATATTAAGAAGTTGAGACCTTTGGGGAGATGCCTTTCCACCACAGTATATGCCCCGTCTGCCATCTTGATGAAATATGGGGTCGTGAAAATTGTAAGGACCGACACGGCCACAATGATAGGGTATAGGGAATGGTTGAGGACTCCGAGGCTCATACCGAGTGACGCAATGATAAATGAGAATTCGCCAACCTGAGTCAGTGTGAAGCCGCTTTCAATCGCCACTTTTAGGTTTTGTCCCGTCACAAGCATGCCGAGCGTGCCGAAAATAATCATACCAACAATCACAACTACTGCTAAAATCAGTATTTCCCACCAATATTGCACCAGTACGTGCGGATCGACCATCATTCCGACGGATATGAAGAACACAGATCCGAAAAGGTTCTTCACCGGACCGATCACGCGCTCCATCCTTTCTGCCATTACCGTCCCGGCAAGTATGGAACCCATTATGAAAGCCCCGAGTTCGAGGGAGAAGCCGCAGATAACGCTGAAGACAGCCATAGAGAAACAGAGTCCCATGGCAACAACAAGAAGTGTCTCATCGTTGAGATAGCTGCGCATTTTAGTAAGGAATGTCGGTATGACGTAGACTCCCACCAAAAACCATATTATGAGGAAGAAAACGAGTTTGCCGATGCTGTAGAGCAGCTCCATCCCCTGCACATTCCCCATTGCCAGGGAAGACAGCAATACGAGCATCAGCACCGCGAAGAGATCTTCGATAATCAGTACCGCCAGGACCAGGGAAGCGAATTTTTTCTGCCTTAACCCAAGGTCATCGAGCGATTTCATGATTATTGTTGTGGAAGACATGGATATCATCCCTCCAAGAAAAATGCAGTTGATGGTGTTGAATCCGAGGAGACACCCTACGCCGAAGCCTGCAAACGTCATTCCGGTGATGATTATCAATGCCGTCACTATTGCCGATGAACCGGAATTCATCAGTTTCTTGAAAGAGAATTCCAGGCCTATCGAAAACATCAGGACCACGATTCCAAGGTCTGCCCAGAAAGATATGTTCTCCAGATTTGATATTGAAGGGAGATATTCGAATTTCGGACTTGCGAGGAATCCGGCGAGAATGTATCCTAAGACCACCGGTTGCTTCATCTTCTTGAAGAGGAGCGTGACTATTGCGCCGAGGAGGAGAATCCAGGCAAGGTCGGCGATCAGGCCGTTGGTGTGGTCTTCTTCAGCATTCCCGGAAGCAGGTTCGTCCTGGTTGATTTCTGTGGAAACTTTTTTTGTGAGCTGGTCCACTGTCTCTTGTGCGAGACCTGTGAATTCAGCGGATATGGGTAGGGAAATCATATTTGTAGGCTTTAGGCTTTAGTTTGTTTGTGCTGGATGCGTTGGATCACGTAGAGGTTATAGTATGAGAGCACAAGGGTGGTGAGGGGGAGCGCGATGATGAGTCCCATAAATCCGAGTAGGCTACCCCAGATTGAGAGGGAGAGGAGGATTATCGCAGGGTTGAGCCCCATTGCCTTCCCCATTATCTTTGGCGTAAGGAACAGGTCCTGGATGCATTGCACGATTACGTATACTGCCATCGATTCCCAGAATATCAACCAGAAGTCTCCTCCCGTGCTTACAGTCCATACGAGGCAAAGCAACGCTGTGACGGGAAGGGAAATCAGCTGCAGGTACGGCACCATGTTTAGAATGCCTATGAACATTCCCAAGACCACTCCCATCGGAAGCCCTATAATCACAAAGCCTATGGAAAATAGTATTCCCACTATGAATGCAATCAGGAATTGACCACGGAAATACCTGTTCATCGCATTCTTGATGTCATCGAATATGCGGAACACACGGCGGCGATGGCTGTGAGGCACAAGCTGTCGGAAACTTAAAGTCAGTTTCTCATAATCAAGCATGATGAAGATCACATAGAGAATCACCACAAGCCAGCTGATCACTCCGAAGAGGAAAGCGAGGCTGGAACTGAGGAAACTCCAGGATGACGATACGCTTGTCTTTATAATCTTTTCCCATTGTTCCTGCGAAAGCAGTTTCGACAGCTGGTTGAAATCAATGTTGTCGCGGATGAAACGGTGTATGCTTTCAGAAATGAAAGGGATATCCATCTGTTTGGTTGCGTAAGTCTTCACCATTTCCGTCATATGAGCGCACTCAGAAATCAGATATGGAAAGAATATGGCGCAGAAACCGCCAATCACGATGCAGGTCTCTATCAGCGTTGTCATTACAGGCAGGAAACGGTTGTCGGTGTGCATCCATTTCTGGTTCCATTTCACAACCGGTTCGAGCATATAGGCGATAAGGCATGCCACAAGGAATGGGAGGAGCACACCTTTCAGGATGGTTAATAGATACAGAGTCGCCAATAGCGCGCACACTGAGAAAAGTATGCGCACCACTCTGTCGAAGGTGTATGGCCGGCGTTCGTAGTTATTCATAGTTCGGGATATTCATATGCCAAAATTACTAAAAAGATTTGTAAGTGGAAGCAAGAAGAATTAATTTTGTAATATGAAATATGGACTGCGATACATATTATTGCTTTTTCTTCTGGCATGCCTTCCGTTGCGGGCGGATATTATAGAGGATTTCAGTAGTTGCAAGGGAATCAATCCCGAAGAAACGTCATTGCTTGTGATAGACCTCTCTTCGGGCGGGACGCTTGCAGAGGTGAATGCAGAGAAGCCCCTGATTCCGGCATCGATTATGAAATGTGTCACAACCGCTACGTTGCTTTCACGTCTGGATGAGGATGCCCGTTTCCATACTAAAGTGTATCTTACCGGCCCGGTGCGTGACGGTGAGCTTGCAGGGAATATTATTGTTGAAGGAAGCGGGGACCCCTCGCTTAATTCCCGCCATGTTGAAGGCGCGAAGGATATTTGCGGAGAGATAGGCTCGGCTCTTGCGGATCGTGGTGTGGTCAGCATAAAAGGTAGGATTGTGGTGGATGAAGATGTCTGGGATGGTCCGTCGGTGCCTCCGTCGTGGATGTCAGGAGATCTCCCACATGCCTATGGCACGGGATCCCATGGACTCAACTTTGAGGATAACGCTTCCGGAAGCCGTTCGGTTTCCAATCCTGCCGCAGTTTTTGACAAAAGGTTGCGCTCGGCATTGGAGCATAGGGGAATTACAATCGATGGTGAATCTGTAAGGGAAAGGGACAGGGAACTTCTCGTCGATCATGTTTCCGTGCCCCTCGATGAGATAATGCGGTCATGCATGATGCGCAGTGACAATCAGTATGCCGAAGCGCTGTTGAGGTCTTTTGCCGTGGCGTCAGGGCATAAAGGTTCGACAGAAAAGGCTGCATCGATGGAAAAAGATTATTGGCGAAAGCACAAAGCCCCTATGTCGGGCGTTAATATAATTGACGGATCGGGACTTTCACGTCAGAACAAACTCACCGCCCGGTTCATGGCCCATATCCTCTCCGAAAGATCGGAGAACCCGTATTATGCCTCCTTCTTCCCCTTGGCAGGACAGGAGGGTACATTGCGAAATTTTCTCGCGGACACACCATTGGAAGGGTACGTGGCTCTAAAAACCGGTAGCATGAAGGGTATTCAGTGTTATGCCGGCTACAAACTCGATGATGATTATGCCCCTACGCATATCATTGTTGTGATGATGAATGATCTGAAAAACCGTGCCTCGGCGCGAGAAGCCCTTAAGAAAGCGTTGCTCTCCCTCTTCCCATCGCTCGATGGGCGTTAGGCATTAGGCGTTAGGCATTAGAGGCTTCGCCAAATAACTCTAAAGCCTAAAGCCTCACAATTAGACATTAAACATTACACATTAAACATTAATAAAAGGTGACTATAGACAATATCAAGGATCTCAAAGACAAGATTTATGAGATTGAGGGCCTTCTGGAGCTTGCTCAGCTTCGGGAGGATAAGATACCTGAACTTGAGCCTCTGATTCTCGGAAGGATAAAATCTCTTCTCGAAGAAGATGATAGTGAAGCGGCGGAAGAAGCATATGTGCCGGTGACAGAAGTAACAGAGTCGGAATCGCCAGCTGTAAACTCAATTTCGGAGCTTTTCGAAGAGACTGAAATGAAATCGGTAAGTCGCACAGTGGAAGAACTTGATATTCCGGAACTTCAGGTATCTCGCGAAATTCAGACACCTGAACATGTATCCCGCGAGGAGAAGAAATCGGAAACGGAAGAAGTGAAGAGACATAAGCTTGACAAGCCCGCTTTCTGCCTGAACGACAGGTTCAGATTCAAACGTGAACTGTTTGGAAATTCTGATGCTGCGTTTTCATCAGCCATGAACATGATAGCGGCGATGGACAGCTATGATGAGGCGGAAGAGTATTTTATCGGCGAGCTGGAATGGGATGCTGAAAATCCGGAGGTTGTGGATTTTATGGAAATCATTAAGGGGTATTTCGAGGTATGAGCGGCAAGCTTTATATAGTGCCCACTCCTGTAGGAAACCTTGAGGACATTACGCTCCGTGCCCTACGTGTGCTCAAGGAGGTGGATTATATTCTCGCTGAGGACACTCGCACATCCGGCAAGCTATTGAAGCATTACGATATTGCCACTCCCATGCGCAGTCATCATAAATTCAATGAGCATCAGACATGTGATTCCATTGCAGAGCAGATCGAAGGCGGAGCGGTCGTGGCGTTGATTTCAGATGCCGGCACCCCGGGAATATCTGACCCCGGCTTCATGCTTTCGCGGGCCTGCCGCCGTATAGGCGTTGATGTGGAATGCTTGCCCGGTGCCACGGCTTTCGTGCCCGCCCTTGTGTCTTCCGGCCTTCCTTGCGACAGGTTTGTTTTCGAAGGCTTCCTTCCCGTGAAGAAAGGGAGACAGACGCGTCTTGCCGAGTTGGCGGAAGATCCGAGAACTGTGATAATTTATGAATCCCCTTTGCGCCTTGGCAGAACATTGCGTCAACTCGCTGAGGCATTTGGGGTTGACAGGCAGGGTGCGGTCTGCAGGGAAATATCGAAGATGCATGAGACAATAAACAAGGATACCCTCGGATCGCTTGCAGATTATTATGCGTCGAACCAAACCAAAGGGGAGATTGTTATAATCATCGAAGGGAAATAATATCACGCTATGGTGTTCTCCCTCCGTAATTGAAAACTATAAACTAAAAACTATACTAATATGAAGAAAAGTGTTTTATTCCTTGGTGTCGGAGCATTGCTTCTGGCATCTTGCTCAGGCAATCAGAAGAAGATTGACGAGGATTCAATCCGTATTGCGGATCTTACATCTGAATATCAGGAAGCCGCCACATTCAATGATTCCCTGATGCTCCTTATGGGTGACATTTACACGGGGCTCGATTCTATCAATATGCAGGAGGGGCTCCTCTACAATATGGGTAATGGGGAAGGTGGTGACCGTCGTGCCGAGATCCGTCATAACCTTGCTTCAATCAAGGCCCGTTTAGCTGCCAACAAGGCTCTTCTCACGTCGATGGAGGAAAAAATAAAGGCCTCCGGCAATGAGAACAGCGTAATGGCGAAAACCATCACTCAGCTTAAGGACCGTATCGCTTCCCAGGATAAGAAAATAGCGCAGCTTGAAAGCGATCTGTCTGCCGCTAAAGATCAGATTGAAACCCTCAACACACAGGTTGCGGAAGGTCAGGAACAGGTGAAGACCGAGACTGCCGCCAAGGAAGAAGCTCAGGCTCAGGCTGTGGCAGCCGAGAACGAGGCTAACCGTGTATATTACGCTATCGGCACAAACAAGAACCTTAAGGAAAAAGGTCTTTTGGAGAAGAAATTCTTAGGTGCGACCAAAGTCCTTAAAGGTAATTTCGATGCGTCATATTTCGTGACTGCCGACAAGCGCACTCTCACTGCAATCCCCACTAATTCAAAGAAGGTGAAAATCTGGAGCAACATGCCGGCCGGCAGCTATCAGATTACGGGGGAAAAGGACGGACCTAAAACTATTCAGATTACAGATCCCTCTAAATTCTGGAGTCTGACGGATCATCTTGTAATTCAGATTGACTGATGCAAACAGATGGATATATGCATAATAGAAATATAGGAAAAACTATAAGGAGGTCGCGGCGTATATGCCGCGGCCTTTTCTGCTTTATGGCAGGGGGAGCGTTGTCTGCATCGGCTGCGTCATTTTCAGTGGATGAGATTCAGCCTCCACACTGGTGGACTGGAATGAAAGATACATCCCTCCAGCTTCAGATACACGGAAAGGGGATACGTCCCGCCGATTTCTCGGTTTCCTACCCCGGAGTCACGGTTGATTCTGTGGTGTGTCTGGATGGCTCTCCAAACTGGCAATATGTATATCTTACCATATCTCCGGATGCACGTCCCGGAGTTATGAAACTCCAATGGAAAGAGGGGAGGAAAAAGGTTGTCAGGGAGTATGAATTGCGTGAACGCCGCGAGCAGAAAGGTGCGCAAGGTTTTTCTGCATCCGATGTGCTCTATATGGTTATGCCCGACCGTTTCGCCAATGGCGATGAAAGCATCAATGATGTTGCCTCGTTGCGTCATCATGTCAAAGTTGACCGCGAGAATCCGAACACCCGTCACGGAGGGGATCTCCTTGGAATATCGAATCATGTTGACTATCTTGATACTCTGGGAATCACAGCCGTATGGCTGAATCCTGTGCTTGAGAACGATATGCCAGGTGGTAGCTATCACGGCTATGCCACTACGGATTATTACCGTGTGGATCCGCGTTTCGGTAGCAATGAGCAATATGCCTCGCTGATTGAAAAATTGCATGGCAAGGGGATAAAAACCGTGATGGATATGATCTTCAACCATTGTGGTTCCGGCCATCCCTGGTTTGAAGACCGTCCTTCGTCAGATTGGTTTAATTTCCCCGACGGATATGTTCAGACAAATTATCGGCTTTCTACAATCACCGATCCTTATGCCACGGATTATGACCGGAAACTGACTCAAGATGGATGGTTCGTTGAAGAGATGCCGGATCTTAACCAACGTAATCCTCATCTGATGAAATATCTTATCCAGAATTCCATATGGTGGATCGAGGAGGCTCAGATAGACGGTATCCGTATGGACACTTATCCCTATGCCGACGAGAGGGAGATGGCACGCTGGATTTCCGACGTCAAGGCCGAGTATCCGGATTTCAATATTGTCGGGGAATGCTGGTTTGGCGAAACAGGCGGCGAGGCTTATTGGCAGAAGGGCTCTCCTTTGGCCAACGCCAAGAATCCTGATACCAACCTTCCGGTGGTTATGGATTTCCCGTTGATGATAAAGAGCCGCGACATGGCGCCGTTTAAGGCTCAGACCGATCCTTGGAACGGATTGAATGTAATCTACGACCATATGGCGCTCGATTATCTTTATCCGGATCCGATGAACGTGCTCAGGTTCCTTGACAATCACGACACTGAACGGTTCATACTTACCGAACCTGAGACTCTCGACCAATGGAAACAGGCGTTGACGGTTCTTCTCACAATTCCGGGTATTCCTCAGCTGTATTATGGGACGGAACTTTTAATGCATGGCAACCGTGAAGGTGGAGACGGCAATGTGCGTAAGGACATGCCGGGTGGTTTCCCCGGCGACAGGACAACCGTCTTCTCTCGCGAAGGAAGGTCCGGTTTGCAGAACGAAGCATTCGACTTCATTTCGAAGTTGTGCAACTGGCGTCGCGGCAGCAAGGCGATCGGTGAGGGTAAGATGAAACATTTTATGCCTACAAACGGGATTTATCTTTATGAGCGCCGTGCCGGTGATGATTCAGTTGTCGTGATGATGAACGGCCGCGATGAAGTAAACGATGTTGACATGACAAGATATCTGGAGATAATACCCGAAGGAAAGCGTTATCGCGATGTACTTACCGGTGAAGTTGTTGTGCCGGTTTCCGCAGAGCGCAGCTATCGGTTCTCGCCGCGCGAAGTGAGGGTGCTTGAAGAGGTGAGATAGGGCTATATAGGGCGCGATGGGGCGGAATGGGGCTGGATAGGGATGTGGTATATTGAATATAGGAGGAGAAAGATAAAAAGATGAAGAAGGTATTTGTTATTGCGGGGATTGCAGCGATTGCGTTGAGCTCGTGCAAGCCTACGGAGAAAAATTACAGGGCGGCATATGATGCCGCCCTGAATAAGAGGGAAAAGGTTGCGGAGACGCTTGCCGCTGATGGACTGCTTGCGGAGGATGCTCCCAAAAGTCAGGTAGTTGACGGCGACACGCTTTATTTCGTCAATGAAGTTATAAGGGTTGATGATGTCGCATCACCGTTGAAGCCGCTGAATGTGGCTGTAGGGGTGTTCAAGATGAATACGAATGCCCGGTCCGGCGCGGCTGCCTTGAAAGAGAGAGGCTTTGACGCACGGGCAGCCCGTGCATTGGAAGACAAATGGTATATCATCGCCGGGAGCTTCGACACCGTGGATGAAACCCGCGCCTTCATTAAGCGTTTCCGCGAAGAGAATCCTCAGTATCCTTATATAGGACTGAACGGAATCCCAGTGATTGTAAGACATTAATGTCTTACAATCACTTTTTTGCCATTGCGGATATATATGCCTGTGGGCAAGGACTTAAGGTCGTTACCTACGGGCATTCCTTGCAGATTGAAGATTATGCAGTCTGTTTCATCAGACTCCTTTTCGATTTCATTTACGGCGGATGACGGATCTATGGTGAAATATAAAAGCGTTTTGCCGGACTGTTTTAATGAACCATTCTCTACATGGAAGATTGTCGCGGCATAGTATTTGCCGAGTTCTCCTGCGGAGAAATCAACTGAGCCCTTGACTGTCGCTGCCTCGCCTCGGTCGAGCACAGGTGTCGGTCCCATTGCACCTGACGTCAGGCTGTATCCCTGGAGATTTCCATTAAATATTAATGTGTATACCTGTGAGCCGAAGAACGAACCTGTGTTCTTGATATTCGCGGAGAACGGGATGTCGGATGAATTGGAGGCGACATACACAGTCTCCGGTTTGCCATTAATCGTTTCCTGACGTGTAGGGGCGTTTTCAATGCAGTAATCGGAAATAGTGAAGCTAAGGGTTCCGGGATTTACGTTCACTGTTAGCGGCTCGCTCCAATTGTAATAATTTGAACGGTTGGGGTCTTTCAGGAATTTCAATGTATATTGTTTCGATGCGGTCGGGGCTGTTGCTCCGTCAAGCAGTTCGAACACTGTCAGGAATTCCCGCTCGGTTTTCTCGCCCGGCTTTAGATTCAAATATATTCCTTCGCCCAACATAGCTTCCTGGCTTCCATCCAGCAGCACCGGGTAGAACCCCCCGGAAAGTTCAATGTTGGAATTGTTGGCAACCGACAGCTTTATGCGGCAGGCATTGCCGTAATAAACCTGTGTGGTGGTAGCTGCGGATTCAATTGTTAACTCGGTTTCGTTGAAGTTCCTTACAGAGCAGCTGTTGCCGTTCTTTGTGACATAGACGAAATTATAGGCACCGTTTGTGGCGCATACCGGAGTCCACGGAGCATCCGTGACGTTGCAGTTCTGGGTGCATACAGTCACCTTATAGGTGCCGTTAGGCAGGTTTGAGGGAAAATTGACCCTCGCGTTCCCCTTGATTCCTTGATATGAAATGTTGTAGCCACTCAGCGTGAGTGCGGGAATTTCAGCGTTTGAATATATCTTAGCATATTGTGTCCTTGTGGCGGCGCCGTCGGCGGGAGAGATCTCAACACCGAGATTTACGCTTATTGCGGTTATACCGGTATTCAACCAGTTGCTGGAGCCGTTGTTCACCAGTAGGCTAAGGGTAAGACCTGAAGCAGTGGCTGAAAGGTTGCCGAACTGTGTAAGATACGGATTGACGGTTTCGGAAGTGGGCTGGATTCCGATTATTATATCCTGACCGGAGTTGTATCCCCCTCCGGCTCCGCCTCCCGTGCCTACTGAGTCAGGGTCGAGCGCGTTGAGCAGGAAATATCCGTCAGACATTCCACCCCATCCCCAGTTGAAGTGATAGTATCCGTTTCCGTCGTAACCGTCGCAGACAAAGGAATGTCCAACGGATGTTGACTGGCCTCCATAGATTATCGGCCTACCGGCTGCCAATTCGTTATACACCAATTCTTCCCAACCTTCTGCTGTGAAATATTCACGTTGCAGATACTGGATATTCGGATTGTATTTGAAATTTTTTGAGAGGGAAGTCGCAGCGTTGATGCTGATAGCCCCGGACCCTCCGAGGGAATAATTCATTCTTGCGGCATATCCTGCTGCCTGCATCAGTGTTGCCACGGCATTCGCCTGCTCGTTGGTATAATCATACCCGGAATAAGAATCCAGCATATTGTTCCAGTCGAAAGGTTTCTGGGAAAGGTTGATGAATCCTGAGCCTGTTGCTCCTGAGGGCATCGTCGCCGTGACGCGTCCTGTTCCCACGTCAGGATAATTCCAGTATTTCATTACCTGTGCCATTGAAGTGGCAACACATCCAGTAGGACATTTTACAGTGTTGACGACCGGGCATAGATTGTTGTAAGGTACCCCCTGATTCCATTTTGTCTTAACAAGAGGTGTTATGGCAGCTTTTGTAGATCTGGAAGTATTAATTTTTTTTGCTCCATTAGTGGCGGCATCCTCTATTTGTTTTGTATATTGAGAAATCCACCACTGCATTTGAGGAGGTATTTCATTGATGTCAAAAGTTCCATTGTCGGCATATCCCAGAATGGGAGTGACTTCATCATATGCACTGATGACCAAATAGCCGGAAGCGTCGGGGCGATTGAAGATATAGACGGCAGGAGTTCCATCAGTTGTCTGTGTTGTGTATGAGAGTTGAATCGAGGACGAAACGAAGCCGCGAGCACTCAACCGTCCGCTGCTTAATGCGCGTTTAAGAGCCTGTTCAGGGGTAAGCGGGGCCGCATACATTCCCAAAGTGGATGCACCAATCAGGAGTATTGCTGTTAATTTTTTCATAAACTGTTATTTTTGCTACTGTTATTTATCACAAATGTACGAAAAATTTATAATACAATAAAATGGATGGGATGGAAAAAAGGGAAAGAACATTTATTATATTGTCCTTTCCCTTATCTTTTATTACGAGAACTTATGTCGGTATTCCATTACATGTCATCTGGTACGAAGTAGGATGTATTACCCTTGCCATCTTCGGCTGAACCATATGCTACATATCCTCCGTTAACCAACCATGCAAGGTTGAATTCACAGAAGAAATCATCCCAGACAATGCACCAATAATTGCTGTCTGTGGCAAAGGAAGAATCTTCTTGCCAATATGCGAAGTCCATTACCCATAAAGGCGATGACGAGCCGTCTTGGAAGTTTAATGTAAATCCGGTTTGTGCATAAGGTACGCGCACAGGATAGAACGCTTGTCCGGTTTCAGGGTTCGTACCCTTAAGACCCATCATTGTGAACTTTAGTGAGTATCCATCCTTGAACGCGTTCTTGATACGATATAGGTTCTTATCCTGCACACAAGCTTCCAAATCACATATTTTACTTCCTTGAATGATATTGTTGGCGGAGAATTGTCCGCTGACAATTTTGTTCCAGTCAAGTCCTGTGAACGAAACGTTTGCCATGGTGCGTTGCGAGCCGTTGGTGGCAACACCTGTCACCATTATGGAGCCATGTTGGTCAAGGATGTTTTCGTCAATGTTTTGAGCACCTTTCACATCAACCTTAACACCATTTTCGATTACTTTCTGCATGTATGCGTCTGAACCGTTCTGGTCAATGAATGCATTTACATCATCTTCAGCTTCTACAAGGTAGTAGAGTTCCGTAACGGCATTGTTTGTTGCGAAACGAACGATAATGTCGTTGTCTGCGTTCATTCCGGAACCTGCTTCCGGTGCATATGAATACATCGTCACAACCGGAGTCGAATCAGTCCCCGGCTCTGTACCTTCATCTGCCGAGCACGACCAGAGGAATGCCAGAGGAAGCGACATGAGAATATATTTGAATTTTTTCATTTTGCAATCATTTAAAGAAATTAATTAATCCTTTATTACCACGCATGTTCCGGCGAATTGCCTGAAGGAGCGATAGGCGTCGGGTTATTTGTGCAGGCGGTGTTGTTGTCAGTTTCAGTCTGCACGATGCAGAATGTCATCCACTGTGGAGGGGTGTTTGTGTTCCATCTGTAACCGTCAACATGGTTTGTGCCGGCATAACTGCGGATAATGCCCTTGTTGAGACGTTTTACATCATACATAGCGAGTCCTTCTCCCCAGAATTCGACACGACGTTGCCACCATATTTCGTTTACAAATGGCGAAGTTTCAGTGTTGTTATATGCTTCGTTATGCTTGCCGTATACATAGTTGGCATCACGGGTCTTTGCAAAATTTTCGAGAAGTATCTTACCGCGAGCCTCGTCCTGACGACCTGCCGCCTCTGCCTCGATAAGTACCATTTCTTCCACACGCATAAGTGGCACGTCAACACACCATGCATCAAGGTTAGTAGTGTGGTTGCCGGCTTTTGCACGGAATTTCAAAGGCATTCCTCCCCAAGCATTAGCACCGTTGGTATTTGAATTTATTGCCAAACCTGACTGGCATACGAACTCCGGAACATCCGAGTATGCTGCAAGGGCTGTTACTACTTCATTTATAGAAGTTGACTCATCTACCTTGAAGTCTACGTAGCATTTCTTACGTGCATCTGTCGCCGGAATAGTCTGGTATAGATGATAGTCTATAAAGTTTCCTGCACCATATTTACTGTAGTAACCGTAGCCATTCTCACCAATGTTTGGCAGCTCGTTAATCATCCATGAACCCCACGAGTGGTTACCAGCTTGGTAAACCATACATGCGTCATCTTTCTTGAAAGTACAGCAGAGCATCCAGGAATTGGTATAGTTGGCATCGTTAAATCCGTTAACAGGATCGGTGTATTGGTCTGCGGTCATGACAGAGTAGCCTTTCTGGGCTTCCTTAGCATATTTCTCGGCATTTACCCAGTCTTCCATGAGAAGGTAAACGCGGGCGCGGAGACCATTGACCACACTTAGGTCCGGGGATTCCTTGCTTGATCTTGTATATCCGTTGAGATATGTTTCAGCTAAAGTGAGGTCGGAAAGGATGAAATTCAACATCTCTTCATATGTTGCACGCGGATTGTTTGAAGCTGCCGCCATGTCGGTTTTCTCTGTGATAATCGGCACAGTGGGTGCTGTCTTGTCCTGAGCGTAAGAAACCGGAGAGAACATCTGTGCTAAATCAAGATAATAGAAAGCACGCCATGCGTGTGCCAGACCCGCTCCGGCTTTGTGGAGTTCGCTCGGGCTTTCGCCGGCAAGACTTATGATTGTGTTGCAGTTCTTGATTTGTCCGAAATAATATGTCCAAGGATACTGGCAGTTGAGGTAAATCGGAGCGAGAGTCACACCTGATTGATACCAGGTTGAGAACCAGTTATATCCACCGCCGACAGCCACCATATCCTGACCTGTCATCTCGCGCATAAGCATCAGAGACGGATAACCGAAATCATTGGGTTGTTGATATCTTGAACCGGGGAAAGTGAATTGTCCTGCCACACTTGATGTAAGCCCGTTGACGAAACTATCGTAGGAGCCGGGAGCGTTAGCAGCCTGGTCTTCCGTTACGGTCGAACCCTGTGGCTGAAATTCCTGAATACAGGAAGGCAGCAGGAAGAGGGCAGCTCCGGCAGTTATTGTTAATATCTTTTTCATTTTGAAAATTCTTTTTGTTTAATGAATGGAAGATTAGAATATGACCTCAACACCACCTGAGATGGTACGCATCGGAGAATAAGCTCCCACCGAGGCGTTGCCTCCATAAGAATAGCGGGGGTCAAGACCTTTGCGTGCTGACCAGAAACAGAGGTTCTCACCCATACAGTACACACGAATCTTTGAGATGTGTTTCCATACTTTCGGTACAGTGAAACCTACAACGAAAGATTGGAAGTTAAGGTAGCCGGCATTCACAAGGAAACGGTCGCTTGCCATACTGCCATTTTCATCACCGATCTGCCAACGAGGAAGATTGGATTGTGTGTTGTTGGGAGACCAAGATTTAATCCAGTCTTTATGGTAGGTCTGTCCCTTGCTTGTCGCGAGGTCACTGTTGGGACTCATTAATGCCTGATAGCGTGAATCAAACACTTTGCCGCCAATCTGGTAGTCGAACGAAGCTGAGATGTCGAACCACTTGATGCGGACAGTCGTGTTGAATCCTCCGAATACTTTGGGCAGGATACTTCCCACAGTATAGCGCGAGGCTTCCCCGGCTTTGGTTGTTACATAATTGGGATCTTTCACGGTGCCCGGTTTGGATGTATTCATTGTGCCGTTTGTAATGAGGTTGGGGTCATAATAATATAGTGCCTCACCCTTATCGTTTACACCTGCATATGATATATCCATATAGTTATACATCGGGCCTCCTACCTCATACCAGTAGCTGTTGTCATACCATCCGCCGTTGACTCCGATTTTGCTTTCAGGGAGTTTCACAAGTTTGGTGACATTGTGTGAGAGGTTTGCGGTGATGTTCCATTCATAATCCTTGGTGCGGATTGGAGTGCCGCTTAACACGAGTTCTACACCTGTGTTGCGGAGTGTGCCGATATTGTCATAATATCCGCGGGCACCTGTAGATTCGGGAATTGAAAGGAAGAAAAGAAGGTTGTTGGTATTCTTGTTGTAAAAATCGATGTTTCCGGTCAGACGGTTGTTGAAGAAACCGAATTCAAGACCAACATTGAAGTTCGTTGTTGTCTCCCATGTGATATTTTGGTTTCCATATGCTGCAAATACGGGAGACATCTGTGTCTTAGAGGAAGGTTGAAGAGCATACAGGTTTGTAAATCCATATGACGTTTTAATATTGTCATTACCCTGCTGTCCGATTGACACTTTTAATTTCAGGTAATCGAGCCAGTTCTTGGTCTGAGCCATGAAATTCTCCTTAGATACCATCCATGCCGCACCGAAACTCCAGAAATTACCCCAGCGGTGGTTCTTGTGAAAACGGGATGAAGCATCACGGCGGTACATTGCAGATGCATAATATTTCTCAAGGAAATTATATTGTGCGCTTCCGAACCATCCCTCAACGTTGTAGCTGCTCTTGTAAGAAGATGCATTAACCTGGGTGTCAGCGAAAGCGTCGATTTCGAGGATGTCGGGAGAGAACATACCTCTGGCGGCTGCTGCGAGATACGTGCCGTCAGTGCGGTAATACTCGTGACCGGCCATGACATTCAAATAGTGATTCCCGAAATATTTGTAGAACGTAAGGGTCTGAGAATTATTGGTCCTGATTGTAGTTGTCGTTGATTTGCTAAGACTACCGTTTGTAGAAGCTGCACCGGGAGTCAACGGGTTTCCGAAGCTTGTGCCGCGTGTTTCACCCCAGTTGACATTGCTCACAACATCAAATTTTAAATAATTTGTGAAATCAATTGTTGCGTTCAATGTTGCGTTCAACTGGTTATAATCAGATTTGGAGGTATTGTAAACCTGGTCTCCAATCGGGTTACCTGGTGCGCCGAAAGGACGAGTACCTGCGTAATAAATGTCCTGGCCGTAGTCATATTTTACATTGCCGTATTCATCTGTCATGATATACGGGTTGCCATTGGCATCAAGAGCACGAGCGTATACGGGATAAATCGGAGCAATCATACCTGTGAAGTAAAGGATGTTGTTTGAACTCCAGGATGTTCCAATGCTTGGGTTTCCAACGCTGTTTGAATGCGTATAGCTGATGTTTGCACCAACCTTGAGCCACTTCTTTGCCTGATAGTCAGCGCGGATACGTCCACTCACGCGGTCGTAGCTCGATGGCTGGAGGATACCCTCATCGCCGAGGTAGTTCAAGCTTGCATAGAATGAAGAGCGCTCTGTGCCGCCGTTTACACTCAAATTATATTCCTGACGGAAACCATTATGATATGCCACGTCGTTCCAGTTGTCTGGTGTAAGCCACATGCGATTGCCGTTGTATTCAATCTCGCGTCCCAGTGTTGCCTTGGGATTTAGCTTGCCGTCCATCCCTATGAGAAGTTCATTCTCCGGAAGGGTGTATACATTATACATCAATTGCCCAAGCATCATCTGGTTTGAAGCTTGATTGGCGGCTGCCGGTGTCATACCCTGCTGGTAGAAATTGTAGTTGTATACCTGTGCGTAATATGCTTCGTAGAAAGCACCCGGATCTGTGATTACGTCATAATCCTGAACGGCGCGGGAGTTGGAACCCCATTTAGCGTCCACGCGGATTTCGGCCTCACGGTTCTGACCGCGTTTTGTAGTGATGATGATTACACCGGCGGCACCGCGCGCACCATAGAGGGCAGCGGAAGCCGCATCCTTAAGTACGGATATTGAAGCGATATCGCTCTGTGATATGTTGCTCAGGCTTGCTGTATATGGAGCGCCATCGACAATCACGAGCGGTTCGATGTCTGAATATAGCGATGAAATACCGCGGATGTTGATAGAACCTGATGAACCCGGGGAACCCGTGGAAGAACGCATCTGAAGACCGGGCACGGAACCGACAAGGGCGTCTGCCACGTTGGTGGTGGTGCGCTTCTGGAGTTCGGCTGAACCCACAACGGCTGCAGAACCGGTGAATGCCTCTTTTGTGGTTGTTCCGAAAGCCACGACCATCACATCGTCAAGAGTCTGGTCTGTGGTGTTCAGGCGGACAACCATGTTGTCCTTAAGGTCAACCTTCACAGTGTGATAGCCGACATAAGAGACCTGAATCTGTTTGACAGAAGCCGGAACCTTAAGGGTGAACTTACCGTCAGCGTCGGTAGCGACACCTTGTCCGCCACCGAGCGGCAGGATCGTGGCGCCCACTAATGGTTCGTCATCGGTTGCACCTACAACCGTGCCGTGATAGGTGCGCGTCTGGGCCGACAGGCTCCAGCTGCACGCCATCAGCGTCATCAAGATTAAAAACAATTTTCTCATACGTAATAATTTAGAGATAAGTTATTATTGTTTGTTGTTAAAATTCACAAATTGCGATTGTTTCTAAGATAATGGTTTTACTGTTTCTTTTGCTTATTTTATGTGTTTAGTTAAACAATATGTTGTTCCCTTTTCCAAATTTCCCGGAAAATGGAAACTACAGATGATTTGTCGAGTCTTAAATGATGATTATATCTTAACTGTTAGCGCTTGGAACTTTCGGGAAACTATATTCCGTGCAGCTCCATTGTGTGTAATTTAAAGAATCTTTTGATTCCATTCGATTCGTTAAAATTTCTTTAACAAACTTAAATTTGCACAAATTTAATATTCTCAATCCATATTTCCAAATTTTATTATCCTTTTTAACATATTTGGCATCATTTTCTCTAAAAATATATTAAAATAGCCACGTTGCTGACATAATCACACACCAAGGCACGAACTTTTTCAATTTGTCAACAAACTTTCAAATATGATGTCAAAAGAATATCACTGAATCTCAGCACGCACCATCTTCCTCCTTATTTCTATTCAATACTTTCGCTAAATTCCCATTTATCCCACTGAACATTATTCCTCGCAGAGCCGCAGAGGGCGCAAAGGTTTGCCACTTGTCTTTTAGGGTCGTGAACTCCCGGCTGAGTGGCAGAACCTGCCGCGGAGATTTTAGCGACAGGCTTCGCTCCTCGGCAGGAGTGGACACGACCTCTGACAACCGGATATGAAGGCTCTGCCACTCTGCGGCTCTGCGAGGTAAAAAATGACGCGTCGGTGCATATAGCCGGACGGGGAGCTGCTTGTCTCCCCCCATCCGGCTATTGGCTTAGATACATTTGGTTTAATCAGTGAGATAAATGGGGAATTTATCACGGAACATAGGCTATGTGTATTATGATTGAAGCGCAGGTGTTAATTTTGTAGGAAAACATTGTAATCAAATTATTCTACGCATGATTATTCTTAAAGAGTTGCTTAAAGAGGAAAAGCGTGCAGATGGTGCGTGCCCTGTTGTGATTAGGATTCGCCATAACGGCAAGTCAAGACATGTCCCGACATCTTTATACACATCGGTGTCTTCATGGGATTATTCAAATTCCAGATTGAATGAAAATGACTGTGACTATAAGATAAAGAATGAAATCATTGAATCGATCTATCGTAGAGTTTCAGGTAGCATCCAGGATTTTATTGACAATATGCTTGACAGCAAACTTGATGACATCATCAATCCGTTCAAAAAGGATATATCACATGTTGTTCAGCGGCAACCGGAGGTTGAATCGTTGGATGTCAGCTCAGAACCTTGTGCGTTTCATTGCGCCGACAGTTTCATTGAACTTATTGATTTGAAGGCGGCTTCAGCCGTTTCTCATAATACGCGGAGGGGCTATGAGGGATTCCGGCGTTATGTGGAAAAGCGTTTTGGATATGGGCCTTCTCTCGGAGAAATAAATCAGGATTTCAGCAATAAGTTTGTAGCGGCAATAGATAATGACTATCGCGGCAGCGAGTCGATGAGGAGATATATGATATCAAGATATAATGCCGTAGTGAATTTCGGCAGGGATGCCGGATTTTTGCCAAAAAGATTAAAAATAGCGTTGCCACCCTATTGCCTACTGCCCGCTGACAGAAATTTAACCGGAGAGGAGATATGCAATATCTTTCAGGCATTTTCGGAAGCAATCAAGAGTGATCCTGAAATCAAGAAAAAGGAAACCGAGGCTTTAGGTGTGTTCATATTGGATATAGCGTTTCAAGGCCTTGCTCCAGTGGATTTAGCGAACCTAAGGGTAAAGGCCTTGAATTTCAGGACACTTCACGCTTTTGAAAAGAATCCGAGGCGTTATATGGAGGATGAAGAATACCGTCTGACATACGATTCTCCTGAAAACAGGATGAAGACTGTAATATTTTCCACCACAAGAAAGAAGACTGGCAGGCCTGTTCAGATTGTGGCTGCGACTGTTGGGATTGAAAAGTTTATTCTTGGCCTCATGTCGGGAAAAGGATCGGAAGACTATTTGCTCCCATGTTATGATTCTTCGATTAATTATTCCGTTACGCAACGCCAGAACAGGCTGGCTAACTACTTCAATATGTTGGCCAGAAATTTAAACAAAGGACTTTCAAGATATTATAAGCGCCATGATCTTGGCGATCATAGGCGTATAACGTTCTATTTTGCGCGTCATGCATTCTGCAATCTTGTCGACGGCATGGATATTCCGCGTCATATAATACAGAATATGGTAGGGCATCGTAGTTCGGTATTGGAGACAAGTTATCTTCGTCCCATCTCTTTGTGGGAGCAAGCAAAAATATCACACGCACTTCTCTCTCGCTACTTCGTTTGACAAATATTAGAGTGCCATGGTACAACCCGTAAGTCCATGGCACTCTAATAAATTAAGTAGTTGATAAAAATTAATGAACAGATAAAACGCAGTTATTTTTGAGGCGATTTGGCTGCGGAATGAAGGAGAATATTAATATATTCGACTGAATGACAAAGCCAAATCGGCCAAAAAGAACAAGTTTTAGCGTTCAAGATATCAACTACACATGTATCGATTAATTTTTATTAACTACTTATAAATATGCTAAAGCAGATTAATTTCTTTCAAGGGAAGTCCGGTGATATTGGAAATAGCTTGGGCATCGAACCCCATGAGTTTCATATTCTGGGCGATCCTTATTGCCTCTTCAGTGCGACCCTTGGCAAATCCCTGCTCTATACCTTGCTCTATACCTTGCTTCACACCTTGCTCTATACCTTGCTCTATACCTTGTTGAAGACCTTTTCGCATGCCTTCTTGCATGCCATTTTCGGCAGCCTTGTTAAAGGCACTTAAAAGAACTCTGTAACTATTAAGCGCGGATTCATAACTGCGCCGTTCATCCTTATTCATTGAACCGACATCTGCCACGACTTCAAAATCCGCCCACATGTCGTTGACTTCCTTGTAGGGAATCTCTTTTAGCTTTTCCATGTTCTTTAATATATAGATCCAACGTTCAAAATTATCATTACACTCCACCTCAAGTTTGTCCATCGCATTGAGGTTTATAAATATCATACGGAATTTGTCGGAGAAAAGTTCATTCGTCCTCATGTCCATCAGTCCGACATCTCGTCTAAGCAAGACATCTTCGCCCGATATATTAAATTCCATCAGCACAATAATGTAGACCGGTACAAGGCTGAAATTCCAGTCACGTCCCCGCTCCCCTTGGGTGGCGATAAGCGATGATTCGTAATAAATGCAGCGGTCTTTGAAATTGCCCTCATCTTTGCGCTGCATCTCAACAATGAATTCTTCTCCATTTTCCGATCGACAAAGTACGTCATAAAGTATTGTGCGGTCATCATACGACCTGGGAATACGTTCCTTGTCAATAAACTCTATATTATCTATATGGCGCTCCCCTTTTAGAACCTCATTAAGGAAAGAGAGCAAAAACACCTTTGTCTCTTCTCGACCAAACAGATATTTGAAGCCGAAATCAGTGTGGGGATTTATGAATCTTGCCGAAATCATAAAAAACTGTTTAAATTTGAATTTCAAATATATATTTTTTTTTTCATTTAACCAAAAATCTTGCCAATTTCGCACCGGATTTAACGTGTAACTGTAGCATACTAACTTGATACTCGCCTATTTACCCCTCTTAGAATGTCATTCCCATGCTTACTTATTTAAATAGAAAAAATATCTGTCCATAGATAATAACTTATCTCTAAATTACTAAGTATGAGAAAATTGTTTTTAATCTTGATGACGCTGATGGCGTGCAGCTGGAGCCTGTCGGCCCAGACGCGCACCTATCACGGCACGGTTGTCGACGGGGCGAACAACGAACCTCTCGTCGGTGCCACGATTCTGCCAGTCGGCGGCGGCAATGGTGTCGCTACGGACGCTGACGGTAAGTTCACACTAAACGTGCCTGCTAACGTGAAGCAGGTGAAAGTGAGCTACGTGGGCTACAACTCGCAGACGGTATCGCTGCAGAACAACATGGTGATTCATCTGCATTCCACATCCTCGAATCTTGATGACGTGGTTGTTGTGGCATATGGTACAGCCAATAAGGAGTCGCTGACAGGTTCTGTTGCCGTTGTGGGCAGTAAGGAAATCGAAGATCGTCCCGTGACAGCAGTCACCGCCGCCCTTGAAGGCAACGCCCCCGGCGTACAGGTCAACAACTCAGTCGGTTTCCCCGGTTCTTCACCTGCAATCCTTATTCGCGGATACAACTCAATAACCGGTACAAGCTCTCCCCTCTGCGTTGTTGACGGCATTGTTTATGAAGGATCTATTGCTGACCTCAATCCGGCCGATATTGAATCAATGTCTGTCCTTAAGGACGCAGCCTCATCCGCTCTTTATGGTAACCGTGGTGCAAACGGTGTGATTCTTATCACTACAAAAAGGGCTAAGACTTATGGAAAGGTAGACGTGACTTTACAGGTTCGCCAAGGTATGTATAACAGGGGACTTCCGTTCTATGACAGGATGGAGGCAAATGATTTCATGCAGTCGTTCTTCACAGGCTTAGTGAACGGAAGGCTAACCGAAGGAGAATCTGCAACAAAAGCTGATGCCATTGCAAACATGCGGAATAATTTCTTCACTTACGCATATCAGAATGTTTACGGGCAGCCGGCGGATAAATTATTTAATGAGCAAGGTCAATTCGTAGGCGGCAATCCGCTCCCCGGATATACAGACCTTGATTGGTGGGATGCCGTTTCCCGTAGTGGACATCGTCAGGAATACACTGTCAATGCATCAGGCGCGACCGATAAATTCAATGTATTTGCATCTGCCGGATACCTCAAAGAGAACGGCTACATGCTGCAGACGGATTTCGAACGTTTCAACGGACGTTTAAACGCCTCCTTCCAGCCCGTTAAGTATTTCAAGATGGGACTTAATCTTGCTGCGATGTATACAAAACAGAACAGAGGTATAACATCGAAAGATGACGAAGGCTATGTCAACAATCCTTTCCTGGTTATGGATATAGCTCCAATCTTCCCTTATTATGCCCACGATGATGCAACGGGTGAGATACTTCAGGATGCTGAAGGATACAATGTCTGGAACACGGCTGCATATCTTGGTTCGCAGGGTACGAATGTTGCATGGACAAGCCGTCTTGACAAGAAAGAGACCACATCCAATGTAATTGACGGTTCTCTTTTTGGAACTTTTATAATTCCATATGGGTTTGAGCTTACACTTCGAGGCAACATACACCGTGACAAGACAAATTATTGGCAATATATGAATAATCAGAATGGATCGGGGCAAACGCCAAATGGCCGTCTGTACCAGAATGACTACGCATACAACAGCCACACTTTCATGCAGCAGCTTTATTGGGGACACGATTATGGTCAGCATCATGTGGATGTCCTTTTGGATCATGAAAATTATCAATATACCAGCTCCAGACATAGTGTGAATGTCCAGAACCAGCTTCTTCCCGAGATTTATTCACTTTCGAATTTCTCTACGACAAATCAAGCTACTCAGGAAACCACTCAGATTCGTTCCGAGTCATATCTCGGTAGGGCGAGATATGACTTTAACCAGAAATATTTCGCAGAGGCATCAATACGTCGCGACGGTTCGTCATATTTTGAAAAGAACCATAGATGGGGTACATTCTGGAGCGCGGGAGCAAGCTGGATAATCACAAAAGAGAAATTCATGCACAATCTCAATTGGCTCAACTACCTTAAGCTTCGTGCCGCATATGGCGCCGTGGGTAACGATGCCACAGCAGGAGCTTATTCATACTATAATCTTTATCAGATTATTACTTATAATAAAGCAAATACACTTGTGCCAATTCAATTGGCATCTCAGAACCTAAAGTGGGAGGCTACGCGCACATTTGACATAGCATTGGAAGGTTCTCTGTTCAATGACCGTTTCAATTTCAGTGTCGGGTATTTCAACAAACGCAATACCGACCTTATCTTCAACGTTACCAAGCCGCTTTCAGGAGGCACGATGAGTGATGAAGGCGCCAATCCGACAGCGTTGGCAAATATCGGAACAATGCAGAATGTCGGTTGGGAATTGCAGTTTGGTGTCGACATCATCAGAAACGAGGAATTCAAATGGAATTTCAATGTTGACGCTACTTTCATGAAGAATAAAATCATCAAACTCCCAGAGGCGCATGACATGCCCGGTAACGGGTGGTTCCTTGGACAGAGCCTCGGCTCCATATACACGAAAACCTGGAATGGCGTTGATCGCGTGACAGGACAATCCCTATACGAGATTGACTTGAATTCTCCTCAATTGACCTATTGGGATGAAAACGGTGTGGCTCATCAAAACGAATCGCAATTCCATACATATGTGCAGAACGCAGCATCACAGGGTTCTTTGGTCGCAATTCCCGATGGCGACGGATACAAGCTATATACGAATACACCCTCGTATGCAACGTCAAAAGTTCAGGCCGATGCATTCCCCACTGTATATGGCTCATTCGGGACAAGCCTGAGCTGGAAAGGTATAAATCTCGGTATGCTCTTCACTTATAGCCTCGGCGGTAAGGTTATGGACTACAATTATCAAGACCTCATGAATGTGACAACAGAACCGAAGGCCATGCACAAAGATCTTTTCAATTCATGGACAGAGAAACCTGCCGGTGCCGTGGAACATGAGATGAAACAGATCACCGTCGGAGGAAAGACATACAATGCATATATCGCCAGCAATGCCGATATCGATGACTCTCTTACACCGCAGGTCAACACCTCTAACTCTGCAAAGAACAACGGCACTTCCTCCCGTTGGTTAACGGATGCATCGTATCTTGTATTCAAGAATCTCAACATTTCTTACGACCTTCCTTCCAAATGGGTAAGCGCACTTAAGATGCAGAATATAAACATCGGTATGTCGATTGACAACCTCTTCACAGCAACAAAACGCAAAGGTATGAATCCTCAGTATAGTTTTGGAGGCGGTCAGGGTAAATACTATGTTCCGGCAAGGGTGTTTGCATTCCAATTGAGTGTTAAATTCTAAAAATAAGAATCATGAACAAAATAATAAAAGGTTTATTTGCATCAGCGTTGGTGACCGTAATGACGGCATGCTCAAGCGATTACCTGGAGCAGCCGCCTATCGATCTTGTCAGCGATGCAGCAGTGGGACAAAGCGTTGAAGGGGCGAGAGCAGCTCTTTGGGGCGCATGCGAAGCGATGTATATAGGTTATGGTGCTGATTATACGGAACGCTTCGGAAGTGGAGAGGCGTATTTTCAGACATATTATGGCGATTCTCCAAGTCCGGACTTTGCCGACTCATTCCTTTGGGGAAGCCAGAAAGAAGGGCAAGCTTGGGTTTTCATGACCCGCGATTCGGGAAATGGTGGACGTTATGCTTGGATGTATGCTTACAATCTCATAAATCAGGCTAATGTCATTTTATCTTGTATCGATAACGTGCCCGGTGATCCGGCGGATGTGAAATTTATCAAAGCGCAGGCTCTTACATTGAGGTCTCATGCTTATATTCGTCTGATGCAGGTTTACGGCCCGAGATATGAAGATCGCGAGAATGGAAATGCGCTGTGCTACGTTCTCCGCCTTACGCCGGGTTCGGATCCATCCCCACTTGTAACATATGATGTAGCAGTGACACAGATCTATAAAGATTTGAATGATGCCATTACTCTTTTCACAGAGAGTGGCAAATCCCGTACGAAGGGGTATGAACCTGATATCAATGTTGCCAAAGGTCTGTTTTCAAGGATAGCGCTTATTAATCACGATTGGCCTATGGCACAGAAAATGGCAAATGAGGCACGTGCTAATTATCCCATCATGTCTCCGACAGATTATCTTGCCGGTTTTGGAAAAGCGAACGGCGAATGGCTATGGTATAATGACTTCAACAAAACTTACCTTGGTTATAACTCCTGGGGTGCAAGTTTCGCATGCAATGGCGGTTACGCAACATCTTATGACTGGTCAGGAGCCGGTGCAATCAGCTGGAAGTTATATAAACAGATATACGAGAAGAACGAATCGGATGTAAGATGCCAACTTTTCTGGACTCCCGACAAGGCTGATCTCTACGTGGATTACGGCTTTGAGGAAAAAGACTTCTGGAATGCGGATTATGTATATCCGGCAAGAATGAATATGTGGCTTGTAGATCCGCAAATGACCGCTGCCATTACACTGTGGAGTCGCTACAACACACCGGAAGGCTATGAAAACAGTGGAATCTTCTTTGAGGGGTATAACCTGGGCGAGATGTTGGACGTTACACCTCAAGCTTGCCAGAATCCTAAGTTCGTTGAATCATTATACAATTGGTTCGCTCAGAATATTGGAGCGACACGCGTGCAGTTTGGTGCACAAATCAAGTTCTGGGGCGATGTCGAAGAGCTTGGAGATGCACAGCATCCTTTCTTACGGGCTTCGGAATTGCTTTTAACGGAGGCTGAGGCGGCTCTTGAACAGGGAGACAACACTACTGCCCAGAATTGCATGAAAGAATTGAACGGCAACCGTATGTCGGGCTATACATGTACCTTGACAGGGAATGACCTCCGCGAAGAAATCCGACTGTACAGACGTATTGAACTATGGGGTGAAGGTGATGCCTGGTTCTCATTCAAACGTTGGAATGTGCCTGTAAAACGTGAAATCTGGAAAGAGGGTGATGTAAATTCAAATAATTTCATGCCTGCATTCGAAGGAAGTTATGAACCTTCTTATTGCAATGGCTGGAGATATGAAATTCCACGCTCTGAAAAGGATTACAACAATATTATCAATGATCAGCTAAACAAATAGTATCTGATTGAATTAATATAAGAGGCTCATCGCAAATTCGCGATGAGCCTCTTTGTTTTCGATTGGATATTTTTCAGAGTCAAATATTCTCTTTATATTTGCAATATATAACAATTGCAGTATGGTAAATATCATAAAATATCCGGTAGGAATCCAGACATTTTCTGAAATAATAAAAGGAAATTATCTATATGTCGACAAGACAGCGCTTATCCATGAACTTGTCAATACCAACAAGTACGTTTTCCTGAGCCGCCCGAGACGGTTCGGTAAGAGTCTGCTGTTGTCAACCATACAAGCATATTTCGAGGGGCGCAGGGAACTTTTCAGAGGTCTTGCCATGGAGGGTCTTGAGAATGAATGGGGGGCATACCCGGTTCTTCGTTTCGACCTAAGCGGGGAGAGCTATGAACACCCTTCTAAACTGGAGGGCAAGCTGAACTATCTGCTCAGTGAATATGAGAACATATATGGGAAGAACGAGGCTGCGGAATCTATCGGCTCCCGGTTCAGTTCCCTAATCCGGCGTGCGGTCGAGAAGACGGGCCGCAATGCGGTGATACTCATCGACGAATACGACAAGCCCCTCCTCGAGACCATGCACGATGACGGGCTTCACGAAAGCATGCGGTTGCAGCTGAGGGGATTTTACGGCGTCCTGAAGGAGAGCGACGAGTTCATCCGCTACGCCATGCTGACGGGCGTCACGAAATTCGGGCAGGTGACGATATTTTCCGGACTCAATAACCTCAACGACATATCCATGCTCAGACCATATAACAGCATCTGCGGTATAAGCGAGTCTGAGTTCCGGGAGAATTTCAAGGAGTCTGTGTCGAGGTTCGCTGGCACACATGGAGAGAAAGAGGATGATGTATGGGAGAAGTTCCGAAAAAACTATGACGGCTACCATTTCTGTTACCCCGGCGAAGGGATCTACAATCCTTTCAGCGTACTGACAGCGTTCGCCAATTCAGAAATAGAGAATTACTGGTTCCGCTCCGGTTCCCCCGATTACCTTATAAAAATATTCAAGAAGACCGGATTCGCCTTCTCCGACCTTGAGGGGCAACGCAGTAGCGGGGACGAGCTAAAGGATATGACCAATCCGGAACGAAATCTGGTTGCGTTGCTGTACCAGTCGGGCTACCTTACCATCAAGGGTTATGACTCCGTATTCAAGGAATACACCCTCGGTTTTCCGAACATGGAGGTCAGTTCAGGATTCTGGTCGTCCCTATACCGCAACTATGTGTTCCAGGGCGACCGTCAGTCAACCTTCGACATCTCCCGTTTTGTCAGGGATATTTTTGACGGGAAGGCGGCGGAGTTTATGGAGCGTCTTCAGTCTCTGATCGCATCCGTGTCCCCGGGCACTCTCAAAGATAAGGAGGTCTATTTCCAGAATATCCTGCAGGTTGTGTTCAGCATGGCCGGCTTCCACACTCAGACAGAGATAACGATGGCATCCGGCCGCGCCGACATGGTTGTCATGAGCGAGAGGTTCATATACGTGTTCGAGTTCAAAATCGACTCCACGGCTGAGGCCGCGCTGCAGCAGATACGCGATCGCGACTACGCTGCGCCTTTCAAAGCTGATTCCCGCCAGATATTCCTTATAGGCGCGAATTTCTCATCAGAAACCAATAACCTTTCGGACTTTATCATCGAAGAATTGCATTAATTTATAATCTAAATATAACATACTGATACACAGGAAAATGTTTTCTCATACGTAATAATTTATCTCTAAATTATTACGTATGAGAAAATTGTTTTTAATCTTGATGACGCTGATAGTCAGCGGCCTGACGGCATCCGCCCAGACGCGCACCTATCACGGCACGGTTGTCGACGGAGCGAACAACGAGCCTCTTGTCGGCGCCACGATCCTGCCAGTCGGCGGCGGCAATGGAGTCGCTACGGACGCTGACGGTAAGTTCACGCTCAACGTTCCTGCCAATGTGAAGCAGGTGAAGGTGAGCTACGTAGGCTATACCACTCAGACAGTAGCGTTGCGTAACAATCTTGTTGTGAAACTCACCAGTACAGACTCGGATCTTGACGAACTTGTTGTTGTGGGTTATGGATCAGCCAAAAAGCTCGGTTCAGTTGTAGGGTCTGTTGCCGTAGTGGGCGAGAAACAGCTCGAAAATATTCCGACTCCTACATTTATGGATGCCCTTCAAGGTCAGGTTGCCGGTTTGAGCGTGCTTTCAAGCACCGGTGAGCCAGGTGCGCCGAGTAGTGCAGTCCGCATCCGCGGTGTGAATTCGCTAAATGGCGGTAACACTCCTCTTTATATCCTCGATGGCGCACCTGTGTCTTCTACAGTGTTCACAACAATCAATCCTAATGATATTCAGAATATCACGGTGCTCAAGGATGCTTCGGCGGTAGCTATATATGGTTCTCGTGCCGCTAATGGTGTTATAGTCATCACCTCCAAAAGAGGCGCTATGGGTGAGGCTCCGAAAGTGACTGTCCGCGCCAATTATGGCTGGAGTCAGATGGTGGAGGACAATGTTGATTTGATGAATTCTCAACAGTATATAGAATTTCGAGATAAAGTTGGTCGTCCAGTGGCAGATGAAGTTCGAAACGTGGTTAATAAATATGGTATAAACACTGATTGGAGAAAAGAAATATTCAATCAAAGTTCACCTACTTATTCCATTGATGCTTCAGTACGGGGAGGAAGCGACCGACTCAACTATTTCATTTCTCTCAACCATTTCGATGAAGATGGAATAGTAAAACATTCAAACATGCGAAGGGAGACACTTCGCGCTGCGTTGAACGTAAAGGTCAACGACTGGTTCCGCGTAGGTTTGCAATCCAATCTCGGTTATACTAAATATCTGACCACTATAGATGCCCGTGCCTCAGATGGCGTTGACATCTCAAGTCCTATGGCGCTTGCCCGTGTTGCGTTGCCATATGACTCTCCGAACTATTATCAGATAGATCAGAATGGGAACATTGTTTACGGAGATCGGGCTGCAAGACTTCATTACACAGTTAACCGTCCCTACACTCTTGACCATTATAATTCTATATGGAACAGATACAGGTCTCGCGTAACTGCCAATCTCAATCTTTTTGAGCAGATTACGCCTATCGAAGGCCTCATTATTCGTGCACAGCAGGCTGTTGATGCATATGATGCCCGGATTAACTGGGAAACTTATCCATATGAATCCTATACTACCCCGATGGGGGATCATGTCGGTTCAAGTAATGTTCCGGTGGGAAGCGTTAATACCGGTGCAAACCAACAAAGTTTCTCGAGGTATTATTCCTTTACGTATACAAACACAGCAGAGTATAATTTCACACTCAATGATCAACACAATTTCACAGTGCTTGCAGGAGAGGAATCCATCATAACTAAATCAAACGGTTTTGCAGCATTTATATCCGGTTTTACAGACAAACGTTTGATGTTGCTCAACCAAGGAACTACAGTTACTCCATCTGATTTACAGCAGACCAAGGTAAACGAAACTTTCAATTCATTCTTTTTCAGGTTGAATTATGATTTTGATGATCGTTATTTCTTTGAAGCTTCATATCGTCGCGATGGCAGTTCCAAGTTCGCTCCGGGTCACCGTTGGTCGAATTTCTTCTCTGTAGGCGGTATGTGGAATGCCAAGAACGAGAAATTCCTCCAGCCGGTAGAATGGCTGAATGAACTTCAAGTGCGTGTCAACTACGGTACAACCGGTAACACGGCAGGTATTGATAATTATAAATTCTTTGGAGCTGTCGGGACATAT
The DNA here is from genome assembly GCA_910584055.1 of uncultured Muribaculaceae bacterium. GTDB lineage: Bacteria > Bacteroidota > Bacteroidia > Bacteroidales > Muribaculaceae > Lepagella. Next base: position 12,669 of record CAJTZS010000030.1, on the reverse strand, counting down.
AAGGATGGTTATGGCAATGGGCAAACATCATGGGGATTGTCAAACCCATCCAATCATGAGCTGTCGTGGGAAACTGTGAAATCGTTCGATGCCGGTATTCATTTCAAAGTACTTAACATCCTTACCGGTAGCGTCGATTTCTATAAGAAAACTACAGTGGACATGCTGATGGATATTCCATGGAGCTACACAACAGGTTTCGAGAGCGGTGCCGGTAATATAGGTTCAATGACAAATACTGGTGTGGATCTCTCTCTAAATGCGGATATAATCAGGACCCGCGATTGGTTCTGGGGTGTACGTGTAAACTTCAACTATAATAAGAACGAAATCACAGAATTGTTCAATGGCCGTGATTATTATACACTTGGCAGCACGGGAACTCGCTATCAGGTCGGTCATAAAGCAAGTGAGTTTTATGCAGTACGTTACATAGGTGTTGATCCTCGCGATGGCAAGCAGATGTGGCTTGACAAAAACGATAATGTAACTAAAGTTTACAACGAAGAGGAAGATGCCGTAATGACAGGAAAGAGTCCATTCGCTCCATGGAATGGGGGGTTCGGGACTAACCTTCGTTGGAAGGGCCTTGCGCTCCAGCTTGATTTTGTTTGGGCTGCCAAAAAATACATGATGAACAATGATGCGTTCTTCCTTAACAATGCGGCGCAAGGCGTTCAGAATCTTAATCAGACTACGAATATGCTTAACGTATGGACAAAACCTGGCGACGTTACAATGTATCCGGGACCGAGCGAGACAATTCAATTCGATGACCGTCTGATTGATGATGCATCCTTCATGCGTCTCAAGAACCTTACATTGTCGTATTCGCTTCCTAAAAAATGGATGGATGCAGCAAAACTTGACAACGTTACCCTTCATTTCACAGGTCGCAACCTTTGGACCGTGACCGATTTTAGCGGGTATGATCCGGAGCCGCAGACAAACATGTATCTGTTTGCATATCCCAATACCCGTCAGTATGAATTAGGGGTTGAAGTAACATTCTAAACACATTGGATTTGTAATTATGAAGAAAATATTTTTTAGTATATTCCTGACCGCCTCCATGCTGACATCGTGCGACATGAATGAGCTTCCGGCCGGTACGCTCAACGATGAGACGGCGATTCAGACCGAAAAGGATGCGATGAAGTTCAGGAACGGTCTATACAACAGCATACGTTCGCTCACCGGAGGCAATTCTGTCAGCTATCCTGACATACAGGCGGATTTGTTTATCGGCACAGTTGTAAATGGTAACCGCATAGGTCCGATCAGTGCAGGAAATATTCTGTCGAGCGACAAAGAACTTGAGAGTTTCTGGGCATCCCCTTATGGTGCTATAGCAGATGCTAATTATTTTCTGCCGCAGATAGAGAAAGTTCTTGCAACGCCGGGACTTTCCCAAGCTGACCAGATATCTTTGAAACGTTATAGAGGCGAAACGTATTGGGCGAGGGCGTTTTTCTATTATTACCTAACCGAGCGTTATTGCAATTCTTATGTTGTGTCCGATCCTACTGCCGCCAATTCAGGTGTTCCTCTGGTTACGGAATTCGCTCCTACGGGTGATTATTCTAAATATAAGGGTCGCGCCTCTCTGGCAGAAGTATATGCCCAGATAGAGAGCGATCTTGCGCAAGCTGAGAAAGATTTGAAAGAATTTGAAGAGTCCGGAGCAGCAGATGCCAAATCAAATCTTGCCCCGAATGCTGCCTATCTCAGCACGTTCACAGTATATGCTCTTGAAGCGCGCATTGCATTGCTGAAAGGTGAATATTCAAAAGCTATAGAAAAAGCCGAAAAAGTTTTGGCAGGTCCGTTCGAGTTGAGCGATCCAGATGAATACATGAACATGTGGGTTACTGATTCGGGAAGTGAACTGATTTTCGTACCATATGGAGACCTAAACCAGAACGGCGCGGTTCCTGCAACCGGCACAGCATGGCTAAGTAATACTCCGGGTACTCGTGACTATGTTCTTTCTTCGTCTGCACTCGCGTTGTATGACAATTTTGATATACGTTACATCGCATTTGTAGAACCGGGGGAAATAAATGCGGATGAGGGGACAGTTTATGCACCGGTTTTCATAAAATATCCCGGGAATCCCGTGTTTAATACCGGAAGTTCCAATGCGTTCAGGAATAAACCGAAACCATTCCGCCTTAGTGAGATTTATTTGATAATCGCGGAGGCCGGAAGTCTTGGAACTGACGCAGAAAAAACAAAGGCAAATAATGCTTTGAACACGTTGCGTAAGGCAAGAATAGAAGGCTATGAAGATCAGACTTATATGGGACCGGCCTTGGTGAATGAAGTCCGCAACGAACGTGCGAAAGAGTTAATCGGGGAGGGTTTCCGTATCAGTGACCTGCGTCGATGGGGACTCGGTTTCACGCGTAATGTCAACTATATGGGTGAATTTACTGATACCCCCCTTATTCTCACTCTTGCCAGTGCTCAGACTATATACCAGCCGGGCGATTACAGGTACGTGCTTCCCATTCCTACAAATGAGATGGATACCAATCCGCAGCTTGCAGGTTATCAGAACCCGGGCTATTAATTATTGTTAAACCGACAAATCATAAACAATGAAGAAATATTTTAAAATATTCGGTCTTCTGTTTGGTGTCCTGTCATTGACGGGTTGCTCCGACAAAGAAGATTTCAATACAGCCGGTGGCGTGACTGTGCAGATGGGTCAAAACGAACTCTCCGTCAAGGAGAATCAAGGGATGATTAATGTGCCAATCACACTTTCTGGAAATGCAAACGGTCCGGTGGTTGTCAATTTAAAAGTGGAAGGGACAGGAAATATTCCGGCGGTTCCCTATGAGGAAAGAGACGGCAAATGGAGCGGCAATTATATTGTTACATCCGAGACTATCAACTTCCCGGCGGGAGTATCGACTGTAGATGTAGAAATTTCCCTTCTTGACGATTACGAAGAAACCGGAGATAGGACATTCACTATCAGCATCGCCTCTTGCGAGGGTGCGACCATTGGAACGGTGTCCTCAACGCTTGTAACGGTTATTGACAATGAATCGTTGCCATTGTATGATATCATCCCGGGAAAATGGAGTATGAGTTATGTTGATAGGGATGGTCAGCCGGCTGTAGGGTCCATGTCTATTACCGGGTATCCTGAGGGAACCGAGGAATATAAAGAAGGTCAGCTTCTTATCATGGGTCTATGTGGCTTTGATGACATGGGATGTTACGGCTATCTCGTAGAAGATGAGGCGACGGGTAAAGCTTATGTCGAGATTGACCTGCCGTTCGGAATAGGATGGTATGATCAGGCACACCTGATTGTTGCATGCGGATCAAATACCAAGATTTCCGGATATGCGGACCTTGCTAATGATATAACACTCCGCGCTGAGTTTGATAAAGAGACACAAACCATTACTTTCGCACCGGAAGATAAGATATGGCTCATTGTCACCTCTCCCGACTTCAGCGATATATTGGGTAATATAGGTACGAGCCAGCAAATGGTGATGACCAGGCCGCAGGAGTAATTTTTTGAATCTTCAATACAAGTTCATTAACAAACTTTCTATATTTGAGAGGGGCGGGATATTCTCGCCCCTCAATCTTAATAATACCATGTTTATGAGAAAGATACTTATTTTTTCATTCTTGTCCATTATGTGCATTATTGTCAGAGGTGCAGTTTTGTCTCCTGATGATGCCTTGGGCAGGATTGATAAAGGTCAAAAATTTATAAAGGGAAAGGGAGATGAATGCAAAATGTTGTTGCATACCTTTTATTCTGATGCAGGAACACCTGCTTCATATGTTTTTTCAAATAAATCGAATAAAGGATATGTTGTAGTTTCTGCCGACGATTGCGTCGCTCCTCTGTTGGGCTATAGCGATGGCGGTAGTTTTGACAAGGATGCTATTCCGCCGCAGATGCAGTGGTGGCTCGCGGAATACGGACGCCAGATTGAATATGCGTCATCTCGGGGTGTAAGCTATATGGATTCCCGCCAGATTAAGGATGGGCGAAAGGTCGTTGCCCCTTTGATGTCTACGCAGTGGAATCAGGATGCACCGTATAATTCGGAGGTGCCGAGCGTAAACGGAAGGAACTATCCTACAGGATGCGTGGCGACAGCTATGGCCCAGGTGATGAAATATTGGAACTATCCGGAGCGTGGAAACGGAACCGGGTCGATAACGTTGCCTACAGGGGCACAAGGCGAATCCGCAATAAGTCTCCGCATATCTTTCGATTGGGAGAACATGCTTGACGCTTACAAACCCGGAAAATATGATGAGAAGCAGGCGAAGGCCGCGGCTACGCTCATGAAGGCATGCGGTTATTCCACAAAGATGAGTTACAGCATGGGCGGTTCGGGTACGCTGTCGCGTTTCGCCGCTGCTGCTTTGGTCAATAATTTCTCTTACAATCCCGGTATAGCTTACTGCGAGCGCGATTATTATACGGCTCAGGAATGGGAAGATATGCTTTATGAGGAGATGGCGGCGGGGCGTCCTGTCCTCTATGGCGGGGCTTCTTCATCTGTCGGTCATGAGTTCGTGTGCGACGGCTATGCGGGCGATGGCTATTTCCATTTCAATTGGGGTTGGGGAGGAATGTCAGACGGATATTTCCTGCTTGCCGCACTTGACCCCGGCGCAGTCGGAATAGGTGGAGGCACAGGTACGGACGGTTATAACTTCGGGCAGGATGCGGTTGTCGGTATTCAGCCTACGGCAACCGATTCCAACCCTCCGAGGATGACGCAGTTCGGTAACCTTTCGGCAACGGTGTCGGGAGAGACCGTGACAATGTCGTTGGCATACGGCGATCGACAAGGATACTGGATGAACACGGATTTCAGGGACATCACCGTGAATTTCGGCGTGACCCTGGAATCGATGGACGGTGCGGCTGCAATCAGGTCTGTCACGATAAAATCGGGTAAAGTGAATGCCCCGACAACCAAGCCTGTTGATGGCGGATATTCAATCTCATATTCCGGATATCCCGGGGAGGTGACTTTCGCGATTCCTGCGCAATTGCCAGACGGCACCTATAAAGTGACGGTGTGCTCGCAAAATGCTGACATGGCGGATGCCGAATGGCTTCCGGTGCTTAAGGCAGCGGATGAACTAAATTATTTTTATCTGATTAAATCTGCAGGAAAATATGAAATCTCGCAATCTGTGCCAAAGGCGTTGAGTATAACCGAAGCTAAAATTTTAGACAAGTTATATTATGGATGCGCCACCCACCTGGAGGTGTCGTTGAGCAACACTTCTTCCAATGACATTTCGGCAGGATTGAAGCCTTGTCTCTACAGCGGAGACACGCGGGCCATGGAGGCTGACATTATAGATGTGTCTCTTGGAGCCGGTGGGTCTGCGACCGAAGAAAAGACGATAGTTTTCAGAATATTGCCGGGCGTATATGCTCCTACAAGGATAACGGCTTACAAACTGCGTTTCGAAGATGTAAAAACAGGCGAACTGTATGACTGGAGCGGGTCGGTAAGGATGAATTCAAACAGTGCAGTCTCTTTCCGTGTGAATGAATTAACAGCGCGCAACGCCACGCTGACAGAAGAGAAAGAGGGTGGCAGTGACGTTCCGAATGTTTATGAAGTTAACGCAGAAGCGGAAGTGGTACTCTCGGCGGTGATTGAAAATCGCGGTATGTATTTCGGCTATGGTATAGCGGCGCAAGTGTTTCCAATGTCAGACCCTTCTGCCGTTGTCTCCACGTTAGAATTCGGGCCGACGTTGATTCTTGGGAATATAAATGAAACCGGCACAGTCTCGGCATCGTTAGATCTGTCAGCGATTGCCGGGGAGGGGATGTATGGAGTTCGGCTGTATGCAATGACGCCGAATGGTTTTGCCGTGATCAAGGATGCACCGGAGGTTTATTTCTGTGTGACCTCTTCCGGCGTTTCGGAGATTGGAATTGACGAAGGCTGCTCGCTCTGTTACGACCGCGCTGTGCGCTGCGTCATAGCTAAGGGGGATGTCGAAGGTCTTGAGCTTTACGACCTCGAAGGGCGAAAACTTGCCGCCAAGGCGACCAAGCACATGACGGTTGATGCAGGCATCAAGGGCGTTGTGGTGGTCGTGGCGCATTTCGCTTCGGGAGAAACACGGACACTCAAGATAATCCTTTGATATGTTTGGCTGATAAAATAAATTTCATTAATTTCGCATTGGTAAAGAGGCTCTTTTATCATTAAAGAGCCTCTTTAAAGATGTTTAAAGATAATTGAATGAAGAAATATGTTTTTATAGCCGCAATTGCCTTGTCGGCGGTTTGTGGATGGAGCAAGCCGGCGCTGAGGATTCCTATAACCGTGACGCAACCTGACGGTTCTAAGATAACAATCGTTAAGCGAGGAAACGCTTCGTGCAAGAGGATCTATTCCCTTGACGGACGCTTGCTGAGGCATGACGGGAAGCTTGGGTATGTGTATGCTTCCGAGAAGGAAGAGGCTCAGGCGCGTGTTGATGCCGAATCGGCAGTGGCCGAAGGTCGGTTCCAACTCAAAAGCCGCGTGCCGGCTTTCGCTTCCGGAATGACTGGCGGAACGCGTGGCCCCGGGCTTTATGATTATTCGTTCCCATGCAAAGGGAAACAGAATGTGTTGGTGATACTTGCGGAGTTTAAGGATGTCAGGTTCAATTCAAAAAACAAGTCTCCATACAATAAGATCGATGCCAAGACATATTTCACTGAGATGCTAAATAAGGAGGGATTCGACACATATGGAGGCACCGGCTCGGCACGCGACTGGTTTCTCGATAATTCAAACGGGAAGTTTGATCCGGAATTCGATGTGTTCGGACCGGTGACGCTTCCGCAGAATGTAAGCTATTATGGGGGAAACCTCGCTAACGGTGACGATATCAGACCTCACCAGATGATTATAGATGCCTGCAAGGCATTGGATTCTGAAATAAATTTCAGGGATTATGACCGCGATGGCGACGGCTACGTGGATAATGTTTACGTGTTTTATGCCGGTTATGGCGAAGCCGATACCCTTGGACAGGAAAACACCATATGGCCTCATTCCTGGGAAATTTCAACTGCCACCGCGCCGAATCAGGATGTCAACGGTGATCCGTTGGAACTGGATGGCGTCTATATCGACCGCTATGCATGTTCGAACGAAACTTGCGGCATAATCGGTGACAACGGGTATAATTATATCTATGCCAACCGTCCGGACGGCATCGGCACGTTCGTGCATGAATTCAGTCATGTGATGGGGCTTCCCGACCTTTATTCTACCGTTGATTATTCCAACTATTGGGACGTGGCTTTCACTCCCAAGGAGTTTTCGGTGATGGATTACGGCCCCTATAATAATTACGGGATGACACCCCCGAACTATTCCGCCTATGAACGTTATGCCCTCGACTGGATCACTCCGGATATAATGACCCCCGGCTCCCTCTCGCTTGAGAATCTTGCCGACACGAATAAGGCGTTTATTGTAAAGACGGATAGGGAACAGGAGTTTTATCTTTTCGAGAACCGTCAGCAGACAGGTTGGGACAAGTATATCCCGGGGCATGGAATGCTGGTGTGGCACGTGGATTTCGATCAAGACGTGTTTTCCAAAAATAAGGTGAACAACGCCAAGGATCATCAGTATGTTGACCTTGTTGAAGCGGATAATATTCAGGATTATCCCACCGATCAGGATTTTGACGGATATTATATATATCCGGAAAGTACACGCACCGGGGATCCCTTCCCCGGCAGTAAGAATGTGCGCGCATTCGGATCTTCCACGACTCCCGCTCTCAAGTCATGGTCGGGAAAATCATTAGGCGTGGAATTGAGCGGTATTACGGAAAATAACGGAGTCGTCTCATTCCTTTCCACAGTCGGTGGAAGCGGGATTAACGATATTGAAACCGGCACAGATGTTCTCTCCGGAGACATTTATGATCTCAGAGGTATAAAGGTCGGAACGGTTATTGACGGCAAAATGCCTGCTCTCGATGCCGGGATATATGTTGTAAGGTCAGGGAATGAATTGAATAAGATTGCCTTGAGGTGATGTCTTGAGATAATTCTTGATAGAGTCAAGATTTTGCCGGGCTTCCGTTATTGAAAACGGGAGCTCGCGCATTTCAGACACTTTTGCCCCCGGAATGACGGCGGCTTTAAGTTCGGCGATTGACGGCAGTTTTTTCAACTTGGAGTATTCTCCGAAGGTATATTTCGTGAATACGGAGTTGGAGGGAATCCCCTGGTTGTTGAGCCACCATCCGTCGCCTAAATCTGTAGGGGCGGAGTTGGCCGAGATATCGCTCGGATCCGGGAAATATACCGGGGAGCCGTCGGCATTGAGAGTTATGGCAACGTTGTCGGAGTAGTTGCCGCTCATGCGGAATGCCGTGGCTTTAGGCAATGCATTGACAGGCTTTGAGTTTCTCCAGCCGATTGCCGAGCCTATATGAACGGTGCCCTCCGAATATTCCATATTTCCTTTATTATTCTCAGTTTTGTGGGTGCAGCCGGCTGCCATGACAAGCAGCGGAATTGCGAATAAAATTTGTTTCATACGCCAAAGATACGGAAATTTTAGCTAAAGCTAAAATTTATTTATCGAATAGGGCGGGATGGGGCTGAATGGGGCGTGATGGGGATTGATACGATGGGATAGGCGGGTGGGGGATGGGGGATTAATACATCGGGGTGAAGGGAGCGGAAGGTCTGAGGCGGTTGGTGGCATCGCCGACAAGGTCTGTTGTCTTCGATGTGTCGAGTTTCATTACCGGCGCGCCTTTGCGGAGATTCACTTTGTGAAGGTCGATATAATAATAGCCGGGATTGGTGACTATTTCGAAATAATAGCGTAGATTACAGGGCACGCTGTATGTGCGCCATTGTGTTGAGCTGAGTTCCGGCTGGTCTTGAATTTCATATGTGTATGGCACGCTTGAATTGATGAGCACGCTGCGGCAGATGGACACTGCGAGGTTGACATCATCGGCTTTTTTAACGTGATGTGCAAAATAGTTTGCCCGCACGCAGCGGTCGGGACTGGCGACAGTCCCGGGCAGCATGTTCTGTCCTCCGATCTTGTTCCAATAGTTGATGATGGCTGTCATCTGCGGCCAGTTGGGATCGTTGGTCATGGCGCGGTAGTCTCCCATGTCATATATGTTTATCTTGCCTTTGTCGAATTCGAATATTACGCTTTTGCCTGATTTGTCGGTCACGCCCCAGTGAAGGGCCGAGACTGTCCCCCCGTCGAAAGTGGCTCCCTGAACGGCAAACCGGGTGCTTTCAAGGAGGGAGACGACTTGGTCGGTTGTGGCGCACTGGTCGAGCATCCACGCCACAAATACAGATAGCGACATCTGAGGTTTTGCAGAGGCGTTGTCATCGTTATAAACCGTGCCTTTGCAGAAAAGGCCGTTGACCACGAGTCCTTCCTCGTTCATGCCTTCAGTGATTCCTCCGTCGTAACTTACGGCATATACTGAACCGTATCTGGAAGTCCAGGAAATGTGATTGGGTTGGTCGGAACTTACTTTCTGCATCCCTCTTGGATATACGTAAATGTTGGTGGGTATCGGGGTTTTCCAATCGAGTGACCGTCCGATTACGAAAAGGGAGTCTGCACCTTGATAAAAAACGCGCGAGCATGCTTCTGTGGAAGGAGCGTATATGGCAGCCGTTGCGGCTATGGCCGTTGCCAAAAGATATGGTTTAAGTGTCTTCATAGTTTCAAATCATGTTTTCTTTTTAAACACGATTCGGGATGGAAAGGTTTAAGCCTGCGCATGAGCTGACTCGCGGGAAGCCGCGCAAACTCGCGGGGGACCGCGTTTAAGGAACGCGGCACGGGGGAGCGGGCAGCGCCCGCTATTGGACGGCTTCGGTGGAGGAGGGAGGGTCTATCTTGTTTTGGCCGAAGCGCCAGATGGCTGAGAGGGAGAAGGAGAAGGGGGAGTTGGCGCCATAGCCGGGGATGAACCAGGGGGTGGAGGATGTCTTGGAGTTGACTTTGAATTTCATGTGGTAGCGGGCATTCCATCCAAGGGAGAAATTGCCGACAATCTTTACCTTTATGCCTGCCAGAATCTCTCCATAAAGAGCGGATGCCTTAAGCCCTTTCATGGAGAATGTCTGGGACTCGTCCCAGTATCCGTTGGATATGCTTACGTTATCGACGTCATATCTGAAATTTGAGTAGCCTAAACGGAATCCGACGAACACCTGGTAAGCAGGGTCGCTTTTGTACATGAAATTATAGTTCATGCCGACCTTGGCGTAAAAAGATGGTTTTGTCTTGTAAGTGAAGTTTGAATCTTTCGGGGAATTATCGGCAAATCCTACCCCGGCTTCAATCACGGGGAAAAACCAGTTGTGTAAGGATACGTCTGCCCACACGTCAAAACTGGCGTGTTTCTGCCCGGTGGCCATTAAAATTGCGTCTGCAAAATTGACACCCAATGTCCAGCCGTTATAAATGGGGTAAACCGGTTTTGATTTTGGTTTTGTCACCGTGTCAAGCACCGCGAGGAAACGCACGGGTTCAGGCAGCGCGTTTCCGTGCTTGTCGTAAAAATGCAGGGTCTCCACCGGTTTGTTGTCGTCGATATCTACCGGGGTGGATTTACGCGGAGTCCGCGGTGCCTTGGGAGCTACAGAATCCACCGGAGCCTTCTCGGACACAGAATCTATCGGCAGCATTGTTGCTGTTGAATCGGTTGGAATGCTATCCGGTGCAATCTCCTGCGCCGAGGCTGAAAGCACCGGGAAAAGGAGAATGACTAATATTTTTATTAATCTGGTCATATATTTTTATCAAAACTCTCGGCTCACACCTCGGCACTTGGCGGAATTCGGAGGTTTTATTTAAGGAATGCCTTTACTTATATTACTTATTTAAGGGATGCCTTTATTAAAGGGATATTTTATTGAGGGGATACGCGGAAATAGATGCTGAGATTCTCGGAATCTTTATTGGTTATCTCGCCCATGGGGCAGACCACTGAATCAATCAACAAACCGGTTGACCTAATCTCTTTGATGCCGAAAACGTAGCTGACACCGCAGGCTGAAGACACAAACCGCGGGTCGCGTGAATATATGAATGTCACGGTGTCCTTGATGTCGTGTTGAACTAACTCTTTATGGAGATAGCGGAACACATATCGGGTGGTGTCAGAGTCGAGCCGGAACGGGAGATACAGTTGGGAGAGGGCTTGGGTGCCGGGGGAGAGGATGGAGTCTCCCGGAGCGCCGACTCCGAAGACTTCAAGGGAATCTATGGACACTGTCTGCTTCGGTTCGAAGGAATTGTAAAAGCCGGCAAGGGGAAGGGCATTACGGTTCTGTAGGCATTCGTCCGTAGAGCATCCCTGCCAGACGGCGGTTGTCATGGATACTGCCACGAGCAGGAGGGATATACAGGTTTTATAAGCGCGACTGGTCAAAATTCTTCAGAGATTAGGTAGTTATTACGTTCGGCGGAGTTGCGGGTGATAAGTTCTCCGATAAGTCCGGTGCAGAAGAACTGGACCCCGAGCACCATGAATGCCAGAGAAAGGTAGAAATATACGGAGTTGGTGACGTAGAAATAATATGATGAGGAATTCATCGATATGATTTTCAATATAAGGACCGTCACTACCGCTATGAAGCCGATGAGGAACATAAGGGAGCCGAGCAGGCCGAAAATGTGCATCGGTTTGATTCCGAATTTCGATTGGAACCAGAGGGTGCCGAGGTCAAGGTATCCGTTTACAAAACGGTCAAGGCCGAATTTTGTGTGACCGTATTTGCGGGCCTGATGATGCACAACCTTCTCTCCGATTTTATGATACCCTGCATTCTTTGCAAGATATGGTATATACCGGTGCATGTCGCCATACACCTCTATGTGTTTGATCACCTCGTTGCGGTAAGCCTTGAGCCCGCAGTTGAAATCGTGAAGATTCTTTATGCCGCTGACTTTGCGGGCCGTGGCGTTGAAAAGTTTCGTCGGGATAGTTTTAGAGAGGGGGTCATAGCGTTTCTTCTTCCATCCTGACACCAGGTCATATCCCTCTTCGGTAATCATGCGGTAAAGTTCCGGGATTTCATCCGGGCTGTCCTGCAGGTCTGCATCCATGGTGATCACTACGTCTCCGGCGGCGCGTCTGAAACCAACGTTGAGAGCCGGCGACTTGCCGTAATTGCGCGAGAAGGAGATTGCATGGATTGCAGGATTGTTCTCAGCCAGTTTGTGGATCACACGCATTGACCGGTCAGTGGAGCCGTCGTTTACAAAAATGATTTCATACGAGAAGCCGTTTGCGACCATGACGCGTTCAATCCATTGCGTAAGTTCCGGCAGCGACTCTTCTTCGTTATATAAAGGTATTACAACTGAAATGTCCATATTTTTATTATTATGTGCGCCAACAGCCCTAAGGAACAGCGTTGCCGCGATTATACGCGATTATAAAGGATGGAGAAACCATCTCTGAGTGCAAAATTACGAAAAAAGAGGGGTAATTGAAAAATTTTTTAAGAAATATTTGGCGGAATCAAAAATTAGTTGTAATTTTGCATCGCTTTTGAGGGACAAACCTTAAGGCATAACGATGATTCGCTAGCTCAGCTGGTAGAGCACAACACTTTTAATGTTGGGGTCC
>CAJTZS010000029.1 GCA_910584055.1 uncultured Muribaculaceae bacterium | reverse complement strand
AAATTTCATCGCGCGTACGTGCGTGAATATAACAACTTAAGAATTTCTAATGTCTTATATATATGGAATGCGATATAGAAATACTTTCACAATTATATAATGATTTTGCGGGATTTCCTCCGTCTTCAGTGTCTCGGCTTCCGGGAGCGGCATCGGGGAGGAAATATTTCAGATTGCAGGGAAGTGGAACCCAGGATGGAAAAGGAGAGGAGTTCTGTTGTATCGGCGTGGCCGGAGATTCCTTGCGTGATTGCAAGGCATTTGTGAGGCTTGCCGAAGTTTTCGGCAAAGAGGGAATCCGCGTGCCGGAGGTGTACGCCGTAACAGATGATTGCATGCATTATATTCAGCAGGATCTGGGTTCTGTATCTCTCTTCGATCTTATAAGCGACAGCAGGAAGCGGAAAGATCCTTATGCAGTGAAGTCAACGGTGGTTGAGACTTTGAGTGAATTGGCGAGAATGCAGTCTGTCGATCCTGAGGATTGGATGGATTTCACGGAATACGGAGCATTCAATATACGGCAGGCCATGTGGGATCTGAATTATTTCAAATATGAATATCTGCGGCCGTCAGGAGTGGATTTTGATGAAGACCGTCTTGAGGATGATTTTGAAAAGTTTGCAGAAGACCTGACTGCTGTTCCTGCCGGAATGTGGGGATTCATGTATCGGGATTTTCAGAGTAGAAACGTGATGGTCCATGATTCAAAACCATGTTTTATAGATTTTCAGGGCGGGAGGTTCGGTCCGGTGATATATGATGCGGTTTCATTCCTATGGCAGGCGAAAGCGGAATTTAGCGATGATTTCCGGACTGAGATGCTCGGGCATTATTTTGAGGAGCTCTCGAGATTTACATCAAGAGACAGGGATTACGACATAGAAAGCCGATATGTGAATCTTTTCGCATTGTTTCGGACCTTACAGGTTCTTGGCGCCTATGGTTTGCGTGGACTTGTGGAGAGAAAGGCTTATTTCATAGAAAGCATCCCGTCGGCACTGAATAATCTGAAGTCTATTATGGTAAGAGGGGGTATAGACAGTTATCCTGAATTGAAAAAGGTTTGTGACTGCATATGCTCTGACTGCCGGTTCGCAAAACATGCTGAAACCGGATTGCAGGTTTCAGTATTCAGTTTTTCATACAAGAAAGGTTATCCGGCGGATTTTACGGGGAATGGCGGCGGATTTATGTTTGATTGCAGGGGAATGCATAATCCCGGAAGGTATGCCGAATATAAATCCCTAACTGGGACTGACAGGCCGGTCATAGATTTTCTTGAAGAGAGGGGAGAAGTGCAGAAATTTGTAACCGATGCCGTAGAGGTTGTTTCTCCGTCAATAGAAACATACCTTCGGCGGGGATTTTCCAATCTTCAGATCGGATTCGGATGCACCGGGGGGCAGCATCGTTCGGTCTATTGCGCAGAGCATGCGGCGCGTCTGCTTGCCGATAAGTATCCAGCTGCCCGGATAGTCCTAATACACAGGGAGCAAGGCAAAGAGTCAACGTTGTCGCCGCACTTATAAAGAATAAAAATTTATTTTGATTATGAAAGCTATGATTCTGGCCGCCGGACTCGGCACGAGACTTAAACCCTGGACTCTTGAACATCCCAAGGCTCTTGTGCCGGTTGGAGGAAAGCCTATGTTGGAAAGGGTTATACTAAAACTGAAATCGCAGGGTTTCGATGACATTGTAGTGAATGTGCATCATTTTGCGGATCAGATAGTTGATTTTCTACATGCAAATGATTTCGGGGTCAAGATATGTATAAGCGATGAAACGGGAATGCTGCTCGACACAGGAGGTGGATTGGCCTATGCTTCGGATTTGCTGAGAGGTGAGCCGTTTCTCGTGCACAATGTGGATATTCTGAGTAATGGCGATCTCAGGAAATTGATGGAGATCCATAATGAGTCCGGGAATGACGTTACTTTGTTGACGAGCGGTAGGGATTCTTCCCGTAGATTATTGTTTGGAAGGGATGATAGCCTGAAGGGGTGGCATAATCTGTCAACCGGGGAGTATCGGCCGGCAGAGAGTGAAGGGTTTGAGGATATCTCTGAAAATGCTTTCAGCGGTATATATATAGTTGGAGGAGGGGGCTTGGATGCCCTGTGTCGGTTTCGTGAAGAGAGAGGTGTCGATGTGTTTCCGGTGATGGATTTTTTTCTGGCATCTATAGGTAAATTAAAAATCCGCAGACATTATTCTGCGGATTTGGATCTTATCGATATAGGCAAACCTGAAACATTGGAGAAGGCTTTCCTCTTTATTGATGGTGGTGCATATAGGTGCGGTTCTTGCTGCTGTTGAATTGAAATACGCAACCGAGGATAAGGAATACGACAGCGATGCCGCCTATCCACCAAGTTGTGGCTACTGCCGTTGTGAAGCAGGATACAATCAAGAGGATGGATCCTATAATGTAGCTGATAAAGGAAAGTGTTTTCATATTTTTTCGTCTATTGAGGTTAATAATCTTTTTTCATTATAACACCGGGATAAACGAAAAGATTAACTCATTAATAAAATTTATGTCCCTTTCTTAATACGAAAAACCGGTTAGAGTTCGGCATCTTTCAGTTTCTCTGCGTTTTCAGCTACAATAAGGGAATCGATGCATCCTTGGATATCGCCGTCCATGAATGCCCCGAGATTGTAAATGGTGTAATTGATGCGGTGGTCGGTTATGCGTCCTTGCGGATAATTGTAGGTGCGGATTTTTGCCGACCTGTCGCCGGTGCTCACCATCGTCTTACGTCGCGAAGCGATATCGTCAAGATATTTCTGATGCTCCTTGTCGTAAATGAAGGTGCGTAGACGCGATAACGCCCGCTCTTTATTCTTTGGTTGGTCGCGGGTCTCAGTGCATTCAATCAGTATTTCCTCCACCACGCCCGTGTTTGGATTTTTCCAATTGTAACGCAGTCGCACGCCGGATTCAACCTTATTCACGTTTTGTCCTCCCGCCCCTCCTGAACGGAAAGTGTCCCATTTGATTTCCCCTTCGTGAATCTCCACGTCAAACTCTTGGGCTTCCGGAAGGACAGCCACCGTCGCGGCTGAGGTGTGAACTCTGCCTTGGGTTTCTGTGGCCGGAACGCGTTGGACGCGGTGCACTCCGCTTTCATATTTCATTGTGCCGTAAACATCGGTGCCCGTAAGGTTGAAAACAATTTCCTTATAGCCACCTGACGCTCCCTCGGAGACGGATGAGACGGTGAGTTGCCACCCTTTTGTTTCCGCATATTTCTGATACATGCGGAAGAGATCTCCTGCAAAAAGGGCGGCTTCGTCGCCACCTGTGCCTCCTCGGATTTCGACCACGGCATTTTTAGCGTCATCGGGATCTGCCGGGATAAGGAGAAGCTTGATTCTTTCCTCCAATGCAGGTATGGCGGCGGAGGCGTTGTCGAGTTCCTCCTTTGCAAGAGCCTTCATTTCCTCATCATCTTCCTCCGCAAGAATCTCTTTGGATTCCGCGATTGCATCAAGTTTTGATTTGTATTCGTTTTTTGCCTTGATAATCACCTCAAGGTCGTGGTATTCTTTTGATAGACGCACATATCTTTTCTGGTCTGCAATAACAGCCGGATCGGTTATGAGGGTGGAAACCTCTTCAAATCGCGCGTCGAGACCGTCAAGGCGGTCGAGGAGTTTAATTTCTGCCATAGTGGAATATCCGTTTTCAGAATACAAAATTACAAAATAAAATGGAAAAAACTTTGTGGATTGTGCAAATAGAATTAACTTTGCAGCCGGAAATGAGAAATCGTTCCAAAAAATCATTAATTAACCAATCAATAAACCGGCAAGTTTATGGCAACAAAAATCAGATTACAGCGTCATGGCCGCAAAGGTTACGCTTTTTATCCAATTGTAGTAGCCGATAGCAGGGCACCACGAGATGGTAGATTTATTGAGAGGATAGGTTCTTATAATCCGAACACTAATCCTGCTACAATAAGTTTAGACTTCGACCGTGCTTTGTATTGGGTAGAGGTAGGTGCACAGCCCACCGACACAGTTCGTTCGATCCTCTCCAAAGAGGGAGTAATGCTGATGAAGCATCTCCGTGGCGGCGTTAAGAAAGGCGCTTTCACAGAAGAGGAGGCACAGCGTCGTTTCGATGCCTGGAAAGCTGAGCGTACAAAAGTAGAGGATGCAGCTAAGGCAAAGAATGCAGCAAAAGCCGCTGAAGAGGCTAAGGCTAAATTCGAGGCAGAGGTTGAGAAAAACCGTCTCAAAGGTGAGGCAGTGGCCAAGAAGAAAGCTGAAAAGCTCGCAGCCGAAGAGGCAGCAGCTAAGGAGGCTCTTGAGGCAGAAACTGCAGAAGCTCCCGCAGAGGCAGCCGAGTAATCTCCTTGCATCATCTCAACAAATAAAATCCACAGGCCATTTGGTCTGTGGATTTTATTTAATGTTTAATGTGCAATGTTTAATGTTTAATGAATGTTCGCTACATAAATTCAACATTTAACATTGCACATTTAACACTATTTATTGGTAGCGGGAGTAAATTTCGACGCCCTTGTTTTTGGCCCGGCGGATATCTTCGGGATTCTTGGGGTCAATGCCATACTTTGAAAGTGAGGGTATTACAACCTTTGTGCCGGGGCGGATGCGGTCGGGGTGACCGAGTATCGCCTTGTTTTCTTCATATATGTATGGCCATAGGTTATAGTTGCCGTAGTGGTCTTTGGCCATCGTTGTCAGATAGCGGGTTTTGGAAATTGTATCGTAAACTTTTTTATCAGACGGTTGGGTTGGAGCGATATTTTCTAAATCTTTGGCTATGGAATCGCTTTCTGCAATAGCTGTTGCATCGATCGGTTTTTCTTTGACAGTCTCTATTGGTTCTGTTTTCTCGGAAGCCGTTTTAGAAGTGAAAATACCTGACCATTTATCAAAGAAGAAGAGATATGCGCCGAGACATATCAGTGCCGAGCATGCAACACCACAGGCGAAACCAAGGATAAACCTATAGCTTTTGCGGGTTTCTTCAACTTTTTCAACCTCTTCCACCAATTGATCGATCTCTTCACTCTCTTCCGCTCTCCATTCTTCCGTCACCTCTTTTTCTGTAGGTTCTTCCAGCTTTTCCTCCTCTTCTTTTTTTTCTTCTTCCTCTTTTTTCTCTCCTATCTCTTCTATTTCCTCGGTTACATTATAAATATTCTCTTGTATATAAGATTTGTTTTCATCTTCAATTTCATCAGGCTCCGTTGCTTTGTTAACCGTATCGTATTCGGTTTCCTCGGGGGGGGACGGCGGTAAAGACAAATCTTTCCCTTCTTCTATCTCGGAAACATTGTCAGGAAGTTCAACGGATTCAAACATCGCGAAGGGAGTGTTGACTTCTTCCGCGAGCTCCTTGGCCGGCACAAATACAATCTTGTTGTGTCCCGGTATCTCCATCTGTTCTCCGGTATTGACATTGACACTTTTGCGTGGCTCCACCGGAATCACCTTGAAAGTGCCTAATCCTTTCACTCTAACATTCTCCCCTTCGGCGAGGGTATCCACCAGAGTATTGAAGAATTCCCTAAGGAAGTCTTCGCATTGTTTCTTTGTTTTACCTGTCTTTGTTGAGAGTAGGGCAACAAGTGACGGGAGTGTAATTTTTTCGTTCATCAGCGGATCTTTTGTTTGAGAAGTGTTGAGGGTTTGAAGTAAATTGACAACTTTGGGGGTACGAGCAGCCTTTTGCCCGATGAAGGATGGACTGCAATTCTTTCTGCACGCAGTTTAGGTTCAAACGTGCCGACAGAAGGTATCGCTACCGTGTCGCCATCCTTTATGGTGTCGGCAATGACAATGCCGAGAGCATCTGTCATTTCTGCTATTTCTTCCTTGCTTTTGCCGATTTTTCCGGCTATGATGTCTATTAACGTTTTATTATCCATTCTTGGTCTCATTTCCTACAAAATTAGCAAAAAAAACGGGTTTGATGAAATTTATTCCGATTTGTAACGTCTAATAAAGAAACAACACTAATAACTATTTTATGATAAAGAAAATTACAACACTGGTTTCTTTGATGTTGCTTGGCTGTGTGCCGGCGTTCTGTCAGATTTTTTACAAAGTTGAGGGTAACGGACTTAAAACGCCGTCGTATATATTCGGAACTCATCATTTGGCACCGTTGTCGATGATTGATTCTGTGCCCGGTTGCCGTGATGCATATAATGCGGCGGAGCAGGTCGTAGGGGAGATAGATATGACACTCGACCAGATGGAGCTTGCGATGAAGATGCAACCTTATATGCTCGCACCTTCCGACAGTACACTTTCCAAGGTTATTTCTCCTGATGACTTTAAACGCATAAATGAAGAATTCAAGAAATGGGCACCTATGCCCGGGATGGAGTTGACAATGCTTGATATGATGAAACCTATGGTGGTTACCTCCATGGTTTCAGTTGAAATGGTTAAAAAGATGCTTCCTGGTTTCAATCCACAGGAACAACTCGACACATATTTCCAACTTCAAGGGAAAGCAGCTGGTAAGAAGGTAAAAGGTCTTGAAACTCCGGAGTTTCAGGCAGGGGTGCTTTATGGAACGGATCCGATTTCAAAGCAGGCGGAAGCTTTGGTGGAGATTCTTGACAAACCGGAGGAGGGTATAGAGAAGTCTAAAAAATTGAATGAGGCATATCTCGCTCAGGATATAGACACCCTATTCGAGTTTGCAAAAAGCGAGAATGAAGATTCTGCAGCATTCATGGATATTCTGATCAACAAGAGAAATGCCGACTGGATTGGCAAACTGCCTGCCTTAATGCAGGAGGCTCCTACATTTGTTGCCGTAGGTGCCCTTCATCTTCCCGGAGAAAACGGAGTTGTAGAAGGTCTTCGCAGAGCCGGTTATAAGGTGACGGCAATAAGGAAATAAGAAATTAGTTCAATATTTAAATAATATTTATAAGCACGATATAAATATTTTTAGACATATTTATTCATTATTCATCCCGTATCGAATTTTTAGGTCATTTCCCTTTGAAATTTGATTCGGGATGCTTAATTTTACTACATAATCGTAAAAATAAATCTGATTACACATGGAACTACCTTTTGCAGAATCATGGAAGATAAAGATGGTTGAACCCATCAGGAAGAGCACCCGTGAGGAACGGGAAAAATGGTTGAAGGAGGCTGATTACAATGTCTTCATGCTTCGTTCTGACCAAGTATATATTGATTGCATCACAGACTCCGGCACAGGCGCAATGAGCGACCGTCAATGGGCTGCGATGATGACAGGAGACGAAGCATATGCCGGAGCCCGTTCATTTTATGAACTAAAGGATACTATTACACGAATCACAGGTTTTGAGTATGTGCTTCCTACGCATCAGGGGCGTGCTGCGGAAAATGTTCTTTTTTCCCATCTCGTGAAGCCGGGAGATATCGTTCCGGGCAATTCGCATTTTGACACGACTAAAGGTCATATCGAGAGCCGCAAGGCATTTGCAGTGGATTGCACTGTTGACGAGGCGAAGAATACACAGCTTGAAGTGCCCTTTAAAGGTAACGTTGATCTGAATAAACTGGAAGCTGTTCTCGCAAAAGATGCAGATAAAATACCTTTTATAATAGTTACGATCACCAACAACACAGCGGGCGGCCAACCCGTATCTATGGAAAATCTTCGTGGCGTGCGCAGGATTGCCGACAAATATGGCAAGAGGGTCGTTTTTGATTCTGCACGTTTCGCAGAAAACGCTTACTTCATCAAGGTGCGTGAGCCTGAGTTCAAGGATGCCACCATTAAGGAAATATGCCGTGAAATGTTTGGCCTTGCCGACATAATGACAATGTCGTCAAAGAAAGACGGTCTTGTGAATATGGGTGGATTCATAGCAACCCGTTGGGAGGATGTATACGAAGGCGCCAAGAAATTCTTGATTCCTTTCGAAGGCTTCCTGACATATGGAGGAATGAATGGCAGGGATATGGCCGCGTTGGCTGTGGGACTTGATGAAAATACAGAGTTCGACATGTTGCAGACCCGTATCAAGCAGGTAGAGTATCTTGCTGCAAAACTTGATGAATACGGAATTCCTTATCAGCGGCCGGTAGGTGGTCACGCCCTCTTCATTGATGCCGACAAGGTTCTCGATCAAGTTCCGAAGGAAGAGTTTCCGGCGCAGACGTTGACTATTGAACTATATCGAGAAGCAGGCGTCAGAGGTTGCGAGATCGGGTATCTTCTTGCCGACAGGGATCCTGTGACCCGTGAAAACCGCTTTGACGGAAATGATTTCTTGCGTCTTTGCATCTGCCGCAGAACTTATACGAACAACCATATGGACGTAATAGCGGCCGCACTTAAAAATGTGTACGACCGCCGTCATGAAATCACCAGAGGTGTCAGGATCAAGTGGGAGGCAGAGCTTATGCGCCATTTCACTGTGAAGCTCGAACCCCTTGGCTGATACTCATAAAGAATATCTAAGATTTTTGAGGGGCAGACTGATTTTCTGTCGGCACAGAGCCGCAATAGAGGTTCGCTCCCGGATATAATCCTTTTGGCGGCATGCCCGGTCTCCCGGGTGTGCCGCTGTCCGTAAAGAAGGGGTAGGGCAGTCCCCATATATATTCCGGATCCTTTCCCGGACTGAGGTATCCGTCTACAATAGTGTCGCGACCGGAAGGGTTCTCGAATGTGTAGAGGTGGAAACGATATAGCATAACGGCGATATGCTCGAACACTGTGGACTGAATTCCTTCATATGGTATCCATGCTGAGGTCGATGTGAAACAATACACCTGAAGAGGAATGCCTGCCGCTGTTTGCGCAAGGGTGTTTACAAAGCAGTCGTCATCGTGACTTATTGAAGGATTGTTGTCAAGGTACATTTTGACATATGCTCTCATTATACCAAGATTCGTGTCTATAGAGCCGTCAGCGAGCCCGGCACTGTTGGTGACATCTTCCACCTTGCCTGCGTTCCGTTGCTCTATTTTCTTTTCGATCCAATACTTGAGCAATGGAATCTCCTTAAACTCGGCAAGCATTGCGTCATCTGTGGCTACAACACTGTCGGCATCTATCATGTAGCATCTCTGGATTCTTCTCGTATGACTTTGCTGCATATTGCGATAGCTTTTGAATCCACTGCTTATAAGATTATAAGGAGGGATTGTTGAAATAGTCTTATCCCAGTTTTCAATCTTAATCGCAGTCAGCCCGACTTCTACAACCGTGCCGTTTGCATCAGATCCGTTCGGCACTATCCAGTCTCCAACATGAAGCGAGTCATTTTCGGCAAGTTGCACTCCGGCAACCACGCCAAGAATGTTATCCTTGAAGACCAGCATCAGCACAGCGGAGAATGCCCCTAAGCCGGCGAGCATCGATGCCGGCGAGCGGTTGAACAATATTCCGAACACTACAATAATACCGATGATCCACATTATAAGCTTGACGAGCTGGACCACACCATTCAGCGGCAGGTGACGTTTGTTGGCACGATTGTTGACATGTGTCCAAACAACATCCGCAAGTGTGGTGAATGTCCTGCATAACACGAAAACGATATATATCCATGTTATACGTGTAAGCCAGGATGCCAATGATTCCTTACCGTTTAGTGTGAATTGAATGAGGATGAGGAATATTATCGGAGGAATAATGCTGCAGACTTTGGTGAAGAAATGTCGGTTTACGAGATATTGATAAAAATCGTTTTTTACGTGTGGCCCGATTTTGTTGAGGATATATACCGTCAGCCACTTTACGAGCATGCCCGCACCCCATGCCACTAAAAACACGAGAGTGGCGTATAGAAGGAGTGAAAGGTTGGAATGATGCTCAAACCCGAAAAGATCGAGAAACCAGTATACACACTTCATCAGTATTCTTGCAATGAAGTATGAGCTTTCTTCTGTGGTGGTGGAGAGGTGTAGCGCCATTGCATCGTCCATGGTAGGATTGGATGCGGGGGCTGCAGGCGATGTCAATAGAGAAATCATACGTGTATCAAATGCAATATGGTTATGCCTTTAATACAACGTTTTCAAAGAAAAGTTCAGATTCTTGCGATTATCTGATAACGGTTACGGGACGACAATCACTTGCCATCCCGTCAGAATTTATGCAAAATTAATGTAAAACACTATTATGAAACAATTATTTCAATTTCAAAACCTGTCCTGCCTTTATTTTGTCGGAACTTGCGAGACTGTTGATTTTCCTCAACGTGGTTGCCGACATGCCATAGGAGCGGGCAATAGATGATAGTGTATCGCCTCTCTTGACAGTATAGGTTGTTTTTGAGCCGTGTCCTTTCTTATATGGGTTCTCTTTTTCCGCTTTGGCGAGATTTTTCGATGGCGCGAAATTTCTCGGTTTCGTGTATGTGGATTTAGAGAATGTATAGGTATCGGTGTGGGTTGTCTGGTTTGCAAAGTCGAATATTGCAGAAGGATTGATGGCGTAACCCATGAAACGGGTCTCGAAATGCAGGTGAGGACCTGTGCTGCGTCCAGTGCTTCCGCCAAGACCTATAGGCTCGCCTGCTTTTACGGTCTGATTCGGTTTTACAAGATGTTTGTTAAGGTGACCGTAGACGGTTTCAAGTCCGTTGGGGTGGCGCAGGATTACATAATTACCGTATCCCCTTCGCTCGTATGCCGTGAGTCTCACCTTGCCGTCGAATGCAGCGTAGATAGTGTCATTGCTGCGGATGGCAAGGTCTATTCCTTTATGCATCCTTCCAAATCTTGCACGATAGCCGTAGTTTGATGTAATCCTTCCGGGTACAGGCATGAAATAGCCGGTAACATCAATTACTTTGGAATCAGGAACTTCAGATTCTTTGAAAGGATTCACAGCTTTGCTGTTCCATCCTTCTGTGTATATGTCGAGTTCCGGCTCAATATCGTCAATAAGGTCAATGAATGTATTCTTTTCAACCAGGCGGATCTGATCTTTGCTTTTAGCCTGGTTTGCAAGAAGCTGCTTGTGCATGTCGGAATGCGCAGCTTTGGATACAATTTGTTGTGCTGAAGCTCCTGTGGCAACTATTGCCATTAGAAAAGCTGCGCCAAATATGTTCTTCAATCTAATCATTTCTGTTGTTAACTTCGAGGAGACAGGTCTTCGAAAAGAGGGTTTTATGTGTTGTTAATTCAGTTCGTCGTCACCGTAAATGAAACCGATGTTTCCGGGGGTATAGTTGAAAATCTCTTCCGGCCTGAAGAAGCGAGCAAGTTCGATTTTAGCATTTTCAACGCTGTCGCTTGCATGCACAATGTTCATCTGACCGCTCATGCAGAAGTCTCCGCGAAGGGTTCCTGGAGCAGCCTTGCGGCCATTTGTAACGCCTGTCATTTCTCGGAAGACACTTACAACGTCAACGCCTTTCAGGCACATTACTATTACCGGAGATGCTGTCATGGAAGCGACGATTGACGGGAAGAAAGGTTTGTCAACGAGATGTGCATAATGTTCGCGAAGAATTGCCTCGTCAAGCTGAATCATTTTCATTCCGCATATGATCAATCCTCTTTTCTCTATTCTACTGATGACTTCACCGATAAGGTTTCGTTCTATTGCAGAGGGTTTGAGGATTACAAGTGTCTGTTCCATGTTTTGTTGTTTACAAATTTTAAGATTTTCAACTTCTTACGATTCAAAGATAATCAAAATTGCTCCTAAATCCCAATTATTTAACAACTTTTTTTATTTCATTCCGGTCAATCATCTAAAATCGCTGTCATAACTTCATGCTATAGGTTGTTTTAGGCGGTTTTTATGTTTTGCAACATATTTCTAAACAATTTGCACACACCATGAAGGCGTGTGCAAATTTGACATTCTATAAGTGTTAAAATTCCTTAATGAAAAACAATTGTGGTGTTATTTAATACTTTAGCGAATAATCCGAACGCGACTATGGCATTTCATTTTCCGGAAGCTCATTGTAGTTTCCTTTACGGATTGTCTCCAGCAATAGGTGTAGTCTGCCAACTTCTTCAGGGTGGGAATTGGCGATATTTTTATCTTCATATGTTTTGCTCATATCGAAAAGTTGCTGAACCGGCGCGCATCCCGTTTCCACATATGCTCCCCGCGGTTTCATTTTCGGAAATGTGCTTGCCTCGACATATTTCCATTCGGGCACTCTAAGGGCAAGGGTGTGGTCATAACCTTGTTGCACTACCCATGGACGGCTTGTCATGTCGCGTCCAAGCCAGTTGTCCATTCTGTTGAATGAATCAGGTGCACTGTTCTTGGGCATTTGTACACCAAGAAAACCTGCGAATGAGGCTACAAGGTCTATCTGTGAAAGCACGGTGGTGTTCTCGCCTTTTTTGAGGTTGCCTGCAGGCCAATGCACGATTACAGGTACGCGGGTTCCACCTTCATATAGGCTATATTTCGAACCGCGGAGCTCTCCTGTTGGGGAATGTCCGTTAAGGAGCTCTTCGGCCCGGTCGTCATATCCATCGTTTAGGACGGGTCCATTGTCACTTGATACAATAATTATTGTATTGTCAAGTATCTTCATGTCTTCAAGAGTCTTCAGGAGTTGACCTACGCTCCAATCGAATTGGGCGATGGCATCTCCGCGGAGTCCCATCTTGTTCTTGCCGCGGAACCGGTCGTGTGGGAAGCGTGGCACATGAACGTCATTGGTAGCGAAATACATGAAGAATGGTTCGTTGCCCTTCTCTCTGATAAAACGGATTGCATGGGAGGTTATTGAATCGGCTATATTCTCGTCCTTCCAAAGGGCTTTTCCTCCGCCTTTCATATACCCGATGCGCGAAATGCCGTTTACAATCGACATGTCATGTCCGAAAGTCGGTTTGAGGTTGTAAAGCAGCTCCGGATTCTCCTTGCCTGTGGGCTCGCCAGGAAAATTTTCTTTATAGCTTACCTCGATAGGGGCGGATGGATCATAGTTTGCAACATGTCCGTTTTCTATGAATACGCACGGCACACGGTCGGCTGTCGCAGCCATTATATATGAATAATCGAAACCGATGTCGCCGAGTGCGGCGGGGAGCTGGGCATTCCAGTCTTGAGTTCCAGTTTTGTCGCCAAGTCCGAGATGCCATTTGCCGATTGCACAAGTGGCGTAACCGGCCGATTTGAACATGTCTGCCATCGTGTATTGTTCGGGGCGGATAATCATTCCTGCATCGCCTGGAGCTATATCTGTGTCAGGACGGCGCCAGCTGTAATGGCCTGTAAGCATTGCATAGCGTGAAGGTGTGCTTGTGGCAGCTGTGGCATATGCGTTTGTGAAACGTATGCCATTGTCCGCAAGGCGGTTGACATTCGGTGTCTCAACATTCTTTGCTCCGTAACACTGCAGGTCTCCATAGCCGAGGTCGTCGGCATAAATAATCAGGACGTTCGGTCGTGTAGGATCCGGTGTGCGTTTTTCTTTTTTCGGTGCTTCAGCTGCGTTGGCTGAGGCGATTACTCCGAGCGACATGAGTGCCGCAACGTTTCTCATCGTTGTCATTTGTCAGGTTAATTTGAGTTTTTCTATTGTCCGTTATGACGGATTTGCATTGTGAAATGCCGTTGCATCATCTTTGAAGAAGATGACGCAACGGTGCTATATTCAGGTTTACTGTCTTGTTTGAATAGAGGTTATATAGATTCTGGTAGCCGAGGCTTACGGCCTTGTCAATCATCTCTTTCCCTTTTACGAGGTCGCCGCTTTGTGAATAATAGACGGCAGCCATGTAATAATCATCTTTTGTTTTGTCTTTTTTGTCGCTGAGGGCATTCTTCATTGTTTGATCGGCATCAAGTTTTTTGCCGGCCAGACATTGTGCAAGGGCTTTGTACGTGATGTCGCTGAAGGTTTCCGGATCCAGGGTGTTGCCTATTCGTCCATATTCGAGAATAGCTTCTTTGGCATTGTCAAGCAAATTGAAATTGACGTATGCTTTAGTCATCCTGACATATAGATCCGCAGGATTTATCATCGCGGCCTCATTTAGATTCTGCATCGCAGCTTTTGCATCATTAAGCGCGATATTGGCAAGTGCAGATTGAGTCAATGCTTCTATGGAGTTTGCATCTATGTGTAGGGCTTTGGTTGCTGCAAGCAATGCTGCGGAAGGGTTGCCCGCTGCCAGTTCTGCCTCGGCCTTCACAATCTGAGTGGTTACGCTGTTTTCCTTAAGTACAGCAAGGCTTGCATTGGTGGTGGCCTCTGCAATTTTGTCGAGGGCAATGCAACATTTGGCCATATTGGCATAAACAGAAGCTATCTGTCCCTCTTTCGATTGCAGTAGTCTCGTAAAGCCTTCATACGCCTGCCTGTAGTTTCCGCTATTGAAGGCTATGCTTGCCTGCAGAAAATATAGGGGGTCAGTGTTTGAAGTGCGTGATACCGCATATTGAATGGCGGCTTCAACCGCAGGATAATTCTTGTCGGCAAGACGTATAAGCGATTCGAGGGGGCGACTTGATTTTCCATCGGCAAGACTGAAGGCGCTGAGATAGTTTGCTGCGGCGTTCTCATCCTCGTGCATCTCCTCATAAAGCTCTCCGATGCGGCAATACGTAATATAATTGCTCGGGTCTGCATTCTCCGCTTGTCTGATAAGTTCCTTTGCATCTTCAGCCTTATTCATCATTATATCGGCTCTTGCCATGCCGAAGAATGCTTCCTGACTGCGGCTTTTTATGCGCTGCATTGCCGAGAAAGATTGATACGCGTCTTCCGGACGGTTGAGGTAAAGGGCAACGTTTCCTTTTTTATATAGCAGTGCATAATCCTGTGGAGAGAAGGCGAGAGCGTTGTTGACGGCTGTAAGTGCCTTGTCATATTCCTTAATCTGGATATAGATGTCGGCAAGTATCGAATATTCATCTATTCTAAGTGCTTTTTCCTTTTCGGGGGTGTATTCGAGGGCCTTTACGATATCAACAAGGGCTTCATCATACATGGAAAGATTGTAATACTGCGTCGCGCGTTGATAGAGTGTGGTGTAATCTTTAGGGTTTTCGTTCAGGATTTCCTGATATCCGCGGAGCACGGCTTTCGTGATCGGGCTGATTTGCTGAGCGCCGGCACCGGCGCATGCCAATAATGTAACACCCAATAGCAATACTTTTATTTTCATTTAGTTAAGATATTATGTCAATATTTTGTTTTGATTATATGCTCATTTCATTCAAGGCAATGCGGAGAGTGGTAAGATTTTTCAACAATGCCGCTGCCCGGTCGAGCGGGAGCATGTTCGCACCATCGCTTTTTGCCACTGCCGGATTCTGATGAGTCTCCATAAATATGCCGTCGGCACCTGCGGCAAGACCTGATTTAGCGATTGTTGAGATAAGCTGAGGAAGACCGCCGCTGACTCCGTCTGCTCCATTGGGTTGCTGGAGTGAATGGGTTATGTCCATTATAATAGGACATGCGCATTCCTTTTTCATTACAGGAATTCCCCTCATATCTACCACAAGGTCTCCGTAGCCGAAAAATGAGCCGCGTTCAGTAACGGCAATCTTGTCATTACCTGATTCACGCACTTTCCCGCAAGCGAAACGCATTGAGGAAGGCGCAAGGAACTGTCCTTTTTTGATGTTTACCATTTTACCGGTCTTCGCTGCCGCCACAAGCAGTTCTGTCTGGCGGCACAGGAATGCCGGAATCTGAAGTATATCCACGTATTCCGCAGCCATAGCAGCTTCTTCAGGTGTATGAATGTCTGTGACAACGGGAATATGGAATGTGTCTTTAACCTTACGTAGTATCTTCAGAGCTTTTTCATCTCCGATTCCCGTGAATGAATCCAGTCTGCTACGGTTGGCTTTCCTGTAACTCCCTTTGAAGATATATGGAATATCAAGGGAGGAGGTTATTGCCATAAGCTTCTCCGCTATGTCAAGAGCCATTTCTTCACCCTCTATTACACAGGGACCGGCAAGAAGAAAAAAATTACCGGTGACACTTGAATTTATATATTCTGTTATATTGTCAGTCATTTTAATAACTTCTTATATTTCGTTGATTACGTGAATTGCAGAAAGGGCATAAAGGGCGGCGGTTTCAGTGCGTAAGCGGGTATTGCCGAATGTGGCGGGTATGAATCCGGACTTTACCGACATCTCTACCTCATCAGGAGAAAAATCACCTTCCGGACCTATCAGCAACGTGACATCCTTGCCCTTTTCGTAAACCTTGACGAGCTCTTTCCTTGGAAATTCATCGGAGCAATACCCCATGATTTTTATACTGCTGTCTTTTAACGCGTCAAGATCATTGATGAATTCCTTGAATGTCTTCATGCCGCAGAATTCCGGCAAAGAGGCCTTCATACTTTGTTTCATGGCTGAAACAAGTATTTTATTAAGTCGGTCAGTCTTGACATCTTTCCTTTCGCTTCTTGCGCATTTGAGGAATATGATCCTGTCGATACCGATTTCAACAGCCTTTTCAAGCATCCACTCCATTCTATCTATGTTTTTGGTGGGCGCCACTGCAAGGGTGATATGAGATGGCCAATGGCGTTTCTCCTCTTGACGGGAAATTATGTCGAGTCCGGTTTTCTTAGGATTTGCATCTGTTATAATGCATTCATAGGTAAAACCTTTGCCATCCACAGCATAAACGGTATCGCCATTCTTCATTCTAAGCACTCTGCAGCAATGACCTGACTCCATTTCGGGAAGGGAGTTGTCGGTTTCAATATCTGGAGCGTAAAAGCGGATCAACTTATTTTAATGTTTAATGTTTAATGTGAAATGTTTAATTCAGGTTTTAGGTTTTTAGGCTTTAGATGCTTCGCCGAATGGTTCTAAAACCTAAAACCTAAAGCCTAACGCCTAACGCCTAATCAATCATTCCTTCTGGGTTTTCTCCTCCCATATCTTCAGCCTTCTTCACATTGATAGACTCATTTTGTTTCGGAGCCTTGAAAATGAATATGAATAGAATGCTGATAACCAAAGCATATGCTGCGAATATGAACCAGGAGTGTTGCCAGCCGACAAGATTCTCGGTCGGTGGTGTCATGCCTGACATATCGACATGTTTGTTTACTACGAGTGTGCCTGCGAGGAATGTGCCGACGCTTGCGCCAATGCCGTTTGTCATTATCATGAACAATCCTTGTGCGCTTGAACGTATTTTCTTGTCGGTCTGCTGGTCTACGAAAAGACCTCCCGCAACATTGAAGAAGTCGAATGCTACGCCATAGACTATGCATGAGAGGATTATCCAAATAAGTCCCGAGCCTGTGTTTCCGATGCCGAAGAATCCGAATCTGAAAACCCATGCCAACATTGCCATAAGCATGACGCCCTTTATGCCGAACCGTTTCAGACAGAAGGGAATCAGTAGGATGCAGAGTGCCTCGCTTGCCTGAGAAATGGCAGTCAATGCTGTAGCGTTCTTAGAGCCCCAGGTATTGGCGTATTCCGCAATGTTCTGGAATGAATCTATAAACATCGTGCCGTAGCTGTTGGTAACCTGAAGGCACACGCCGAGTAGCATGGAGAATATGAAGAAAACGGCCATAGTGCGGCGTTTGAAAAGCTTGAATGCCGATAGTCCGAGTGTTTCTGTCAAAGATGAACCGGACGATGGGTTCACCGGGCAGTTCGGCATTGTCAGTGCATACATCATAAGTATGAGGCTTACAACTCCGGAGGATATGAACTGCGCGTATGTTGATTGAAAATTTGTGAAATTGACAAACAATTCCGCACAGATGAATCCGATTGTGCCGAAGACACGGATCGGAGGGAATGCAGTCACGGTGTCGAGACCGGCTTTATTGAGTGCGTTGAAAGCTACCGAATTTGCAAGCCCTATGGTCGGCATGAAGAATGCGATTGAAAGGGTATACAAGGTAAATATGGTTCCGAAATTGACATTCCCGCCGCTTTGCCAGCAATACCATCCGGCGAGTAACATGAATATGCCGGCGATGCCATGACATAAACTGAGCATCCTTTGGGCCGGAACCCATTTGTCAGCCACGATTCCTATGAGTGCGGGCATGAATAGGGATACGAGTCCTTGGGCGGTGTAAAACCAGAAAATATGATCTCCCAGGCCCACTGAGCCAAGGTATATGCCCATTGAAACAAGATAACACCCCCACACTGCGAACTCTAAAAAGTTCATTATTATGAGGCGAGTTTTCATAGCGGTATTTGAAGCCATTTATCTATATAATTTTGGATTTATGCACAAAGATAACCATTATCTTCCTAATGTCAAAAAAAAGTGGATGAAAGTGTTTTCAGAGGCCCTCAAGCAATCTCTCTTCAGAAACTATTGAAATTCCACCAGGTATTTGTCTGATTATCCCTGAGCTTTCAAGGTAAGCTATTTCCCGGTTGAATGAATCAGGATCCATGTCGCAGAATTGTGCAAAGTCTTGATGGTTGAAATAAAACGTAATGTTTTCTGAATTCCTGGAGCAATATGTCCGTATGAGTCTTGCACAATTGACGGCTACTCCCCCTTTGGGATAATCGCTAAATATATTGAATCTCACCTGTGCTCCGTAGGACAGGAAGTTAAGGTAATTGATGAGATAAATTGATCCTGCGTTAAGCAGATTCTGATATTGTTCCTTGCTGAATTCCATGGTGCTTACGTTGCCTACAGCATAGGCGTCGAAACCATATGTAGTATCCATGCCGAAGAGCCGGTCAGCGCCGAGCACTTCATGGTTGCGGCGCAATTCAGTAAGCCTGAAGCAGTTGTCATTACCGAGATTGTAACTTAAACGCATCTGTCCGGAAATCAGGCACTTTATCTCTTTCACACGTTCTCCCGCAGAGATGATTTTTTCTCTGTCGGAATATTTCGAGAATTTGATGTGTGTCTTTTCGAGAAAAGATGAAACCTGCTCATGGCTCAATCCCTTGAAGAGCGGCAGATTCATGATTGTCTCATACATTGTAGCCATAGCAGTGAAATTTATGATGTGATGCAGTAATAAATGTCAATACCCACACATTGTATCCTTTTTTGTTAATATTAACAAATCTACACTCATAAAAGTTAAAAAGGCGAGCTGAAATAGCTCGCCTTTTTAATAAGGTAGCGGGATCGAGAATTGAACTCGAGACCTCCGGGTTATGAATCCGACGCTCTAACCAACTGAGCTATCCCGCCATCGTGCTGTCTGGAAATTGTCATTTCCGTTTTGCGAGTGCAAAGGTATATATATTTTTTGAAATGACAAAGATTTCCTCGAAAATTTTCATTAATTTTGAAAGAAATTTTTACGATCATTGCAGATGACAAGAATCCTTAATATATTATTACTCTCGCTATCAATGTGTTTAATGGTTGGTTGCCATACGGGAATTGAGAGCACCAAGACAATAACGCTTTCCAAAAGCGAACGCAGGCAACTTGAGGCATCTCCTGAAGAGAAATTGATGGAAGGCGTTAAAGCTCCCATGTTATCGGAATGGAGAGAAGGTAAAAGGTTTCTTGTGTCAGACAACAGGGCTTCCCTTGTTTTTGATCCATACTCTATCGCAAATGGACAGGAAGAGCTTGGAGGGAAGGTGATAGAATATGCAGGAGTTACGTTGAAAACCACTCCCGGTGGTGCCGACGAGGCTGTCATCGTTTTCAAAACGGGAGACGGTTCTTTGCAATATTCCACGGGGAAGAATAGTAAGGATGCCGCTGTTTCCATATCGAGTATGGATGTTCCGATGCTTATAGATCTTGAACTCGTGTCAAGAGTGAAGGATCTGCTTGTAGGAAGAAAGGTTTGGACACGTTCCCAACTATGGTATGACAGGGATGGGAACAAAATGGATGGCAGGAAGTTTGTTCCGGTAGAGATTGTTGATGTAACCCCCGGTACTATGGTTTTCCCTCTTAAAGTGGATCTTACTGATGAAAATGGGAATCCGGCTATGATGTATATGAATGCCGGCACTGCCGGCATAGAGAGCCGAACTTTTCAGAATCTTTTCAGTCTGTCAGATCCCAAGGATCGTTATCCGTCGATACATCAGGACGTATGGGACCTGATTCAGCGTGGGAAGGTGCGTGTAGGTATGACGAAGGAGGAATGCAAGCTTGCTCTTGGAAATCCTTCTGATGTGAATTCCGGTCATGACTGGAATTCAACAATAGACTTCTGGCAATATCCCAACGGCTCATATCTTCGCTTTCAGGACGGTCTGCTTGTTTCGTTCAGAAATTAGGATTTATTTTAGAAAGCTCATCTCAATTCATCCAGTTTCTCAGTTAGCTAATATAACTTCTCATAATCATGCTTAATATTATAGAAAATAAAGATATAACTTCTTTTACCACCTTTGGAATTCCGGTGAAGGCAAAGTATTTCGCTGAATATTCATCAGAGAGGGAACTCCTTGCGATATCGCGTAAAGAGGAGTTTCTGAATAACGAAGTGCTCCATATCGGGGGGGGCAGCAACCTTCTTTTCCTTGATGATTTCAACGGTCTTGTTTTGCATTCGGCAATAAAAGGGATGACAGAGTATAAGAAAGATGATGAAACAGTCTATGCTATAGTGGGAGCCGGAGAAAAATGGACCGATTTTGTGGAATGGTGTCTGGAGAGGAATCTTGCAGGTGTGGAAAATCTTGCCCATATACCGGGAGAGGTAGGTGCTTCGGCAGTCCAGAACGTCGGTGCTTACGGTGTTGAGGCCAAGGATGTGATCCATACTGTGGAATGTTTCGATACGCTGTCACGAAAGACTGTAGTTTTTTCAAATGAAGAATGCGAATTCGGGTATAGGGACAGTCTTTTCAAGCATGATGATGTCAGAGGTCGCTATTATGTTTTGAGGGTGTCTTTCAGGCTCAATCCGGATGGTAAAGCACGCTATCTCGATTATGGTCCCTTGCGGTCGCTTTCCGAAAGACTGAATAGACAACCGTCAATAAGGGAGGTTGCCCAAGAGGTTACTGATGTCAGAAAGTCCAAACTCCCGGAGCCGTCTGAAATCGGAAGTGCCGGAAGTTTTTTCAAGAATCCTGTCGTTTCTACGCATTTTTATGAGAAAATGAAGGAGGAGCATCCCGAAATGCCGGGATATCCGACAGGGGACGGCTTGATGAAGCTCTCTGCCGCCTGGCTGATTGACCGGGCCGGAATGAAAGGTTTCAGTGTGGGTGGCGCACAGGTATATGATAAGCAGCCACTGGTTATTGTAAATAACGGAAATGCCACGGCGCAAGATGTCAGACGTCTTGCGGATGAGGTTATACTGAAAGTGAGGTCAAGTTTCTATATTACATTGAAGCCGGAGGTGAATTTTATTGACACATCCATTACGGTGACCGTGCTTGGCAGCGGCACTTCTAAAGGTGTGCCGGAGATAGGATGCATATGTAGGGTTTGTTCTTCCGAAGATCCACGCGATAAAAGATTGCGTGCATCGGTTCTTGTGGAAACAATAGGACTCCGCTTGCTTATTGATCCTTCACCTGATTTCCGTCAGCAAGCCTTGCGACTCAGACTTGCCGATATAGATGCCGTTTTGGTCACTCACAGCCATTATGACCATGTAGGTGGTTTTGACGATCTCCGTCCGTTCTGTGCCAATGCCGACTTGCCTATATATTTACGCAGGGATGTTGATGCCGACCTGCATAAACGTCTTGACTATTGTTTCCGGGAACATCCATATCCGGGAGTGCCAACATTCGATATGCACGTAGTGGGAGAGGAGCCGTTTTATATCAACGGTTTAAAGATAACGCCGGTGGAAGTAATGCACGGCAAGCTTCCGATTCTTGGTTATAGGATTGGAAATTTTGCATACGTAACTGATGCAAAGACAATATCCGATGTCGAGAAAGAGAAACTTATGGATTTGGATGTATTGATTATCAATTCATTGCGTGATAAACCACATTTCGCTCATTTCTCGTATGCAGAGGCTATTGATATGGTGAAGGAGTTGAGGCCTAAACGTGCTTACCTTACACATTTCAACCATGAGGCCGGTCTTCACACGGAACTTGAAGCAAGATGCCCTGAAAATGTACGACCCTGCTATGACGGAATGGTTATAAAGCTTTGAACTATGAGAAGTTGTTTCTAAACAATTTCTTATTTCGCACCTATCCAGGTAAGTCTTTTCCACATTCCTTCCATGGGGCCATGGCTGAAACGTTTCATCCACAGGCTGCAAAAAGACAACTGAATCAGAAAAACGGCTATTCCCACGAGAAAGCTTGCGGTTATGCCTAATTTGTTGTGTAACCCAAGTCCCCAGTTGTAATAAATGAAAGATCCGATCATGCTTTGGGTCACGTAGTTTGTCATGCTCATGCGTCCATAAGGGATTAAGCGCGACAATAATTCTTTCATTTTCTCAGTGTTATAGAAAAGGAATAAAACGCCCGAAACTATCAATGCCATGAAGCATAGGTTGTAGAGAGAGTTTAACAACAGATGGAGCTGCGAAACAATCTCTTTATTGTCGATATAATCCGGAAGCATGAAATCGAGACCGCGAAGGGTGCAGAATAGCGGTAGCGCAACGCATGCCGTGATTCCCCATCCCTTCATAAAGGATTTAAGCATCCATCCTTGCCGTCCGATAACCATTCCTG
Source organism: uncultured Muribaculaceae bacterium (assembly GCA_910584055.1). Taxonomy (GTDB): domain Bacteria; phylum Bacteroidota; class Bacteroidia; order Bacteroidales; family Muribaculaceae; genus Lepagella. Next base: position 26,169 of record CAJTZS010000029.1, on the reverse strand, counting down.
CGATGAACAGCCCGGCGGTCTGGAATATACGCCCATGATCCCACGCCCATGCGAGGCTGGCAAGCTGGCCTTCCCAGAGGTTTACTCCAACCGTTTGAAAAAAAGATCCTTCCGACTGCATGGCAAATGTCGCTGCCCATAATTCCGATGTGGGAACTTGTGGAACAGAATAAGAGGGATTTAAAAGTAATTGAATTATATTATAAAGCGCTACGGGTTGTAACATGCATATTGCTGAGAGGATAATGAGAATCTTTGTTTTTAATCTGCAAGTAAGAACAAGCACGACTCCCACGAGAGAATACATAACGAGGATTTCAGCGGTGAAAAAGGCGGCATCGATGCATCCTATCAAGAATAAGAGGACAAGTCTCCAGCTAAACCTGATTCTGAAGTCGTTTCCCCTCATTTTTTGGTTATCGTCCTGAATGAAGAAACTGAATCCAAACAACAGGGCGAAGATTGCGTAAGCTTTACCTCCAAAAGCGAAAAACAAGGAGTCCCATATAGCATTGTCAGTGAAATTAAGCCATGCCGGCTGAGCCGACTTGTCGGGGAACGAATAGAAATTGAAATGTTCAATATTGTGAAGCAACACAATCCCCATCACTGCGACTCCCCGCAGCACATCCGCAACATCCACTCTCTTGTGTCGTTTTATCTTTCCTTGTTCAAGGCTTAATTCTTCGTTCATGGTTGGTTTGCTTTAGAGCTTGTTTAAAAATAAAAGTGAAATTTGGGGCGGCTATCTTTTGCTTAAAATTCATTTAAGGCAAAGGAGCATAGCGGGCTATGTGACTGCGCCGCGAATGGATTTTAACAAAAGAGAGCCGGACAAACGGTAATTTTTCACACAATATATACAATATGTTAAAAATTTTAATTCAAAATATTCATTTTAAGTTACCTTGGGTCTCGCAATCTTGGGCATCTTCCTCCTTTCGGTTCAGTCACATAGCCCGCTATGCTCCTTCACCTCAAGAAGAAATATGCTCCAAGCTTGCGACCCCAAATTCACATTTATTTTTAAACAAGTTCTTAGTTTTCGGTTAATTCAAGGGTTGAATAATAGAAAAGGACTACTTTAAAGTAGTCCTTTTGTAGTCGATCCGGGACTCGAACCCGAGTCTCCACCGTGAGAGGGTGGCGTGCTAACCGCTACACTAATCGACCATTTCCCGGTTTTGCGATGCAAAGTTAGATATAATTTTTATTCTGTGCAAATTTTTTTGAATAAATTTTTAGAATGTGCATAAATGATAGGGGGATGAGCGGAGGGAGATGCGGTGTGGTATCAGCGGGAAGAGATGATGACATGGCTTTCCGCCGAGGCTCCTTCGCGGATAACATTGATTTGGACTGGGATTCGTTCTCGCAGTTCTTCAACATGGCTGATTATACCGACTTTACGTCCGGATTTTGAATGCAGTAGCCTCAGAGTGGAAATCGCGTTCTGTAGCACGTCTCCGCTCAAGGATCCGAAACCTTCGTCTATAAAAAGGGTGTCTACCGAAAAACTGCTTCCTATGTCGCTGAGTGCAAGTGCCAGTGAAAGCGATACCAAAAAACTCTCGCCTCCGGATATAGTTGCGGCAGAACGAACAGTATATCCTTGCCAGGCGTCTTCAACCTGGATCACGAATGTGCCCGGCTCCACTCGAAGCCTGTATCTGTCGGAGAGGCTTCTCATATAATGATTGGCAGAATGGATCAATTCGGCAAGGATATAGCTTTGGGCAATCTTACGGAATTTTTTCCCTTCGCTGTCTCCAAACATATCATAAAGTATCTTCCATCTGTCAAGTATCTTACCCTGTTTTTTGTGTTCTCCGATTAGGTTGCCAAGCTTTTTTACCTGACCGTCATTCAGCTTCAGCTCGGTTTCAATGGCTCCTTTCTTTGTATCATTCTCCCGGATGCGCTCTTTTATTGTTTCCATCCGAAGCATGGTGGATTCGAAAGACAAATCATCGTTTTCGCGGCATTCCTTGATATCTTCAAGGTCGGCCTCAATCTTAACTAAGCTCTCTTTGCTGTCATTCAATCCTTTACAAGCAGCTGAGATTTCCATTAATAAATCAGTGGCGAATTTATGGAGATCTTTAACACCATTCAATGGCGATGCGTCAGCATCCGGTATATATTCCGGCAATTGGGAATTGATGGCTTCGATAACGCTATCGAGTGATTCGAGGGCGTTTTGTCTTTTGTCTATAATTGTTTGCAGGTTTTCTATTTTTTTAGTCAATGCATTGTATTTGTCGGCATCTTCTTTTATATGGCGGCACGTTATGTCTATATCTTTTTCAAACGATTCCCGATATGCGGAATTTCCCAGCCTTGACCGTATTCCTTCCCGCAGACTGTGAATCTCGTTGGCGGTTTTTATAATGTTTAAAGAGGCGGCGTTATTTTGAGTATTGATAGTCTCGATTCTTATTTTGACTTCTGTAAGCTTCTCTTTCTTCGTTTGAATGGAATCCGAAAGTTGCTTCCGGTTGTCATTACATGATTTTAATTCCTTTTCCAGGAGTTCAGCAGATTTAATCAAACGGGAGGTCGCATTGATTTTCTCGGAAAGCAAATTTGTTTCATCATGAATAGCAGATTTAATATCAACATTATCATGATCTATATCCAAAGCCTCACTTTTAATCCTCACTTTCCTTAAAGCCTCAGTCAATGAATTGTCTTCCTCGAGTCTTTTTCGATTCTTTTCGATTGTTTTTTCAAAAGTTTTTATTTCTGCTTCGATCGAGATGATTTCATCATTGAGCTTGTTTCTCTCCTTCTGTGCTTTATCGAGTTCATACTTGTGGCTTTTTATCATCTCTTTTATTTCGGATTCGGCCGGAAGATTCTCCAATATCTTCTGCCGGCAGAGTGGGCATATATCACCGATATTTAATGAATTTCTAATGTTTCCGAGAATCTTTTCACTTGAAGCAAACAGTTTGTCGTATATATCTTTGTAAAGACGTAGCCTTTCTTCAGCCAGTCTGAGCGGCTCATTTAGATTGCTGCGTTTTATGGAAATTTCACGAAGATGCTTCTCGTTAGCAGCATTATCAATTTTTTCCTTCTCAATTCTCTCGGCTATGTCTTCGTAGTTCTGAATCAAGATTGAAAGATTTTGCAATTCCACGCGTCGCTCGGTGGCGAGATCTTTCTCCTTTCTTAAATTGTCAATACCCAAGGAATCAAGTTCCGCTTTTAATCTGTCAACAGTCTTATCAATGTCAGCAAGTTGTATATCCAGGATTTTTATGTCTTTCTCATGAGCAGCTTTTTTCGGTAAAACTTTTTCTTCCAGTTCTTTGGATCTATCTGCTATAACTTTCTTTTCATTAAGAATATCGGTGTTGATGGAGTTTATTCGTTGCGCATCATGTATTATGTTTTCAACTTCATCGAAAATGTTCTTGCAGTTCTCCATCATTTTGATATCCTCGGATTTTGCCTGCATTTCGTTTGTGAAGGCAACTATCTCGGTGGCAGAAATGTTGCGCGACACCAATAATGAGCTGAAGTCTTTTGCCAGATTGTTGATTCTCGAAGTAAGGTCTTGGATTGTCAAGGATTTGTCTTTTTGAGACTTGAGCAGTTCAAGAAGTTCTGATTCGGATTTCAGCCTCTCCTGCAAAGAGTTGTTATCAGTATCAATTCTATTTAACGCACACTTTTTCTCTGTTATTTCATCATCTCCGAGAACGGTAACTCCTTCAATCTTTAATTTCAGTGCGTTTAAGGTGTTTTCTTCCGTCTTGAAACGCTCGAAAATCTTTATTCCGATTTTAGAGTATATCTCAGTGCCGGTGATTTTGCTAAGAATTTCGCTTTTGTCGTTATCGTTGCTGTTGAGGAAACGTGTGAAATCTCCTTGCGCAAGCATAACAGTTCGGCAGAACTGATTGAAATCAAGGCCTACAGCTTCAGAAATCTCCTGTTGTATGTCTGCGTCTTTAGTAAGTGTAATTTTTTTATTGATGTTCTCGAGTGACCAGTTCTTTTTCTGCAACCTCCCTTCAATCTTTTTACGTGATCGTTGGATGCCCCAGCGGGCTATATAGTTTATTCCATTATTGCCCGTGAATTCAAGCTCGGAAAACCCTTCTCCGGTATTTCTCCGTAGAATTTGCCGGGGATCATTAACATTGATGGCTTCATCACCTTTTGCATCGGAAGTTGTGCCGTTTATTTTTGTATTTTTGAAGCGCGGGGCAGTTCCATAGAGAGGGAGGCAAATACAATCGAGAATCGTTGACTTGCCGGAACCAGTCTTGCCGGATATCAAAAATACTTCGCTGTCGGAGAGTGGAGATTGAGTGAAATCGATTATTGCATCTCCAATGGAAGCCATATTGTGTATGGTAAGTTTCAATAATCTCATTCTCTTTCCTCCTCATTTATATTTTCAATAATCTCTTTAAGCAACGATCTCACATCTTCACCGATTATTATACCCTTTTCATCAGCGAATTTTTCAGCTATTTTGAACGGAGACATTTTCTTTAATTCTCCTATAGATAAAGAGTTATGTAAGTCATGTTCTTCGGTGTTACATTTCCTTACGGCATTAATATGACAGAACCGGCATCTCTTTTCGCGAGCCGTCGCCAATGCTTCTTCCCTTGCAAGATGAGGAAGGAAATCAGATATTTCTACATTGAGTCTTATGTATGCTTCAGTCTCATCAGGAAAAGCCTTTAATAACTCAATTGCTTTATCAAAAGAAGAATATCCATCGGCAGGCAATGATACCAATGGAAGTTTATTCTCTATGAATCTTTCCCTAATTCCGGGTTTGGATTCTTTATCGGATATTTCCACAATTGAAACACTGTGAGGATATTCCTCATCAAAAGAGACTGGAAGGGGAGAACCGGAGTATCTGGCTCTCCCCTTGCTTCCCTTGATAGTCTGCCCATGGTGTATATGCCCTAATGCAAGGTAATCATAGCCGGTGCCGAAATCATGGATGTTTATAGAATCAATGCCTCCAATCATCGTTTCGGACATTTCTTCATGACCTTTGAAGTCGCATCCGGAGACAGCGGTGTGCGCCATCATTAATACCGGAAGATTCTCCGAATTCATTTCAGCGGCGCGATCAAGCAACTGTTGGAACAAGCTATCCGGCATATTCCGTTCATGGCAATACGGGACAGCGATTACAAAGCATTTGTTGCTTATTTCAAATATCAGGGAATCAAGATTTGAAGAGTCAACGCTTCCGACAGTTGTGACATTGAGGGCACGCCAGGGTGTGGAGAATATTTCATGGCGTGATGCGCTGTCATGGTTGCCTGCGGTGATGAAGATTTGCATCTCCGGGCAAGCGGAATGTATCTCTACCATTGTGTCGGCAAACATCCGCTGTACGCTCGCCGACGGCTGCGTGGTGTGATAGATGTCTCCACACAATAAGAACACGTCGGGACGTTCATCCCTTACTATATCGACAACCTGCTCCAGCATATGCCGTTGCTCGACGTGCCTGTCATAATTGTACAATACATGGCCGAGATGCCAGTCGGAGGTGTGGAGGATTTTCATCTAAGTGAGTAATTTATGCCGACTAACAATGCCGGCTACAATCAGAATTATCCAATTCATAGCTGAATTAGAGCCTATTTGAGGGCTGTAGCAATATCCTGCGTCTCCTTCTGAGGCGTTGCAAAGTTAATCAATTTATCACATATACTGAAATCTAAAACTCAATGCAGATACAATAAGGCTATGCTCGGCATTATGTCGATGTATGCCACTCCACTACCGCATAATGGTCGACCTCTCAACCTACTTCGATGATGCCGGATACTCCGCCTTTTCTCGCCTGTTCATTTGCGACTATCATATGGATAACGGCCACGTGTTCCGCCACTATTGAGGCTCGAAAGCCTCCAGACCCTCCAAAGGTCGGCGAAAACCGGCCCTTTTTATGTCGGTTAACAAACTTTTCTCAAAATTTTGCGTTGATATTTTGTAGGTAAGAAAATTATCGCTAATTTTGCATTACCAAATGGGTAGTTTCCCCATCAAAGAAATACTTCGAGTGCGAAAGCAACGATTTTAGGGGCTGGGGTGTCCCCGGTCGGAAAGGGTGCTCGTTAGAGCACCCTTTTTTTATTTATCGGGAAATATTTTCAATCCCAACAGTTTACCGCCGCTTGCATAGATATTCGGTGCTATTACATCAAATGCCGGATTGGGTCTTTCGGGAGCAAGGACGTGACGGGATATTGGGTAGGCTATAAAATCCGCCACTTGCAGACCAAACACATTCTCTTTTTTTTCGCTGAATCCAAAATGCCCCATATGGTCTGCCAATCTTTCAGGACTTACATAGTGCATCCCGGTTACACGCAGACGGTTATAATAGTTTGTCAACGCTGCATCTTCTCGTTTACCGCGCCTTTCCACTATAATATTTATCTTTCCTCCTTCGGGGTCTATATCATCTATACAAAATATGCTTCGTTGAAGCACATACTTTAATGCCGTGCCGTAAACGTCTGCATCGACACCATGTTTGCTGATGCAGTTTTCTTTCAACACCGAGCAGCAGACGATAACATAAATGCCTTGTTGTGCAAGCAATTCATTCACACGCTTATAAAACCGTTGTTTGATTTCATTATCAAACAAAATTTGAAAATGCTTCTCGCATTTTCTTATATCGCGTGAATGAAGTATTACATCTGTTGTCTGCCAAAATTCCTGTTTCAATTTATCAACCGCAGCTTGGAATGTATTTACTTTATTGACCGGCACTAATATGCCGCAGAGGGTAAATATTGGAAAATTACGGTCGTATGTGGTGAGATAATGGTCGCCACATTCATCTATATATAGATTGTATTTCGGTTTACTTGCCATTTCTTAAAACGATTACAAAGCTACGAAATTTCTGCGACTTTTCACGTCTTTTCCTCGGCGAATATACCCATATACTTTTGTGGCATAGCAAGATTAAGCCATGCCACAACCCAATTACAACCTACATCTCAAAGGCTTCGTTGGGAGGTTACGACTTCGACCTCGATTATGTGCACTACATACTCGCAAGCTCAATTGCCTCCTTTCCGGTCAGATGCTCGACATCCATACGGAGAATGAGCATGTGAGAGAAGAATTTATCTATCTCTTTTTTCAATCCTTCTGTGTCGCATGGATTGAATCTTTCACCGAGTAATTCCGCTGCACGTAGCCGCTCATCCTCTTCTTCTACGATGTGAATCCTACCGAAGGCGATCACGCTTTTGAAATAAGTTGTGAACTCCGACGGATGCACATCATCCGCCGCTATGACACAGAACGAAGCTTTGTCGCAATTTCTGATGGCGTCTACCTTGTGCCCTGAAAGCGCACTGTGAAAAAACAATTTACCATTGTCATATACATGACTGATGGGCACAGCATACGGATAACCGTTGTCACCTGATAAAGCGAGTGTTCCGGCTGTGGCGGCAGCAAGTATCTGCTCACAATCCTTCTCTGTCAGTTGTTGACGGAAACGCCTCATTTTTCTAAATTCCATGACTTATGAAACAATTTTTAGTCCGATGATTGATGAGACCAATGTAAAGATGAAAAACAGCCGCCAGAAAGTGGCGGGTTCGTGGAAGAAGAATATGCCGACTAATACGGTGCCTATCGCGCCAATACCTGTCCATACTGCATAGGCTGTGCCTATCGGCAAACTCTGCGTGGCCTTCGCCAGCAATCCCATACTGATGATTGTGAAAACAAGGAATCCGGTTATCCATCCCCACCACGGGAGACCTTCAGCGGATTTTGCCCGTCCGAGGCAATAAGTGAAGCCGACTTCGCAGAAGCCGGCTACAATCAGAATTATCCAATTCATAACTGAATCCGGGCCTGTTTGAGGGCTGCAGCAATACCCGGCGTCTCCTTCTAAGGCATTTGCAAAATTAATCAATTTATTCCATATACTGAAATTTAAAACTTAAGTTAATGATTGCACGCATGCAATCAAGGATGCAAGATTTCTCAACTTTACAACTCTATATATCAGAAATTTGTTGTATCTTTGCGTTGTAAGGATTAATTATACGCTTTAAGTATATGGACAAATCCGTTAACTTGAAACCGGAAGCAATAGTGGATAAACCTATATTGTATATTATAGCAGGATGTAATGGCGCGGGAAAAACGACAGCCTCGATGGTCGTTCTACCGGAAGTGCTTCAATGTCGCGAATTTGTCAATGCCGATGAGATAGCCAAGGGATTATCACCTTTCCGACCTCAAGATGTTGCTATCGAAGCCGGCAAATTGATGTTGCAGCGCATTGAATTACTGCTTTCGCGTAAAGATACTTTTGCGATAGAAACAACGTTAGCCACCAGAAGTTACAAATCATTAGTTGATCGTGCGCATGATGCGGGCTACACTGTTGTTTTACTTTTCTTTTGGCTGCCATCGCCAGAAATGGCGGAAAAACGAGTAGCTATCAGGGTTGCAGAAGGTGGACACAATATAGCCAGAGAGGTAATTATATGACAATAGCGAAAATACAATGGCTATTGTAAAAAACGGAATGGTCATAGACGAAATAAAACTAAAAGCTATTGAAGAATCATGTCAGAACAAGATAAAATAATCCTGTCAGATAAAATAACTGAGGGAATACGGAAAGCACAAAAAGCATTATTTGAAAAAAAAGCCAAACTTGGTGAAAAGGTTGTCGTTGCGGATGAGTATGGTCAACCCATGGAGATCTCCGCAGTGGAGGCACTCACTCGAATAAATGAAAACCGCCATTGAACAATTTTATTGGTCGTTTGAATTTGTATTTTTGCGACATGGAAGAGTCAAAAAACGGAATATTCGAGAGAGAATGGCGGAAGATGCTCTCCGGTGAGGTTTATGATGCGATGCATCCTCGATTTATTGAAATGCTTGGAGCAACCCGGGAAAAGTTATGGGAGTTCAATAATCTACGTCCCTCGGAGATGGATCGGATGAAAGAGATTCTACGGGATATCCTTGGAGGTTATGGTGAGAGATTTCATGTAAATCAGCCGTTCAGGTGCGACTACGGATGTAATATTCATATAGGGGAGAATTTCTTTGCAAATTTCAATCTTACGATTCTTGATGAGGCTGAAGTCCGGATTGGCGACAATTGTTTTATAGGCCCTAACGTAAGTATCTATACGGCGTGTCACCCCCTTGATCCTGAACGAAGGAACACCGGCGCGGAATGGGCAGAGCCGGTGGTCATTGGCAACAGCGTGTGGATAGGCGGGAGCGTGACGATTGTTCCCGGTGTCACCATCGGTAATAATGTTGTAATAGCGGCCGGGGCAGTGGTAACAAAAGATGTGCCGGACAATGTCGTTGTTGGCGGTAATCCTGCAAGAATTATAAGGAAACTCTCATAGTTAAGTAATCAATGGCATCACAGGAGTATATAAAGAAGAATCGGGAATGGCTTGCAGGAAAGGCAAAAGAGCCGGGGGTCATGTCTCTCGATAAAGGAATATATTATAAAGTTCTGAAGAGAGGGAATGTAAAGGGTGCGACACCTAACAGGAACAGTGTCGTCACAGCGCATTATGTAGGCAAAACTATCAACGGCAAGACATTCGACAGCAGCAGGGGAGGGGTTGCGCCGGCGTTCAGGCTGCGAGAATTGATACCGGGCTGGATTATTGCCCTCCAACAAATGCATGTCGGAGATAAATGGGAAATCTATATCCCCGCCGAGCAGGCTTATGGCATGCGCAATATTCCGGGTATTCCCGGTGGTTCGACTCTCATATTCGAGATCGAATTGTGCGGGGTATCATGAGATGAGGGATAGGCTGATGCGGCGGCGAACCGGATCAATGTCTGTGACAGTGACTTCTATCTGCTGACCCAGGCGAAGCACATCGCTGACAGCGTTTATGCGTCGTGTGGATATTTTCGAGATATGAAGCAGGCCGTTCTCTTTTATTCCGAGGTCTATGAAGGCCCCGAATGCGGTTATGTTGCTTACAAGTCCTGGAAGTTTCTGTCCTATTTTCAGTTGTTCGAAAGATTCGATGGCTGGCTGAAACGCAGCCTCGTTATTGTCGGTTCGCGGATCGCGACCTGGTTTGCGCAATTCTGTTATAATATCGGTGATGGTTTCCAACCCTCCGATGCCTCTTGAGGCAAGTTCCGCAGGATTGACTTGATTCAAGAGAGTGTCATTGCCGGGAAGGTCTTTTGCCTTGACCTCAAGCACCTTTGCAATCTCATTGACAATCGGATAGCTCTCCGGATGAATGCCTGTGTTGTCGAGTGGTTCTTTCCCGGAACTGATGCGTAGAAACCCCGCGGCTTGTTCGAAAGCCTTATCGCCCAATCTCGGAACTTTCTTGAGATCTTTACGGGTTGTAAACGGACCGTTCTCGGTTCTGTATTTTACGATATTTGCCGCGAGCGAAGGTCCGATGCCGGATACGTATGCCAACAGGCTTGCAGAGGCAGTGTTGACATCAACTCCCACTGCATTAACACAACTCATCACCGTATAATCGAGGGCATTCTTGAGTTTGCTTTGGTCAACGTCGTGCTGATATTGTCCGACTCCAATGGATTTGGGATCGATTTTTACAAGTTCAGCAAGAGGGTCAATCAAACGTCTCCCGATTGACACTGCTCCTCTCACAGTTACATCCTTATCCGGGAATTCGTTGCGCGCGATATCTGAGGCGGAATATACCGATGCTCCATCTTCGCTTACCACGAAAATCGCGCCGGACTCCATTAGTTTGTAATCTTTCAGAAAGCGTTCTGTCTCTCTTGACGCGGTGCCGTTCCCAAGTGCAATAGCATCGAGTTTGTGGCACGATATCAGTTTTCGTAGCGTCCTCGCCGCCCCATCAAAGTCATTTCGGGGCGGTGTCGGATAAATTACTGTATCATCGAGGAGGTTGCCTTGCTCATCTATGGCTACGACTTTGCATCCGGTGCGATAGCCGGGATCAATTGCTAACACCCTGCGGCATTTCAGTGGAGAAGCAAGTAATAACTGACGCAGATTTTGGGCAAAGATGTCAATGGCTACACGGTCTGCCTCTTCCTTAAGCGATGACGAGACTTCATTTTCGATGGAGGGCCGGATTAATCTTTTTGTGGCATCAGCTACCGCATCTGCAATAATATCCCGACACTGAGATGTAGCTTTGGACGATGTGTATGCCTCTGTCAATGCTTCTTCGATCGATCCCCGTGAATCATCCAACTGATATTTGACTTTAATCATTCCCTCTGTTTCGGCTCTGCGCAGAGCAAGATATTGGTGAGAGGGTATTCTTCTTACAGAATTAGAGAAACTTCCATATATAGCAAACGGGGAAGCTGCAAGTTGCTCCTCTTTCCCTTTTAAGGGCGAGCATATTAGCGAGCCTCTGCGTTGATAGGCGTTGCGGGTCATGTTGCGGAGTCGGGTAGATTCGGAAGCCCATTCCGCGATAATGTCGTGGGCTCCGGCGATCGCGTCTTCTGCATCGGGGACATCATCAGTGCCGGCAAAACGTTTTGCTGAATAGACGGGGTCGGGAGTGTTTCCCGCCATGATTATTTTTGCAAGCGGTTCGAGTCCGCGTTCACGTGCAATTGTGGCGCGTGTGCGTTTTTTAGGTTTGAAGGGAGCGTAGATGTCCTCCACTTCGGTCATGGTCTGCGCGTCACGAAGGCTTTGCTCTACCTTTGAGGTCATGGCTCCAGCGGATTCAATAGCTTCCTTAACAAATTCCTTGCGTGCGTAAAGTTCCCTAACTGTTTTGAGAGTCGTCTCTATCGAACGCACTGCAACCTCGTCAAGAGAGCCGGTTGCCTCTTTACGATAACGGCTGATAAAAGGCACGGTTGCACCCTCATCCAAAAGATTTATAACAGCTGTTACCCCCTTTTCGGGAAGTGAAAGACGTTGCGCTACGTCATGTATTATGTTGTCCATTTTTGTCGTACTAAGAGAGTGCAAAAATATAAAAAATCAACCGTAAATAAAAATGATATCTGGAGATGCGCGGTCGTTGCGAGCAACAACCGCTCCCCTCGATGGCACTTTGATAGATTTGACGTATTTTCATATGAAACGAATGATATAATATAACTGGGTCAGGAGCGTTTTTTTAGTATTGGAGCTGTTGCTCCTATTCCGATAAAAAATGAGTATCCGCACATTCATAACATTCATAATTATATCAATTGCAGTTTCATTGCCGGTTTTTGCTGAAAATGTCAAGATTTCGGGAAAAATAGTTGACAATGAAGATAAACCTGTTGAATTTGCTACGGTAAGGGTTGCCGGAACGGCAATCGGTACGAACTCAGATCTCAAAGGTCAGTATAGTCTTTCAGTGGTTCAAAAAGATACAGTGGAGCTGGTATTCAGTTGTATCGGGTTCAAAACTGTAAATCATAAACTTATAAATCCTAAAGGAGATTTGACATTAAATGTGCGCATGTATCCCAATGATGTAGAACTCAAGGAACTTGAGGTTCTTGGTTTTAAAAGCAATATCAATGGGATGCAGAGCTTCAACACAGAAAGTTTCAAATTGTCGCCTGACGTGTCTGGCGGAAGTGTCGAGGCCATGATTTCTACAATGCCGGGTGTCAATTCTTCCAATGAACTCAGTTCTCAGTATTCTGTCAGAGGTGGTTCATTTGATGAAAATTCCGTATATATAAATGGCACGGAGATATATCGTCCGCAGCTTGTGAGGGCGGGTCAACAGGAAGGGTTGAGCATTATCAATCCGGACATGGTAGGCAATCTGAAATTCTCTTCAGGTGGTTTTCCTGCGAGATATGACGACAAGATGTCTTCCGCACTCGATATCACATATCGCGAACCCGAGGCATTTGAAGGAGCTGTTTCAGCCAGTCTGATGGGTGCGTCCATCACTATCGGACAAAACTCCGGAAAGTTCTCGCAGCTTCATGGATTAAGGTTTAAGAAAAACAATTCACTCCTTTCATCAATGGATACGAAAGGGGAATATGATCCTACATATTTCGATTATCAGACAAATCTGAATCTTAAGCCGAATGACAGATGGACGTTTAATTTTTTAGGTAACATATCTTTGAATCATTATAATTTTACACCCCGTGACCGCGAGACAACATTTGGCACGGCGCAGGATGTAAAACATTTCAAGGTGTATTTCGATGGTAGAGAGCAGGATAAATTCGAAACATTCCTCGGATCTGTTTCCGCGTTATACCGTCATAACCGTGCCACGAGTTTTATGATCGGGGCTTCCGGTTTTCTTACCAATGAGCTTGTATCTTACGATATCTCCGGTGAATACTGGCTTAATCAGGCGGGAACGGGCGGCTCAGACGGTATTGGCGGTGAACTTGGTGTCGGTAAGTATATGGAGCATTCGCGCAACAGATTGAAAGCATCAGTGTTACGATTGTTCCTTAAAGGGGAGACCCGTATTAAAGGGAATCATATTTCATATGGTCTTGACTATAGGAGAGAGAATTTTCGGGATCGTACCAAAGAGTGGGAATGGCGGGATTCCGCAGGATATTCACTTCCCACGCAACCTGATGGCGTACATCTTATCTACAACCTCTCTTCCAATCATAATCTTTCTACCAACCGCATGTCGGCATATGCTGAGGATGCGTATTATATAGATACCGACAAAGCATATATGACCATAAACGGCGGCATAAGATTCTCATATTGGGATTTCAACAAAGAGTTTCTTGTATCGCCGCGTGTCAATTTTTCATTGACGCCGGTAGGTAGCTCTTTTAATTTCAGGGCTGCCGCCGGATTGTATTATCAGTCGCCATTCTATAAAGAGTTCCGGCAATCCGTTACAGATGCCGACGGTAATCACGCGATAGAGTTAAACAGGGATATAAAATCTCCACGGAGCCTGCACTTTATAATAGGTACGGACTATACGTTCCGAGCCATGAACCGCCCCTTCAAACTTACGGGAGAGGTTTATTACAAAAACATGTCAAACCTTATATCCTATGAATATGACAATCTGAAAGTCAATTATTCCGGAGTGAATGATTCAAAAGGATTTGTGACCGGTCTCGATTTAAAGCTTTTCGGTCAATTCGTTGAGGGCTCTGATTCGTGGCTAAGTTTCTCGTTGATGAAAACGCAGCAAACCCTTGACGGCAAGAAAGTTCCTTTGCCGAGCGACCAGAGGTATTCGATAAGTTTATATTTCACTGATTATTTTCCGAAGTTTCCCAAATTGAAATTCAGCCTGCGGGGAATATTCGCAGATGGTTTGACCATGACGGCGCCTCACAAGAGTCGTGCCGAATCATATTTCCGTGCCCCTGCATACAAGCGTTTGGACATAGGCGTAAGCTATCAACTTGTAGGGGCACCGACGAATGGAGTACGTCCGTATAATTTCTGGCGGCATTTCCGCAGTATTGTTTTAGGTCTTGATTGCTTCAACCTGCTTGATATTAGTAACGTCAGCAGCTACTACTGGGTGACGGATGTCAACAATATCCAGTATGCCGTGCCGAATTACCTGACGCGTCGCCAGTTCAACGTGCGTCTCTCCGTCGAATTTTAAAATTATAAAAGATGGCAATTATTTTGGATATTAAAAAATAATTGCTATCTTTGGGCAGAATTTAAAGACATCCTGCCATGAAACGAGCGGCGACAGCAATATTCTTGCTATCGGTCATATCACCGGTATGTCTCCACGCTGTGCCGCAGGATTCCGAAACGGGCGGAGACGCATTGCGTCCTCCGGAGTCGCTGGCAGCCGTGGTGGCCGAGCCGTCGCCCGATGTGTCGGCGATGCTTCGCCATCTCGACGAAGAGGTGAGCCACGCCAACGGTGAGGCTCTCTTGACCGTTCCGCTGTATGAATGGGACTCGGGCGACATACACACGGCGCTGACGCTGCGTTATCGTGTGGGCGGCTACCGCATGGAAGATCGCGCGGGCTGGACAGGTCTAGGTTGGGATCTGACGGGGACCGGGTGCGTGGCCCGGACGATTGTTGGCATGCCTGACGAGCGGCAGACCTTCGACATACGTAGCGCATCGCGGATAGACTCGGACCCTGATGGACATGAGTATTTCCTCGACCTGGAAAAACACATCAAAGACGCGTCGCTTGACCTCTACAGCTATACCTGCGCCGCAGGCACCGGCTCGTTCCTCATAGTGGACGGCAATATAGTACAGACACCCCGCAGCAACAACAGGATTGAATTCACCGGCAACCTCAAAGATGGTGTGGGGGACTTCCTCATAACCTCGCCCGACGGCACGCGCTACTTCTTCACCGAGCGGGAGTACATAGACTTCGCCAGCCCGTGCACCCTGGAGAAGCCCACGCGCGACGACGGCTACCTCAACGCCGTCTCCGTATGGCGGCTCTCCTCGGTGACATCTGCTGGCGGCGAAACCGTCAGCTTCGGGTATGACACGCTGCCCGACTGGCACCGCATGGAGCGGCATCCGTCCGGCACTTACACCATTGTCAACAGGAGCCAGGAGTACCCCCGCACGGTCACCTCCTACGATTCAAGCACGTCCAGTGACGGTGGCGGGGCAGCCTCCCTCACCACCTTCCGCGGTCAAAAAGTGTTTGAGCGTATCACGTCGCGCACAGCCACGGTGGAGTTCGCAAGCACCCCACTTCATATCTCTGGGGAGGACGATTTCCCCGTACTGCTCGGCTCGATACGCGTGCTCGCGCCCTCCGGGAAATGCGTGCGAGACATCACGCTGAGGATGCACAGCCCTGTTGGCGCGCCCTCAATGCTTACCGGCGTGGAGATAAAGTCGGGCGACGTACTTCTCGACAGCCATTCGTTCAGCTACCGCATTCCTTCCTCATCGCTCGGCGAGGACTTGTTCGGTTATGGCAGCTCGCACGCGTCCTACGTCAGAGCAGTTGTTGACTATGCCACCGGAAAGCCGGGAACGGGAATCGCCTTTGACCCCGCTAACGCTGACGCGAGAACCTTGCGGACACACGCCAACGCCTTAGGTCTCGTCACGGAATACGAGTTCGAGCCTGGGGCATCGGTGACATTAACGACCTACAAGGGGCAACCGGGTTTCACGGCTGAGATTCCCATTGGCGTGCGGCTCAAAAAGATAACGGACAGGGACGATGTCACAGGACGCAGGCGTGTCAGGGAGTTTCTATATTCCTCGCCGCAGTGTGACATAGATTTCACCGAAGTTGACGCCTCCGCCTTCGTAGTCCTTTCCGGAGAGACAAGGCATGTGCCCGTATCGCTCACATCGCAGTCCACGAACCGGTCAACCTCGGTGTCGTTCCTAAGCCGTGCGCGTCTGTCCGGATTTCCCGTTGACCGTGCAGCCATGCGCTACGGAGAGGTGACCGAACTTGTCAGCGGCACGGGCATACCGACACCTGTGCGCACCGTAAGGGGATATGACCTTTCTCCATGCCGCCTGCGCTTTGTCACCGTACAGCAGCCGCGCGAAAGCATGGACGCGGACAGGTACGTCCGCAGCATAATGTATCTCCCCGAAGGAGTGCCGGAAGGAGTGCGTCTCGCCATCGGGGCGGGACACCGGATGCCCGGTGGTTTCGAACGCAGGCACGGCGCCGCGCCATTGCTGACGGAAAAGATTGATTGCGAATACAGGGATGGTGTGTATGTACCTTTGACAGCGGAAAAATATTTCTACTGCACGGTGGACTCCGCCACCTTACAGACGGGGGTGCATTACGAGGCGACGGTGCGCGACGTACTGAACATATATGGGGTGAGGAAATGGGACTGGCAATCCACATCCGACTTCTCCTTCTGCGAGACGCGGCTCACATGTTTCAACACTCAGCTTGACTCCGTTGCCGTGACGCGCCACTTCCCCGGGGGGCATACCCGAACGGAGACGCTGAAGCACGTATACTCTGTGCCTTCCGCCCAGTTGTTTCCCCTGCAGCCGCTGCGGGTCTTGGGCGGCAACCTCGGAGACCTTCCCGTAATCAGTCCCGAAGCCAGAGTCCCGAACCCCTTTTGCGGCGATTCGATAACGATGGGTAACACTATGCGGCTGCACATGGGCACGCGGCTGAAGTCTGGGATGAGGACGTTCGAACGTTACACGGCATATTCTTCGAACATGAAGCCGACCGGCTATGCAGCCGTCAAGTCCGCAGGTCAGAACACCCTCCCGGTCGTGGAGATATGGGTGGTCGACGGCAGGGACACCATCGTCCGCAAGACCGCCTATGCAAAACATGGGACAGCCTGGCGCCCGTCCTCCGTAGAATTGTCCCTTTCGGACAAGGTCATTGACTGGCAGGAGGTCACTGGTTACACGGCATACGGAAAACCTACAGTCGTGAGGCAACTCGGCAAACCTGAGACTTCGTATGCATGGGGCGACACGCCGGCGACAGCTGATTTACTACAATCCATGACCATCGGAGAAGGGGAGATGTCGCTGACGACATCTTACACACATGAACCGCTGGTCGGATGCACCTCCGTCATCGTCCCGGACGGCTCCACCGTCAGCTACGGCTATGAGGGAGGGAGGCTCGTCTCGGAGTCGAACCCGGAGGGGATTGTCATAAGGAAACACGGCTATGGCCTGCACGCGGAAACGTCCGGAGAGGACGGCCGCAACTATGTCACGAAGATGTCGCGCGTCACCGGGACAGGCTCTTTCTCGGAGGTTTCAACCTATCATGATGGCTTCGGGTATCCGTGCCTCGAGGTGTCGGTGGGCTGCGGCTCCGGCGGTGACGTCGCCCGCGCCTGGACATACGACGCGCTCCACCGCACGCTTAAGGAGTGGAACCCGCTTCCGCTTGAATCCTCCATAGCGGAGGCGCTCGCGTCTGATTCACCCCTCGAATCAGCCTCCACCACGCTTCATTCCGACGCTGCCGCCTACCGAGGGATGACGTATCCCGTCTCCACTGAGGGAACTCCCGCGTCCGTCACGCTACCCGGCAGCGATTTCAGACAGCATCCGCAGACGGCTGTAAGAAGGTGTTCAGAATCAGCTTCCGGCGAATATCGGGTCATCCGCTATTCGTGCGACGGGACTTCGCTTAAGTCTTCGGGCGTGTATGCCGCCGGGGAACTCGACTGCACGGAGGTTGTTGACGGCAACGGACACAGGACGTTGACTTTCACCGATATCTTCGGTAATGAAACGCTCGTGCGCAGGGAAATGTCGGCAGGGAGATTCGCCGACATCTATACCGTCCGCGATTCATGGGGGAAACCGCTTGTGATATTGCCACCGGAAGCATCGACGAGGCTTAATTCAGTCAGCGGCAGCTGGCCGCTATCCTCGACGGCGGCGATAAACGATTATGCCTTCCTCTACACCTACGACGGAGTGATGCGCCTCAGGTCTGAGAAAGTTCCGGGATGCGCCCCCGTGACATACGCACGCGATGTTGCCGGCAGGGAGGTCTTCATGCGCGACGGTAACCTGCTCGGTGTAGGACGCGCCCGCTTCACGCTCCGCGACGCTCTGGGGCGCGTGGCGGTCACCGGCACCTGCCTGTATCGCCCTGTGTTATGGCAAGCCGGAAGTTTGCCGGCATGGACGGCGACGCGGACGGGGAGGGCCGGCACCGGATTCCTCGGCACCGGCTATACGATCCCGGTGCAGGCCGGGGTGTTCCTCCAGTCGTCCTCCCTGCTGGAAGCCTGCTATTACGACAACACGGAATTCCTTCCGCCCGGCTTCACCGCTATGGACGGAGACACCGAAGTTCAAGACAACACGGGGCTTCATACAGGCGTGCTTTCTGCGGCGCTTGACGGCTGCGGTGTTGAATCCGGAAGAAAGAGGTATGCGCCAGGAGGCGTGATGACCAGTTCGGAGTCGTTATATCCGGATGGGTGGCGACACTTGACCACAATTGTCCCGACAGCCTCGGGACTTCCGGCATCGGTCACGGAGCATGTCAGGAAAGGCTCCACAGGCCGCGCCGGTATCACGCATTTCGCCTACGACCCGTTCGGGCGCGTGACCTCGGTCTCGCTCGGTGTCGACGGCTCTGAGCTGCGGCGCCCGCTCGTCTCATATTCGTTCGGTGCCACGGGGGAGGTCTGCAGGGAAACCTACGGTATGTCCGGGCCGGCGCGATCCGTCACCCGCGACATCCGCGGCGCGGTGTCGTCTTGGTCTATGGGCGGTTTCTCTCAGTCTCTGACATATGGTGCCGGCGCGTCCGCTTCCGCCCCTGCCGACTGGTGCGGCAGGGTTACGGCCAAGGACACGCGCATGGGCGATTACGCGGCGCGTTACCTGTATTCCTATACTCCCCAGGGGTTTCTCTCCAAGGCGGCATACTCCTCCTCCACGGATCCGGATATGGATTTCTCGACATCATACACCCACGACCTCAACGGCAACCTGACGCACATAGTGCGCAAAGGAATGCTCGTCAACCTCGGGATGGGTTACGGCACGTGCGCTGACATCGGTCTCACACTCGACGGAAACCGCGTCACCGCTGTGAGCGTCTCGGATGTGGACGGGAACGCGCTCGAAGGGCAGCCGCAGGTGCGCGATTCCGGCGACGGCTTCACGTATGACGCCGCCGGCAACCTGACCCGCGACCCGTCACGGGGAATCGAAAACATTGAGTGGAGCGTCATCAGCAGGCCGTTGCGCGTCACTTTCGAGACAGGCGAGGAGATAGTGTACCGTTATGCCGGGACAGGTGAGAAACTTTCCGAGGAATACCTTGACGCTGACGGCGCGGTGCTGCGCCGGAGGGACTATATCGGGGGCTTCGAATTCGTTGACGGGAAGTTCAGCCGCCAGCAGGTCGAGGGGGGCTACCTGACATCGGGCAGACGCTACCATGCCTACGTAAACGACTATCAGGGCAACGTGCTGGGAGTGATAGACACTGACATTGGGGAGGCTGAGCAGTACACGGACTACTACCCGTACGGACTTCCGCACGCCACGGCGCACGCGCCGGAGGTCAGCCGCCGCAAGTTCGGCGGCAAGGAGTATACGACGGAGTTCGGCTTCAACAGCTGCGACTTCGGGGCGCGGTTGCACTCCCCGCTCCACGGCTCGTTCATCTCATCCGACCCCAAGGCAAAGGACTACCCGCACCTCTCACCCTACAGCTACTGCGCCTCAGATCCCGTAAACTTCATCGACCCCACCGGGGAGGACATCGCTGTCCTGCTTCATGACGAAGGGGGCCTCAAACAACACTTAGCCATGTTAATTCAGAATCCCAATGGGAAATGGTCGTATTATTCCGTAAACGGGAATAATGTATATGTATCGGGTGAATTTTGGGGCGGTCGCAAGAAAAATGATGTCGGTGTTGGAAGTTGGAATTCTCCCAGAGAATTTATGAAATCAGACTATAATAGAAGACAGAGGCAAAGTGACTCATACAATGATGTTTGCAACTACAATTTCAGGCAATGCTACATCATTAAAACAAGTTCAGAGCAGGATAAAAAGATGATTGAGGATTTCAAGAAAGTTTCAAAAATGGAGTATAACCTTCTTACAAACAACTGTGCAACAGCAGTTCAGAGGGTCATGTATAATTCAGGTGTCAATGTTTCAAATCCCCCTTATTGGACAGTGACAAACGACACATATATGCTTAACGGACAGCCAATATATGATTTCAGGATTCCCAATTTTACACCGCTCCCACGCAATGCATTCGAATCAATCATGGAAACAAATCCTGACGGGGAACATATACTCAGGGAAAAGAAATCACGTAAATAGATTGTTGATTAACAAATAATGAATATTATGGTATTATACGAGACATTAAGAACAATACTGAAAAAGTTTTTACACAAAGGCATTCCCAAAATATTGCTGGCATTAATGTATATGTTTATAACATCATATGCACTGGACAATTCATTGGATTATATAGAAGGGAAAGAGCTTGTGTTGGTAATA
Source organism: uncultured Muribaculaceae bacterium (assembly GCA_910584055.1). Classification (GTDB taxonomy): domain Bacteria; phylum Bacteroidota; class Bacteroidia; order Bacteroidales; family Muribaculaceae; genus Lepagella. Next base: position 5,237 of record CAJTZS010000029.1, on the reverse strand, counting down.
ATCAACCTGATGATCCTTATAATTATTTTCAGGATAGTAAGTTACCGTATTTTCATAAGGTTCATTCCGTTATATTTTTTAAGGGTGGTGAACTGGCTGCTGTTGTTCTCCACCGCATGCTGTATTTTGCGTGGGGCATGGTGGATTCTAATGGTTCCTGAATTTTAATATAACAATTTAAATCTACATTCCATGGAAATGAGAAAGAGACTATATGGCATGATAATGGAAAAAATTGTTAATCCATTGCGTGCTAATAAAATAAGGTTGATTAAATGTGGCGCGTATATTGTTTTATTTATTAACTATCTGATAGTCATGAATATAGCAATGTATAGTTGCGCCAGTAGGATTTACTTATTTGGCGTTGTGTTTATACCTGCGGTATTATTTGGACTATTTCTAATATTTATTTTCATAAACAGATATATTCTTGGCAAGGTTATAAGAAGAAATGTCTTGATATTTTTGAATTGGTTATTGCTTCTAACCGTAATTTACTGTCTGTATCAGGGATTTGTTACCCTACATTTAAGGTATAAATTCATGGAGTATATGTAATCACAAACAGTCCTTGCTAAAGAGTTATCAGATATGAATGACAATGTATATATAAATGCAATACACCTCATAGGCGACATGTCACAGGGGATTGAGTGGGGCGTCATCAGCAGACCGTTGCGCGTCACTTTCGAGACAGGCGAGGAGATAGTGTACCGTTATGCCGGGACAGGTGAGAAACTTTCCGAGGAATACCTTGACGCTGACGGCGCGGTGCTGCGCCGGAGGGACTATATCGGGGGCTTCGAATTCGTTGACGGGAAGTTCAGCCGCCAGCAGGTCGAGGGGGGCTACCTGACATCGGGCAGACGCTACCATGCCTACGTAAACGACTATCAGGGCAACGTGCTGGGAGTGATAGACACTGACATTGGGGAGGCTGAGCAGTACACGGACTACTACCCGTACGGACTTCCGCACGCCACAGCGTATGCGCCGGAGGTGAACCGCCGCAAGTTCGGCGGCAAGGAGTACACCACGGAGTTCGGCTTCAACTCCTGCGACTTCGGGGCGCGGCTGCACTCCCCGCTCCACGGCTCGTTCATCTCACCCGACCCCAAGGCCGGAGACTACCCGCACATCTCCCCCTACGCATACTGCGCCTCTGACCCCGTGAACTTCATCGATCCGACAGGAAAGGTAATAATTTTTGTAAACGGCTTAGATGGGTTATTCTCAGATTCAGCTGGCAAACCATATTGGACTTTCAATTCTAAAGATTATAGTTTCGTCAATGGTGCAGCAAAATTTTTTAATGATAAAAAAGTTAATTATCCGGAATTCAAACATGGAACGACTTCAAGTGCCTTAGAAAGATGGGAAGAAGGATATAAATACGCTGAAAGAAACATTGTATACTTTAAGAAGATGGTCAAGGGAGATGAGACGATTAAGTTTGTCACACACAGTATGGGTGCAGCCTATGCTGAAGGAATGGCAGAATATCTACTTTCTCACAAAATGCCTGTTAGCGACTTGGTGCATCTTAATGCTTTTCAAGCCAACGATATAAAATCTGTAGGCAGCAAATATAATAATGTCAGGAGTATAGATTATCAAAATAGTGATGATTGGATTATTAATAAAATACCATTTCTCAGCAGTCCAGGCAATATTCATGGTGCAAGTGTGACCATACGTGAGGAATCTCCTTACAAATCATCTGATAACATTCTTTATACACATAAATATCCTTTATCTATGGGAAAATCTTTTTGGGAGCACCTAAAGGGTATTCTTGAGGACTTTGATGGTAATTAAATGTGACATAACATGAAAAAGACAGGAAAGCTAAGTTCAAATTATTGCAGATTTGTATTATGGATAATTAATATTATGGCAGGACTATATAGTCTCTGTATCATATCATATGAAATCATACATGTGATTAAAGTATTATTAAATGATAATGGGAATGTAAGTCCAAAGATTATATACGTGATTATAATAGGTATGCTGATGATAAATGCAATAATCATAATGATTGTATATATAAATCTTATCAATAATGTTATTAAATTTGTAACACATGCATCCCATAAATCATGTCTTTCGAAAGTGATTAACAAATCAGAAGCAACATTTTATATTAAATCAGCTGGATATACTTACATAGGTAAAATTGTTTCTGGTATTATAATGTTTATAGGAATAATATTCGTTAATTTTGTATTGCTCTTTGATGTATGGTTCTTACAGATTATCTATTATACAGATTCTACTTTTATTGTTTCCTATGCTATATTATTAATTGTATGTACTTATAGTATATTACAAGTTAATATATTATTATTTAAACAATTAAGAAATTTATTTACATCATATAGTTAGCCCTATGACACTTGGTGCTTTTTATATTAATTATAATATTACTCCTGTAATGGTTCATTCATCTGACCAGCAGATATCGACAGACCAGGACCTGGACTTCTCCGCGTCGTATGCATACGACCTGAACGGAAACCTGACCCATGTCACCCGCAAGGGGATGCTTGTCGGCGGCGGGTCGGGCACAGTCACCGACATTTCCCTGAGCAGGCAGGGAAACCGCACTTCGATAACGGAGTTCCCCGAAACGGATGAGAGGGAGGGGATTCCCCTCGAGGGTCAGCCTCAGCTTGCGGAGACCGACGAGAGTGACACCTACGACGCGGACGGCAACCTGACGGACAGCAGGACGCGCGGGATATACAATATCGAATGGAGCGTCAACGGCAACCCCCTGCGCGTGACGTTCGATTCGGGCGAGGAGATCGTCTACCGCTACTCAGCCACGGGGGAGAAGCTGTCGGAGAGGTACCTTGACGCGGACAGCACACAGCTGGCGAGGCGAGACTTCCTGGGCAGCTCCGAGTTCAAGAACTGGCAGTTCCACCGCCGTCAGGTCGAAGGGGGCTACCTTGACGGCGATGGGGCGTATCATGTCTACGCGGGCGACTATCAGGGCAACGTGCTGGGAGTGATAGACACGGACATTGGGGAGGCTGAGCAGTACACGGACTACTACCCGTACGGGCTTCCGCACGCGACGGCGTATGCGCCGGAGGTCAGCCGCCGCAAATTCGGCGGCAAGGAGTATACGACGGAGTTCGGCTTCAACAGCTGCGACTTCGGGGCGCGGCCGCACTCCCCGCTGCTCGGCTCGTTGTGAATTGATATTGTATTTTGCTTGACTGAAAATAATTGTTATCTTTAGGCTGAAATTTTAAACATAGTGATATGGGACGTATTGTTGCAGCAATTATAATGTTATCGGTCGCGTTTCCGGTAATTATTGCCCGCGTGCCGTCTATTAAGTATTTTAAGGAAAAAACGCTTGGGTTTCATATCAAGGATAAGTTTGTTGGCGGTGATTCTGTGGCTGATTTTACGGATGTTGTGAAATATGGAGACAGAACGGAATGGCGTTATATGGCTAAGGATACATCTGCGGTAATTGAAAACAGAGGCAAAGAATGGCGTAAATATTCAGTCTGCAATGATTCGTTAATGATGGTGCATAGGGAGACATCCCGTGAGAAACGCGATTTCATAATCAATATGGAATCTGCATATAACGATAAGTCTTACCTCGCGAATACCCGTCGCGATATGTCTTTTCTTTATAACGATTCCGGTTCAGTGTCGTTTGAGGTTGCCAATTGCCCGGTGTTGATATTGTCAGAAGGCGACACGATAAGGGATTGCATAATGGAGGAACTTGAAATCAACTACTTTCGCCGAGGTGTCGCCGCAGAAGTCGCCGACATTTTGCTGAAGTCAAGAGTTGTTGAGAAGGAATCGACTTGGAGAGACATGAATCTGTTTTCACCATATGCGGTTTCACGCATTACAATGGAAATATCATCAAACAACGACACGACGATAACCTGCGAATCATATTGCTTCCCCAGAGAATTGAATTCATGTATTGAAGTTGGTTATGTATCAAAGAATACAAATGTCGGAAATGACGTGAAACAAATTTATAGGAATAGAGTCAGAGAGAGGAGTCAATATATTTATGACAAGGGGCAGGCCGGTCAATCATTACTTGAAGAACCAAAGGTAATGTGCGATGGGGCTAACCTCAGTATAAGTGCTGGAGGTCCATATGATTTTGATGTATTTGACATCGCCGGCAGGGTTCTGATGACGAGCAGGTCATGTCCTCAAAATTTCTCAATTGATCTGTCTTCCTTCGCATCGGGTGAATATGTAGTAAAAATCATTCAAAATGGCGAGGTTTCTTCTCATAAGATTATATTGAGGTGATGAACGTATTGACGGATTTGGGGCTGCAGTGGGCGTGGAAGAGGTCGAGGGTCAGATCTTTTAAAGCCTCTATGTCTTCGGTTTCATCGTATATGTTTATCAACATCAGTAGGTGACAGGTTTCGGGTGTCAGCTTCGTGCGCTCTTCGTCGCTTGTGGGTGTCCCTATTCCTCCAATGGCGTCACGATATACAGGCAAGTTCTCAATATTGAGGAGACCTCTCCCGATGGCATGAAATTCTTCTTCATGATATCCGGAATCAAGGAGGAGGGTATCACCATGGATTTTGTTGGCATCAAAACCGCCGATGCTGTGACCTGTTTTCATCGACAGCAGGTTGATGAAATCTATGAGGGTGGTAAGCCGGTATAACCCTTTCCCGTTTACAGCACGCCGGCATAAAGCTTCGGCAGAAGGGCGGTACCTGTTGGGTTCTTTACCCAGTTTTTTATAGGCGGCACGGGTTGCGGCAATGGCCGGACGTTTGTTGACCAGTTCCAATGGATATTTATTCCTGATTGTCTCAACTTCCTTTTCTATGTCAAGCCATAGGGAATCTGATGTAGGCAGATTCTTAACGATAGCTTCTATTGCGAGCACCCTTAGCCCAGGCGCGGCATTTCTTATCCTTTCGGAAAATTCTATATGAAACATATCTTATATATGCATTAAGTTTTGATTACTTGAATCTAATAAATTCCCATTTATCGCACTGAACATTATTCCTCGCAGAGCCGCAGAGAGCGCAAAGGTTTGACACTTGTGTCTTTTAGGGTCGTGAACTCCCGGCTGAGTGGCAGAGCCTGCCGCGGCGATTTTAGCGACAGGCTCTGCTCCTCGGCAGGAGTGGACACGACCTCTGACAACCTGTCTTTTCCTGATTTAGGTTGACCGTCTGAAGGTCCTAACCCTGATAGAAGTT
>CAJTZS010000028.1 GCA_910584055.1 uncultured Muribaculaceae bacterium | reverse complement strand
CCCCGAGATTACAAATCACGTGCTCTGGCCAACTGAGCTAAAGAGGCAGGTGGGTGAGCTATCTCCATCGCACCGCTCAACCCGCTACCCTTGCTTCGGTCAGGACCTGGGGGATTTACGGGGAGCTGGTCGTGAAGGACTCACCCACTGCAAAATTACAACTTTTTTCCGAATCTACCAAATTTTATTTCCGTTCCACGCGGAGATGGTCGATAAGCGCATGGTTGGTGCGAATGTTCATATTCTCATTTTCGGGAAGATAACGGATACCGAGAGTGTGCTTACCTTTCTCGAGAGGAAGGGTGATACTATTGCTCTCGCCCCAATCGTTCCAGTTGCCGCGCCCACGTTGTGGCATTACCAGCGTGCCGGCTTTATTGCCGTCGAGGGTGAGGGTGCGTATGGCCACCTTGTTCTCAGTGTTGACCGGTCCGTTGCCGTTCGAATAGCGGACAGAGAATACATATACCCCTGTCTCCGGAATATCTACGGCAACCTCCACCGGAGCGGAAGAGCGGTCAAGCTCTACAAAACCGACTCCGGTAAATCCTGCAATCTTCCCTTCCGGCCCATAGTGGATATCAGGCGAGCTGACAGTTGTAACCTCTCCGGGCAACTGATAAGTCATGACCGGGCGATTGCTGCGCGGCTCGGAAGCGAATGACTGTGTGCCGTCGGATGCAACCCCTATCACCTGCCATTCGCCCGGAGTGACTGCGGCATACGTGGTTTCCCGTGTCTCTGCAACGGGCTTCCCGTCCTTGAGCACAATATATTTGGCGATATACTCGATCGGATTCCATTCGAGCTGATTATTGACAGGCACGCCCGCGCCATCAAGGGCAGGATTGTTGGCAAGCCAGACAATCGGAGTCCACGGTGCCTTCTTGTTGGGAACATTGTTAACCTTCATCGGAGCGATCGGCTGATTGTCCATCTTCACCACGATATCGACATTCCCCTTAAGCATCTTCGCCGGAATCACCTTCCCCTTCTCGGGATAAAACCTCTTGCCATTTACGGTCATCTCCTTAACATTGCTTCCGTATCCTTCCACCGTTATATTCAGTTTCGCTCCGCGATAAGGGAAGTCACTGAGGGTTCTCATACCTGCCAAAGTTTCCGGCACGAACGGCTGGATCATCAATCCGTCTTTCTCGAAATGAATACCGAAGAGCACACGGGTCGTAAGCGCTATGTTGCCGGCCAGACACCAGAGCATGTTGGAAGAGTTAAGCTCTGTGTAGATATCGCCGTTGTCAAGATTGAAATTCTCCTTGTTGGTGCAGAAAAGCGCAGCGGGACGATACACGGAGCCTATCCCTTCGAGCACACCTTTCTCATTGCCGGCCTTGGCCTGAGCCAACGTCCAGTAAGCTCCCACCCAGGGCCAGAGGGCGTTGTTATGATAGTTTGGCATGTCGTCTATCTGAGGATAGAAGATCGCCGGACCGAAGGGGGTGTGCGGATTGTTCTCCGAAATGGATTTCTGATGATCCGCCGGAGCTATGTCATAGAGGATGGCCAAAGCCTCCCCGAGGGTTTCGGCGCGGGGATTCAGGATTTTGTTGTCGCGGCCATAGAGATACATGCCATAATACCCCTTGTCGGGCATCCAGAATGCCTTGTCGATATTGGCGGCGAGCGCTTCGGATTTGGCGAAGAGTTTGTCCGCCTCCTTCTTCTTGCCGAGAGCCTGGGCCATCTCCCCTACCGCGCGGAGCGTGGCGGCATACATCACGTTCGTGCCCATGGCCTCGCTCTGCGAGATATCCACCGTCTGCATCCATTTGGGGTGGCTTTGTTCGCGCCAGTCGATAAAGGAAGTCTCTCCCTTCACGAGTCCGCGTTCGCTCATCACCGTCTTCTCATCCTTCTCCAACGAACGGAGGGCTATCGGATAAACGGTCTCGAGCCATTTGCGGTCGCCGGTCACCTTATAAATCTCATATGCCGCGAGCGCCCACACCATGCGGTCGGTGGAAATCGGCCACGCGCCGCCGGAACCGGTGTCCTGAATGATCTGACCGCTCGGATTAACCTTCTTCATCAGCGAGATCATCGAAGCCTCAGGCTGCATGTATGCCATCGAGAGGATGATGGAATAGCTCACGTCGCGCGTCCATACTCCCGCCCATTCCTTGCCGGTGCGCAAGGTTGTGTCAGGTTCCACGGCGTTCACCATCTCGTCGAGAGCCATATTGAAGACAGCTTCATGGAGTAGGTTGTTGGATTTCAGTTTCGGATAAGCCGAAAGGTCGTTCTTCCGCCTCCAAGACTGTTCTATGGGCATATAATAGCCGGGACGCGCCTTATAGTTCGAGCGCAGTTCATACGGGCTGACTGCCCACGCCTTGAATTCATTCTGGAAGATAGTGTCCCCCGCCCAGCGGTAAGCTTCCGTCTCAACTATCACAGGATCTGCCGCAAAGGCATTGGCAGCAAATGCCAAGGCCGGGACAGCCATAAGGTATTTATATTTATAAGCTTTCATATAGTTAATTATAATTCAATCCGCTAATATACGAATTTTTCATGGATTGTACAGCTTCTTATATTTTAAAAATTTTGATTGCCGTCCCTCCGCTCCGTGCCTGAGGGATTTCAAGGACACTCTCGGAAGTTACATCCTGCTGCACAATCTCCACCGGATACGGATTCCTTTCCCAGTCGGCATCGCAACCGTCTTTATATATGACCGCACGATACTTACATCCGGAATCCAGGAAAGTGAGAGAAATCTTCGCTTTGCGTGCCTTGTCGCCGGTAGCGCTTCCTATATACCAGTCGTCACAACCCTTATGCTTGCGTGCCACGGTTACATATTCCCCTATTTCCGCTTCAGGGTACACCGTCCGGTCCCAATCCACCGGACAGTCGCATATAAAACTGAAAGGACCGGGGTTGGCTTCATAATTCTCAACCATATCGGCTGCCATCTGCAACGGGGAATAGAGAATCACGAAAAGGGCAAGCTGCTTCGCCAGCGTGGTGTTGACGCGGGTCTGAGGCATCACCGTGTTCTCAAACCGGAAAATCACCGGAGTGAAATCCATAGGTCCTGCCAATCCCCTGGTGAAGGGAAGCGTCACCGTATGGTCCGGAGGGTTGCCGCCCTCTGCATTCCAGGCATTCCATTCCTGACCCCTGACTCCCTCCTGGGTCATAAGGTTGGGATATGTCCGCTGCAATCCTGTAGGTATCACAGGCTCATGGTTATCTATAGCCAGATTGTATTTGGCCGCAGCCTCTATCACCTTACGATAATGGCGCACCCCGAACTGACTGCTGTGCCGTTCCCTGTCATCAAGGAAATCACCCACATAGCCCGTCTTTACATAATGCATTCCATTGTCTTTATAGAGTTGCATCCCATCTTCCATCTGCCTCTCATAATTGGCTATGCGGCCTCCGGTCTCATGATGTCCGACAAGTGCCACACCTTTGGATCTTCCATACCGGTTAATCTCGCCAATATCGAAATCGTCATATGGTTTGGTATAGGAAAAATCCCATGTCACCCAATCGGGATTCCAACCCTCGCATAAGACCCCGCCGAATCCGTGGTCGGCTGCAAAATCCATATATCTCTTAACATTGGCGGTAGTGGCGCCATGTTTTGGACCCGCCTCCCACGTGGCTGTCTTCATATGATAGCACCACCATACTCCGACATATTTCTGCGGCACACAGAAATCAGCAGCGTTCCCGATCCGGCATGGTTCATTGAGATTGAGCATCAATCTGCTCAGTGCCAGATCACCGGCATTGTCGGCGATTATGAGCGTGCGCCAGGGCGACACACGGGTATTGGTGACAAACACCTTCTCTCCCGTTGACCACGGAGTAAGGGCGGCCCGCAAGGTGTTGCTTCCGGGAGTTGCCTTCACATTCATTGCTGCATAGTCGGTGAGATTTGCTTCGTGCAAGGCCATGTGCATCCCCTCGGCAGTGCGTATGGTCACAGGTGTGCTCGCCCATCCCACGCTGTCAATAGGGAGATGGCGGAACAGCCCTTCATAGAAACGGATTCCTTCAACAGGAAGCGACCACGATTCATGACAAGCTGCAAAGGCGAATTCCGTAAGTTCATCGTCAATCACAAAATCCCCCAGACATTTTTGACGTGGGAATTCATAACGGAAACCGATCCCGTCATTGAAAACCCGGAACACAATCGAAACCTTCCTGCCGGGAGCTAATTTTTTCTGGGATAGAGTAAGCCGCATTTCGTTATGGTTATCAGTGATTTCCGACTCTTCACCCCAAACAGGATTCCACTTTTCGCACCGCGAATCGAACGTGCATTTGTCGATACTGAATCCCTCTGCCATATCCTCGGCGTCGCGAAGGCTGATACCGAGGCGGGAAGGTAACAACACTGCCTTGCCGTCCCGGTTCACATGATAGTGAATCCTGCCTGCCTTATCAATGTCAACCCCAAGTTCAATCCGTCCGTCGGGCGAATTGACTTGCCGGCGCGTAGCGGCTGAAATTGAAGCCGCCACCATACACGCCAGCAATACCAAAACAAATCTTTTATATACCTTCATAAGAAATTTTCGCACTTGTATATTTTATATTAGCGAAGTTGTTTTAACAACCTCATCTTCATCTGTTTAGTTTCACGATTTTACACCCGTGCGGAGGTAATGTCCCCTCAAGGACATCGGTGAGTCCTTCATCGGCATGAAGCCATAAATCACGGGCTTTGTATTCTCCCTCGATACCCAGTTCGGATAATTTTACTGAATATTTACGAGGCGCATCATTGCGGTTGAACACCCCGATCACCCATGAACCGTCACTCATCTGCCCGAACCAGGTCTGGGAACTGACACTTCCAAGCGCCCTGCTCACCGGTTTACCCACAAAACCGTCTGCATTGAGGCTCAACATCTCGTTATTGGTATAGAACTTCACATTGTCTCCAATCGTGTTCTTTTGGTCAGCTATCGTGACCGGACCACCCGCCATCAACTGCAACGACACTGCCGTCTGCTTTTCATTGTCATCAGACAGTGTGTTGAGGCGTAGGAAATCACCGTCAAGAATCACCTTTCCCCTGCCGGATATCCCGCTCCAATAAGTGAAACCGTCGAACTGGTTCATGCAGTTGGGCCAGTTGGCAAACGCTTTACCTCGGTTGTTGGAGGAGACATGTCCCCAGCCGCCCGTTCCGGTATCCGCCACGATCCTCACCATATTGCCATACTTTGATTCAAGTTCGGCGTCATAATAGAGATGGGGCATGACTAAGGATGTAAAAATGCCGTATTTCTTTGCAGATTCGGCAATATAGGCAAGATAACGTTCATAATTATCGCGTCCGTAGCCTCTGCCGGTTATTCCCATGCCTCTGTCCCTGCCGTCTTCGTACCAACTCAGGAAATCCATTCTGATATACTCCACTCCAAGCTCCCTGTAATGCTTGAAAAAACCGTCGATCCATTCCCTGGCTCCCGGATGAGTGGCGACTCCCCACTGAAACCACAGGTCTTCGTGCCCCTGGTTCATGGTTTTGTCGTCACGTTCATATCTGAGCGAACGGACAGGCAGCGTAGTGCCGGGTATGAGTACATCCTCGCTGCAATGAATCCACATGGGATTGTCATAGATTCCGACACGCATCCCTCGCTTTTTAGCTTTCTCCACAAGGTCTTTGACCGATGTGGAGCCGTAATGCGTCATGTAGGGAGACCCTCCCTTGGCAAGCATCGGAATCCATCCGTCGGTGCACACCATATCGTAACCCGAAGGCTTCAGATCCTCAGCGAGCCAATCAAGTATCTCATCCCATTCGGAAGGCCGGATATCCATGCGGTCGTTGGAGACTCCGTTACGTTCCTGTTCATAGCAATATTCATATACGCTCCAGTATAACGGGGCCTTATAAATATGAATATCCTCGACTACCGGAAGATCCGGCAGTTCATATATCGCACCGCCCTCGGGTTTATCATCCCCGCAGCCCCCCGAGAGGATGCCGAGCATCCCCGGGATGACCGCGAGCACAAGCGACTTCATAGACTTTCTCATCTGTTGCCGCGTCTATCTAACCTCAATGTAATCGATATGGAAAAGTCCGTTACCTCCCTCTCCGGAAATAACCAGATTGTTGACACCGGCTTCAAGATTCAGCGTCACCTCACAATCAGACCATGAATATGCCTGTGAAAAAGAAAGCGGAGCCGAAGAGCCACCGGCAGCGATAGAGCCGGTGCCGGCAGTGCCGTCCTGAGAAGCGCGTCCGCGCACCGCAATCTTATAATTCCCAGCCGCAGACACTTCTACAGGAATGATTACCGCCGACTCCCCTTCATCGAAACCTGTCACATAACCCGCTCCGTCAGCCTTTTCTGGCACCGGAGGCATATCCTTGATTGTCCAGTCGTTACGACAGGAAGTCATAAGCGCAATCATTGCAACAACAACTGTAAATATATATTTTTTCATAAGTTTATCCCTTCTTACATTACAACTTTCGCTCCTCCGCGGACTCCCGCAGCCTCACACTGATACCTCTTCACCGGCGACTTGATCTTGACAACCATACATGAGTGTGGCTGGAGGGAAACACGATAAAGGTTCTCCGATTCTCCAAGGTCGGCCTTGCGCCATAAGTCGCGGACAACGGCGCGTGTCCCCGCCGGGAAACCGAGGTCTTTGGCGAAATTTATCGACATTGTCTGTTCAGATTCTTCACGGTTGAAGAGACCTACAACCCAGTCGCCATCGGGAAGCTGACCCGCCCATATCGACGAACGGGTCTGACCGCAGTTGAATGAAAGCGGACGGGCAGCGAAACCTGCCTTGTTGAGGGCGAGTATCTCTTCGTTCTGATAGAAATGGGCGTTGGCTCCGATGGTGTCATACTGGTCGGCGATAGCTATCGGCGAACCGGTTATAGCCATCAGCGACACCCAGAACTGACGCTCGTTGTCTGTCTCGGCAGTGTTAAGACGGATGAAGTCACCGTCCATGATCATGCCTCCGCGCCCGGCAACGTCGGCAAAACCGATGAATCCGTCGAAGGCGTTGCCCCAGTTGGCCCAACCCTCCTGATATACGCCGCGGCGTCTGCCGCTCACGAAGTCGAAGCCTCCGCCGAAAACGTCTTCCGACACGCGCATGATGTCGCAATATTTAACCTCCTCCGATGCATGGTCGAAACAGTTAGGCATCACGAGACTGAACTTTATCTCCTCGCCACATGCCTCCGAAATCCAGCGGAGCATCTTCAGGTAGCATTCACGACCGTAGGCGTTCTCATACCAGTTGACGAAGTCAACGCGCAGGAAATCGAAACCGAGGTCAATGAAATGGCGAACGTAACCCTTCACCCATTCCTCGGCTCCCTCCTTGTCGGCATCAACCCAGTGGATGAAATCGTTAAATTTAGTAGAACCGGCAATATCCTGAGCATTCTTCTGCGTACCTTTCACCGGAAGATTGCGGTCATATGCCGCACGTGTCATCCAGAAAGGATTGTAATAGATACCGCTCTTCAGACCTTTCGATTTATTATAGTCAATCCAGTATTTCCAATCGTTCTTCCAATCGGAATTGTATTTCGTGATGTAGCCGTAGCGGTTCACTGTCTGCCCCTGCTCGATCCACCCGTCGGTACAGACCATATCGAAACCATAGGGGAGAAAATTCTCCGCCACCCAGTCCACGTTCATTTTATAGCGTGCTTCGGAGAGAGCCTTGTCAGTCACGAAACATTCCTCATATGCCATCCAGTACATCGGACCGGCACCATGGCGCGTGTATTTAGAATCGCGGGCGTTAAGCGTCAGCGACGCAACAGCCACCAGACACGCTGCTGTCAGAGTTTTATAATTCATATATCAGATTTATTTTTTATCTTAGTTTAAGAAACCGCTTCCGCGATTTCACTTTATAATCACTTTGCGGCTCTTCGCCCCCTCCTTGACGATATATATGCCCGGAGTCTCCACTTCGTCTATATCATTCGCAATTTTATTGCCTCCGAGAGTGAAGACTTCGCATTCCCCGGAATCAACGCCCACGGTCTCCTCGACTCCGGAACTTCCGGGACGTGATGAAAAGCGGTAGACCTTGCAGCCGTGGGCGGCAAGCCTCACTTTCATTTCATTTCCATCCAGGGTTGTCTCCTCACCACTCCAGAGGTCGGTGCAGTAAGGAAGCGAACCGATGTCGGCATCCGAAAGGTTAAAATACCTTACGGTGGCGTTCTCCTCGCGGTTGAACAGCGCAAGGACCATATCCCCGTTCGCACATTTCCCGACCCAGTGACTCGAATTCACATGGTTCATGTCGCGACTTAGAGGTTTGCCGTGGAATCCCTCTTTCACTAAGGGGAGAAGCCTTTCGTTGGTGAAGAAACGCAGGTTGTCGCCTATTGTGTCGTATTGGTCAGCCACTGCTATCGGTGAGCCCGCCATCACGAGGAGCGTAATCCAGAACTCCTTCTCGCAGTCGCGCCCGCAGGTATTGAGCCTTACGAAATCACCGTCCATCATAGTCTCCGAGCGGTCGATGTCGCTGAAGTCGAGGAAGCCGTCGTAGAGGTTCCCCCAGTTCGCCCAGCCGTTCTGCCACTGACTGCGGCGACGCTGACTCACGAAATCGAATCCTCCGCCGAAGACATCCTCTGAGATGCGGAACATGTCGCCAAATTCGCGCTCGTTCTTGGCATGGTCATAGCTGTTGGGCATCACCAGCGAAACGAGAATTTCGTCACCCGCCTCCTCCATTATCCATTTCAGGGCGCGGCGGTAGCGCGTGGTTCCGTAATTGTTCTCGTAATAGTTGAGGAAATCTACTCGCAGGAATTCGAAGCCAAGGTCGATGAAATGACGCACATAACCCTTGATCCATTGCTCAGCTCCGGGGCGGTCTGTATCCACCCAGTAGATGAAATCGTTGAAATCCTTGTTTCCACGGATATCTCGGGAGGTGTATGAAGTGCCTTTCACCGGTGTCGCGGAATCATATGCGGCACGGGTCATCCACAGCGGATTGTAATATACGCCGGAACGCAACCCCTTGCGGGAAGCGTAGGCAATATAGAAACGGAAATCCTGACCCCAGCCGGAATTGTATTTGGTTATGTAACCGTTAGCGTTCACCGTCTGCGCACCCTCTATCCAGCCGTCGGTACAGACCATGTCGTAGCCGTGCGCGAGAAGGTTTTCCGCTGTCCAGTTGATATTCTGACGCCAGCGCGACTCGTCTATGGCACGGTCATCGACAAAACATTGCTCGTATGCCATCCAATAGAGCGGAGCAACACCCCGGCGCGTATACCGGCTATCCCGCCCCTGCACCGTCACAGACGGTGCAAGAGCCAGAACTGCCGTCATCAACAAAACACTCCGTTTCATCACTTGATTATAACCTTCCTTGTAACTCCTGACTTGCGCACGATATAAATACCTGACGCAACACCCTCGCGACTGAGCTTTCTACCGTTGAGGTCATAAATCTCTTCGACAACGTCACCTTCCGCAGAGTCAATCTCAGAAACCCCTGTGTCGGGATTCTTTTTCAGAGTCATCTTGAGAGTTGACGGATTGACCGTAATCTGGTATTTCCCTTTTTCTCCATCATTAAGGCCGAAGAAAGAATCCATAACTGTCTGTCCACCGAACTCATAACTCCATTTCAAATCGTATGTCCCCTCTCCGATTTGTGTCACTCCTGCTTCGGTTGCAGATGCAGGTATGAGGAAAATCACCCGGTTCCAATCCCCTGTCGGGAAACAGAATTTGAATTGTTTGTTCGCGTGATCGGGGTTTCCGTCAGAAGCGGCATAATTCAATTCCCCATTCCAGCTATATGAGCCATCCTGTCCGGCTTCCATTGCCAGGGCTGTGTTTGAATCAAATTCACCGGCTGCCAGACCGAGCATGTAAGTCTGAGGATTCTCGACATACTCTGCCGAAAATGTTCCCGCATCCGATTCCGTCCCGTCTGCCTTGATGGAAAGAGTGAGATGATAATATCCGGTCTTCTTGACGCTCCATTTTAAATCATCCGGTCCATAATTCACAGTCTGATCCTTGATTGCTTCCTCTCCGATTGGATAATTTGCGGAGGGCGCATAATAATTCCTGAATTCGAAACAATTTCCTGTCAGGAACTTCAATTCCTCTCCATTATCACTGCCAATCAAAATACCGTCGTATGTGAACACATTGCCATCTCTTTTCATTTCAATGGCGCTGCCGGTATCCCATCCGGAAAATGTTGCGCCCCCGATAAGGTAGACATGGTCGGGAAGGTTTGTTTCACCCATATATTCAAAGGATATTGTCCCTCCATTCTCGGCAGTGGGATCTTCCGCGACGTTCAGCGTGATTCTATACTTACCCGGAGTTGAAATATTCCATTTGTTGTCCGGGTCTCCACTCTGATAAGCGACTGTCTCATTCTGCAGACCTTCAGTCGTTACCGCCACCCCATTTGTAAGAGGCTTGAAAGTGGGGCATTCAAAATTATTCTCAGTCAGGATCTTCAATTCTCCTGCTATAAGGTTACCCTCGAATAAGAATGTGTTCCCATCCTTATGCATGGGCACTGCAACTTCTGTGTTCCATTGCGCGGGGGTCGCGCTTCCGATAAGATATGCATTTTCGGGAACCGTTGCCATTGCGGATGCGGCTGACATAAATGCCGCAGTCACAAATATATTCTTGATTGATTTCATTGTTTTATTTTAGATTATCGGTTTATCACTTACTTATAGATTTTCACGCTCCCCTTAGATGTTGCCACAACGTATACTCCCTTTGAAAGCATGGAAATATCGATAGTACTTCCCGTGGCTGCCAAGACCCTACGGCCTGCAATATCGTAGAGGAGCACTTCTCCCTCAACGCCTGTAACAATAAGATTTTCACCGGAAACGACCGCCATGAAATCAGCAGTTTTAATTTCGTTTACACCGGATGCGCCTGAAACAAGGTTGAAAGTAAGGTTGGGAACGTCGACTGTAATAGTATAGATTCCTTTTGTGTCCGGCTTCATTCCGAAGAATGCATCGACACCGCTCCTCCCCTCTGTCCACGTGGTCATCTTGACAGGATAGGAACCCGGCTCGACTTCCTCAATAAATCCGTCAGCTTCGGCAGCCGTCGGGACGAGATAATATACCTTGTTCCAGTCGCCCGTAGGTGTGACAAACTTAAACTGTTTGTTGGCGTGATTCTCGTCACCGTCAGATGTTGCATAGTCAAGGGTGCCGGTCCAAGAGAATTTGCCGTTGCCCAAAGAAGTCATCGGAAGGGGGTGATTTGAATCGAAGCTTTCAGCGGCAAGACCAAGCATATAGAGTTCTGTGATATTGTCCTTGTCGAAAGCATAGCTCTTGATGAGATTGAAAGTCACTGTCTTCGCATCTGTATCGACAATGATTTCGTAATCCCCCGATTTTCCTTCCTTCACGCCCCAGAACCAGTCTTTGAGGGCTCCCGGTTCAGTCTCGGCAGATTCTGCATAGGGGTATGTTCCCGGCTCCACCTGAAGCACATTGCCGTTAAGGTTAACTTCAGTAGGCACTGCAAACGTCACCTTGTCCCAATCGCCTTGCGTTAGCGAGAATTTTACAAGTTTGTCTTCATTGTAATAATTCAAAGCCCCTATCCATACATATTTTCCGTCTTTCTCATAGACCGGAGTCCCGGAATTTGAATCCCACCTGTCGGTGGCGACGCCAAGCATATATATACATTTGGGCAGCTCACCTATATATTGGGCGTCAAGCGTACCGAAATTGGTATCGGCGGCATCTATTTTGAAAGTGAGTTTATATACGCCGGCATCCTCAACAACCCATTTCTGATCAGGCTGACCGTTATGGGTCAGATAGCACTCGCTCCCTGTGAGTCCGTTCTTTGTCACCTTCTCGCCGGCTTCAAGGGGCATATAGGTGTTGCTGCCCCACATATCTCCCCCCACAACCCACGGCAATTTAAATTCACCTTTGGTAAAATTGCCCGTATAGGTAAATTCGTATGCATTCACTTTCTCCATCTGTTCCGGAGCATTGCAATTCCAGCCTGCAGCCGTAGCGTCACCGATAAGGTAGAGGTTCTCCGGAAGTTCCTGCGCGGTTGCCGATACAGCCGCCGTCAGCAGCATGGAGGCTGCCATTATATTCAATGTTTTCATTTTATTCCGAGTTATATTGATAATTTCAAAGTTTAGTAACCTTCAGTTCCATTGTCTCGAGATTGACTTCCAGGTGGTAGCTGCCGTTGTTCTCGGCGGCAATACCCCAGGAGGCGCTGAGCGGTTGTCCCGCTCCCTTGATGCGTTTCATCTTATAGACACCGCCATCCTCGATCATTTCACGGTATTGGTCGCTGTTACCATTCTCAGGTACAAGAAAATAGACCGCATCCCAATTCCCTTTTGAAGTAATGAAATTAAACTGTCGGTTATTCTCCTCTTCAGTATAATACAGCTCTCCTTCCCATGTGAATGTATGGGTGTCGCCCACGCGTTCGAGCTGCACGCCCGGATTGTTGGAGTCGCAACCGGATTTGCCTGCCACACCCTGCATGTACAGTTCTGTTTCAAGCTCCGGGTCCGGCTGTGGTTCAGCATTTCCGGTGCGGGTCATGGTGAATGTCATCGCGTCAAGGTCGACTTCGATGCGGTAAATCGCATCCGCACCATTGGTGATACCCCAGAAAGCATCGACACCTGTTGCGCCACCTTTCCAGGTGGTCATCCTCATTTTGTGAGTTCCGGGAGCAACGGTCTGGATGAACCCGTCTTTATCGGCATTCTCGGGAACATAATATTCAACTGCATCCCAGTTGCCTGGGCGATTCACGAATTTGAACTGCTTGTTGGCATTGTTGGAAGAGGCATTCTTGTCGGCGAAATATATCGGGCCTTCCCAATAGAACGTGCCCTTCGCCTCGTCATAATACATAGCGACGGGGTTGTTGGAATCGAACGAGCCTTCCGCTGCGTTTCCGAGCATGTAGAGTTCGGGACCGCGCACAATCTCACCGAGATATTCGGCGGCAATGGTTATATCGTTCTTACCCTTTGAGCAATCGATGGTGAGGTGATACGTACCCTCCTCTTCGATGCGCCATTTAGAGTCGGGATTACCCGTCGGCACATATTCGCACTCAGGGGCGGCAACACCGTTCTTGTTGATCTTGGTCTCGTGAACCTTAGGCATGATGAACGGGGCTTCCCATTTGTCACTCACCTGCATCGGGCATTTCATCTCGCCGGCATAGAGCGGACCGGTGTATTCGAACACCTGCGGCGAAGTCATCTCCATCGGTGTCGGGGACGATATGTTCCATCCCGCCGGTGTACCGTCGCCGACCATGTAAAGTTCTTCGGGCGCGAACGGCTGTTCCTTCTTCTCAACGAGTGTCACGGAAATCTCGAGGGTCTTGCCGTTGATGGCTATATCGTAGACGCCATCCTCACCCTCGCGGATTCCCCAGAAATTGTCACGCAGGTTACCTGCCATCTCGGAGCATACCGTACCTCTGTTGGCGTTCTCCCCTACCTCCACATATGCATAGGATGTGCCGTCGATAACACCGGACTCGGGAACTATATAATGAATCTTGTTCCAGTCATTCTGCGCATCACAGAATTTAAACTGCTTGTTGTCTTTGTAGTAATACATCTCCACGCGTTTTGTGAAGACGTTCGGGTCGTCGGTAGGATCCATCGGGATGGCGGTGTTCGACACGAACGGGTCTCCGTCAATGTAGCTCGACACGCTATATCCCAGGATATAGAGCTGCTCATAAGCCACATCCTTCTCCGGAATCTCTACCACCATCAGGTCTTTCTCGGCATCACATCCCGCAGTAAGCGCGAGCGTTCCCAATGCCATTATTGAAAGTGCTTTATTCAGTAGTTTCATGATCTAATCTTTTTCAGTTGTCAATGTCTCTTTAGAATCAGTATCCGGGGTTCTGGACAAGGTTATGGTTCGTGTCGAAAGCCTTGCGGGGAAGAGGATAAATCTTGGTGTGGTCGTCGCTGTCGGGTTGTTTGTCCCACCATGCGGAAGTGTTGAAACGGCCAAAGCGGATCAGGTCGATGCGACGACGTCCCTCGGCGAGGAACTCGCGTCCCCATTCATCGAGAAGCTCCTGCTCGGTCAGCTCCACCTTACCTTCGGGAGCGTAAAGGACATCGTTCCAGTCGCTCTGAGGGTAGTTGCGCTTGCGCACGCTGTTCAGCAATTTCCCTGCATCGCTTTTGAGACCCTGACGGAACTTGCACTCAGCCAAGGAGTAGATAACCTCGGGCAGACGAACCTCGCAATAGTCAGATTCCATGCACCCTGTCTCTTCATCGCTGTAGAGAGGATATTTCACGAAATGGTAACCGCTCTGGTGGTCACCGGAGCGCAGGTTGCTCGTCTTGTTTGCGGGCCACTGGCTGGGACGAAGACCCTTGAACTGACCCACGGCATCGCGTATATAGAGCTCATAGCTACCGTCGGGAGAGGTCATCTTGCCCTTCTTGCCATCCTTCGTCACATCGAGTGAACCGAAGAGCATCATACCCTCACGCTTGTTGTTGCCGAGGTTGCGGTAAAGTTTAAGACGCTCATCCGACGGATACTTGCGGAATTTTTCAACCGTATTGCCGAGTGTGTATGAATAGAGCTTGCCACTGAGGTCATAGCTCGGTGTAAGGGCATACTTGCAATTGTGGTCGCCGCCGTCACATTTGGAGTCGTTCACGTAATACTCCATCTGCTGGGGAACGCTCCACCAGTATGTGTCGCCTTTGTAATGCCAGAAGGTGTAGCTTTCCGAGCCGGAGAAACCGAAGATAACCTCATCGGATGTCTCGTTGTTCCAGTCGAAGGCTTCGTCCCAGCGGTCGGCGACCTTGTAGAAACCATATTCTCCGTCTATCAGCTTCTGAGCCAAGGCTGCCGCATCAGTATAGCGGGGTGTACCTATATAGACCTCCGCATTGAGGTAGAGACGGACAAGGAGAGCGGCTACGCCACCCTGGTTCCATTGTCCTTGATTCCCTTGATTACCGCCGGAACCCTGTTTCTGGCTAATCTGTTTCAATGCCTCCGTAAGTTCACTTTCGATAAATGTGAAGAGCTGTTCGGGGGAAACCTGCTTGCCATCGGATGAATCGGGGTCGGTGGCTGTATAGAAAGGAACGTTGCGGAACATGTCGAGCAAACGCAGGTAGAAGTATGCACGCATCACGCGGCATTGCTGCTTCATCGAAGCGAACTCGTCGTCGGTGAAACCGAGGGCACGACCGTCAAGGCGGTCAAGGTCTTCTATAACGTAGTTACACTGCATGATACCGGTGAAGCATCCGTCCCACTCGGAGTCAAGATAGTCTGCCTCAGCATCCCATGTGTGGTAATGGAATTTCTCCCACTTACCACCGTCATACCACCATGAGTCGCGCGTCGGTGTTATAATCTGGTCACCGGAAAGCTCGTTAAGGGGCATACGGCTCTGCACGGACCAGTAGGCGTGCTCGAAAGGACGGTTGACCGCACGGATCACGTCCATTTTCGTGTTATAATAGTTGTCGCTCATCACCTGGTCGTAGACTGTCTCGTCAAGGTTGGTGCAACCGCAGAGAAGCAACACCACTCCGGTGAAGGCCATATTCTTGATTAAATTCATATGATATTTCTCTAAACTGTAAACTATAAACTTTGAAACCTCTTAGAAGCTCAAACGCAGACCGAGTATGAACTGGCGACATGAGGGGTAATAGGTGCGCGAGCCGGTGGCCCCGGGTTCAAGACCGTTGACCTGCACGGATGCCGGATCTATACCGCTGTAGCGCGTGAATGTGGCGAGGTTCTTGGCGGTGAAGTCAACCCGGAGTTCATCGAGGAAACGGGCATTGACTTTCCATGTATAGCCGAGCGACACCATGTCGAGCTTCACATAGTCTCCCTTTTCGAGGTAATAGTCGCTTACAACCTGCTGACCTTTGATAAGGGCGTTCTTCGTATATGCCTTCTGGAGCACGTTGCCGGTGAAACCCTGAGTGCCGTAGTAGAAGTCCTGGGTGTTGAAGATATCATAGCCGAAAGCTCCACGGAAAAAGAGCGAGAGATCCCAGTTGCGCCAACGGAGGTTACCGGTAAGGGAAGCATTAAACTTAGGCAGACCGTTGCCGACTATGCGCTTGTCGTCGTCGGTGGCCTCGGAGGCGGGAATCATATTCCCTTTCTTGTCGTAGACAACGAAGTTACCGTCTTTGTCGATACCGGCATATTTGTACATGTAGAAGTTGCCTATGCGCTCTCCGGCCTGGATGCGTTGGAGGTTATGCATCGGATAGGGGTCGGAAGTGCTGCAGACATCGTAGTAGTCCTGGCCTACATATTAGCCGTTGCTGAATGATACGAATTTGTTATCGCAAGTGGCACCGATGAAGTTGAAGCTCAAATCCCAGTCTTTCGTCCGGATGGGGTTATAGTTCAGGTCAATCTCCACTCCGGAGTTCTTCATCGTACCCACGTTCACGAACGTTGTGCCGTGCAAGTATGGGGGCACGGGGACGTTGTAGTCACCGAGAAGGTCCTGCTGGCGGCGGTTATAGTAGTTTATAGAACCTGAAAGCTTGTTGTCGAAAAGCGAGAAGTCAAGACCTATATTCCAGTTCTTCGCTTTCTCCCATTTGAGGTTGGCGTTGACGTTACGCGCCGGTCCCCAAACCTGAATCCATTTACCTTGATAATATACATAACCGAAGCCTGTCATCGTAGCTAAGGAGCGGTAAGAGTCGAAGTCCTGGTTACCGGTCTCTCCATAGTCTCCGCGGATCTTGAGGTCGTTAAGCCATGATGCCGCGCCTTCCATGAATTTCTCCTGGCTGATTCGCCATCCCAAGGAGACGGCGGGGAAGGAACCCCATTTGTTGTTCTTTCCGAACTTCGAGCTTCCTTCGCGGCGCAGGGAAGCTGTCATGAGGTATTTGCCCTTATAGTCGTAACTTACGCGACCGAAGAAAGCTATGAGCTTGGAATCGTTCTTATATGAACCCATACCGTTGTTACCCTCCTCGACAGCCCACTGGCCGTTGCCGAGATTGTCGGCTCCGAGACCGTCGTTAGCGAAATCCTTGTTCTCGGCACTCATACCGGAATTTTTGATATACTGGTATGAATAACCGAGCATCAGACGCACGTTGTGGTCGCCGAACCGTCCGGACCAGTTGGCAAGCCATTCGAGAATCTGCTGCGAACTCTTGTTATAGCTCCGGCTGCCTTCACCGTCGTAGCCGTTGGCTATAGCCTGTGTGGAGGTAGATGGACGAAACCAATAATTGAAATTGGAACTCTCATGACCGGCGAATGTCACCTGCGTGCTGAGGGTCTGGTTGGTATATTTGCTTGAATCCTTGAAGAAAAGGGGAAGCAGGTTAAGCTTGGCGGTTCCGTCCCAGTCGAGGAGCTTGGTTTCTGCAGTATTATCCTCCAGATTGATAAGTTCCACCGGGTTGTAACCTGCCGCCTGACCGATAATCGCAGTATACCTGCCGGGGTTTTCCTCATCCATGATCGGTGTGGTGGGATTGATCTCCAACGCGTTTCTGAACACATCCCAGGAAGCTATCTTGCGGTTGATGAGACGCGGCGCGATGTTCACGTTGAAGGTGAAGAGACCGCCTTTCGTCGTGTGGTTGATTGATGCGCGTGCACCATATTCCTCTCGGTTGGAGTATTTGTCGATACCATTGGCGTTCTTGTAATCGACAGTGGCGCGGTAGTTGCTGCGCTCGTTGCCGCCGCTTATAGTGAGCGTGTGCTGTGTCGTCCACCCTGTGCGCGTCACGGCATCGAGCCAGTCGTCATTGCCACCGAGGTCGTTTCCGTTATATTGACCTGCGCGATATACACGATACATATCCGCATCGAGCATCTTGAGGTCATGCGTGGCCACATTGGCAGCGACATTTCCGGTATACGTGGTATGCACCTGGCCGTCGCGAGCTCCTTTCTTGGTTGTTACGAGGATGACGCCGTTGGAACCGCGAGTACCATATATTGCGGATGCGGCACCGTCCTTAAGGATATCGAACGATGCGATGTCGTTGGGATTGATGTTGGTGAGGTTTCCTCCCGCCACGCCGTCGATCACGATCAGTGGACCAAGTCCTGCAGCACGCGAGCTGACGCCGCGAATCTGAATGGAAGCCTGATTGTTGGGGTCGCCCGCTCCGGTGTTGGTGATCGACACACCCGGCACCTTACCCTGGATCATCATCGATGGATCGACGGACGATGCTTTGAGGAAATCTTTCTCCCCGACATGCGATATGGCAGAAGTCAGCTCTTTCTTGTCCATCGTACCGTAACCGATAACCACGACCTCATCAAGCAATTCCGTGTCTTCTGCCAATTCTATCTTGAGCACTGACTGCCCTTTCACATTGACCTCTTTTGAGGTAAAACCGACATATCTCACCTCGATTCGCGCGTCTGCGGGAATTCCGGAAAGTAAGAAATTGCCGTCAACATCCGTAACCGCACTTTTCTTCGCATTTCCCTTGACGAGAACCGAAGCGCCTATAAGAGGCTCTCCATCGGCGGCGGAAACCACCGTTCCCTTCACGTCATGGGCGTATGCGGAAAAGCAACCTGTCACCGCGACAAGCAGCAACGTCAGGATTTTCTGCATTCTTTGTTTCATGAGTTAAGTTTTTTTGGTATTTTGTTATTTCTAATTTTGCGTAAGGTTGATGTCACAAAATTAGCCTTCATCTTAATTCCCGCAAGAGATTTAAATGAGAATTAAGATTATATTTTTATTTATTTCATTTAAAACAAGCAACTTATAATTAATGCAAGATTACGTTAATTAAGATTTGCAAGAACTGTTTTCAAGTGCTTTTCAAGATGACCCGAATCATCCATACTGTCATTTCACGGCTTTGGTATCTGCATCACGCATCTGTCGAAATCATCTTTTGATACATTTGATTTCGATTTCAGCCTTGTTTTATATACATAAACTGTATTTACCGACAGGTTGAGATATTTGGCAACTTCGGCTGCATTGTCTATGCCAAGACGCATGAGCGCATAAATCCTTACTTCTGTAGGAAGTCCTTTCCCTTCATCTATCTCCATCCTCTCCTCTTCAGGAAAAAGGGCATTGAATTCTTCCGGAAAATTGGGGAAAAGTTTCAGGAAGGCACTGTCGAACGATGAATACATCCGCTCGCGTTCGTCTTTTGTACCGGTCTCATGAAGAATACGCGCAACCTCGTCATACTGGCGCGATTTCAGCTTGGCAACGGCACGTTTCACTTTACCCTCCACCTCCCCGATAAAGTCGGTATTACCGATAAGGGACTGAATTATATATTGATCCTTGATCTCTCCCGTCTCCTTCAAACGCCTGTTAAGGTCTTTCAAGGTATCGTTGCTCTCCTGCAATGCCTCGGTCTTCCGCCGTATATCTTCATGAGATTCTGCAAGACAGCGATTCCGTCTCCTCAATTTGAAGAAGAGCCATAATGAAAGGAGCAACAGACCCGCGATGGTTATGACAACGCCTATCAACAATGCGTTGCGCCGCGATGCCCGGCCATAGCGTGTGGTCTCTATCAAAGGGAGGACGCTGTTGATCTCCATCTGCCTGAGACGCGAGTTGAAAGCCTCCGCATCTTCGAGCGCATGATGAATATAGCGGTTCGCACGTTCGAGCTGCCCATCGGCATGCATCAGGCTGGCGAGGTCTTTGGCCGCCGTAGTCTCACGCGTGCAGCTGCGTATGTCATGAATGGCGGAAAGTGCGAAATGCAGGATGGCTTTACGGTTGTCTCCGGCAAACCAATATTGGCGACCGGTTTCCGAATGCACCACGGCCAGTTCGTGGTCATCGATGTCAAATCTGCCGGGCAATGAACCGTAAGCTTCGGCAAGTTCCAGAACCGGCATTCCTTCAAGTTCCCTGACGGTAATTTCCGCATGGGCATGTGCGTAACTATCCTTGGGTGCGGTGCGCAATATCTTGCGGGCATACACTCCAAGGGAATCTATATATGACTTCCCTATAGGGGATTCGGCTCCGGCAAAGGAACTCATGTTCCTGTAATACTTCATCAATATGCCGTAATAATCCGTGAGACCCCCAGTCGGTATATCCCTCTCGGATATAGATCGTAACATGTCGTCCGCCTCCTTGAAGAGCCCGACAGAGTTGTAACACTCCAACAGCGCAATCCTTGCCAAGGCAAGTCTCTCATGTCTTGCTGCATCTCCTGCAGCTATAGCATACATCCTGTTGGCATAACAGAAAGCTGAATCATACTGGAAATTCTTGTATTCCCGGTATAATTCGCTGCATAAGGAGAAGCGGGAATCGGCATCGGCAGCCTTTGCCAACCGCTTACGCAATCCTGATATATACTGCTCTTTGTTGTCATTAAGCAATGATGATTGGGAAAGCTCGGAATCAAGAACACGCAGCACCGAATCCGGCTTCGAACCGAAACTGCTGAAAAGCGAGGTCAATATACAAGCAAAGACCGCCGCCATTCTTACAAACGGCAGTGGCCTTGGTCCGATACATCTATATTTTCGCACTGTTGTCGTGTTCATCACGGCAAATTTAGTGCGATTCTGTTTCCCTTACAACTTTTTTAACAATTTTCTTATTCCACATCCCCTATCTTTTTCCCCTTCTCCCCTTCTTCCCTTTAGTTTTCGAGGGATTATGACGCTTGCCGGGTTTATTGGGTTCGAGAGGTTTGTTCGGGTTGCCGCTGTCTGAAATCAGGGCGAAGTCGAGCTGTTTGCGGTCAAGGTCGGCACGCGCCACCTGCACTTTCACCCTGTCGCCGAGCGTGTATTTCGTGCCATGGCGACGACCTATGAGACAATAGTTTTTCTCGTCGTAGTCATAGAAATCATCGGCAAGGTCGCGTACGGGCACTAACCCTTCGCACATAGAGTCTGTAAGCTCGACATAAAAGCCCCATTCGGTCACTCCAGAAATCACGCCGTCGTAAATCTCTCCCAACCGCTCCTGCATAAATTCAACCTGCTTGTATTTTATGGAGGCGCGTTCAGCGTTGGCGGCAAGTTGCTCCATATCGGAGGAATGCTTGCACTCATCTTCCAATTTTATACGGTCAACGCTCCTGCCCCCGTCAGCATATTTGGCAATCAGGCGATGAACCATCATGTCGGGATAGCGACGTATCGGCGAGGTGAAATGGGTGTAATAATCCATCGCAAGACCGTAATGACCGACATTGTCGGTAGTGTAGATGGCTTTTGCCATCGAACGGATAGCGAGGATTGAAAGCATGTTCTCCTCACCTTTACCTTTTACGTCTTTGAGAAGGCGGTTCACGCTCTTGTTGATCTCCTTGGCTCGTCCGTCGGTCGCTACCTTATAGCCAAACCGCGAAGCAATCAGTGCAAGATTGCCGATTTTTTCCGGGTCCGGATTGTCGTGGATACGATATACAAACGATTTGGCTTTCTTACCTTTCGGCACTTTCCCTATCGATTCTGCCACAGTCAGGTTGGCAAGGAGCATGAACTCTTCTATCAATTTGTTGGCATCTTTCGATTCCTTGAAATATACGCTTATGGGTTTACCGGTCTCGTCGATCTCGAAGCGTACCTCGGCACGGTCGAACTCCAACGCGCCCGCATCGTAGCGGCGGCGGCGAAGATGCTTGGCCAGCTCATTGAGCGTGCATATCTCGCGCGGGAAATTCTTCCTACCCTGCGCATCTGTCGCCTCAACCTTTTCTCCCCTGTCGTTCTTCTCTATGATTTCCTGGGCCTCCTCATACGTGAAACGGCGGTCGCTCTTGATTACTGTGCGCCCTATACGGCTGTTAATCACGTTGGCTTTGCCGTCAAGCTCGAAAATCGCGGAGAACGTAAGCTTCTCTTCATCGGGCCGCAAGGAGCATATGCCGTTCGAGAGACGTTCCGGAAGCATCGGGATGGTGCGGTCCACCAAGTAGACGCTCGTGGCGCGCTTTTCAGCCTCTTTTTCGATAATGGAACCGGGACGCACATAGTGCGTCACATCGGCTATATGAACGCCCACCTCCCAGTTGCCGTTGGCGAGCTGCCGGATGGAGAGGGCATCGTCGAAGTCTTTGGCATCGCGGGGGTCGATAGTGAATGTTGTGACGTTGCGGAAATCTTCACGCTTCGCAACCTCCTCCGGCGTTATACCGGCATCGATTCTGTCTGCCGCCTTCTCCACATTCTCCGGATACTTATAGGGCAGTCCGAACTCGGCGAGAATGGCATGCATTTCGGCGGTGTTCTCACCCTTCTTGCCGAGGATATCCACCACCTCTCCACGCGGGTTCATCTCATCGTCTTTCCAGTATGTGATACGGGCGATAGCCTTATCTCCTGATTTTCCGCCTTTGAGCTTGTTTCGGGGGATGATAATATCTGCGGCAAGGAATTTCGAATCGGTGACGAGGGCGGAATAAGTCTTATCCACCTTCAACGTACCGATAAACACCTGTTCCTTGGCTTCGAGAACTTCAATAACCTGCGCCTCAGGTTCGCGACCGGCACGCGCGGCGGAAACCATCACGCGCACCTTGTCGCCGTTGAGCGCATGCATCGAATTGCGCTCAGCAACCATGATCTGTTCGTCATCGATGATGACAGCGTTCTTGCCGTTGCTGCGGCGCACGAACACACCGACATTCTCCGTGCCGCGGTTCGAGAACGCCTTATATTTACCAAGACCGACCTCCTGAATCTCCTCCGTGGCCACAAGTTCATCGAGAAGATTGATGATGTCCAGACGGCTCTGGGGATTGGTTGCATCAATCCCGAAAGCTATCTGCTTATAATTGAACGACTGCTTATTCTGCTTAAGCAGAAACTCCATTATCTTCTGCTGAAGCTCGCGTTTCTTCATCCGGCGCGCCCCGTTATCTTTTGCTTTCTTCATAACCTTGCGTTTTTGTCCATATATCCCATCCCCATTCATGTCCCATCCCCATTCCTCCCTATCCAGCCATATTCCACCCCATTATCCCCACATATACAACGCCAAAGTTACCAAATTTTCTTTAAAGTGCAACCATTTTTCCCTGCAATTCTTCTTCAACGAGGGAATTCGCAACCACAACCGCTTTGGAAATGTGGTCACAGATATGTTCATCGCCGATAAGACGGTCGATGCCGGCTTTGTGCAGGTCGGCACGGACATTGTCGCGCACGCCGGAAAGCACTATCAGTATCCCCTCCCTATGCGAAGACTCGATAAGGATCTGAAGGTTGTGGATACCGGTGGAATCAATAAACGGAACTTTACGCATACGGATAATACGCACCTTCGGACGCTCCTGAAGACTGAGGCGCACGATCTCATCGAACTTGGTTGCCGCCCCGAAGAAGAAGGGGCCGTCGATTTCATAAACCGATACACCGGGCTTGAGATCGAGCACTTCGTGCTTCGACATGTCGGTGCCGGCGGCTGCGTCAAGCTGCTCTCCGTACACTTTGATGGTGGTATTCTCGGTGATGCGGCGAAGGAATACAACCACCGCGAGCAGCAGACCGATCTCTATGGCGATCGTTAGGTTGAAAATCACAGTGAGGAGGAAAGTAACCACGAGGACCCATATATCCCCTTTAGGATTGTTAACCATCCCAACCACCGTGCGCCAACCGCTCATATTGTAGCTGACCATGATGAGCACGGCGGCAAGACACGACATTGGCACAAGGTTGATAAGCGGCATGGCAAACATGAACACTGCGAGAAGCACCATGGCGTGAATTATTCCGGCAACGGGAGTCCGGCCGCCGTTGGTGATGTTGGTCATCGTGCGGGCTATCGCCCCTGTCACGGGGATTCCACCGAATATAGGCACTACAACATTCGCAAGACCCTGACCGATCAGCTCGGTGTTGCAGTTGGTGCGGTCACCGGTCCTACCGTCAGCCACGGTGGCACTCAAAAGGCTCTCGATGGCCCCGAGCATCGCGATTGTAAACGCAGAGGGAAGGAGGAGATTTATAGATTGCATATTGATACCGATATGTGTGGCGTGAGGAAGCGCGGGAGTAAGATTGCCGAAGCGGTCACCGATGGTCTGGATACCGGTGATGCCGAACATCTCGCGCAACACATATACGGCGGCGGTGACAATGATAATGGCGGTCAATGCCCCGGGGATTCTTTTCGACACCTTAGGAGTGAAGATGATGATAAGCAACGACAGCACCCCGACAAGAAGCGTGGTGATGTCTATTGTATTGAAATTGGCGATGTAGACGCGCCATTTGCCGATAAAGTCTCCCGGCACAGGCTCGCTGATGGTGAGACCGAAAAAGTCGGGCATCTGCGTTGAGAAAATGGTGAGCGCGATACCGGCTGTGAAACCCACTACAATCGGATAAGGAATGAATTTTATGACCGTGCCAAGCTTGAACAATCCCATCAGAAGCAGAATACAGCCCGCCATAAATGTAGCTATGGCAAGTCCGGAAAGGCCATAGAGCTGAATGATGTTGTAGATTATAACGATGAAAGCGCCGGTCGGTCCACCGATCTGAACGGAGTTGCCGCCGAAAGCCGAGACAAGGAAACCGCCGACAACGGCCGTTATAAGACCCACCGTGGGACTTACACCGCTTGCAATGGCGAATGCGATTGCAAGAGGAAGGGCCACGATACCCACTACGATACCTGCTACCAGGTCACTGCGAAACTTTGCGGCGCTGTAATTGCGACACGCCTCAATCAATGCCGGATGAAAATCCGGTTTACCTAAAATCTTCATAAAATACCACGCGGAAGCCGATCTCCCGCAACCTTAAGTTGTTACCTGTTGTCTAAATTTGCCGCAAAGTTACAAAATTTCTTCGAATTATAGGGCTGATATAGGCCGAAATATGGCGGTATAGGGCGGTATAGGGCTGAATAGGGCCGATAGACACCCCATGCCTATACAGCCCTATTTAGCCCTATATCGCCACAATCCCCTACTCAGTCTCTATTTCTGCGCTTGCGCTTCCTTGATCATATTCTGGTCCGCGGTGATGAACATCTCGACGCGGCGGTTCTGTGCGCGACCGTCAACCGTGGAGTTGGAGGCGATAGGATCACTCTCCCCCATGCCCACAGCCTTCAGGCGTGCGGCTGAGACACCCTGCGATTCAAGATAATTCACAACGCTCTGGGCGCGCTTCTCCGAAAGCGTCTGGTTGAACTGTTCGCTGCCTGTGTTGTCGGTGTAACCCACAACGGTGATATCGGTGTCGGGGAATTGCTTCAGATTGTAAGCGACACGGCTGAGGGCTGCATCGGCCGCCTGCGAAAGGTTGCTTTTCCCGGTTGGGAAAAGTATCGCATCGCCAAGCACGAGCTTGATGGCGTCAAGGTCGTTGCGGTCTTTCACCATCTGCACCTTGATGTCTTGTATATCCTGCGAGTTCTGGTTCTGTTGAGCCTGCATCTGCGAAAGCTGCTCTTCGAGCGCCTTCTTCTGTTTGTCCATATGGTTACCGACCAACGCGCCGGTTCCGGCACCGAGTGCTCCACCCACGAGAGCACCGATCCAGGTTCCTTTGCCGCCTCCAATCAAGGCTCCGACACCGGTTCCGACAGCCGCTCCGAGTGTGCCGCCGGCGGTGGCGCCCTGACCCGTCTGACTCATTCCGTCCCAAGTGTTCTTTATCGATGAGCAGCCAGACAACATCATGGCCGCCGCCAGAGCAACAACTGTGCCCTTCATAAATCTTGTCTTTTTCATAATATCAATTTTTTTGTGTGTACATCTTACCTATCTCGCCCCATAAATAAAACACCGGAGTCGGGGGATTTGGTTCTCATTCGGAATGAAAATGCGCGTAAATCACACCCGCCTTGGCTTTGCCGATAATTGCCGTTATCTCTTCAATCGAGGCTTCTTTGAGCCTCTTGAGGCTTTTAAATTCTTTCATCAAAGAAGCTGACGTTGCCGAGCCAATCCCCTTTATCGAGTCCAACTCACTGACAGTCTGAGATTTGCTGCGCCTGTTACGATGATGCGTTATCCCGAAGCGGTGCGCTTCATCGCGCAGTGCCTGTATCACCCTGAGGCTCTGCGACTTCTTGTCGATATACAATGGCAATGAATCTCCGGGAAAATATATTTCTTCGAGACGTTTGGCTATTCCCACTAACGCTACCTCCCCTCGGATTCCCATCTCGTCGAAAGCTTCCACCGCGGCACTAAGCTGTCCTTTGCCTCCATCCACAACCACCATCTGCGGCAACGGCTCTCCTTCTGCCATCATGCGGGTATAGCGGCGGTGAAGCACTTCCTTCATAGATGCAAAGTCGTTGGCACCGACAACTGTCTTGATATTGAAATGGCGGTAATCCCTACGGGCCGGCTTCCCGTTGCGAAAAACAACACAGCTCGCCACCGGATTCGTGCCTTGGATGTTCGAGTTGTCGAAGCATTCTATATGACGCGGCTCAACTTCGAGCCTGAAATCACTTTTCATCTGTGCCATCAGTTTCTCCACCCCGCGCTCGGGATTCAACTTCTCAGCCTGTTTCTCTACGTCATGCATATATTGAGTGGCATTCTTGATCCCGACATCAAGAACCTTTTTCTTCTCACCTCGTGTCGGCACCAGGAACTTCACACCCTCAAATTCAACATCGGGGAGGAACGGCACTATCACCTCCGTGAAATCCCGGTCAAACCTCTCAGCTATTTCCGCTATAGCCATGGATAGTATCTCTTCGCGGGTCACGTCATTTTTCTGACGGCGGTATTCGAGGTTGAGGCTCTGCGTCACCGCCCCCCTGTTAAGGTGCATGAAATTGACGAACGCCCTATCTTCATTCTCCACATACGCAAACATGTCGGCACTCCCCTCAGAGGCTTCCCCGATCACGCTTTTCGCGTTATATTTCCTTACAGCCTCATACTTCTCTTTGACAAGTTGCGCCTCCTCGAATTTCCACTCGTCGCTAAGTTTCGACATCTCATCTTTCAGCATCCGTTCGAGCTCGACAGTTTCGCCATTGAGAATCTGACGCACCCTCGAAATATATTTTCCATACCCGTCCGGACTGACAAGACCCCGGCAAGGACCGAGACATTTGTGAATATGATAGTCAAGACAGAGAGAAAACTTGTTCCGGGCAATCCCCTTTTCATCGAGCATATGCCGGCAACTACGCAAAGGATAGATCTCTCGTATCAGCTGGAGCACAACCTTCGCCGCTGCCTGGTTGGCATAAGGTCCGTAATAACGGCCGTGAATCCCCTTCTCGCGAGTCATGAATACACGGGGATAGAGCTCTTTGGTCACGACTATCCATGGATAGGATTTATCATCTTTAAGCAGGACATTATAACGCGGCTGATATTCTTTGATCATCGCGTTCTCAAGATGCAAAGCATCCTCTTCAGTAGCCACGACAATGAAACGCATGTCCACGATGTTCCGCACAAGGAGATTGGTCCGCGTGGAATCATGCCGGCGATTAAAATAAGACGAAACGCGCCGCTTGAGCCGTTTCGCCTTTCCCACATAAATGACCTTCCCGGTCCGGTCGATATACATATAGACCCCCGGTTGCTCCGGAAGATTCAGTATCTTCTCCCGGAGCTGTTCACCTGGACGGTTGTTGAAAATATCCTCTTTCGTCCTGTCAGGCTTGATTTCGATGCCGAATCCTCCGAATTCATCGATATTTCTTCCGCTTCCGGCCAGACTCGCAGAAAAAGTCTCACACATCTCCCTGTCGTCTCCAGACCTATATTCGTATTCATCGAGGTTTTTCAACCTCTCTTCGGCATTTTTTTTATCAAATATTTTATTTTTATCCGGATTCATCGTTAGAATTTATGCGGGGAATTTTTAAGTGTCGAAATTAAGGGGCAGAATGAATCCTCATTCCACCCCATTCCACCCCATCAATACTTAAGCAAAGATGTAACTTCACAATCCTTGGGAAGAGCCTCACGTCCGTTGAGATCAGTAAGCTCAACAA
Organism: uncultured Muribaculaceae bacterium; assembly: GCA_910584055.1. Classification (GTDB taxonomy): domain Bacteria; phylum Bacteroidota; class Bacteroidia; order Bacteroidales; family Muribaculaceae; genus Lepagella. The sequence continues at coordinate 25,399 of CAJTZS010000028.1, read as the reverse complement.
TGAAGTTTATATAGATTTTCTTCGGATTCATCGACTTCACAAGATCGTAGCATGCACGCATCGTCCCCCCTGTGGCGAGGAGATCGTCATGAAGCACGACCACATCATTCTCATTGATGGCATCGCTATGCATCTCTATGGTGTCAACGCCATACTCCTTTGCATATGCTTTCTTGATAGTGACGGCAGGAAGTTTTCCCGGCTTGCGTGCAGGCACAAAACCGCATCCAAGTTCATACGCCATTATAGAACCACCGATGAAACCGCGCGATTCTATACCCACAATCTTTGTCACACCCTTGTCACGGTAAAGATCAGCAAGAGCCTTCCCGGTCAAGTGAAGCGCCTCCCCGTCTTTAATCATTGTGGTGAGATCTCGAAAAAGAATTCCCTTCGAGGGGAAATCGGGCACATCCCGAATAATCGTTTTCAGTTCTTCAATCTGCATCATAATCTAATTATCTAATATATTGTTTTATCCGTTAAATTTGTTCCACGTGGAACATTACTCATAATGTTCATATTGTTCATAACCGCCCCACAGAAAATCACCTGTTCAGGAGCAGGAGCAACACGTTGATATCCGCTGGCGACACGCCGGGAATGCGCGAAGCTTGTCCTATAGTGCTCGGGTGTTGTCTGGATAGCTTCTGTCTCGCTTCAGTAGAGAGCGCCGTAATTTCTTCAAATTTCATATCCGAAGGAATCTTCACATATTCCAACCTGGTTTGCTTTTCCGCAAGTTCCCGCTCCCGTAGGATATACCCACCGTATTTAATCAGAATCTCTGCTGCCTCCACGATCTCCTCTCTCCTTTCATCCTCAATCCTGTTTATCTCGAGGTTAAGCTTAGGCAACTCTGTTGCCAGCTTTCGAATCGTCAGCTGAGGGCGCTTAACCAATTCCACCAACCGCACGGAGGCAGATAATGGTGTCGTCCCTTCTGATTCAAGGAATGAATTGATTACTTGGGTTGCCTTCACAAGATAGGATTCACAGAAAGCAATCAGCGCATCGCGCTGATGACGCTTCCGCTCCATAGCATCGAAACGCTCCTGCGTCGCCAAACCGATTTCATACCCAAGCGGTGTCAAACGCATATCGGCATCATCCTGCCGCAACAGGATCCGATACTCGGCGCGGGAAGTAAACATTCGGTACGGCTCATCCACACCTTTCGTGACCAGGTCATCTATAAGCACCCCTATATATGCTTGTTCACGGCCAAGCACAATACCCTCCTCTCCGCGACTTCTTCTCGCAGCATTGATACCGGCCATCAATCCCTGGGCAGCCGCCTCCTCATATCCCGTCGTACCATTCACCTGACCGGCAAAATAGAGACCTGAGACGAGACGCGTCTGAAGATCATGCGTCAGTTGCGTAGGGTCGAAGAAATCATATTCTATGGCATAGCCGGGACGATAGAACTGCACATCAGCAAGTGCAGGGACATGCTGCAGCGCATCCATCTGAACCTTCCAAGGCAATGAACTCGAAAATCCGTTTATATAGTATTCCTCTGTGGTCTCCCCCTCAGGCTCAAGGAAAAGCTGATGGCTTTCCTTATCGGAAAAGGTCACAATCTTTGTCTCTATGCTGGGACAATACCTCGGACCGATGCTTTGAATCTGTCCATTGTAGAGAGGGGAATCTGCAAGGTTATCATTCAGAATCCTGTGAACCTCCGGATTGGTATGGACAATCCAACAGGATCTATTCTTCAACACCCTCCTCACCTCCGGAAGGAACGAAAACTTATGGAAATCGCCGACATCCCCCGGTTGCTCCTCTGCAAGATCAAAACGGATTGTACGGCCGTCAATACGCGCAGGAGTACCGGTCTTCATCCTGTCGGTCTTGAAGCCGACGGCCTTAAGCTGTTCGGTCAAACCCTTGGATGCATCCTCCGAAATACGTCCTCCTTCAATTTGAGTAGGGCCGAAATGCATCAGCCCGTTAAGGAAAGTTCCTGCAGTCAATACAACCTGACAGGCATGAAATTCAACACCCAAGGCAGTCCGTACACCGGCAATCTGTATCCCGGAACCGGCATTTTCCCTTTCCTCAAACACAAACTCATTGACAGTGTCCTGAAAAATGGAAAGGTTAGGAGTGGAATCAAGTGTTTGCCTCCATGCATCTATATAGCGCGTACGGTCGCTCTGCACTCGCGGGCTCCACACAGCCGGACCTTTCGACCGGTTAAGCATCCTGAATTGAATAGCAGTTGTATCCGCGATAATCCCCATCTGACCGCCAAGAGCATCTATCTCCCTGACAATCTGCCCCTTTGCAATCCCACCGATAGCGGGATTACAGGACATCTGGGCAACGCGGTTCATATCCTTGGTAATCAGCAATGTAGCTGCACCAAGTCGCGCAGCAGCAACAGCCGCTTCGCAACCGGCGTGTCCTCCACCGATAACTATTACATCAAAATCAAACTTCACTTCTTATATAATGTTGAATGTTGAATGTGAAATGTTCAATGCCATTCGGCTAATATCTAATGTTTAATGTTTAATGTTTAATGCGTAATGTGCAATGTGTTATGTTTTATGTATAATGGATAATATTTAGCCTCAATCCATTAAACATTCCACATTAAACATTAAACATTAACCTAAGTGCCTTATCCTCCTCAGCCTCCATGATCTCTCTCTCTCCGGGTCCCTTATCATTGATCCCGCAAAGATGAAGCACGCCGTGGATAATAACGCGGAGCAGCTCCGAATCATAGCTCAGACCCATTTCAGAAGCGTTTGAGGCGACTGTATCGAGAGAGATGACCATATCCCCGGCGATACGATTTTTCCGCGTATAATCGAACGTAATTATGTCCGTATAATAATCATGCTGAAGAAACTTACGGTTAGTTTCGAGGATATACTCGTCATTACAGAAACAATAATTGAGATTCCCCACAGTGAAGCCATGGGAGGCGGCAACCTCTCCTATCCACATCCTCACCCTTTCAAAATCCAGCAGAGGCATTTCCACCCCTTCCGTCATGAATTCGATCATACCGAAAATTTATAAATTTTACTCAAACCATTGACTCAAACCATTGAAACCATTAAAAGGCATTGCAGTTCATCCGGCGCGGACATTGCAGGCTCCGATGATTGCGCCGCAACCTGTAGGGATGCACCATGGTGCATCCGCAAAACAGAATAGATCCGAACCTCCACCATCGGATGCTCCGGGGAGCATCCCTACATTTGCATTCAACATTGATTAGTCTTGCAACGTCCGGGATAGTTTCAATCCAAACTACAAAAATAATAAAAAACGCTTAATTCTCCTCAAAGCTGAGAACAATTAAGCATTGTTTTCAATATTTGGCATATTATCGATTTATATGACTCATTCCCACACGATGTAAACAACATCCGTTACTTGCTGACTACATGATAATTAAGGCATAGCAAGCACTTTTTTAAGGCTCTGAGAATCGAATTTTTATCTCTTCCCGTCTATTCATAAAGATATATTTATCCCACACTCACCTTTTCAAGGAAGCTTAGAGAGTGTTTCCCCTCCTGGCGAGCCGCAAAGCATGTCCCTGAATCTCCGCGACAGGCTCTCCAACTCTGCCGGGAGTTCACGGCCGTAAAAAGATAAAGAGTATCACACTTTGCGCTCTTTGTGGTTCTACAGTGATACTGACAGGAGGCAAGCCAGCTCTTCGACAAGCCGACAAGCTCGCACTCCTCGGTGCCTTCTTCACGGGCATCGAGATTCACCAGCTCTTTAAAAAGCGGAAGGGCAGCTTTATAGTTGCCCTTGTCGTATAACGCTTTGCCCGCCATATAGAGCGAGTCGCTCCGTAGTGATTGCGCCATGCCTGCAAAGCATGACACAACCATAAGTATGAACGGTAAAAAATTTTTAATCATCAATATTCATCCCAGCTCTTGATTTTGATTTCTGAAAGGGGAATCTCGCAGAAGGCGCGGATGAAGGCCGACGCGAGACGCGCATTGGTTAGCAGCGGTATGTTCAGGTCTATCGCCGCACGACGCACCTTATAGCCGTTGCTAAGCTCTTTCGGCGTGAGATTCTTCGGGATATTGACCACCAGTTCTATCTCCTTGTTATGGAGCATTTCAAGTGCCTGTGGCCTCCTTTCATCACTCGGAAGGTAGACTTGTATTGCAGGCACTCCATTTTCCGCTAAAAAGCGCTGTGTGCCCTCTGTAGCGTATATAACATACCCCTTACGATGGAGCATCCTTGCAGGCTCGAGAAGGTCTACCTTCGAACGGGCTGTCCCCCCGCTTATCAACACCGTCTTTTTAGGAACGGTATAACCAACGGAGAGCATGGACTTCAGTATTGCCTCAGATGTGTCATCGCCGATACATCCTACCTCGCCGGTGGAGGACATATCCACGCCAAGCACAGGATCCGCGCCCTGCAGACGCGAGAAGGAGAACTGCGATGCCTTGATGCCTACATAGTCAAGATCGAAGGCTGATTTGGCAGGCTTGTCAACGTTAAGCCCAAGCATCACGCGCGTTGCGGTATCTATGAAATTCTGCTTCGACACCTTTGAAACGAACGGGAAGCTTCGCGATGCCCTGAGGTTACATTCAATAACCTTGATATCGTTGTCCTTGGCAAGGAACTGGATATTGAAAGGTCCTGATATATGGAGGGCGGCAGCTATGCGGCCGGAAATCTTCTTTATGCGTCGCATTGTCTCCACATAGAGTTTCTGCGGCGGGAACTGGATGGTGGCATCGCCGGAGTGCACACCGGCAAACTCTATATGTTCGGAGATGGCATAAAGCTTGATGTCTCCGTTCTGAGCCACGGCATCCATCTCTATCTCTTTAGCCCCCTGGATAAACTCAGTCACGACAACAGGATGCTGCTTAGACACATTAGCAGCCAATTTGAGGAAGCGCTGCAGTTCGTCCTCGTTGGAACATACGTTCATGGCTGCTCCAGAAAGCACGTAGGACGGGCGCACAAGAACCGGGAATCCAACCTCCTCCACGAAAAGGTCAATATCCGCCATAGAGGTCAGCTCGCGCCAGCGGGGCTGGTCAACGCCGATGGAGTCACAGAGGGAGGAGAACTTGTTACGGTCTTCGGCATTATCTATATCTTTAGCCTGAGTGCCGAGAATATTGACCTTCGCCTCATCGAGACGCATGGCGAGGTTATTAGGGATCTGGCCGCCGGTTGAGAGAATCACTCCGTGCGGCACCTCGAGCTCGAGGATATCCATCACACGCTCGTATGTAAGCTCATCGAAATAGAGGCGCTCGCACATGTCGTAGTCGGTAGATACCGTCTCAGGGTTATAGTTTATCATTACAGGGCGATAGCCGGCTTCGGCCACGGTCATAAGGGCGTTGACGCCGCACCAGTCGAATTCCACCGAACTACCGATACGGTACGCACCCGAACCGAGCACTACCACAGAACGCTTGTCGCCTAAATAATTCACATCGTTCTGAGCCCCGTTATATGTCAGGTAAAGATAATTTGTCTGCGCGGGATATTCAGCGGCAAGAGTATCTATCTGTTTCACCACCGGGCGGATACCACGGCGCAGACGGTCAGCGCGAACTATATTCGACAGTTCCGCACTCCGCTTGTTCATATCCTCGCCCCAAAGCGCACGACCTATCTGGAAATCACTGAATCCCTGACTCTTCGCACGCTTCATCAACTCATCGGAGACTTCCTCAAGGGACGACAGCGATTCAAGTTCACAACATGTGGTGAAAACGATATGCAGTTTCTCAAGAAACCAACGGTCTATCTTGGTAAGCTCATGTATCCTGTCTACTGTATAACCCTTGCGGAAAGCCTCTTCGATAACGAAGATACGTTTGTCGGTAGGTTCGCTGAGGGATTTGTCAATATCATCAATCTTGATAGGCTTGTTCTCCACGAATCCGTGCATTCCTTGCCCTATCATGCGGAGACCTTTCTGGATAACCTCCTCGAATGTGCGGCCTATCGCCATCACTTCACCCACGGATTTCATCGAACTGCCGATCTCACGGCGCACACCGTGGAACTTGCCAAGATCCCAGCGGGGAATCTTGCAGACAATATAGTCGAGTGCCGGCTCGAAGAATGCCGAAGTGCAACGCGTAACTGAATTCTTCAAATCAAAGAGGCCATAGCCGAGACCAAGCTTGGCGGCAACGAAAGCCAACGGATAACCCGTAGCCTTAGAAGCCAAAGCTGAAGAACGCGAAAGGCGTGCATTGACCTCTATCACGCGGTAATCCATCGATTCGGGGTCGAAGGCATATTGCACGTTGCATTCACCGACAATTCCTATGTGACGGATAATCTTTATCGCAAGCTTGCGCAGCATGTGATAATCCTCGTTTGAAAGGGTCTGCGAAGGGGCCACAACGATACTCTCACCGGTATGGATTCCGAGAGGGTCGAAGTTTTCCATATTGCAGACGGTGATACAGTTGTCAAACCGGTCGCGCACCACCTCATACTCCACTTCCTTCCAACCCTTGAGACTCTTTTCCACCAGCACCTGAGGTGAGAAGGAGAGTGCCTGCTCAACTAATGAAATCAGCTCCTCGCGATTATCGCAGAAGCCGCTGCCCAACCCACCGAGCGCGTATGCCGCGCGTATGATGACCGGATAACCGAGACGGTCAGCCGCGACAAGGGCCGCTTCCACGGATTCCACAGCCTCGCTCTTGATTGTCTTTACATCTATCTCGTCGAGCTTCTTTACGAAAAGCTCACGGTCCTCAGTGTCCATGATTGCCCTCACCGGAGTGCCGAGCACCTTGACATCATATTTCTCAAGCACGCCCGATTCATAGAGTTTCACTCCGCAGTTGAGCGCGGTCTGACCTCCGAAAGCAAGGAAAATACCGTCGGGACGCTCCTTCTCAATCACCTTCTCTACAAAATAAGGAGTGACGGGAAGGAAGTAGATCTTGTCGGCAAATCCTTCCGAAGTCTGCACGGTGGCAATGTTCGGATTGATCAACACCGTCTCGATACTCTCCTCCTTCATGGCTTTGAGAGCCTGGGAGCCACTATAGTCGAATTCACCGGCCTCTCCAATCTTAAGGGCGCCGGAACCTAAAAATAAAACTTTCTTTATATCCATGTCACAACAATGCAATAAACTCATCAAATATGAACTCCGTATCTTTGGGCCCGCTGCTTGCTTCCGGATGGAACTGGGCGGAGAAGAACGGTTTCGATTTGTGACGGATACCTTCGTTGGTGCCGTCGTTCATATTGATGAAATGTGGTTCCCAATCGGAGGGGATGGTATCGTTATCCACAGCGAAGCCATGATTCTGCGAAGTGATGAAGCAACGCTCCGTGCCGCTCAGGCGTACCGGCTGGTTATGGCTGCGGTGTCCGTATTTGAGTTTATAGATTTTTGCTCCGGCGGCTTTGCTCAGTAGCTGGTTGCCCATGCATATGCCGCATATCGGTTTGCCGATTTCGAACGCTTTCCGGAGATGCTCTACTGTCTTTTCCGCGAACTCCGGGCTTCCGGGGCCATTGCTGATAAAGAGACCGTCGTAAGGAATCTGCGTGAAATCATAATCCCATGGCACAAGCGTCACCCTCACCCCGCGGCGCGTAAGGCAGCGGATGATGTTGTATTTGGTGCCGCAGTCCACAAGCACCACCCTCTTCTCACCTTCGCCGAACTCCCGGACCTCCCGGGTGCTGACCTTGTCGATAAGGTTCTCTTTGTTGGGATCGTGGAACTCAATGTCCTCTCCCCCTTCAAAGGTGATCTTACCCAGCATCGAGCCTTTGTCGCGGAGCAACTTCGTCAGCGCACGGGTGTCAATGCCGTAGATACCGGGGATTTTCTCATCCTTGAGCCAGTCGGCAAGTGAACGTGTCGCCTGCCAGTGGCTCGGCACCCAGCTGTAATCCTGACATACGATCGCCTCGCAATGGATGCGGGATGACTCGAAATAGTCACTCACGCTCGCCTCCGTGCTTTTTTCAGCCGAGGGAACGCCGTAATTGCCGAGAATGGGGTAGGTGGTGACAAGAATTTGCCCTTCATAGGAGGGATCGGTGAGGCTTTCGGGATAACCTGTCATGGCAGTGTTGAAAACAACCTCGCCGGCGCATGGATTTTCATAACCGAAGGAGAACCCTTCGAACTTAGAGCCGTCTTCAAGTGTGAGCACGGCTTTTCTGGAATCTTGCATCGTGTTCATTTTGCATGCAAAGTTACACAGAATCCCAATAATTAACAAATTAAAAACCGCAATTCCCACAATAAAATTTTGCATCTCGCGAAATATAAGTTAATTTTGCAGAGTATTACATACTCTCATGGAAACAATACTGATAAAAAATGCTCTGCTGTCCCCTTCCGGCAAGGAGGGAACGGCGGATATTCTCATATCCGGAGGTTGCGTCCATTCCATCTCCTCCCAAATAGAACCTATGCCCGGTTGGCGCGTGATTCAGGCAGACGGACTCACAGCGATTCCCGGGCTTGTGGATGTGCACGTGCATTTCCGTGAGCCCGGTTTTTCGTATAAGGAAACGATAGCCACAGGCACTGCCGCAGCCGCCGCAGGGGGATTCACCACCGTCTGCCCCATGCCAAACCTCAACCCGGCACCGGATTCCGAAGAAAACCTGGAGAAGCAACTCGATATAATACGCCGCGACGCTGTGGTGGAAACAATCCCCTATGCAACCATCACGCGGTCAAGACTTGGCAAAGAGCCTGTGGATTATAAGTCGCTCTCCCCTTTTGTGGCAGGATTCTCCGATGACGGTTCCGGCGTGCAGGACGAAGATGCGATGCGGAGGTGCATGGAGGGGATAGCACAGACAACAAGCATTCTCGCTGCCCATTGCGAAGTGAATTCATTGTTGCGCGGGGGATATATACACGATGGTGAATACGCCCGCAACAATGGACACCGGGGCATATGCTCCGAAAGCGAATGGCGCGAGATCGAACGCGACATACGGCTTTCCGAAGAGACCGGATGCCGCCTCCACATCTGCCATATATCCACGGCTGAAAGCGTTGAACTGATACGCAGTGCCAAGGAAAGGGGAGTGAAGGTTACATGCGAGACGGGTCCGCATTATCTTGCTTTCTGCGATGAAGACATGCAGGAAGACGGTCGTTTCAAAATGAATCCCCCCTTACGTTCGCGCCGCGACATGGAAGCACTCCGCGCCGGCGTGGCCGACGGCACAATAGACCTGATTGCCACCGATCATGCCCCCCATTCAGCCGAGGAGAAAGCCAAAGGGCTTGAAAAAAGTGCCATGGGTGTGGTGGGACTGGAGACATCACTTGCAGCCATATATACATACATGGTTAAGACCGGGCGCATATCATTCGACCGTATGATTGAGATAATGGCTCTCTCCCCTCGCCGCATATTTGGATTCGGAGGGGGCATGCGACAGGGAAACAGGGCAGATATCGCCCTGGTGGATTTCAAAAAGGAATGGGCTGTCAACCCGGAGGAATTTCTCAGCAAGGGGAAGAGCACTCCTTTCGCAGATGAAATTCTCACAGGCAAGGTGATGATAACTATAGCCGGAGGTAAAATCGTATATGATGGAAATGAAAAACGATAGACATAAAAACAGATTCTTCCGCGTGCTTTCCAATCAAAAAGTAGCGGTAAAGACCTGGGAGATGGTGCTTGAAGGAGACACTTCAGATTTCACGGCCCCGGGGCAGTTTGTAAATATAGCGGTCGATGGTAAATACCTGCGCCGCCCGATTTCCGTATGCGACATTCAGGAAGACAGGCTTGTCCTCCTTTACGATGTGGTTGGAGACGGAACGGAAAAGATGTCGGAAATGCAGCCTGGATTTACGGCTGACATACTGACAGGTTTGGGCAACGGTTTCAATCTTTCAGCCGACACCGAAAAACCGCTGCTGATCGGTGGAGGAATAGGATGCGCTCCCCTCCTCCAGCTCGCCCGTATGCTTTGCGCAGAAGGGAAACGCCCTGTTGTGGCACTCGGTTTCAACACGGCGGCCGACGTGGTACTTAAAAATGATTTCGAAGCATTAGGTCTGGAAGTTTACGTGTCAACAGCCGATGGCACAGAAGGCACTCGCGGCTTTGTGACCGATGCCATCAAAGCCAATCAACCCGATTTCGATTATTTCTACGCCTGTGGCCCGCTCCCTATGCTCCGCGCCCTCTGCGAGACTCTCGACCAACCGGGCGAAGTGAGCCTTGAATCGCGCATGGCATGCGGTTTCGGGATCTGCATGTGCTGTGTACTTGAGACAAAAAGCGGTTTGAAAGGGATCTGCAAGGCAGGTCCTGTTTTCCCGAAGGATGAACTTTTGTGGAAATAATGTTTAATGCGAAATGTTTAATGTGAAATGTTTAATGCGAAATGAATAGGCTCGAAATTGAACTGTCAGGGATGAAAATGAGTAATCCCCTGATTCCCGCAAGCGGTTGTTTTGGTTTCGGATACGTGATGTCGGAATATTACGACCTCAATATATTAGGGTCAATCTCTATCAAAGGCACTACCCTTTCGCCGCGTGCCGGAAATCCGTTGCCACGCGTTGCCGAATGCCCCGATGGACTTATCAACTCGGTAGGGTTACAGAATCCCGGTGTACGCAAGGTAGTGTCTGAAGAGCTGCCCAAGCTTGCGAAGGTCTTCCACAAACCTGTGGTCGCCAACATAAGCGGCTTTTCCATCGATGAATATGTTGAGGCATGCCGTATCGTCAATGATGCGGAAAATGTCGGAATTATCGAGCTTAACGTGAGCTGCCCGAATGTGCACGGAGGCGGCATGAGCTTCGGCACCCAACCCGAATCGGTGGCGGAAGTGGTTAAAGCCGTGAAAAAAGTGATAACCAAACCCCTTTATGTCAAACTGACTCCCAATGTCACCGACATTGTTTCCATTGCCAAAGCAGCCGAAGAGGCGGGAGCCGACGGGCTATGCCTCATCAACACCCTTCTCGGAATGCGGATAGATACCAAGACGCGCAGGCCGGTGGTTGCAAACAAGATGGGCGGATTCTCCGGTCCGGCAATCTTCCCGGTGGCTGTGAGGATGATATGGCAGGTAGCCTCTGCTGTAAGCATTCCGATAATCGGCTGCGGAGGTGTATCGACCGCCGACAACGTCATAGAGATGATGATGGCGGGGGCTACAGCCGTTGAAGTCGGCTCGGCAAACCTCGTCAACCCTTACGCCTGCAAAGACATTATCGAAGCCCTCCCCTCTCGCATGGACAAGTTAGGCATCGCAACCCTCCAAGAAATAATCGGCACAGCCCTATAATTCCCCATTCAGCCCTATAAAGCCCTATAACACCACATAAAACGCAAAAAAAATGAACAGAGACGTAATCATCGCTTGCGATTTCCCAAACGCTGAGGAAACACTCGCATTTCTTGATAAATTCAAAGACGAGAGCCGTAAGCCATTCCTGAAAATAGGCATGGAACTCTACTATGGCGCAGGCAACGAGATTGTGAAAGAGATCAAACGCCGCGGACACAAGATATTCCTTGACCTGAAACTTCACGACATACCCAACACAGTCAAAAAGGCCATGCGGATACTGTCGGCTCTCGATGTTGACATGACCAACGTGCATGCCTCCGGCACCGTGGAGATGATGCGTGCTGCCCTTGAAGGACTGACACGTCCCGATGGAAGCCGCCCCATGCTGATTGCCGTGACCCAACTCACCAGCACATCGGAAGAGGCTATGCAGAAACAACTGCTCATAAACGCAAGCATCAACGACTCCATAGCCCAGTATGCCCGCAATGCCAAGGAAGCAGGACTTGACGGAGTGGTATGCTCGCCATTGGAAGCAGGATTGGTGAAAGAGGCTTGCGGCAAAGATTTCCTTGCCGTGACACCCGGTATACGCTTTGCCGATGCCGCAGCCGATGACCAGAAACGCATAACCACCCCTGCCCGCGCCCGCGAGATAGGTTCCGACTTCATCGTGGTGGGACGCCCAATAACCGCTGCCGCCGACCCCGTAGCCGCCTATCGCCGCTGCCTCGAAGACTTTTGCGGTTAACCCCCATAAAGCCCTATTCAGCCCTATCCCACCCTATAAAATAAAACCCTATTAAGCCCCATAAACATCGAGAAAAAAATGAAAGAAACAGCAGAAAACGTTGCAAGCGCATTGCTTAGAATCAAAGCCGTGTTCCTCAGTCCGGAAAAACCCTTCACCTGGGCAAGCGGCATAAAGAGCCCTATTTATTGCGACAACCGCCTGATCCTCTCAGATCCGGAAGCCCGCAAAGTTGTGGAAAACGCCATAGCCGACACCGTGAAGCGTGAATTTCCCGAAGCACAATCACTGATGGGGACATCCACCGCAGGCATCGCCCACGCCGCAATCGCCGCCTGGATCCTTGACAAACCGATGGGCTACGTGCGCGGAAGCGCCAAAGACCACGGCCGCAACAACCGCATCGAAGGTCGTCTCGAACCCGGCACAAAAGTTGTGGTCATCGAAGACCTCATCTCCACAGCCGGGAGCTGCATCGAAGTAGTCGATGCCCTTCGTGAAGCCGGCGCGGACGTTCTCGGTGTAGTCTCAATCTTCACATACGGCATGAAGAAAGGTCTCGATCGACTCGCAGCAGCCAATGTAAGAAACGTATCACTCTCGAACCTCGACACCCTTCTGGAAGTCGCAGTGAAAGAAAACTACGTCTCCCCTTCGGCCAAGGATGCCATCAAGAAATTCCGCGACAACCCCTCCGACGAATCCTGGTTCCAGGGAATTTAACATTAGACATTCCACATTAAACATTAAACGAACGTGCGACACTTAATCGATCCTACAGATCTGACGCGCAAGGAAACGGAAGATATCGTTGACCTTGCACTCGATATCATCGCCAACCGCCCCAAGTATGCGGAAGTATGCAAAGGGAAGAAGCTGGCAACCCTGTTCTATGAACCATCCACGCGCACGCGCCTGAGCTTCACCGCAGCCATGATGGAACTCGGAGGCAACGTGCTCGGCTTCTCCGATGCCCAGAACACCTCTGTGAGCAAAGGCGAGACAGTGGCTGACACCTCGAAAGTGATCAGCTGCTTCGCCGACATCATCGCTATGCGTCATTTTGAAGAGGGCGCTGCATACGTGGCGGCAATGAACGCCCGCGTACCGGTGATCAACGCCGGAGACGGCTCACATGCCCATCCCACACAGACACTCACCGACCTCCTGACGATCAAGCGCGAGATAGGACGGCTGGACAACATCACCATCGGTTTCTGCGGAGACCTTAAATTCGGGCGCACCGTGCACTCCCTCATCAAGGCCCTCTCCCGCCATTCGGGCGTCAAAGTAGTGCTGATCGCCCCCGAACAGCTCCGACTCCCGGACTACATGAAACACGAAGTCTGCGACAAGAACGGCGTGGACTATAAGGAAGTAGCAACCATGGAGGAAGTAATGCCGGAGCTCGATGTCCTGTATATGACCCGCGTTCAGAAAGAGCGTTTCCTTGATGAAGAAGAGTATGACCGCCTTAAAGACAGCTTCATCCTCACGCCGGACAAATTGAAAACGGCACGCCCCGAACTGCGCGTGCTCCATCCGCTGCCACGCGTCAACGAGATTGCCGTCGAGGTAGATGCAGACCCCCGTGCAGCATATTTCCGTCAGGTGGAAAACGGTAAGTTCGTGCGCATGGCTCTTATCTTGACCCTGCTAAGATGGGCGGAAGAAAACAAAGAGAGAGCGGCATGCCCGCCCGCGCTACCGGAAGGCACGATGCGTAATCAACACACCTGCTCCAATGCACGCTGCATCTCCAACATGGAGAACGTTGACACTCTCTTCCGACCCTGCGACGACGGTGTCGCCTCCTGCCGTTGCGTCTACTGCGAATCCAAGCCGAAGAATTAGGGAGAGAGAGGGATAGGGCTGGATGGGGCGGTATAGGGCGTATACCCTATTTCGCCCCATTTCTCAATTTTTCTTTTGATTTAAAGAAATAAAACATTAAATTTGCAAGACCATAACTTTGAGAGAACAAGTTACTATATTCTAATAAACTTAATTTCATAACGTAATGAGAAAAATTACAATCATCGGCGCAGGCATGATGGGTTCTGCCCTCGCCTTCCCCGCAGCCGAGAACGGAAACGAAGTGCACATCGTAGGTACATGCCTTGATGACGAAATCATCGACGGTTATATCAAAACAGGCAAACACGAGAAATTCTGCCGTCCTTTCCCCGAGAACGTTAAATTCCACTATTTCAAGGATTGGGAAGAAGTTGTAAAAGGTTCTGACTTCGTGATCGGAGGTGTCAGCTCCTTCGGTGTCGAATGGTTCCTCGATGAAATATTGACCAAACTCGATCCCAAGATGCCGGTGCTTTCAGTGACCAAGGGTCTTCATGCCACTGAAGACGGCTCTCTCCTCTCCTATCCCGGCTACTGGATCTCAGAACTCGCCAAACGCGGCATACACCGCGATATCTGTGCGATAGGCGGTCCCTGCACCAGCTACGAGCTCGTATTCAAAGATCCTACCGAGGTTGGCTTCTGCGGCAAGGACAACAAGGCTCTCCGTATGATGAAAGAGGCTATGCAGCGCCCCTACTATCATATCTCGCTCACCAACGATGTTATCGGTCTTGAAAGTGCCGTAGCGCTCAAGAATGCCTACGCCATGGCAGTGACCCTCGCAGTAGGTCTCAACACCCGCTGGCACGGCGAAAACGAGCCTCAGCACTATAATTCGCAGGCCGGCACATTCTCCCAGGCGGTAAAAGAAACCCATGCCCTGATGCAGCTTCAGGGAGGCACATTCGACAGCGAATGCATCGGCCTGGGCGACCTTTATGTCACCATCTTCAGCGGACGCACACGCCGCTGCGGCGTGCTTATGGGCCAGGGACTCGACTATGACCAGGTAACGGAAGCTCTCGCAGGAATCACCCTCGAAAGCCTCGTAATCACCCGCATCATGGGCCAGGCAATCCGCCGCAAGGCAGAACTCGGCCTTGTTGACCTCAAGGATTTCCCCTTGCTCATGCACATCGTCGATATCCTCGACAAAGGAAAAGCCGACGCCGACATGCCCTGGGAATCCTTCACCTACGAAGACCTCAAACCCTACAACGATTGACACAACCGCCGGAACAACAAAAATGTCGGGGTTAAAACGATAAAATATCGTTTTAACCCCGACATTTTTCAACCATACATAAAAAAAACTGCATAAATGTTCAAAAAATTTTGAATGAAAGGATTATTTTGCTAATTTTGCCACAACACTAATAAGAACCTTAAATATATGCCCCGGGGCATATATTTAATCTGCATGCAGATTAAATATTGATACCATCTTGCACACTAAGAGTGGCCGTTTAGAAATTGACATCCACCATCGGTATTGTAGTATATTTTAATTTTAAATTTAAATGTTTTTATATGAAGAATCCCTACTTTCTTTTAAGCTGCATGCTTATCACCCTTTTTGGACTTACGGCAACGGCACAAAAGACCGTAACAGTCACAACAAACGAGCCATCGGGGCTTCAAGTAATGAACCCTCAGACTTACCAGCCAATAGAATGGGACGGCAACTCGCTCACAGCAACCGTTCCCGTAGGATACGGGCTTCAGATGCAGCCAAGCGGAAATTTTGAAATAAAAAAAGTCTTGATCAACGGCAACGACAAGGGTACACAGAATTATTTCTCATATTCCGATTTCAATGACGGTGACACTTTCACTGTGACAATGAATGAGAAACAACCTAAGGTACTTGTCATAAAGGGGGATGCGGATCAAGTATATGTCAGTTCAGATTATACGGAATACCGCAAAGACAAACAGACAGATGGCAAATGGACAATACCAATCACCAACGAATACGGAACAACATACATTTACGCCAATACCGGCTTCTCTTTAAAGTCAGTAACAGATGAAAAAGGCACCAGTTACTTGAATTATGGAAACTGCAGCATATACCATGGCAGCCTCCCATCGGGAACTACCGAAATTACCGTCGAGTCTTACAACAAGGATGAAGCTCGCACGGCAAGCTTCTCGGTGGAAGTCACAGGTGACGCTTCCGTTGTAAGTTTAAGACGTAACGGAGAAAACGATGATGTCCCCGCTTCTCAATTCAGCAATATCAAATTCAATCCCGATACCGAACTCCCCGTTTCCATTTCTCATGCCCAATATGGCAAAAGTCTTTATAAGGTATACATCGGAGAGGAGGAACAGACCCCTCAGGGCACCACTTATCGACTAAGCAATATAACTAACGGATGTGTGGTTAAAATCGAAACAGACTATCCCGATATCGATGTGCCGGTGAAATTCGTGTTCACCAATGAAGGGACAGAAGGAGCCGTTTCCACTGTCAGGATTGACGGACAGCCACTTGAAACGGGAGCATGGCTCGCAACTGATTTCAAGGTTAAACTTGGCAAACAAGTATCTTTCGAACTCAACAATAATGACTACACCGTCAATTCATATGCAGTGAACGGTCAATCTTACTTAACAAATTTCATTGTGACAAACGAGGACGGATACTCCATAACCGTCGATGCCAACAAACTCGAGCCGTATAAGCTTTCGGTAATTACTGCGGAGTGGGAACATGTGGTCATTGGCAAAGCTTATTCCAACCCGTTCGAATCATTGCCTCTGAATGATGCCGAGACTGTTCTCGATATTCCACGCAGCTGGAATTCAATTGAAATCAAGGCGGCAGACGGTTGGCGTATCGACCATGTTTATGAAGCCGGCACTGAGAATGAACTCGGCATCTCATTCTCATTGAGCGGCGACAAGAGCATCGAAATCTACGCATCAGAATATAAACGTGAAAAGAAAGCCGTCGTTTATTTCGAGGAGAGCGACTGGGTATATAAAAATATCACGCTCAACCCGAGCGACAATACCCTAAGGAAAGACATCACACCTGAAAACGGGTATAACTTCATCGATTAT
This sequence comes from uncultured Muribaculaceae bacterium, assembly GCA_910584055.1. Classification (GTDB taxonomy): domain Bacteria; phylum Bacteroidota; class Bacteroidia; order Bacteroidales; family Muribaculaceae; genus Lepagella. The sequence goes on along the minus strand of CAJTZS010000028.1, from coordinate 8,415 downwards.
AATGAAGCAGACCGTCCATTCAGCGTAAACTTCTATCATCAATCATTTTCAAATCCTGTGGTTTATCTTAACGGAGAGAAGATAGAAAATGAATATGGCAGATATCCCGCATTGGAAACGATGCCAGAGAATTCTGTCATCAAGGTCTTCACTACAGAGCCCGAATCACATAATGTGACATATACTATTAATAATGATGTGAATGCACAGATTGCGCACGATTACCTTACTGTGGTTGACAATCCAACTATCCACAGTGTGCAGCACGGCACACACATTGTAATCACCCCGGTATCACGCGAAGGCATTGCCGTAAAGGCAAATGACAAAGAAGTGGCAGCGGATGCAGAGGGCAGGTTCATTGTTCCTGTCACGGAAGACACGGCTATATCTATTGCCGGGAAAGGGACAGTTTCCGTTTCCGAACTTGACGCTGACGGCAGCACAACTCTCAATGTGTTTAATCTCCAAGGCATACGCGTGCTTGAGAATGCTTCCAGAGAAAGCCTCACCAATCTCCCGGCAGGAGTGTACATTATAAACGGCAAAAAAGTGATCAAGAAATAATCAGCTATGTCATAGAGCCATCAGGGAATACCATATCCCTGATGACCCTAATCAAAATATCAGCATCATGACTAAACGAACATTCACAGTCAGGGCAATATTAGCCTTGTCCCTGTCGATTCTATGCCTTTCAGCAAATGCGGACAAACTTGACCCGGGCAGCCGGGCAACGCTACGTGCGGCAAAACATGGCATAACCATCGAAGGGACGACCGGCAGGAAAAAAGTTATCAAAAAAAACCAGGCCAATAAAGAACAACGTTTCGGAGCATTCATCACGCTGGCGCAAGGGCACACCGCATCAGAACTTGAAGAAGCCGGAATATCCTTACGCTCCGGACGTGGAAAAACAGTATTGGCTGAGATAACGAGCGTACAGGCGGAAATCCTCGAGCAGCTCCCGGCTGTGGAATCAATACGCCTCGAACGCCGCCTCGCCCAGAAAATGGATATGGCACGTTCGCTCACCGGCATAGACAAAATCCACAACGGAACAGACCTTGACCAGGCATACACAGGCAAAGGGGTGCTTGCCGGCATCATCGACGGCGGCTTCGATCCCAACCATATAAATTTCAAGAAAGAAGATGGAACCACGCGTATAAAACAATTCACATATTTCCGGCCCACCGAAAAAGGGGAGTACGTTACGGAGAATGTAGGATCGGAGAAGATTCACGAGATTGACACCGAAAACGCCGAGACATTCCACGGAACCCACACGCTCGGAATTATGGCGGGGGGATACCGGGGAAAGGCATCGGTAGCCACTATGGTACCCGATCCCGAACTTGAATTCAAAGGGGAGAATAAAGAAATAAACAATCCTTATTACGGAGCGGCATATGATGCCGACATTGCGATAGCAAGCGGAGCCAACACAGACTATCTCATGGCACTCGGTTTCGAGGAAATCCTCAACTATGCATACGACCTGGCAAAGAAAGAGGAACGACGCGTGCCGGTGGTCGTGAACCTTTCATTAGGCACCAATATAGGTCCCCACGACGGAAGTTCCAACATTTGCAAATATATGGACGAAGTCAGTGCCGACACTCAGGTTCCGCTGATAGTGTGCGTTGCAGCCGGCAATGAAGGAGACCTTCCGATCGCTTATCACAAAAGGCTCACAGCCGCCGACAACAAAGTGATGACCGCATTCAAATCTCTTGACCTCGCATCCGACTACAAGAATGCCATGGCAGGGCAGGTATATGTCTACTCGGACACAGACGAACCATTTGAACTCCAGGCAGTGGTAATCAATAAATCACGCGGAGTCGTGACGCGTCGCCTAACCCTCGACCCGGTTCCCGACGGAGGTGAAAAATATTATATCACAAGCGAGGATTACAGGGTCAGCGATGCCGATATGCTCGACACCCAATTGAAACGCTATTTCGAAGGGTATCTCGGGGTTGCCGGGATGCTTGACAAAACAGAGAGCGGCAGATATATGGCAGTCGTTGACCTGATGCTATGGGACACGGCAATCAATCGCGACAACTATGTGGTAGCATTGATCGCCACAGGAAAGGAAGGGCAACGATTAGATGTCTTCACCAGTGGAGAATTCTTCAACCTGAGCTCCCACAACCTTGAAAGCCTCGGATATGAAAACGGCACAACCGACGGGACAATATCCGATGTCGCCACCGGTAAGAACACTATTGTCGTAGGATCATACAATGCCCGTGACAAATGGGCATCCAACGACGGCGGAATCTACACATACGGGAACATGTTCAATAATCATGAGGTATCCGGTTTCTCATCCTGGGGCAACCTCGTAGACGATAGGGCACTACCTTTGATATGCGCTCCTGGAGCCACAATAATATCCTCTTCCAATGAATATTATCTCGACAAATATAATCAGATGGGCGATGCCAACCGTCAGGCGGTGGTGGAAGCTGACGGACGCAAGTATAGCTGGCATCAGTGCGTAGGCACATCAATGTCTACGCCAATCGTGGCCGGTTCAGTGGCACTGTGGCTCGAAGCCAACCCTTACCTTACATATTCAGATGTCCAGGAAATCATAGCTAAAACAGCCATTGTGGATGCCGATGTCGAGAAAGGCAATCCAGTGCAGTGGGGTGCCGGAAAATTCGATGCTTACGGGGGGTTGAAGGAAGCCCTGCGCCGCGCATCCGGAATAGAAGAAATCTCATCCACAAGCAACCCTAAATTTTTATTGAGAAACCTGGGAAAAGGGAGGTATGAGATTTTCCTTGCAGGCTCGCCGGTCAATGCAAGGCTATATAATGTGGCAGGAGGACTGGTACTGAGCGACACTGCAAAGGAAGAACTCGTCTTAGACACCGCAGGGCTTGCAGCAGGAGTATATGTGCTCAATGTAAACGGCACAGATTCACAAAAAATTTTAGTAAGATAACTTAACATGCCAAACAATATGTTCAAACGCTTCAAAACTGCCATCGCCTCGTTGACGCTTGCGCTGGCAGCAATTCCGTCGCTTGCGCAGACTGCACAGGAGCCGATTATAACATTCCATACCAGACTATATGACATGGAATCAAGCACTTTTAGCTTTGCCATAGGTGCTACGGAGCAAATATACATTGATGTCGATTACGGATACGGTCCGACTGAAGAAATTGTAGAGATGGCAATTCCCGATGCTGATGGGAACATCAATGCCACCAGAATCCTTGGATCGGTATCAAAAGAGGGGACGGTTAAGGTTTATGGAGATGCTTCCAAAATCGATTACCTTGACCTGAGCGGAATCTACATAACCACGCTTGACATCTCCAGACTCACCAATCTCGACGTGCTTTATCTGAACCACAACAGTCTCGAATCGCTTGACCTGACACCTCTTGAGAAATTATCTGTTCTTGAGCTTGAAGACAATCCTTTCGACAAGAGTCCAGTCATAGTCGGCGGACCCAAACCGGAGCTACGATTGCTTTCAATATCAAACATTGGAGCTCTGGACCAATCATTCTCACTTCGCGATTATCCCAAACTCATCTCATTCGATGCCTATCACTGTCCGTCGTTAAAGGTTTGCGATCCTTCCGGTTGCCCCGACCTTGTGCGACTGTCTCTTGACATCACCGATGTAGAGAAGTTAGATGTGTCCCAAAACCCTAATTTAGGCATACTCAATATTGAGCAAAGCAAGATCCTTGACATTGACCTTAGCCATAATCCCCTCTTACAGGAGTTCTATTGCTCCCATCACGGCAGCTATAATGAACAATACAAAATGTCGGCAATCGATGTGAGCCATAATCCTGAACTTGTGCGCCTCTATTGCTCAGGCAACCTTCTGACAGAACTTGACCTCTCAAAGAACCCCAAACTCTTTAACCTCAACTGTTCCAACAATCTATTGACAGGAATAGACCTCTCTGCCAACGGAGACCTATACACTGTCGACATATCCAACAACTACATGGATTTCGTAACAATGCCGTCAAACAGAATCACGTGGAACGAGTATTATTTCTATCAGCACCCGCTTGAAGTGAAAAGGAGTTATCCTGTCGGCACCGTAATTGACTTCTCAAAACAAGTCAACCGCCCCGAATCCACCACTTATGCCCGTATGATGGTACGCGATGAAGATAATCCCGGTGCCTTCAAAGAACTGGGAGAAGAGTATTTCAAATTCGAAGAAGGGAAACTTTCACTTATGAAGAGCTACAACGACAGCATATATGCTTCGTTCGGCAACACTGCGCTCCCCGATTATGACTTGACTACCATGCGCTTCAAGGTGAAGGAGCTGGCAGATTACGGCAAGGATAATCCATCTGTCCGCATGCGTCTCAGCCCGCTTGCCAAGAATATATCTCTTAAAGTAGGTATTCTTGGAGCAACGGAAACAAATCCTATTAAATTCAGTGTGGATTTCGGAGACGGGAATCCACAGGAATTCACTGCCACATCTTCAGAAACTCCCGCGCTTCCAAACGCGCAAGGAGAGAAACTCGGAACAGGCAACGCCGTGATTTACATACCAGAAGGACATGACATAACTGCCTTGACCATCAATGAAGTGCCCTTAAGCTTCATAAACCTCGACAATGCCCCGACATTGCAATACCTTTCATTGACCAACTGCAAACTTTCGGCTGTCACCCTACCTTGGAACAGGTGTCTGAGAACCCTCGACCTTTCGGACAATAACTTGGCCGTGCTTGATCTCGGTGGAGCAGACGGGGACAATGGCAAAAACGTTCTTACTGATATTCGTGCACCTCGCAACAAACTTACTTCCGTCATACTCAGCGACGGACGCACACCCCTGTATGTGGATTTCAGCGACAACTTACTGACTGAATTCAATCTTGACAATGCCACCCGCATTACATTCTTAAACCTTCACAACAACAAAATCGAGAATCTTGATCTTGAAGATTGCGAGGCTTTGGAGACTCTTGACATTTCAAACAACATGCTCACCTCGTTGCCCATCCCGACATACACTCCGCTGAGAAACCTGAATCTATCGGGCAACCTGATTGCGTTGCCGCAACTGCCGGCAGTAGGTAAATTCGAGAAATACACCTACGCCCCGCAGCAAGCATTCGAAATGCCGGAGAAGGCACCAACGATCAACCTCACCTCCCATTGGCTTGACAACGAGGGACGCACAACCAAGTTTGAATGGCATCGCGTTGAAGACGGAAGGGTGCTGACGGAAACTGAAGTTACAGGCACAGAGGGACACAACCGTTTCCTCGATCCGACTGTCGGCACGGTCTACTGCGTATGGTCACATCCTGATTTCCCGGATTTCAAAGATGACAACCTTTACCGCACCACCAACGTCATTGCCGCTGAAACTCCTACACATGTCGTGGCTTCTTTCAAGACACTGACCAACGGGGCAGCATCCATCACGCTCACCGGAGCCAAACCGAAAACCACGGTATACATCGACTGGTCGGGCAAGATGGATCTCGAACAGTATGTGCTCGAAACATCATACACCGCGTTTGCGGCAACTTCTGTAGCTGGAGCCGAGGCAAAGGTTTATTCCTACGAAGAAAACGACGGAGTGACAGTGTTCAGTCTCTCTGCAGGTGAACTCGAATATATCGATGCATCGCCAATGAAAGGTCTGGTTGCATTCTCATGCCACGGGTTGGGACTTACACCCGACAAGATAAAACTTCCGCAATCACCGAATCTTGAAGAGTTGACAATAACCGGAGCAAAACTTAACAGCTTCGATTTTACGCAATATAATAAACTACGCGTTCTCGACGTATCCAGAAATGAAATAGAGACGTTGGATCTGTCAGCATATCCATCCTTGGAATGCTTCTATGCAACAGAGAACAAATTGAAATCCGTGAAATTTAATAATCCGAACCTGTGGGAACTCGCCTTAGTGTCTAATGAATTGGAACAAGTTTCGCTCGAAGGTCTTCCCGCTTTGTTGCAGCTTTATCTCAACCAGAACCAACTGTCTGAAATAAACCTCGACGAGTTATCGAAACTACAGGTGGTATACCTCGACGGCAATAAGTTTACATTCGCCACCCTTCCTCCTGCAAGGGCTCAATGGACAGTATATCATTACGGCAACCAGCAGCCGCTTGACATCACCCTGCAAGACAGCAAAATCGACCTAAGTTCGCAAGCTTCGGTGGGGGAGAGCAAGACCTCCTACAGATGGTTTATCGATTCTCCATATTACGACGACAACAACGAGCTTATCGGTGAGGAACTTGTGGAGGATATGGAATATAAGCTCGAAAACGGAGTGACTACATTCCTGAAAGATTTCAACCATGTGATGTGCGTCATGACCAATGAACTATTCCCGGAACTGGTGCTCTACACGAATTTCATCGACGTTACCGGAACGAGCGGCATCAGCGAAACACTTTCTCGACAAGAGACAATCATCAGAGGGGGCACGGGAGAGATTAACGTAATCTCACAGCCCGACTCGAATGTAACGATCTATGCCCTGGATGGTGCGAAAATCGCCGAAGATGTTGTAAGTTCCACCGGAAACCTCTCAATCTCCGGACTGTTCGGCGGAATCTACGTTGTGAAAGTTAACAGTACAATCAAAAAAGTTTTTGTCAAATAGCAACACCGTAGATACAATAAAAAGTCCGCAGACCTCGAAACCTGCGGACTTTTTTTATTACATGCGAAACTTGAGTTAATTAAATTCCCATTTATCTCTCTGCAATCAAACCAGAATATACTACCGGCTCCAACCACTTACAACCACTATACAACCACTTTTTTATCTCTATGTTACAATGACCGTTAATTTTGATGACGCAAATTCTTAAACCATTAAAAACCATTGGATCAGCTACGCTGATTATGGGAATGCGGGGAGTATATATGGAAGAGGGATGACATCGGAATATAGGAATTCAGGTGTGTCGACAGCGAGTGAGACGAGCAATGGTTTTTAATGGTTTCAATGGTTTGATTAAAAGAGTGTCGATGTAAAAGTGGTTGTTTGGTGGTTGAATGTGGTTGGAAAAATGAATCAGACGATGTTAGTATATTGGTTTGATTAAGGAGAGATAAATGGGAATTTACATTACATAAAAGTACATTGTCTTACGATAAAAACAAAGATTCTAATCTAACCAGAGTTTAAGATTAGTTTATTCCATTGTACGTCTCTCTCATTCTTAGGGACGGATAATTCTAACACAAATGCAATATGTTTTCAAACATGTTTTTATATTGCCTTATAATTTATATCTTTGTTGCATATTAATATTTCACTATTAAACTTAATGCTTATGAAAAATCTATTAAAATTCCAAAAAACTGCAAAACAAGTATATTATATCCTCGGAATCGCAATAATGTCAATTATTACTTCATGCCATAATGAGTCAGATTATGTTCAAACCCAGCTTTTAGATACTGATTCTGAAATTCAAAAAGGAATAAATCCTGAAACAACGGAACTCACGGCAGAAGATGCTAAAATCGTGGCTTTAATGTACAATTGTGAGAATAATACCCGTTCCGTAACGCACAAAGATGTGAAGAACGTCGTTGCGATAAGAGATGAAAAGGGAGAGCCGTCAATATATGCAGTGAACTTTAATAAAGATGGATATATTCTTGTTTCCGCAACTACACGATATTATCCAATCCTTGCCGAAGTCGAACATGGGGAATATTCGCTGTCAATGCCCGAGACGGGACAACAGATTGTTATTGGAGACATGTTAAGTAATATTAAACTGGCAAAAGATAATAAATATGATTTTAATTGCCAACCACTGTGGTGTAAATATATTGAGACAGAAATACCAGAAATGACAACGCGCACGAGCAGCGACTACAATGAAGAGTTTAATAATTGGTATGCAAGTCAAGCTTATGGCAATTATAGAATAATGAAACTGAAAAGTTGTAAGAATATACTGCCCGACAATGTGTATGCAGAGTTTGTTTCTGCAGCAGAAACGGAAGATTTATGGGAAGGAACAGAGTATAGCTGGCAAAATACCGCATATGTGGTTGAAAGAACTACAGAAAATGTGGATAATATTGGACCTTTACTTAAAACACATTGGGCCCAAGGCGGTACATTTAATAATTCGGGATATGAACATCTTGGATGTGTTACCATAGCAACCGGACAGATAATGAGATTTTTTGAATTCCCCGAAAGCTATGACTGGGTAAATATGCCGGATGATTTTGGGAATGGTGTCCTTGCAAACTTTTTAACTTCGTTGAGATTTGAATTAGGAGTTAGTAGCGGAGGGAGCGCTTCTATTGGTGATGCGGAAAGAGTATTAAAAAGCAAGGGATATATTAGACATTAGAAATTCTTAAGTTGTTATATTCACGCACGTACGCGCGATG
>CAJTZS010000027.1 GCA_910584055.1 uncultured Muribaculaceae bacterium | reverse complement strand
GTAGTCGCAAAAAGTTCTGATAATGGCTCTTATCGGAAATTTCCGATAAAAGTCACCAGTTCAAAAACCTCATGTTCAACACACGTCACGATAGAGTGGCAGGTCTCGGCAACAGTGAGGGTAGCCAGAGGGCACTCAATCTGCTGTATGCCATACGCTCCATTCAGGAGCGTACAGGCAAAGACCTTGGAGCGACTTTCCTCAGTGGTACCACCATATCCAATTCATTGACGGAGTTATACTTATTGTTCAAGTATCTCCGACCCAATGAGCTGGAGCGTCAGGACATTAGATGTTTTGACGCATGGGCGGCAATCTTCGCTAAAAAAACCACTGATTTCGAGTTCAATGTGACCAACCACATTGTTGCGAAGGAGCGTTTCCGTTACTTTATCAAGGTGCCGGAACTGGCGGCTTTCTACAATGAGATCACCGACTACCGCACGGCGGAGGACGTTGGTGTTGACCGACCGGAGAAACATGAGATTCTCCACAACATTCCCCCGACACCGGCGCAGGAGGCGTTCATTGAGAAACTGATGAAGTTTGCCGAGAGTGGCGACGCCACGATACTCGGACGCGCCCCGCTGTCGGAGACTGAGGAAAAGGCGAAGATGCTCATTGCTACGGACTACGCCAGAAAGATGGCTCTTGATATGCGCATGATTGACCCCAACGCTGAGGATGATCCGAACAACAAGGCGAGCCATTGTGCCAAGATGATTGCTGAATACTATCGTAAGTATGACGCTCAAAAGGGTACACAGTTTGTATTTTCCGACCTCGGGACTTATAAACCGGGCGAATGGAATGTCTATACCGAAATCAAGCGTAAGCTGATTGAGGATTATGGTATCCCTCCCCATGAGATACGTTTCATTCAGGAATGTAAAACCGAAAGGTCAAGAAAGGCTGTTATCGAGGCTATGAACAGCGGCGATGTCCGTGTCCTGTTCGGTTCGACCACTATGTTGGGTACCGGAGTCAATGCTCAACAGCGGTGTGTCGCGGTCCATCACCTCGATACACCCTGGAGACCAAGCGATTTGCAACAGCGTGACGGTCGCGCAGTTAGAGCGGGCAACGAGATTGCCAAGCTCTATGCTGACAATAAAGTCGATGTTATTATCTATGCTGTGGAGAAGTCGTTGGACTCCTACAAGTTCAATCTTCTTCATTGCAAGGCGACATTCATCGATCAGCTCAAATCCGGCGCACTCGGAGCGAGAACCATCGACGAGGGTGCAATGGACGAGAAGAACGGCATGAACTTCTCGGAGTACATGGCTATTCTCAGCGGCAATACTGACCTTCTGGAAAAGGCGAAACTTGAAAAGCGCATTGCCTCACTTGAAAGTGAGCGCAAGGCACATAATAAAGGTATAGCCGATTCCAAGTTCAGGCTCCAGACAATCAGCCACGACATTGCCAACAATGAGGCGGCAATCAGTCGCATGAAAGAGGATGCAGCCCGGTATCAGTCGGTCGTTCAGCGGGACAAAGACGGCAACCCCGTCAACAATCTCACTATCGACACCTGCCACCTCAAAGATGAGCAGAATATGGGCGTTCATCTGCAAGGTCTGGCGATGAAAACCGACACTCATGGTCAGTACAAGCGTATCGGAGAGGTCTATGGATTCCCCATCAGCATCATCTCGGAGCGTAACCTTATTGACGGCAAGGAGACCGTTCAGAACCGATTTGTGGTCGAAGGCAACTACAAATACAAGTTCAACAACGGCTTCATCGCCATGAGCAACACCCACGCCGCCTGCATGAACTTTGTCAACGCTCTGGAGAAGATACCCGGCATCATCGCCCAGTATGAGGAACGTACAGCCAAACTCAAAGCCGATGTTCCCCAGCTTGAAGCCATCGTTGCCAAAGCGTGGGGCAAAGAGGACGAGTTGAAGCAACTCAAATCCGACCTCGCCGCCCTCGACCGCAAGATCACCGCTGCCCTCGCTCCCAAGAAAGAGGAAGAGGACAGCGAGGAAATCAATCGGGATGGACAACTCCAATCTCAGCAAGTGAAAACTTCAACTCAATCTAAGGAATCTATGGTTGCCGAGCCAATAGTGTCGTTTCAAAAATATATCAGGTTATAATCCAACCTATAATTATATGGAACCACAATGCAATAATAAATAATGCTTTGGGGTTCCATTTTTTTGTATAAGAAATCGGACAATACAATATTAAAATCGGACATTTGTGTGTCTTCGAAAAATTTGGTCTGTTTAATGTCCTAAATTGCAGCAGGGAAATATCTTTTGCTTTGTAATTTTGCCTAAAACAACAACCTAAATTTATCACAATGAAAACAGCCCGAATTTTCAAACATGTTTTAAGCGTGTTGGCCGTTCTGTTGACGATGTGCATTACTGGCTGCCAAAACCAAATCGAAGATGTGGAGCCTGTGCAATCATCAGCAACGCCAACAAATTTGATGAGTAGATCATCAGACAGTGAACTCCCATTCCTTCAAGGAGCGGACTTATCTTACATCAATGAACTACAAGACGGAGGCGTCCAATACACGAAAGATGGGAACTCCATTGACCCTTATCATTTGATAAAAGAGTACGGTGGAAACCTTGTTCGCTTGCGCTTGTGGCATAATCCCACTTGGACAAACTACTCAACTCTTGCAGACGTAAAACGTAGTATCAGTAGAGCAAAACAAGAGGGATTAAATGTCCTACTGGATTTCCACTATTCCGATACTTGGACTGATCCCCAACAAAACATTGTTCCAGAGGCATGGCGTCCAGTAGTAAAATACTCCGACTTACTTGCAGATTCTGTATATAACTATACTTATCGAATACTGACTCATTTAAAGGATACGAACTTACTTCCTGAGTTGGTTCAGATTGGAAATGAGACAAACAAATCCATAATGGTTGCTGATAATGCAGACCTTGAACCGACCAATTTTGTCAGAAACGCTAAACTTTTCAATGCCGGTTTACAAGCAGTTGCCGATTTCAATTGGAATAATGGTAAAAATATTAAAACCATACTTCATGTAGCCATGAATCCAAATGACGCTATGAATTGGGTAGCAAATCATAAAAAATATGGTTTGAAAGAGTTTGATATGCTTGGCGTATCATATTATCCCCAATGGCAGGATTATACACCTGCTCAATTAGGCGAATTCGCATCAAATCTTTATTCTACTTATGGAGTGAGGCTATTTGTAGCTGAAACAGGACATATTTGGACCCGCGCTTGGAATGACCAGAATATTAATCTTATGAGTAAAATGTGCATCGGGTATCCTGAAACGCCCTGTCCTCAGCTCCAAAAAGATTTCATTGTAGAAGTTAAAGAGGCTTTGCTTGCTAATGGTGGAGCAGGATTTAGTGCATGGGAACCGTTTTGGGTTTCGGCAGATAATCAAACTTTATGGGGCGTTGGTTCAAATTGGGAAAATGTAGCATTCTTCGATTTTAATAATAACCTTCTGACACATTGTGGAATTGAAGCATACGGAGATTACAATGTAAAAGTTACATTTGAAGTTAATATGTGGGAAGCTGGAAGCGATAAAAAAGGTTACATAACTGGAGACTTTACCGATGATGGTTTTGGTAATTGGCAAATCATTCCAATGAAACAAGCTTCAGAAGGCTCATCGACCTATTACTTTGACACTTATTTATGTAGAAATCAAACTGGTCGTTATTACTTCTTGTCAGATTCTACATGGACAAGCCAAGAGTATATTAATGGTTGGCATCAGGACCGTACATATGACATCAACACTTCCGATAAATGGATGAAGTTCAGTAACAAATTTGGAGAAGAATAACAATTATTCTAAATATTTAAAGTAAACCTCATGTCAATTAAAATCATATTGGCGTGGGGTTTATTGTATATGGGTCCAATCTGTTGCATACATCGTCCGAAATGTTGTCTAATTTGTTGTAGTGACTCAAAAGCTACATGATTTATAATTAGTAACTTTGCATATAGATTTAATACCAGTCAGAATCATGGGCATTAGAAATATCTTCAAGAACGCAATCAGGCTAATCTTAGTAGTATTGGCTCTTTCTATCCCCGCGTATGGCAAGTCTGCGCCGCAACTTCCGGAACCTGAATTATCATGGAAAAACGTAACCGTAGACGACAAAAAAACAGCAGTCTTCTGTATTTTCAAGGATAGTCGAGGCCTGATGTGGCTTGGTACAAATAGCGGACTATATTTCTACGATGGGGTTACTACTCATCCTGTTGGTGAAAATGAGTTGTTCGGGACTCAAATATATTCTATATTAGAAAGAAAAGACAAACTATACATTGGCAGCAACAATGGTCTTTTGGTCTATGACTATCTTTCAGGAGTGGTATCAATGTATGAAACGGAAACTCCAAAAGAAATCAGAACTATGATATTGTTGGAAGATGACCTGTGGATTGGCGGCTTAAATGGTATCAGCAGACTAAACCTCGAATATAAGGATATTAATGATTATTCAACTGGCTTACCTCACAAATCAGTATATTCTATATTGCGCGACAGCCGTGGCATTATATATGTTGGAACATATAAAGGTGTAGCAAGATGGGATTCACAATCTAAGACTTTCAAACCGCTTAAAATACGTATAGATAGTACAGATCAATATTCATTATTTGCAAATTGTCTTCTTGAAACGGACGATAATGAAAGTATTTATGTTGGCGGTGAAGGCTATCTATATAAATACTCTCCAGCTAATGAGCATTGGGAGAAAGTGATTCCTGTTGAAAGCAATAACATCAAGAGCCTATCAAACGGTGACAATGGTCATGTCCTGATTGGAACAGATAATGGTGTTTTTGATTTATATAAAGATTCAGTCAAGCATTATAGACATGATTCACGACAAGAATTAAGTCTTGCTGACAACGAAATATGGTGTATATATGCTGACGAACAGCATAATGTATGGACCGGGCATGAACGAGGGTTTTCCATTGCGTCCAATTCCAGTTCGTTACGCACAATTAAACTTAGTGCTCTTGCTCATTCAGGAGAAGGAAATGAAATTCACTCAATATATCGAGATAGCAAAGATAATTTATGGTTTGGTGGCACAAATGGCCTGATTCGTTTGTCAGATGATTCTACACCTTATTGGTATAGACATTCTGAGTTTACTAACTCCTTATCACATAATAGAGTCAGAGCTATTTATGAAGATAATGAGAACTCGATGTGGTTTGCAACAGACGGAGGAGTTAACAGGCATAATCCTAAAAATAACAGTTTTGATGTATTCCATATTGTAGACAGTATAGGGGAACATAATTCTAATTGGGTCTATGCTTTGGTAGAAGATGAAGGATACTTTTGGATTGGTAGCTTTTTGAATGGATTGCATTATGTGAATAAAGGTAAATTTAAGGAGCATGGAGAAACAGTAGTTTCTGATATGGCTATCAATGCTGACACGCATAATACTTTGGGTATTTCATTGGCAAACAATCTCGTTAATAATGTCATAAAAGATAACGAAGGGAATCTATGGATTTTATTATTTCGTGATAACGCATTAGCCAAATACACCCCCAGAAACAAACAAATGGTTAAATATGACATATTTGAGATCGCTGGAGGGTATCCAACTAATATTTGCGCTGATAACAAAGGAAGAATCTGGTGTGCGTTCAAGGGAGGTGTAATAATATTCGACAACGATGATTTCAAAATTGTCAGATTTCCGTATACGAACAGCGATGAAACTACCCTTGCAATGGGCAAAGTGGGTAATGGCATGTGGATTTCCACACAAAGCAATGTATGGAATGTTGATGGAAATTCATTGAATGCTGTATTACTTCCGATACCACAAAAATCATATACAGCCGTGTATGAAGACACCATAAACAATAAGGTGTATCTCGGTGGTACCGATGAAATACTCGAAGTAGACAGAAATCTGATTGGTAACACAATGGATTATAAATCTATTAAGATGGTACTCAATGACAGGGGTGAGGGACATCTTAATCTATCCGATATACAAAATGGTGTGCGAGGAATAGAAATTCCGTATGGCGGAAACATTACTTTAGTCGTAAGTACGCTCAACTATTCTCCAGAGACTGTGCAAAGGTATATGTATAAACTTGCCGAATCACCAACTGACACCATAGATGGTTGGATTGTAATGCCGGAAGGATCAAACACAATAACATTTTCGGATTTGACGATGGGTGATTATAGCGTGCTTGTAAAGACTGTCGGATCGCCTGCTGCTCCCATTTCAATACCCTTAACCGTAAACCCGCCTTTGGCTCTTTCGTGGTGGGCTATTCTGCTATATATTATTATAGTCTTAGCAGTTATATATTGGATTGTGTGGTACACAAGGAAAAAGAATATCCGTGTCTTTCAAGAACAAGAAAGACAGACTGCTCTGGAAAATGTCGAGCGTAAACTTTCATTTCTCTCTACTATATCACATGATTTGAAAACACCATTGTCTATGATTCTTGGTCCGGTGAGTCTAATGAAAGAACGGACAAAAGACCCGGAAAGCAAGAAGAATCTCGAAACAGTGTATGACAATGCCGTCAGACTTAACAATATGATACATCGCACATTGGAATTGCAGCATCTTGAAGATACAGATGAAAACCTTCTGATACTTTCAATTTTCGATGTCGTAGAATTCTGTAAAGGTGTATTTGAGGTATTCAAAGAAAATAATTCACAGAAAAAATTTGTTTTCCATACCTCAAATCCACAGATTCTTATTGAGGCTGATGCTGTCAAATTTGAATCCGTGATTACAAATCTTCTATCAAATGCGTGTAAATATTCCGATGAGGGATCTACTATATCTTTGGGTATTAGC
The DNA here is from genome assembly GCA_910584055.1 of uncultured Muribaculaceae bacterium. Classification (GTDB taxonomy): domain Bacteria; phylum Bacteroidota; class Bacteroidia; order Bacteroidales; family Muribaculaceae; genus Lepagella. The sequence continues at coordinate 46,884 of CAJTZS010000027.1, read as the reverse complement.
AAGCAAAACAGTAATGTTGAAATCATAGTATCGGATGATGGTGTTGGTATCTCTGATATGGACCAATCACTTGTCTTCCAACGAATGTTTAGAGCACCTGCAACATCTAAACTACGAGAAGGTACCGGTCTTGGATTATACTTGATAAAGAAATATCTTGAACTTATGGGAGGCAACATTAACCTTTATAGTAAGGAGGGGCTTGGGACATCTTTTGTAGTAACATTACCTGTCACTGAAAAAGTGATTCCACAGAATCATACGGACACTACTACTGAAGACACTAATAAACCTAAGATTCTTATAGTTGAAGATAACTTACAGATATCCGGATTCATAATGGATATTCTTAAGGATAAGTTTACTTTTCTTTCTTCAGAAAACGGCCGTTCCGGACTCGCGATTGCAGCTTCATTTGTGCCAGATTTGATTATAGTTGATGAGATGATGCCGATAATGAGTGGGTTGGAAATGGTGAAACGGATGAAGCAGAATCCTCGTCTTTCATCAATACCAACAATCATGTTGACAGCAAAATCAGACAACAAAACAGAGAATGAAAGTATTAAACTCGGCATTGATGTATTCATGACAAAGCCATTTGAACCATCAGCCTTATTAGGACGCATAAATCAGCTTTTAAAAGGTCGAACAGAAATCAAAGAGCGTGTACGAATCCAAGCCATCGCTGAAGCTGAATCCAAGCCCATAGAAGCGGAGTCTATAAACGAAAAGTCTCTTGCAAAGATCGCTAAAATCATCGAGGATAACATTTCAGACCCTGATTTGAATGTAAACCTCCTTTGCGAGAAAAGTGGTATACCTAACAAACAGCTTTATCGACTTATCAAAAAGTATATGGGTATTGCTCCATTAGATTATATCCGAAGCGTCAGACTTCAGAAAGCGGCAGTGCTTTTGAGCCAGCATAGATTTACAGTTTCCGAGATAAGTTATATGGTAGGGTTCAAGACCCCATCTTATTTTGCCAAATGCTTCCAAAATCAATTTGGGGTTAAACCAAGCCAATATCAGTCGGATGATGAATCAATAGGCAAATAATAGGACAAACAGCCCACTTTTAGCCGTCTAAAATTGGGCTGGTCTAATTTGTTGCATTAATTGTCCGATAATAACATCGAGTGCTCCTATATGTAAAGTAACTTTGCAAATAGACAAAAGGTACATTTTATAGGTAAAAGAGATTGTTTTTAGATTTGGAAATGGCTAATACCATTTGATCACCTTAAAAAATTTTCAAATTAAACAACAATAAGCATTTCTAATGGACAAAGCAATTGGCTATGCCGAATCAAGGAGCTGGCTACTGGGATTGATTCTCTCAATACTCCTTATACCCGTTTCGGCTTATGCCCAGAATCAACGGACAGTAACGGGTACTGTCATTGACGAGACCGGAGAGCCATTAATTGGCGCATCGGTAAAAGTTGTAGGAGAACCAATAGGTGCGGCTACCGATTTGGATGGCCATTATACTTTGAAAGTTCCTACAACAGCGAAACAACTTACATTCTCTTATGTAGGTTACGAAAACCTTACGGTTGACATTACTTCGGATGTAATGGATGTAACCCTTAAACCTAACAATGAAGTCCTCGATGAAGTTGTGGTAATTGGTTATGGTGTCCGCAAGAAGGATGATTTGACTGGCTCTGTTTCTACAGTAAGCGAAAAAGACTTCAACAAAGGTATGATTTCATCGCCTGAGGAACTTGTAAACGGTAAAATCGCAGGTGTCCAGATTGTTAATGGTGGCGGTTCTCCAACATCCGGGTCAACCATTCGCGTGCGTGGAGGTGCCTCACTCAATGCGTCAAACGATCCCCTGATTGTTCTTGATGGTGTACCTATGGAAGTCGGTGGCTCTGTGAGTGGAAGTGGAAATTTTCTAAGTTTGATAAACCCGAATGATATCGAGAGTATGACCATCCTGAAAGATGCGTCTTCAACAGCTATTTATGGTTCTCGTGCTTCAAACGGTGTAATTATTATCACAACAAAAAAAGGAAAAGGTGATGGTATAAAGGTTTCATTCCAGACTACGAATTCACTTTCAACTAAAACTAAAACATCTGATATGCTTTCTACAGATGAGTTCATAGGAATTGTGAATGAACTTGGAACAGCTCGTCAGAAATCACTTCTTGGTAATAGTCGCACAAATTGGAACGATCAGATTTATCAGACAGCTTTTGGCACAGATAATAACCTTAGTGTTTCTGGTCGTGCGGCATCATGGCTTCCGTTCCGTGTTTCTGCCGGTGCATATTATCAGGATGGTATTCTCAAAACTGATAATGCCAAACGATTCACCGGGAATCTAAATCTTACTCCCTCTTTCTTCCGGGATGAACTGAGATTTCAGTTTAGCCTTAAAGGTACTTATTCCAAAAACCGATTTGCTGATAACGATGCTATCTGGGGTGGCGCTACACTTAATCCTACCATACCCGTATATTCCGGCAATGATGCTTTCGGCGGTTACAACGAAGCTGTGGATGCCAACGGCATCCCCGTTACTGGTGCGCTTGCCAATGCTCTCGGTCGCCTAAATCAGTATAAATCGACATCTGATGTATATCGTGTTATCGGTAATATTGACGTTGATTGGAACATTCGATGGGTGAAAGGTTTGAGACTCCATGCTACCGGAGGTTATGACTGGTCGAAAGGTGAAGGTAAAATATTTGTGCCCAAAGAGGCTATATCTTACTACACTACGGGCGGTCGTGACTACAAATATGGTCCGCAGAAGAACTACAATAAACTCCTTACGGTTTATGCAAACTATAACCGCGATTTTGATGCCATAAACTCCAATGTTGACGTAACATTCGGTTACGATTACCAGTATTGGAAATATACAACCCCATTCTATGCTGTCCTAAATGCTGACGGGGTACAGCAATCAACCTCGGCAGCAACTGATCAGCGACACTCTCTGATATCATACTATGGACGTCTGAACTATACGTTCATGAACCGTTATCTCCTGACAGCAACAGTCCGTCGTGATGGTTCTTCACGTTTTTCTAAAGATAACCGTTGGGGTACATTCCCATCCGTCGCTCTTGCATGGCGTATCTCACAGGAAAATTTCTTTGAACCTCTGCGTGGCTGGGTCAATGATTTAAAACTTAGAGCATCATACGGCGTTACAGGTCAGCAGGACGGTATAACCAATTATGGATACATACCAGTATATACTCCCGGTCTTGACGGTGCCCAGTATATGTTTGGAGGTAATCCTGTCTATACTTATCGTCCTGAGGCATACAATCCCGATTTGAAATGGGAAACCACAAAATCGTGGAACTATGGTATAGATTTGGCATTGTTGGAGAATCGTTTTACATTCTCAGCAGATTTCTATACTCGCAAAACAGAAAACCTGCTTGCTACTGTTCCCGTACCTGCCGGTACAAATTTCGACAAACTCATGCTTGAAAATGTCGGTAATGTAGATTCAAAAGGTCTTGAACTCGCTGTGACAGCACACCTCATCAGCAATAAGGACTGGTCATGGGATGTAACTGCAAATGCCGCTTGGCAACAAGTTAGAATTAAAAATCTTACTCTTACACCCGGTGCACCAAGCCCTGATACAGAAGTCGGTCCTTGGATTGATGCTTACCAGATGCAAGTATTCTCCACTGACTACGCTCCTTACTCGTTCTATCTCTATAAACAACTCTATGATCAGGAAACCGGCAGGCCCATAGAGGGATTATATGCTGATCTTGATGGAGACGGTCAGATTACAAACAATGACCGCTATCACTGTCATTCTCCGGCTCCTGATTGGATTCTTGGACTTTCCACACAGCTACGCTACAAGAAATGGTCTCTGTCGACCTCACTCCGTGCCAATATCGGAGGTTATATCTTTAACGGTATGGCAATGAATACCGGAGCATGGGAAACAATGAGCTACAATGACTATCAGCTCAATAATCTCAACCGTAGTTTCCTCGACACCCGCTTTACTCGCCGTCAGTTCCTGAGTGATTATTATCTTGAAAACGCCTCGTTCCTTAAGATGGATAATTTACAGCTCACCTATGACTTCGGTCAAGTATACAAGAGTCTGAATCTTCATGTTTCCGCAATGGTGCAAAATGTATTCACAATAACCAAATACAAAGGTGTGGATCCTGAATCCGGAAATGGAGTGGACACAGCGGTTTATCCTCGTCCAAGGACATATTCTGTAACTATCGGCCTCAATTTCTAATATTACTACAATGAAAAGATTAAATATTTTATTCGGCCTTTTGATGGTACTTGGTCTGCTGGTGTCCAGTTGTACTGACGATCTTGATCAGATGCCGGTAACTGAAACTACATCGAAAGATGTATACGCTAAAGCAGAGAACTATAAAATGGTTCTTGCTAAAATATATGCTTCGTATGTTCTTGCCGGTCAGGGTCAAGGCGGCGACAATGGAGACTTAACAACAATCAACGGTCAGGATTTTTCCAGAGGTTATTTTAACTTACAGGAAGCAGCAACAGATGAAGTTGCTAATACGTGGCTATCAGGAAATAATCTTGTTGACCTGACTTACATAAACTGGAGTGCCAAAGATTCATGGGTTTCGGACTCATATTACTGGTTGTTCTTTAACATCACTTTATGTAACGAGTTTCTTAGGAACTGTTCTGATGAATCTATCTCTAAATTCTCCTCTTCAGAACAGGATGAAATCAGAGCATACAGATCTGAAGCTCGATTCATGAGAGCATTCAGCTATTGGATGGTTCTTGATTTATACCGAAAGGGACCAAAAGTTGATGAGAACACGCCTGTGACCGGATTCATCCCGGAAGCATACGATGGTGTTAGTCTCTTTGATTTTGTAGAAAGTGAACTCAAAGACCTTGTTACCGAAGGTTCTGTCTCTGCGCTTCCTGACACAAATGAGTATGGAAGAGCAAGTAAACCGACAGCTTGGGCATTGCTTGCACGACTATATCTTAACAGTGCCGTATATCGTGGCACAGTTGATACCAAATACTATACAGAATGTATAACCGCCTGCCACAAGGTCATCTCCAATCCTTCATTCTATTTGGAGCCAGATTATGCAAAACTGTTCAATGCCGACAACCACAAGCGCACTCATGAAATATTATTTGCAATGGTTTGTGACGCAACGACATCTGTAACCTGGGGAGGCGGCACATACATTATCTGTGGGTCATGTGGCAACTCCAGTTCGCAAGATCCGGCCAAATATGGTCTGACAAACGGCTGGGGAATGTTCCGAGCTCGTGGAGAAATCACTTCTAAGTTCGGTGATGTCAACAACACTGCAGATACACGTGCAATGTTTTACACCGATGGACAGGAACAGTTCTTTACCGGCCCGATAGACAATCAATCTGAGGGTTACTTCTTCGAAAAGTTTACCAATCTTACAGATGAAGGTGTAGCTGCTTCCAATTCTGCGGCTACCGGATGCTCCACAGATTATCCGATGCTTCGTCTTGCGGATGTCTATCTCATGGCAGCAGAGGCGTTATTGCGTGGTGGAGCCGGTATTTCGCGGTCAGAAGCTCTTGATCTTGTAAATAAAGTTCGTCTCCGTGCCTATAACGGAGATGAGAGCGGTAAAATTTCTGATGGAGATTTCACTCTGGATTTTATACTTGATGAGCGTGGACGAGAACTTTATCTTGAATCGGTAAGGCGTACTGACCTTGTCCGCTTTGGAAAGTTCACATCTGATTCTTATATCTGGCAATGGAAAGGTGGAGTATTGGACGGACGTGCCGTAAATGACAAATACAATATTTATCCGATTCCAGACACGGATCTAACAGCAAACCCAAATCTAAAAAATCCTCAATATTGATAACAGATTATGAAATTCAATAATATAATAAGAACGGTACTGCTGTCAGGAATCGTGGCGTTTGGTCTCAGCTCCTGTGACAGTGACATCGATCCGGTGTACGTTCAGCCCTCCGATGAGGTTTCATTGGGTGGCGCATCAGGGGATATCGTATTGACTCCTGATAATCCGCAGGCTCTCGCGATGACAATATATTGGAGCGGAGATGGCAAACTCGCCCTAAGCGACACGTTACTTCAAGCCCCTGTAAATGCGGCAGATGAAACGATACAACTTTCAAAAGATGAATCGTTCTCTTCGACGATAGACCTTAGTGTTGAAAAGGGTGTTCGTTCACACCAGTTCCTTTGTGAAGAACTGAACTCATTATTGGGACGTCTGGGGTATGAGACAGATGAAAAGGCTCCCTTGTTTATCCGTATTAAATCGGTTCTTGCAGCTAATCTTGAGCCATCGTATTCATCCACTCTTAAAGTAATGGTGCAGCCTTATAGAATACGTCTCATCTTAGGTACTGTGCTTGACAAAGATTGGAACGAGACTGCTATGAAACTTGCTTCACCTGATGAAAACGGAATATACCAAGGATTTATGGGTGTCAACGGTTGGACGAACTGGTGGTTCCGTGAGGCAAACAACGTTGTCTGGGGAAATCTTGGCGAAACGGGCAAAACATTCTATGCCTCATCTGCTGATGACCATTGGAATTTCTGGTTCCCGGATCCTGCCGGATGTTATTATACCACACTGAATACACAGGAAGGTTGGTGGAGTGGCCTGCATATTGATAATCTGAACGTAGGAGGAGATCTTAATGGAGAAATGACCTACAATATGAAGGCTAACCAATGGATAATGCCTGTCAATTTGCCGAGCGCGTCTACCGTCACTATCACAGTAACTGGTAAAGGAAGTCTTTACAATAAGGAAACCACTGATATGGGACCTGCTGTAGCACAAAATGTCGCTTTCGGCGGTAACAGTGAAAACTTGTCATTCGGTGAGACCGGTTCAACAATTACAGTTAATCTTCCCGCTGGTGAGACAAACCTTGTACTTGACTTATCTGACCCGATGGCATTAAAAATAGGAACCGGTGAAGCAGCTCCCGAACCTGAAGCAGAACCTCGGTTGTATTTCTCCGGAGTAATCAATTGGGACGGTTTCGATGACTACATTTCACTATATGACGAAGGTACTTTATCTTACGGAGGTGCGCATTGGATAGATTCCGAATGGGGCTATCGTGCTTATCCGCAACCTGATTGGGCGACAGCTTATAAGGCCGCTGAGGGAGCTACTCCTCTAAGTGGCAGTCTGATACTTGCCGAATCAGATGGCAATATTCCTGCGCCGGAGAAAGGACTGTATATCATGGATTTCAAAATGAAAGAATTGACATATCAGCTTACAAAGGTTGAAACAGTCACTTTTACAGGACTCAACGATGATTGGTCAGAACATCCTATGGTACAATCTGAGGATAATCCCGAAGTGTTCATCGCTGAATTTGTAAAGGAAAAAGAAACTCCGTGGGGTGTCAAGGTGCTTATAAATAATGACTGGAGTCTTTTCTTCGGTGGCGGAAACGGTAATCTTGTTCTTGGACATTCTGATGCCACAACCGGTTTTGACGGAGATAATGCTCTGACTGTCGGAGAGACATATATCCTTAGAGTAGATTTCGGAACTCAGACATATTCTTATTCTCTAAAATAAACAGAACTCAATGAAAATGACAACAATAATTTCCGCTTTTGCACTGGCCGCCACTATGTTTTGCGGCTGCTCCGAAGACGGACCTGTCACTAATCCGCGACAGGAGGACACCTCAAATATCGTTAAAGAAACCGGCTTCGCCCGTGGAGCTGATGTAAGCTGGCTTACCCAGATGGAATCGGAGGGAAGAAAGTTCTACACTCCCGGTAACGACCGTCAGGAAATGGAGTGTATGCAACTCCTTCGAGACCATTGTGGAGTCAATTCAATAAGGCTTCGTGTATGGGTCAATCCCAAAGAAGGCTGGAACAACATTGACGATGTTGTTCTCAAAGCTCGTCGAGCTGAAAATCTTGGTCTCCGAACTATGATAGATTTCCATTTCTCTGATACTTGGGCCGATCCTGGTCATCAGGAGATGCCGGAAGCTTGGAAAAATCTCTCTTTTGATGACCTTACCAAAGCAATGGGAAATCATGTTACTGAGACCCTCAATGCTCTTAAAAATGTCGGTGTAACACCCGAATGGGTACAAGTCGGAAACGAGACCACTCCCGGCATGATGCTTCCTGTGGGATCTGTAGATAATCCAGCTCAGCTAACACAACTTAACAATGCCGGCTATGATGCCGTCAAATCAGTATTCCCTGATGCAAAGGTTATTGTCCATCTTGATGGCGGAAACAACCAATGGGCTTATGACAGAATGTTTGACATTCTTGAAAACAATGGTGGCAAATATGATATGATTGGTATGTCACTCTATCCCTATTGGGCAGAACAACAGGGCGAAACAGGTGGTTGGCAAAAAGTAGCCGATGACTGTATCGCCAACATTAATCACCTGAAGCAGAAATATAACAAACCAGTGATGATTTGCGAAATAGGTATGCCTTATGACCAAGGTGAACTTTGCAAGCAGTTAATCACAAAAATGATGGGCGCAGAAGTAGAAGGTATATTCTATTGGGAGCCTCAGGCCCCTAACGGCTATAACGACGGATACAATCTCGGATGCTTTGATAATGATGCGCCGACAGTAGCATTAGATGCGTTTAAGACTAAATGAAAGCAATGAACAGATATCCTTTTATAATAGTAATGGCTCTCTCGGGAGCCATTACTTTAAATCTGCACGCCCAAAGGACCGAATCCACCCTGAATACTGGATGGGAATTTACCAAAGGTCGTCCTGCCACATCAACGAAATGGCAGGCAGTCCGAGTTCCTCACGATTGGGCTATATATGGTCCTTTTGACAGGGCTAATGATCTTCAGACAGTTGCAGTAGAACAAAACGGAGAGAAAGAAGAAACAGTTAAGACCGGACGTACTGGCGGTTTACCTTTTATAGGACAAGGAACATACAGGACAACATTCGAAGTTCCAGATACAATGAACCGCAACATTACCGTTTTATTTGATGGCGCGATGAGTAATGCCCATGTAAAGGTCAATGGACAGGAAGTTGCATACTGGCCATACGGATATAACTCTTTTTATGTTGATGTGACTGATGCGGTGGTACCGGGTATCAACAATATGGTTGTTGAACTCGAAAACTTTGAAAGAGCATCTCGCTGGTATCCCGGAGCTGGTTTATATCGCAATGTTCACGTAGTCAATACTGACAAAGTGCATATTCCTATTTGGGGAACATACATTACAACTCCTTATGTATCACACGAAAAAGCATCGGTAAAGATGGAGATGGAGTTAGATGGAGTTGAAAAAGGCGATAAAATTGGCGTTACTACTGAAATCATTTCCCCGGAAGGAAAGGTAGTTGCGTCCAATAACGCTCCTTTTATAGTTCAAGGTCAGAATCATTTTCAAAATTTTCTTATTTCGCAACCGGAGTTATGGAGTCCTGAAAATCCACAGCTTTATACCGCGAGGACAAAAATAGAAAAAGACGGTAAAGTCGTCGACAGCTACGACACACGCTTTGGTATCCGCAAACTCGAGTATATTCCCGAACAGGGATTCTTCCTCAATGGTAAACCGACAAAATTTAAAGGTGTCTGCAACCATCACGACCTCGGTCCGCTTGGAGCTGCGGTAAATAAGTCGGCACTGCGTCATCAAGTCGAACTGATGAAGGACATGGGTGCAAATGCGATAAGAACATCCCACAATATGCCAGCGCCCGAACTGGTTGAATTGTGTGATGAACTTGGTATCATGCTCATGGTAGAGCCGTTTGACGATTGGAGTTTTCGCCCGAAATCGCCTAACGGATATGGCTCATTCTTCAACGAATGGGCAGAAAAAGACATCACCAACATGGTGAAACATTATCGTAACAATCCCTCTGTGGTTATGTGGTCTATTGGAAACGAAGTCCCGAGCCAATGGGGTCCCGATGGTGTCGCTGAGCTGACAATGCTTCAGAATCTGGTCAAGACACTTGACCCTACACGTCCGGTAACATGTGGCATGGATCAGATTGGGTCAGTGTTGGACAACGGTTTTGCCGCGTCACTTGACATTCCGGGCTTTAACTATAAACCACAGTATTATCAATCGGCTTATGAAAAGTTACCTCAGAAACTGATTCTCGGTTCGGAAACGGCATCGACTGTTTCTTCAAGGGGCGTGTACTATTTCCCTGTTTCATTTGATAAAGAACATAATCAAGTGATGCACCCCGAAAATCAGTCATCGGACTATGATAACGAAACCTGTGATTGGTCAAACACTCCCGATATTGATTTTTACATGGACGAGCAACCTTGGGTTCTTGGTCAGTTTGTGTGGACCGGTTTTGACTATCTCGGTGAACCGTCGCCTTATGATACCGATGCTTGGCCGAGCCACAGCTCTCTGTTTGGCATAGTCGATCTTGCGTCATTGCCAAAAGACCGCTATTATCTCTATCGCTCCCACTGGAACAAGGACGATGCCACGCTGCACATTCTCCCTCACTGGAACTGGAAGGGTCGAGAAGGACAGATTACACCAGTCTTTGTTTACACTTCCTATCCGAAAGCTGAATTGTTCATCAACGGCAAGAGCCAAGGAATCCGTGAAAAGAATGACTCTACATTGCAGAACCGATACAGACTCATGTGGAACGAAACAAGATATGAGCCGGGAGAGGTTAAAGTTGTGGCTTACGACACCACCGGGAACAAGGCTGCTGAAAAGATTATGAGAACCGCAGGTAAACCGCATCATATTATATTGACATCCAATAGTGAAACGCTAAATGCCGATGGCGATGACCTCGCATATATTACAGTTCAGATTGTGGATAAGGATGGAAATATAATTCCGACAGACAGCAGAAGGGTCAAATTCACAGTTTCTGGTTCCGGAACATTTGAAGCTACTGCTAACGGTGATCCCACATCACTTATGTCATTTCAAAATCCGGAAATGGATCTATTCAGTGGCGCAGCAACAGCAATTGTCAGAAGTAGCAAGGAAAGTGGTGATTTAACATTTACCGCAACGGCAAAAGGTGTTAAACCGGCGACAATAACGATAAAGGTAAAATGATTGGAACGGTAAAAAAGATTGTTTAAGGTTCCTCTATCGGGATAATTGGGACCTGCCAGTTATCCCGATATTTTTTACTAAAACTCACAAATAATGAAAAATAAACTTATAACAGAATTTAAGAGCCGATTCAATGCGGAACCGGTTATGTATGCGTCATCAGGACGTATTAACCTCATAGGAGAGCATACTGATTACAATGGTGGATTTGTATTCCCCGGTGCAATCGACAAAGAAATAATGACTGCAATCGCTCCGAATGGAACAGATAAAGTCAACGTATTCTCTATTGACATAAAGGAGAATGCGGAATTTGGGCTTAACGAGGATGATGTACCGGCTCAATCATGGGCGCGATATATTTTTGGAGTATGCCGTGAGATTCTCAAACGTGGTGGAGTCGTTAAAGGCTTTGATGCCGTATTTGCAGGCAATGTTCCTCTTGGAGCCGGACTCAGCTCATCTGCTGCTCTTGAGTCCTGCTTTGCTTTTGCACTCAATGATATGTTTAATGAAAACACCATTGATAAGTTTGAACTCGCCCGTATAGGACAGTCAACGGAACATAACTACTGCGGAGTAAACTGCGGCATTATGGATCAGTTTGCATCTGTAATGGGGCAGAAGGGTAAACTGATGCGTCTGGACTGCCGCTCAATGGAATTCGAGTATTTCCCGTTCAATCCTGAAGACTATGAGCTTATTCTTATCGATTCTCGTGTAAAACACGAGCTTGCTGACTCGCCTTACAATAAAAGACGCCAATCTTGTGAACGTGTGGCTAAGCGTCTCGGTCTTGAAACTCTCCGCGACGCTACAATGGAGATGATTGAGTCAATCCTACCCGATATTACCGCTGAGGACTATTTCCGCGCAAAATTTGTCATTGAGGAAAAGGACCGTGTACTTGCTGTCTGCGATGCCCTCAATGCCGGCGATTATGAGACCGTCGGGCAGAAGATGTACGAAACCCATCGTGGTCTGTCAAAAGACTATGCTGTCAGTTGCGAGGAGCTTGACTTCCTTAACGATGTTGCACGTGAATGTGGCGTGACAGGATCCCGCATCATGGGCGGCGGTTTCGGTGGTTGCACCATCAATCTTGTTCGCAAAGATCTCGTCGAGGATTTTATCAAGACTGCAGTTGCCAAATTCAATGACAAATATGGACACGAGCCCAAAGTGTATCCAGTGGTAATTAGTGATGGTGCTCATAAGGTAGAAGACTGATGGATAGTAGGAAAACCGTGTTAATATCTGGCGGTGCGGGCTATATAGGTTCGCACACCGCTGTTGAACTTATCAACGCCGGCTATGATGTTGTCATAATCGACAATCTAACCAATTCAGAGCGTAAATCCGTATCTGGAGTAGAAAAGATAACAGGGACAAAGATAATCTTTGAAGTAGTTGACACTTGTGACCGCGCACAACTCAAGACAGTGTTCGATACATATGCTTTCGATACGGTAATTCATTTCGCAGCATATAAAGCTGTGGGCGAGTCTATGGCTGAGCCTCTCAAGTATTATCAAAACAACCTTGTATCATTCATGAACATCGTTGCCATGATGAAAGAGTATGGACACCCGAATATCCTTTTCTCATCGTCGGCAACTGTCTATGGAGATGCAGAGCATTTACCGGTAACCGAACAGACTCCGAGGCAACCCGCTACTTCACCATACGGCAATACGAAGCAGATTGCTGAGGATATTCTTCGCGACTGTTGTCGTGCTTACGACAATGTTAAAGGCATAGCCCTTCGCTATTTCAACCCTATAGGCGCCCATCCGTCAGCACTTATAGGCGAGTTGCCCCGTGGAGTTCCTAACAATCTTGTGCCATTCATAACTCAGACGGCTGCCGGTATTCGTGAGCGTTTAAGTGTGTTCGGTAACGATTACAATACTCCCGATGGGACATGCCTCCGTGATTACATCGATGTTGTTGATCTTGCCAAAGCTCATGTCGCGGCAGTCAACCGCATGATCTCAGACAAGATGGAAGACAAATACGAAATTTTTAATGTCGGTACAGGACATCCGGTTTCGGTACTCGAACTTCTTACCACATTTGAACAAATCAACAATCTCAAACTGCCATATTCCATAACCGATCGTCGCCCCGGCGATGTACCTGCTGTTTGGGCTGAAACATCGCGCGCTAATGAGGTATTGGGATGGAAAGCAGAGCGTACTCTCGACGAAACACTTAAATCGGCATGGGAGTGGGAAAAGCATGTACGAAACATCAAATAAATAATTCAATGAAACCAACATTATTTGTTCTCGCTGCCGGTATGGGTAGCCGTTATGGCGGCCTGAAGCAGCTTGATGGTCTTGGACCTCATGGAGAAACAATCATGGATTATTCAATCTATGATGCAATTCATGCCGGTTTCGGTAAAGTCGTGTTTGTAATCCGCAAGGATTTCGAGCATGACTTCCGCGACAAAATTCTTTCAAAGTATGAGGGACATATTCCCGTCGAAGTAGTGTTCCAGTCTATCGACAAACTGCCCAAAGGATTTATCTGCCCCGCCGACCGCACAAAACCCTGGGGACTAGCTCAGGCTGTCCTCATGGCCAAGGGTGTGATCAACGAGCCTTTTGCGGTAATCAACTCCGACGACTTTTACGGCCGCAACTCATACGAGGTTCTTGCCAAGGAACTCATGCGTCCACGTGACCGTAAGGGTGACTACTGCATGGTGGGATTCCGCATCGGTAATACGATGACTGAAAACGGCGGAGTGAACCGTGGCGTATGCCAGACTAATGAAGGTCTGCTTACATCAGTTGAGGAATGCAAGGAAATCCAGTACAACAGTGACCACGAGATATTCTACACTGATTCTGACGGAAAAGAGCACAAGCTTGAGGCTAACGTGCCTGTATCAATGAATATGTGGGGCTTCACACCTGACTACTTTGACTATGCGGAAAGGGAGTTTACTAATTTCCTTGAAAAAGATTTGAATACACCAAAATCAGAGCAGGTTATCCCCGATGTAGCCGACACACTCATCAAATCTGGTGAAGCAACAATCAAGGTTCTTGACACTGACTCCAAATGGTTTGGCGTGACATACGCTGAGGATCGCCCCGGCGTGGTTTCGAAATTCGCTGAACTACACAAATCTGGGCTCTATCCTGAAAAACTCTTCTGATGGATCTTCTAAAGTGAAATAAGATTGTTAAGAGGGATTCTGATGTTTCTGGATCCCTCTTTTTTTTTAGACTTCACAATAATAATTCAAAATGAATAAAGTTTTAATCGCAGATGCCTCCGACTCCGACCGTCGGCTCATGTCGGGCTTGCTTGTCAAGTCCGGCTACGAGCCGATTGCAGTTGAAAGTATGGAGGCTGCAAAGAAAGAGGTGGAAAAACTTCCACCCGGCGCAGTCATCGTCGCGGACTACAAACTCCCCGACGGCTCCGCCAAAGAGTTAGTTAACTGGCTTAAATCGAGAAAGCACTATATCCCGGTCATAGCCATAGTGAATAATCGGACTTGCCCCGAAGCGACAGATGTCATGGAAAATCACGGAGCTGTTGCCGTCATACAGCGTCCGGCCATCGACAAGGAGCTTGTTGATTATGTATCCCGGTATGTAAGGGATATTGAATCGGCAACCCCACCTGAAGAAAAACTGATTGACCGTCCAAGCGACGAGTTCAGGAAAGTCAAGGAGAAGATTGCCCGGCTTGCCTCGTCCAATGCCAATATCATTATTTTCGGTGAAAGCGGTATGGGAAAGGAGCAGATTGCAAGAGAAATCTACCGCCGTAGTTCTCGCATCGACAAACCGCTTACAGTCATAGAGGCAGGTGGAGCCGCACTTATAGGCAAGCATAATCCGACTTCAACCGACAGCGAGATGTACGGTCGTATCAGCAGTTACTTCACAAATGCTGCCGGCGGCACGATAATAATCAAGAACATCCATCTTCTTGACTTCGATAAGCAATCGGTGCTGTTGCACATTCTGGTTACCGACCATCCGGATGTGCGGGTGATATGTACTGCCGAGCCGGAGTTGCTTGATATGGTAGCCGACAAATCGTTTCGGTCCAATCTTTTCTTCAATCTGCGCGAGATGGATGTAACAGTCATGCCGTTGAGAAAGTCAGGTGATGATATTCAGCCTGTGGCAGAGTATTATCTTCAGATGTTTGCCGAACAGTATGAGAAACCGGTTAAACGTCTCGATGCTTCGGCTGTTAAAGTGTTGCGCCTCCACGACTGGCCGGGCAACATCAGGGAGTTGAGGAACGTAATCCGACACGCGGTCATAAATGTTTCCGGTGATTTGATTACTGCAAATGATATTATCATTAGCCGTTCTTCTCCCAAGACAAGCGACAGCAGGAAACTCAACGATCCAAATGCCGAGAAACAGAAGATAGTCGAAGCTCTTGCCCAAACAGACGGCAACATCACCCAAGCAGCGAAGCTGTTGGGGATAGGTCGCACGACACTCGACTACAAGATGAGAAATCACGGACTGAAAAAATCAGGTCTGTGAATACCTGTTAATTCACGGATTTTTTGTAATTTTGTAGTGAAAATAGAATTATCAGCGTTTGGAGAGCCGAGCGCATTGAACTGATACATAACGTAAGACTACACTTAGTTCCTTTGTGAATCTGGAAAATTGACATTGAGAAGAACGGAGTGATGCTTACGCTATGCACTTGCATAGCGTACATCCTTGATTACTTCTCACGGTATTCCAGAACCGACAAAGGCAATCACATGGGGGTGTGCGCTTTTTTATTTTATCAAATCGTTCAAGATTTAGACACCTTGCCAAAGTTCATATAATACAGGTCATTAACATTTGTAAAATCGACCTTGCAAAATCAATCACAAATTGCTGAAAAACACTAATATTCCACTTTAACATTTTTCTTTGTAATCCATTTGTAACAGGCTGCCGTTAATGAAATCGTGAAACAAATAACACGAAGTTAAATCATTAAAAACAGCCCCGATATGGACATATTCGCCCTTACCGAGACCGAATTTTTCCGCCAGTTGACAGCTGGCGAAAACGAAAATCTCCACATCACTTACCGAGACTTCATCATTCAGGTATTCGAGATGTGCAGCAAGAACAAAAACAAAGGTTATGCGGTCAGCGCACTGCTTGTGGTCGAGATAGAAATCTCCCACCTGAAGACCGAGGCGGAACGCAATGCCGTCAACAGTGCCATTACCTCATTCATCTGCAAGGCACTCCATTTTGTGCGTGAGACCATCAGCAATCTCAAGAGCGTCGTAATCGAACCGGTGCCCGATGATGAGGTGATACAGGACATCGACCTCAAATGGACGCACAAGAAGGTCGCACTCGTCGAGATAGGCTATGCCTTTCACCTCGCCAAATGTTTCGGCGACAACCTCAGCGTGAGGGATGTAGTATTGAAGCTTGCAAAGGCTTTCGATGTTGACATCACCGAGAACTACATCTACAAGAAATTTAACGAGATTAAGGTGCGCACACTGGACAGCCGCACATATTTTCTCGACCTGCTCACCAAATTGCTGACCCAGCACATGGCAGAGCAAGACGCCAGATGACGTCATCCGATGTCCAACCACTTATCCACGTTTTATAAAAATATAAATTCTCAATTTCATCTATGGGAATCACTGTGAAGTGATATTATTGAGTTTGACATATCTCTTTGATCATTATGAAAAAGCCCGGCCACTCGTGAGAATGGTCGGGCTTGACTTGTATGTGCATATTACTTGATTCTCAGGAGATGCCGGAGCTTCGGGTCCTTACGGATGCGGTCAAGTTCCCGCTCGACAATATCCTTTACGTCCTGCTTAACCTTGCTGTAATTGAACTGAATCGCCGCCTTCATCTTGGATTTGTCCTCGGTGTCGTCCTTGAAGTCGGTAATAAGCGGAATAGGCTCGTATGCGACAGTCTCTGCCTCCACTTTCTTGGTATCGACTACTATCTCGGCGTGAAAAATCTTCTGGTCGATACGCTCATCGAAGTTGTCGCTGACAGCACCGACAAACATACCCTGCGTGAGTGTGGATATTTTGCTCGGCGGGATAAGACTGTCCATCTGGGTGTTGAAAGAATGGCTCACATCATGACGGTTGATACTCATTGACTGACGCTGCTGGAGAACCTTGCCGAAACGCTCCGATAGTGTCTTGGCAGTCTCTCCGACAACCTGACCGGAGAAGATATTGCCGACAGTATTCATTACCACTGCCGCCTCCTTGTCGCCATAGTCTCGTTTCAACTGCGAGAAGTCCTGAAAGCCGAGACAGACGGCAACCTTGTTACTTCGGGCGGTAGCAATGAGGTTATCAAGTCCTTTGAAATATATAGTCGGCAACTCGTCTATGATAACACCGGACTTCAGCATACCCTTCTTGTTGATGAGCTTCACTATTCGGCTGTTGTATAAACCGAGTGCGGCACCGTAGATGTTCTGACGGTCGGGATTGTTACCGACACAAAGAATCTTCGGTTCTTTCGGGTTGTTGATGTCAAGGGTAAAGTCATTGCCGGTCATAATCCAGTAGAGCTGCGGCGAAATCATGCGTGTCAGAGGAATCTTTGCCGAGGCAATCTGACCCGCCAACTGTTCCGCCGCCCCTCCCTGCCATGCGTCGATGAACGGCGACAGGTAGTTCTCCAGTTCCGGATAAGAGGTAAGTATGGGGAAAATATCCTCATACCTGCGACAAAGGAACTCGATGGCATGGGGAAATGTGCAATACTTTCCGTCCTCGAAGATTTTGAGATACCAGATTATAGCCGCGAACAATACAATAGGTGATTCAACAAAGAAATCACCCTGTTTCTGAATCCAAGTGCGGTTGAGGTTCATCATGATGGTATATGCCGACTCGTAAGCATCGGCAATGTCCGTCATGAAAGCCGGGTGTATCGGGTTGCACCGGTGGGAGTGTTCCGGATCGTCGAAGTTTATTACATAGAATGACGGCTTTACCTTGCCATATCCTTCCTCATGGTTCTTCATGTGGTTGTAGGCAATTAACGACAGGTCAGGGAACTTGTAGTCGTACACATATAATCCAAAACCTTTCTCTATCTGTTGTTTGATGAAATTATTTACCACAGCAAACGACTTGCCCGAACCGGGTGTGCCAAGCACAATCGAGGCGCGAAACGGATTCACCACATTTATCCAACCCTTGTTCCACTTCTTTTTATAATAGAAACGTGTGGGCAGATTGACCGAATACTCATTTTCCAGAAGTCTTGTCTCCTGTATGAACGATTCGTTCTCCTCGTTGAAGCGGTCGTCCATCATGTTGTTCTTCAGCAGACGGCTCATCCACACGCCACCCAACAGCAGGCAGACAAAGCCTGCCGCCGTAGTGATTATATAGATGACAGTCCAGCCGAGCGACACCATCCACCAGTTTAGGAAGAACAGAGCTGCGCCCACACTGAGGCAAAGCCATATCCGGCTCCATTTGATTTTCTCGTTCTTGACACCTTTGGTGCCGAAACATGACAGGGCAAGCAATAGCAAAGCCCACCATTTGGCGTTCCACGGATTGTTGAACAATCCTCCCGCCTCGTTCAGATTGCCGAGCACCTTCATGGTCTCGGCATGGAATCGCCAGCCGCCGATAAGCGACTGACAGAACCAATATATATTGGCGACCACCAGAATCAGGCTGACACCACGGAGCATATCCATGATTTTAGCCAACGATCTGAGATCATCTTCCTGTTGACTCATATTTTCTATAATGTTTTAGGGATTTATAAATTAGGGCCACGGCGTTTCTTTTTCTTTCTACGCCGCATGGCTCTGATGAAAGCCTCTTCCTCGGGGTCATAGCCGGGGCCGACTTGGAACAGGTCGAGACCGGGAAGAGCCGGAGCATTGTCAAAGTCATTGCCTTGACTGTTGCCTTGCGGAGTGTTGCCCTGCTGAGACTGGGGCTGACCTTGATGACTGTCATGTCCCTGAGTGTTACCTCCGGCAGTTTGTTGACCCTGATTTTCTGGCTGCGGTTGAGTGACGGGGATAACCGGTTTCTCCGACGGGTTGTTGAACCACCTGTCGAGAACATTTGCCGAAAACTCCTTGCCGATTCTGGAACCATTGAGGACAGTCCTTGTATTATGGTCGATATACGTCGCCCCATAGATGCGCCCGTCATCGGTATAGCGAAGCACAAGGTCGATGTTCTTCTCTTTGAGTCGGGCGATGAAATCGTCTTTGCCTGACGATTGAGCCATGACTTCGGCAACCATTCTTTTTGTCGGTTTCACATCTATCTTATCCGCAGCTTTCTCGAACCGGCTGTCAATGGCGGTACGGCTGGCGAACTTGCCGAGCCGGGAAGCCTTGAACGGGGAGGCAATCACTTTGCCGTTGTCGTCGGTGGCGAAATATACCAGACCGTGATACTCGCGTCCGTTGACACGTCCGTCGGTCTGTTCACACTTCACATTGTATAATCCGAGGATGGCATTGTATTCCCCCATAGTCTGGAACTTGTAGCGCATACCCACCATCTTGACCGTATTGGCGACCTGTCGCTTGATGTCGCCCGCCGGGTCAATCTTCTTTATCGGCATATCGGGAGTAATCTTCTGACGCTCGGCAGAGTGTAGCCCATACTTCTTTTCAAGTTCACGGCAGATCTCCTTGCTCTTGTAGAAGTTGTTTTTATCGGATATAACCGAACCGTCAGGTCTGACCCTCAATGCAACGATGTGGATATGATGGCGGTCAATGTCCTCATGCTTCACAATAATGTACGGCATATCCCCGAATCCCATCTTCTCCATATATTCACGTGCAAGCTGGGCATATTGCCCCTCGCTCATAACATCATCGAGATGCGGGTTGAGGGATATGTGCATCATCGTCTTTTCAGCACGGGTAGATTGTGGCATCCACCTTTTGAAGTCCTCGAAAGCACGATGAATGTCTATGTTCCCGGAACCGTCATTGTAGATTTTGTTGGTATCGAGAACACGACCTTTCTCTTTATTTATCTTTTCGCCGTTATATGCCAACGCTCCATACAGCGAATTTCCTAAAGAGATTTTTGCAACCATCGGGCATCGAACTCTTTGGCGAGTGCGACAATCTCGCGGTTGACCTTGACCATCTCAATGGTAATCTGCTCCAGTTTATAGAGAGCCTTCATAGCCTTTTTTTCGTTGAAATTCTCACGGAGAGACTTTACAACGAGGTCATAGTCTATGGCGAAAGTCCTGTATCGGGCGTTGAGTGATGACAGCCTGTCGATGAACTCTCGGGTGTTTTCATCAATGACAAACACCTTGAACGGTTTGCCGAAAATGCGCATCTTTACAAATGCTGACAGGGATTCCACTCCGGATTGCTCGTGCATAGTCTGAAGACTGCTGTGTTCCGATGCCGTGAAGTTGACGGAACACCGGAATGCCGTGGCGTCTATCTTGGGATGACGCCCGGCTTTCTTAAAATTCTGTTTCATAAAACAACGTGGATTAAGTGGTTTTGAAAATGGTGTATGACTGCACCGCAGGTTCTCATGGCGATTACGACTTTGGAGTAATCGCAGGCTCCATGCAATGGCAAGGGTTTTATGCTGCAAATCACATTTTGTGCTGCATAAAACATACCTTGCCATGTTCATGTGAACATCGTAAATGGTAATCAGGAAGTTGCGTTCACTGATGGGTTGGAAAAACCTGCGTCAGTACACCATAAGTACACCTTCGATGAGAAAACATCCGCTAATATCGGCGCCGGTCCAAGCCGATTATTATAATTATTGTACCCGATATTTGAAGATACGGGTATCGGATGCGGTGCATTGCAACTGCAATAAGAACAATCAGGTGCGGGGAGATGGTTTGCGGTAGAAATAAAAGTAACGCAAAGTAGCGCAATCGTTATGCAAAGTAGCGCAAAATCAATGTGTTGCAAATCTTTTTGTGAATTGTCATCGTTTAACTTGCACAGAGGCTCAGATGACAAAGCCGATGTGCCAGAGACAACAGGAGCATGAACTCCATAACGAACATTACTGTCAAAGGCATCATTCATTGTCGGGAGCGTCTGACCACAGGCAATGCAATTCCTTCATGCGTGGTTTCACCTGATTGCAGGTGTGTATGTGTGATAGAGTGAGTTTGTTACTTGATGTGTGAAAGTGTGATAGTGTTATTAAGTGACAACACACTCCTGCACGCAACGCCACGAATGGATGACAGAATTGCCGACAATAAACACCAATGCACCTCTGACCATGATGTGACAAGACCGGTCCCGTGAGTAAGTGAGTGTGCCATCGACCCGGACACGGCTATCAAGCCGGGCGAACCAGATGCGCAATGTGCGCCAACGAGAATACAATCCATTGTATCATTCTTAATCCCGAAATTTTATGAGCGAACCAGTTTTCGTTGCCTTTGCCACCCAGAAGGGAGGCGCGGGCAAGTCAACCCTCACTGCGCTTACGGCAAGCTATCTTCATTATCTTGAAGGTGTCGATGTGATGGTGATCGACTGCGACGACAGGCAGCACTCTTTCAAGGACTACCGAGACAATGACTTCCTCGTGACCAGAGAGAATCCCTATCTCAAAAAAGCCGTTATGAACTTTTACAGGAACTTCAATAAGAAGGCTTACGAGATAATTCTGTCCAATCCCGAAGATGCCGTCAGCGTGGCAACTGAAAGAATAGAAGAAGGGGCGACTCCCAAAGTGGTGTTTTTCGACATCACCGGTACGGTGAACGACCTCAGTATCGTAAAGCTGCTGTCAAAGATGGACTATCTTTTTGTCCCGATCACAACCGACACGGCAGATATGAAAAGCTCTATCCGTTTCGCAAGCCATGTGGTGAACAATATGCTCACCACCGGCAAATCCAAAATCAAGGCGGTCAAACTCGTGTGGAACCGCATACCGTCAAAAGCCAAGACCCGTCTTTGCGAATACATCGACGGATATGTGGAAGAGTTGGGACTCCAGTCTCTCGATACCGTTCTCAGCAACAGCAACCGGTTTTTCAAGGACGGTGCCACGACAGGCAGAACAGGGCTGTTCCGTTCCACTATGATGCCTCCCGACAAACGGCTGCTCAAAGGGAGCAACCTTCCGGAACTTGTGGCGGAAATCCGTCAGATAATAGATGTGTAGCCTATGGAGAACAAAGAAACAGCCCAGGGCTTCGACAATCAGGATGCACAGGAATTTCTTGACATTTACGGCGAGGATACCACTCCCAAATACCGCAAGAGCAAGAAAAACGATGCGCCTGAGTCGCCCCCTCCACGTATTGACCGTGAGGAACTGACCCGGATACCGGTCACACCTGATCGCACGGAAGAGGAAGACGAGTATCTGCGTACATTCGTGGAGACCTGTCCAATCGACGCATTCAACAAGAAAGGTCGGCAGGTGATGGTGGTAAACGAGTTCCGCCGAAAGATTCTGAAGATACAGGCTCTGTTCAACGAGGACTTATCAATAGCCCAGTACGTCCATAATGTGCTTGAACAGCATTTCAAGGATGTGGGCCCCATCTTGCAGAGCCTCTATCAGAAAAGTAAACAATTCTAAAACAAAAAGAAACCAGAAATGAATAATCCGAAATTCTGCGATTTGCGCGTCTGCGCAAAAGCGACCGAGGAAGTCAATACCGGCTTCCCCAATGAGGAAGCCGTAAAGGAGTACCGCACGGAGTTCCTCGCCCCCTATACCGTCGGTGCCCGCAAAGGCATATTCGTACCCCGCGAACTTGTCAACAAGCTCGCCAAGACAGTTGCCCTGTTCGACAACCGCGACCTTACCATAGGGGCATACGTGACCAATATCATAATCGCCCACCTCGTAGCCAACCGGGACGTCATCAACGAACTGACGGATCGTGGCTCCAAAACCGTGACACTATGATGGCAGATGTATTCTTATATTACATAGTCCCGGCTGTGGTTATCATAAATACGGTAATATTCGTATTTGTCAGTTTTGATTTTTTCAAAGCCAATCGTGCCGGGAAAAAAGTGGAGAACTTCAAGAACGCTTGTGCGGATTTTCTTGATAAACTTGATGTCTTCTTAAAGGAGGTCAAGAAGTGTCCTGCAAATATCATCGAAGCTGTCAGCCCAGCGATAGACAGCTATATCAGGGAGCGCGCCGAATATTATTTCAATGAAATGATGAGGGCTGAGTTGAAAACGGAGCCAGTCGTCAATGGTACAGAGGTGTCTCTTGAAGATGTTGTCTTTGCCAATTCTGAGCAGGAAAATGAAATTTCCGATATTATAGAAGTTCCTGCCGCAACAGGAGTAGATTTCAGGGATCTGGAAAAGTCTGCCTTCATTGAAAAACTCCTGAAAGTAAAGGATTATCGAGACAAGTTCCTTACCGAAGTCGTAAGAGTCCCGGTAAAAGAGAGCCGGACAATCCGAATCTCAAACAGAAATGCTGACCTGATTCAGCGTCTGGTATATCATACCGAAATACCCATAACTGTCGTGGAAGTGCTTAACAACATTCTGAACGAGCATTTTCAGCGGAACAGCGAAGAAGTGACGCACATCATCGAGGATATGCCGGAGTATCACCAGTATGATTTTGAATCATGAATGAACTGGCTATATTCTTCTGCGGAGGCATATTCCTCTGTTGCCTGTTAATGACAGCGTGGCTGGTGTTCGATGCCAGACAGAGAACCAAGAAACCGCCTATGACAAAATCTGAAAAAGAGGATTCAGTGAAAACAGAACCCTCGGAAGATAATTCATCAAAAGGGAAATGCACTATCGGCAAAAGCACCTTTGAGATGGACAAGCTGGAGGCGATGATGGTTCAGGTCGCCAAAGAGACTGTCAAGGCAATGCTGCCGGCTGCTGTTAATGAACTGATGGGTGATGTTGATGTCAAGGATGTTGAATTTGCACCTGAGGGCCCTGAGGATTCGGCAAATGGCACTGAGAAAGAAAAACGATTCACCCCCATGTCCTCCCGTGAAATCAATGAGGCTTTCGACACGGATATTCGGGATGTCGATGACAGCGGTCCTGCCGCTCCATTGGCAAGCGGAGCCTCTCTTGATGAGATAGAGGATGCTGTCAGCACAGCCATAAATCCCGATGCAACCGCCGGTCAGCAGGCAGAGGCCGGTAAAATTCTGTCGGAAGTTAAGGACACAGAACTGTTTGAGCGACTCACATCCGCAAATGATGATATTGACCGCCGTGTCAACCTCTGCATAAAAATGAGTATCAGGGCTGAAATCGAGGCAAGAAACATCATGCCGAGGACCACTCGCCCCAAAGTCGTAAAGAAAGCGGTTTCTGTTGACATTCCTGTCAACAATCCCGACGACTTCAATCTCGCCGATATGCTGCCATAATCGGCAAAACCACTAATCCACGTCCGAAAGGGCAAAAATCCAACCCCAATTTACTAAATCCGAAGTGTGGGCTGCTCCCGGTTGCGGAGCGGTCGGGGGCTGCCTATGCTTCAAAAACTGAAACAAAAACATGAAAAAGACTATCAAGAATTTTCAGAAAAGCATCTACAATCTCCTCGGAAGCCGTGGCTTCCAGTTCGCCATGCTTCTTGTCATGGCACTCTCGACAGGCATCCGTGCCTACGCCGCCGGCAACGGTCTGAGCGGTATCAACGAGGCGACCTCTATGGTGACTTCGTATTTCGATCCCGGTACCAAGCTCATCTACGCCATCGGCGCGGTTGTAGGTCTCATCGGCGGTGTCAAGGTCTATTCCAAGTGGTCAAGCGGTGATCCCGATACCACCAAGACAGCTGCCTCGTGGTTCGGAGCGTGTATCTTCCTTATCGTGGCTGCCACAATCCTCCGCTCGTTCTTCCTCTAATCATCTGAGCCAATGGTCGAATATGCTATCAACAAAGGCATAGGACGGTCGGTGGAATACAAGGGTCTGAAGGCGCAGTATCTGTTCATCTTCGCCGGGGGCTTGCTCGCCCTGTTTGTGGTGTACGTCATCATGTACATCTCCGGCGTTTCCCAATGGTTCTGCATCGGGTTCGGCGTTACTGCCGCCTCAGCTCTTGTGTGGCTCACCTTCCATCTCAATGCCAAGTACGGGCAATACGGTCTGATGAAACTGACGGCGGTGAAATACCACCCCCGCTACATCATCAACCGTCTCCGCCTTAACCGACTGATTAAAGGAAAGAAATGAGAAATACACTTAATGCCACAACACTGGAATCAAAGCTGCCGCTCCTTGCCGTCGAACACGGCTGCATCATATCGAAAGATGCCGACATTACAGTCGCTTTCGAGGTTGCCCTGCCGGAGCTGTTCACCGTCACCTCGCAGGAGTATGAAGCCATGCACGGAGCATGGTGCAAGGCAATCAAGGTGCTCCCGCACTACTCGGTGGTGCATAAACAGGACTGGTTTGTCAGCGAGAAATACCGTCCGGAACTCCAGAAGGATGACCTGTCATTCCTCGACCGTTCATTTGAACGCCACTTCAATGAGCGTCCATATCTCGCCCACAAATGTTATCTCTTCCTGACAAAGACCACGAAGGAAAGGGCGCGTCAGCAGAGCAACTTCTCGACACTCTGCCGGGGGCGAATCACGCCGAAGGAACTCAATCACGAGATGATTGTCAAGTTCATGGAGAGTGTCGAACAGTTTGAGCGCATCATCAATGACACCGGCTATATCAAGCTGCGCCGCATGAGCGATGATGAACTCGTCGGCACCGACAAGTCTTCCGGTCTTATCGAGAAGTATATGTCGCTCTCAATGGAAGATGTGTCCTGTCTGGAAGACATCGACCTATCGGCACAGCAGATGCGCATCGGCGACAAGATGCTCTGTCTGCACACTCTGTCAGACACGGATGATCTTCCGGCAAAAGTCAGCACCGATAACCGTTATGAGCGGTTATCGACTGACCGGAGTGACTGCCGCCTCTCGTTTGCCTCTCCCGTCGGGTTGCTGTTACCCTGCAACCATATCTATAATCAGTACATACTGATTGATGACCATGACGAGAATCTGGCGAAGTTCGAGAAGACAGCCCGAAATATGAACAGCCTTTCGCGGTATAGCCGAAGC
This sequence comes from uncultured Muribaculaceae bacterium, assembly GCA_910584055.1. Lineage (GTDB taxonomy): Bacteria > Bacteroidota > Bacteroidia > Bacteroidales > Muribaculaceae > Lepagella. The sequence continues at coordinate 20,684 of CAJTZS010000027.1, read as the reverse complement.
AATGCCATCAACAAGGAGTGGATAGACCGCTATCTCAATGAGGCTCATTCCTACGGACTGACCTCAGTACGGGCTCACTTCAATGTCATGGCGTGGAGCGACGATAGCGAGGAGCTGCGACGCATCAAGAATGATGTCGGCGGTCAGTTGGCGACTATGGGTTGTATGCCGAGGCATAACACCATCGACTGCCCGACACTGTTCTGGTCGGCGATGCCCGGCAACGAGGCTGACTTTCCTGCCGAGGAATCGTTTTATACGTTCATAGAACCCGCAGCCTGTTTCTTCACAGCCGAGACAAATTATCGTTCATCGTTGTCCCCATTCGGGATAAAGATGGTCGATAGACTGACCGGGAAACCTATCCACTTGGATATTAGCGATGAACCGATGAAACGCGGTATCACTACCAACCGCAACAAGTTCATTCTCGGTCCGTCAGGCTCCGGCAAGTCGTTCTTCACCAATCATCTGGTGCGCCAGTATTACGAGCAAGGCACCCATATCCTGCTGATTGATACCGGTAACTCCTACGAAGGTCTGTGTAACCTTATCCACAACCGCACTCACGGTGAGGATGGTATCTACTACACCTACACAGAGGACAGCCCGATCTCTTTCAATCCGTTCTACACGGACGACGGGGTCTTCGATGTGGAGAAGAAGGACTCGATCAAGACGCTGCTCCTGACACTCTGGAAGTCAGAGGACGACAGAGTGTCCAAAACCGAGAGCGGTGAGCTTGGCTCGGCGTTGTCGATGTTTCTCGAAAAGATGAATACGGATAAGGACATCGTTCCATGCTTCAACTCTTTCTACGAGTTTATGCGCGACGATTACCGTGCAGAAATGGCACAACGTCCTATTCCCATCTATAAACAGGATTTCGACATCGACAACTTCCTGACGACACTACGCCAGTATTACGATGGCGGTCGTTTTGACTTCCTATTGAATTCCAAAGCCAATATTGACCTGTTGAACAAGAGGTTTGTGGTATTCGAGATCGACAGCATCAAGGATAACAAAGAACTCTTCCCTGTGGTGACAATCATCATCATGGAGGCATTCATCAACAAGATGAGGCGACTGAAAGGTGTCCGCAAAATGCTGATATGTGAGGAGGCTTGGAAGGCTCTGTCTTCGGCTAACATGGCGGAGTATATGAAGTACCTCTACAAGACTGTGCGCAAGTATTTTGGTGAAGCGGTGGTAGTCACACAGGAAGTCGATGATATAATCTCCAGCCCCATTGTCAAGGAGACCATCATCAACAACTCCGACTGCAAGATTCTTCTTGATCAGCGTAAGTACATGAACCGCTTTGACCAGATTCAGGAGCTGCTCGGTCTAACCGACAAGGAGAAAAGCCAGATACTCAGTATCAACATGGCGAACAATCCCAATCGCCTGTATAAAGAGGTGTGGATTGGACTTGGCGGCACACAGTCCGCCGTCTATGCCACTGAGGTCTCTACCGAGGAATATCTATGCTACACCACCGAGGAAACGGAGAAGATTCAGGTACTCAACAAAGCCGCCCAGCTCGGTGGCAGCGTGGAGTCTGCGATCCGTTTACTCGCCAACGAGAGAAAGGAGGGTGCGACATGAAGATACCCAAAGTGTTCCACCCGGTACTCGGAGTGCTGATAGGATTTATCCTGTTCCTCGCCGGTATTGCCGTTCTCTCCGCAGTCTTTGTGGCTACCTACAAGGCTATTCTCTATGCGAAGCCATTTGTCACAGACGTGATTACAAACATTGTTAACCACCTCGCACAATGGCTGCCGCTATGAAAGTCCTCTATGTTCTGTGGGCAATAATAGCCGGACTGTTCATCGGTCTGCTTGCCCTGATAACTTTCCCTCTGCTCCTGCTTTTGGTAGGAGTGAGAATAATCGGAGGTATGGCCTCCAAAATCCGATAACCACCACTTAATCCAACGTAAAAATGAGACAGTTAAAATTTCTATTTCCTCTCATTGCCCTGTGCCTCCTGTTAGGCACAGGCAGTGCTTCCGCCCAGTGGACGGTCATTGACCCGTCCAACATCGCACAGAGCATTGTAAACTCTTCAAAATCACTCGTTCAGGAGTCAACGACCGCGACAAATATGGTCAACAACTTCAAGGAGACGGTAAAGATTTACCAGCAGGCTAAGAAGTATTACGATGCACTCCAGGCAGTCAACAATCTCGTGCGTGATGCCCGCAAGGTACAGCAGACCGTCCTGATGCTCGGTGACATCTCCGGATACTACGTCAACAACTTCAAGAAGATGCTGACCGACCCCAACTTCACAAGTGCCGAACTGTCGGCAATCGCCTCCGGCTACACGAGGATACTCGAAGAAGCCAATGGAGTCCTCGGTGATCTGAAACAAGTGGTCAACATCACAACGCTAAGTATGACCGACAAGGACAGAATGGACGTGGTCGATGACTGCTACAAGGAGATGAAGAGGTTGAAGAGCCTGACGGCGTACTTCACCAACAAGAATATCAGTGTTTCATACCTCAGAGCCAAAAAGAAGGCGGACACCCAGAGGGTTGTGAGTCTCTACGGCGACGGCTCCGAAAAATACTGGTGATGCCTATGCTTTGCGCTATTGATTTCACAAATCTTCACTCCATACTCCGGTCGCTGTACGATGAGATGATGCCGCTGTGCAGCGACATGGCGGGAGTGGCACAGGGCATAGCCGGACTCGGCGCATTGTTCTACGTTGCCTACCGAATATGGCAGGCACTTTCAAGAGCCGAACCGGTGGATGTATTCCCGCTTCTGCGTCCGTTTGCCATAGGATTCTGTATCATGTTCTTTCCTACGGTCGTTCTCGGAACAATCAACTCGGTAATGTCGCCCATCGTTCAAGGCACCGCCTCAATGCTCGAAGGTCAGACACTCGACATGAAAAAGTACCGTGAGGAGAAAGACCGGCTGGAGCATGAAGCCATGATGAAAGACCCATCGACAGCCTACCTTGTGGATGACGCTGAGTTTGACCGTCAGATTGATGAACTGGGAGTGACAGAGGTCGGCACCGCAGCCGGAATGTATATCGAGCGGGGAATGTATAAGGTCAAGAAGGCAATCCAGAATTTCTTCCGTGAACTGCTGGAAATGCTGTTCCAAGCCGCATCACTCTCGATTGACACCATAAGGACATTTTTCCTTATAGTGCTTGCGATACTCGGACCGATTTCATTCGCCTTGTCGGTGTGGGACGGATTCCAGAACACACTCGTCCAATGGATATGCCGATATATTCAGACCTATCTGTGGTTGCCTGTGGCGGATCTGTTCTCGACAATCCTTGCCAAGATTCAAGTCCTGATGCTTCAGAACGACATATCGGAACTGACTAACAATCCGAATGTTGACCTCGACGGGAGCAACACCGCTTACACGTTGTTCATGATAATCGGCATAATCGGTTACTTCACGATTCCCACAGTCGCCGGATGGATTATTCAGGCAGGTGGAATGGGTAGCTACAACCGCTCAATCAACAACACCGCCATGACCGGAGGCTCATGGGCCGGCAGCGTAGTCGGTGGTGTGACAGGTAATCTGGCAGGCAGGGCAGGCAAGTTGCTCAAATAGTATTCTAACACTATTCAAACACTGATTAAATGGAATTTAAGTCATTAAAAAACATTGAAACATCTTTTCGGCAGATAAGGCTGTTCGGCATCGTCATGGTATCGCTCTGCGCCTTTGTCGCCATCGGCTCGGTGGTGCTGTCGCTGAACTTTGCCGAAAAGCAGCGGGAGAAAATCTATGTTCTGGACAACGGCAAGAGCCTGATGCTCGCACTTTCTCAGGACATGGAGCAGAACCGCCCGGCGGAGGCACGTGAACATGTGCGACGCTTCCACGAACTGTTCTTCACTCTGTCGCCCGACAAGTCGGCGATTGAACACAACATCAACCGCGCCATGTCACTGGCCGACAAGAGTGCCTACAACTACTACTCCGATTATGTGGAGAAGGGATACTACAACCGCATCATCGCCGGAAACATCACTCAGGTGCTGCAGGTGGACAGCATAGTCGCCGATTTCAACGACTATCCATACAATGTCCGCACCTATGCCCGGCAGATGATCATCCGTCAGAGTAACGTGACCGAAAGGTCGCTGATTACGAATTGCCGACTGGTCAACACCTCACGCTCCGACGACAATCCCAACGGCTTCATGATCGAGGGTCTCACAATTCTTGAAAACAAAGATTTGATAACCACAAAACGCACCTTATCCCAATGAGTATAAAACAGAAAATCAGTAATCTCGTGTCACCCTTTTATGAAAAGGTGTGGCACGGGCCCAAGGGAAAAATCCGTGAGCGGGTAAAGAAAGCCTGCGACGAGATGCCCCACAGACAACGCCTTACGGTTGTGACCGTGCTTCTCTCGGCGTTTGTCCTCATAGCCTTCTTCGTATTCGGTCACGCCTGCTACAAGATGGGAGCCGGACACGCCCGCCAGACTATCGAGGTAGAGCATATTCAGCAACTGGAATTACCCACTAAAACCTACGACCATGAAACTGCTCGATGACCTCAAAGCGAAGCTCACGCCCAAGACCCCGGCTGAACGTGAGCGACTGAAAAGACTGGCGGTATATACGCTCTTGACACTCTCGTGTCTCGTCTGCCTATGGCTCATCTTCGCACCGAGTGGAGAGGAAGATGCCGTCAAGGGTAAAGCAAATACCGAACTGCCCGACGGCACAACCGACGGTATGCCAGAGACAAAACTCGCGGCATACGAACAGGAGGCAATGAAAAAGGAGAAAGCGCAGAACGACAGCACAATCAGTGCGGTGACGCTCCAGCTCGACACAGTGACCGCTCCGGCTGAACCCGCTGTTCCCGATGAAATCCAAAACTCGGCAAACGCCTATCAGCAGGCTCAGGCTTCCTTGCAGGACTTCTATGTTCCCGATTACAGCCAGACCGAACAGGTGGCGGAGTTACAGGCCCGTATCGACGAACTGGAGATGCAGAACGCTATGGCTCAACAGCAGACGCAGCAGCCCGACGAGATGGAACTTCTCGAAAGGTCGTATCAGCTTGCCACACAGTACATGGGCAATGGCACCGGCAATTATCAGGCTCCGCCTCAGTCCGAAGAAAAAGGGAAACGGAATGTGCAGCCGGTTCAGAATGTGACCCACAATGTGGTATCGACATTGAGTGCCGCCACAAACGAGCGAGGCTTCAACACCTCGGTTGGAGTGAAAAGGTCGGTAGGCAAGAATACAATCGCCGCTGTCATAGCCGGGAATCAGTCCGTAATCAACGGTCAGTCGGTGAAGTTGAGAACAACCGAACCGATGTGGATAGGCAACAGGCTTATTCCCCGGAACACTATCGTTGTCGGTGCCGCAAGGTTGCAGGACGAGCGTCTGGAGATTGAGATTACATCGGTCGAGACAAACGGCTCGATCTATGAGGTGGAACTGAAAGTCTATGACTCCGACGGTCAGGAGGGTATCAATATTCCCAACTCGATGGAGTCGGACGCTCTCCACGAAATCGGTGCCAACATGGGCAGCACGATGGGAAGCTCAATCAATATCTCTACCGATGCCGGCGCACAGATAGCCTCCGACGTAGGCAGAGGACTCATCAACGGCGTAAGCCAGTATCTCACAAAGAAGATGCGCACTGTCAAGGTGCATCTGAAATCCGGGTACAGGGTGATGCTTTACCAGCCCGAAAACAATTAAAAACGACCACTTAATCCAACGTAAATTTTTATGAAACTGAAAACATTTATTCTCTCAGCCATCGCCCTCATCGGCATGGCAACCCCCGCCTTTGCCAAAGACAAGGCACCCAAAAACACCGATAACAATGTGTCTTCCGACACTGAACAGGTAGCCGAACACGACATGAACGTGTACGGAGCCAACTACACCGACGGCGACAAGTTCGACGGACTTACCCGCAAGGTGGGCTTCGACCGCATGATTCCCCCTCACGCTCTGGAGGTCTGCTACAACAAGACCACTCACATCATCTTTCCGGCTGAAATCACATACGTTGACCTCGGAAACGAGAACCTCGTGGCAGGTCTTGCCGATGGTGCCAAGAACGTGCTGCGTGTAAAGTCAGCCTTCAAGTCGTTCAAGCAGGAGACCAACCTGTCGGTAATCACCGATGATGGATCATATTACACGTTCAACGTCAAATTTGCGAAAGAGCCTCTGCTTCTGAGCATTGAGATGACCGACTTCCTCCATGATGGTGAAGCGGTGAACCGTCCAAACAACGCACAGCAGGTTTATCTGGAGAAACTCGGACAGGAGTCGCCGATGCTTGTCAAGCTGATTATGAAGTCAATCCACAAGCAGAACAAGCGCGAAATCAAGCATATCGGCTCAAAGCGTTTCAGTGTGCAGTTTCTCCTGAAATCAATCTATGTGAACAACGGTTTGCTATACTTTCATACCGAACTGAAGAACACATCCAACATAGCCTTTGACATCGACTATGTGAGCTTCAAGATTGTGGACAAGAAGGTTATCAAGCGAACCGCCATGCAGGAGCAGGTACTTGAACCGCTCCGCGCCCACAACTATGTGACGGTGGTACACGGAAAAACATCTGAAAGAACCGTGTTCGCTCTGGAGAAATTCACAATCCCCAACGACAAGCAGCTCGTTATCGAGGTCGCCGAGAAGGAAGGCGGCCGTCATCAGTCCTTTGTGGTCGATAACGAGGACATAGTGAGAGCAAATGTAATCGACGAGTTATCAATTCAGTAAAAGAGTAAACAATGAGAAAAGCGATAATGATAATCGCTGCCATGCTCACCCTCTTCGGAGGGCGGGCAATGGCCCAGCGATGCCTCCCCGGAATGTCAGCCGTGGAAGTCAAGGCAAATATGGCAGACGGTTTCTATACCGGCAAATCCCGCAACAGCGGATATGACCTCGGAGTGTTCTACTCGGTATTCACAGGCAATCATGGCAATACATGGTCTATCGGTGGCGAATATCTCCAGATACACAAGCCTTACGGTGAGAAAGGCCGTATCCCGGTGGCTCAGTTCACGGGAGAAGCCGGATACAATCTCCACCTTGTCAGCGACTACTCGATGACATTCCACCTCTACGGCGGTATATCCGCACTTGCCGGATATGAGACGGTGAACTGGGGCAAGAAAACACTTTCCGACGGCTCCACGCTCCATGACGGCGATAATTTCATCTATGGCGGTGCGCTCAACTTGCAGGCAGAGTTCTATCTCTCCGATAAGATAGCCCTGACCGCCAATGTAAAAGGACGGTTCACTTTCGGTAGCGATGTTCAGATATACCATACAACCTATGGTGTCGGTGTAAAATTCATAATCGAATAGCCTATGCGATACACAAAGAATGACATAAAGAATATTTCGCTGACGGAGTTCATGGCGGCTCTCGGCGAAAAGCCGGCAGTAGTATATGAGGGAGCAGCGATGTATTATACTCCATACCGTGATGATCCGGAACCAATTTTTTTGGTTGACGTCAAAACTAACCGCTGGCACGATTACGCAACTGATGATTCCGGCGGTCTGAAAGACCTCGCATCTCTGGCGATGAATCCGGACATCTATAAGGACCCGATTGATTATATACTCAAAATGATGAACGAGTATGAGCAGGGCAAGGAACTTTCGGCAATGGCGCGTCGCCCGCCGGAGCCTATGGTTATCAGCCTCGACATAAAGAAGGTGAAACTCACTGACTTTATGAAGGCTCTCGGTCAGGAACACCCCGTGGCAGCCGACGGCAATCTCAGGGTTTACAAAGCCCCTTACGATGACAAGCACGAGCCGACTATGGTAATCAACACCGAGACAAACCTCTGGCGTGATACCAAGTCCGGCGCATACGGCGGAATCTATGACCTCGCCTATGAACTGACAGGCTCATGCAATATGTCGGAGTTAAACCTCTACATCGCAGGGCAGATGGGCTACTTCGATAGAAAGAACGAGCGACAGGAGCAGAAGGTGGAGCCTCCCAAACAGGAGCAGGAGCCAGACAAACCGAAACGGAAGATGCGCCTATGAACATCGACGAAATCCGTAAAATCTCGCTTGTCGAGTTCCTGAATCAGTTGGGCTATCAGCCTACCGGACGCGACAGCAAAGGTCTGTGGTTTTATTCCCCTTGCCGAAGTGAGCGTAAGCCCTCGTTTCATGTCAATCCCCGCAAGGGGGTATGGTTCGATTTTGGCAGTGGCGCAGGCGGCGACATCTTCACTCTTGCCGGAGAACTGTGTAACTCCACCGACTTCATCAGGCAGGCTGAGTTCATCGCACAGAAAATGAGTATGCCGATTGAAAAGCCATACAAGCCTGTGCCGTTCATCGAGCAGCCTACCTTTGAAGATGTGAGAGTGTCAAAACTGGAATCTCCGGCATTGCTGAAATATCTCGCTGATAGAGGTATTCCCCGAAACATCGCACAACGCTACTGTGTGCAGGTGGATTATGAACTTCATGGAAAGCGGTACTATGCCATCGGCTTTGAGAACAATGCACATGGTTTTGAACTGAGAAATTCTTTCTTCAAGGGATCATATCCGCCAAAGCACATAACCCACATAGCGAATGGCAACGCCCGGTGTAATGTGTTTGAGGGCTTCATCGACTTCCTTTCAGCGGAACGCCTCGGCTATAACGACGGACTCGACACTATCGTGCTCAACTCAGTTGCCAATATCCAGAAGGCTATTGCCCCTCTCGGAGACTACACCGTCATCCAGTGCTTTCTTGACAATGACGCTGCCGGTCGTGCTGCTCTCGCCAGACTCAGGCGGGAGTTCGGTGACCGGGTCATGGACAAGTCGGCACTCTATCCCAACCACAAGGATCTGAACGACTATCTCATGTCGCTCTATCCGAAAAAATCAACAAAACTCAAACTCTGAAAAACGTGAAAACAATCATCAACAAAATCGGCGAAATCCGTCTCACTCCCTGCCGTTTCTTCGGCTTCTGGATTGCACTCTTCGCAATCGTTATCTCTCTGACTTCCTGCTCCGATGACCTCGATGTTCAGCAGTCCTATCCCTTTACAGTGGAAGTCATGCCTTACGGTGACAAAATCACAAAGGGCGAGACCGTTGAGCTGCGCTTCGAGATCAAACCCGAAGGCAACTATGCCAACACCCTCTACACAATCCGCTATTTCCAGTATGACGGCGAGGGAACACTGAAACTGGTCGATGGCCCGGTGCTGGTCAACAATGACCGTGTGCTTCTCGAAAGAAAGACCTTCCGACTGAACTATACCGCCCAGTCCTCCGATGCTCACAAATTCCTCGTGGTCATTCAGGATAATTTCAACTCGACCCCGTGGGAACAGACCTTTGAGTTCAACAGCAAGGACAGCGGCGATGATAACGGCGGCAAGACACCCGGCATCATCACACCCGTCAATCCCGGAACCATAACACCCATCGGCTTATGAAAAGAATCCTAATATTCCTCATGGCGATAGTGACCCTCGCGGTCACTTCGCCGGCCTTCGCCGCCTCATCGCGAAGCGCCTTCGGAGCGCAGCAGAGAAAGAACCGAAGTATAATGGAACTGCCGCTCTTTGAGCGTGCAGTCCTGATAATTAAAAAGTATGAAACGCTCCATAAGCCCCGCCACTGGCCCTATGTCGGCTATGGGCATCAAGTCCAGCCGGGCGAACCATACCGCCGAGGCGTACAGCTCACCGAAGCACAGGCTGACGCATTACTTCGCAAAGACCTCGCCAAGTTCTGCGCCCTCTACTCCCAATACGGCAAAGACTCCGTTCTTCTCGGCGCACTCGCCTACAACTGCGGCCCCGGCGTAGTCAACAAAAGCAGCATCCTGAAAAAACTGAAATCCGGTGACCGTAACATCTTCAAAGCCTACACCTCCCACTGCCGCTACAAAGGCAAGAGGCATAAAGGCTTATACAATCGCAGGCTCACAGAGCTTGCCGCCCTTTTCATTCCGTAAAATCAGTATCTCACGATACTGTCGGAGGGATGCGCTTTCTGAGTGTGTCCCTTCGATAATTATTTCAGTCCCCGCAACTGTCAAGTCCGAGTTGTATGAATTCATCGTTGTCATTATTTGCTGAGCACTCTGACAGCGGAGGAATCCGCTTGATGACCTTTGCTGGATTACCGGCGACGATTGTATTGGCTGGAACGTCTTTGGTTACAACGCTGGCGGCTCCGACAACAGCGTTGTCGCCGATAGTAACACCGGGCAGGATTGTCGCTCCTGCTCCAACCCATGCGTTTTTGCCAATGTGAACCGGCTTGCAGGTTATTATCTGACGTTCATAAAGGTCGTGATTATTGGAAATAAGTTGCACGTTGGCTGCAATCATCGCACCGTCATCAATCGTGATTCCTCCGGCCGACATCATAAGGCATCCGGGCATTACCACGACATTTTTACCGATGCTTACCATGTGCGGTCTTACGGCAGTCAGCGGTGTGCTGACTCTGGAACCTTCTCCCATGTTCGGGAATATACGGTGCATCAGTTCATCATACTCTGCTGTGCCGGGCATTGTATGATTAAACTTGAATATGAGTTGCGATTGTTCTTTAGCAAGGGCCAGTTCCTCTTCGCTCTGCTTAGAAACGTCGATTCTCACTTCGTGAGCACTCACGCGATTTCTGATTTTTTCCATGTCATAGTCAACTTATTTGGATAGATCTATTGTCGATACTGGAAGATTGCTGTCTTCCCTTTCAATGACTCCGCCTTTGAGATCCACGATACTATATCTTAGTCCAGGCAGAATCTTGGCTGTGTCCATCGAGCGTATCCATAACAACAATAGACAATGATTGTCTTGAATACCTCCGATTAGATTTTGTGGGCGGTGATTATTGTGTTACTGTTAGCGTTGATAGTAATTCTAATATGCCCGGAATTCACATACCAGTTTTTGCCTTTGCGTTCAAATTTGGCAAAATCTTCGAGAATGAAAGCCCGACAAAAATTAACAACATCAATGGAGTCTTCCAAGTCAAGATTCCGTCTGATGCGTTCGGCTCCCAAAGGAGTTGTATGCAAGCCCGTTATACTAAAAGGATAAACTTCCATTTTAATATTAGTCCCAGTCGTTAAGGTTGGCGATGTAGTCGTCAACCGATGATTCATCAAACAGTTCCGGCAATTCTCCGGTATTGATATGATAATCGTAATCTGTCATCATATCATCAACGGGATTTTCGCCATATTCTTTATCTTCGTAGTCCATCAATCTTTTTGTTTTTGGATTGTGTCAATCCGTTTTGAGAACCATTTGTAAATGAAATAGAATCCTGCAAACATAAATACTCCGAGTACAAACTTTGATGATTTTGTCAACAAATCATGTTCTCGTAGATACTGATTGCACAGGGCAATTATTGCTCCATACAATCCAGCCATCAACAATAAAATGAGTAATGCTGAAATGGCTTTCTTTGCCGTTGGACTTAGTTTCATTTACTTGCTTGCGACTTCCTCTTTGAAGGTGTTTGCGGGTTTGAATGCCGGGATATTATGGGCCGGAATTATGATAGTTGTGTTTTTGCTGATGTTGCGGGCGGTCTTTTCGGCTCTGGTCTTTACGATGAAAGAACCGAATCCACGGAGATACACGTTTTCACCGTGAGCAAGGCTATCCTTGACAACGGTCATAAACTGTTCGACTACTGTAACAACCGCAGCCTTGTCGATGCCGGTTGTCTTTGCGATTTCACTTGCTATTTCTGCTTTTGTCATAATTCCTTGGATTAGCTGATATTAAGAATACAAAGTTACTAAAAATCGGGCAATTTTGATTAACTTTGTCTAAAAACAAAGTAATATATGCCCTATATATCAATCGAGAGCGGCAAACTGACCGCTGAACAGAAGAAACAGTTGATTGAGAGGCTTACAGCCACAGCCTCGAAGATAACCCATATCCCGGAGCAGTTCTTCACCGTAACCATCAAAGAAATGCCTGACGAGAACTTTGGTATCGGCGGCAAATCAATCGACGAGATAAAACGCAACTATAAAGGATGACACCAAAAAATGTTCTTGACATACGCAATCGCAAAGATTTCCGGGATTGGCTGATGCGGAACAGTGCAACTGAAAAGGAGTGTTGGATTTCCGCGAAGCGCGGCAAGACTCCACCTGTTGACGCATTATGGTATCTTGATGCGGTAGAGGAGGCATTATGCTTCGGCTGGATAGATTCAACTGTAAAGAATGTAGATGGTGTAACGCTTCAACGTTTTGGACCGAGAACCAAGTCAGGGAGGTGGACTGAGCTGAATAAGGAACGTTGCCGCCACCTTGAACGTCTCGGTTTGATGACTGATAGCGGTCGCGCCGCTTGCCCCGATCTTAATGCCGAATTTGAGATTATTCCGGAAATAATTGAAGCATTCAGTACCAATCCGACCGCATGGATTAATTTCAATTCATTTCCAAGCCTTTACCAACGAGTGCGTATCGACAATATCCAGCGAAACAAGGCTAAAAGAGAACTGTTTGACAGTCGGCTGCGAAAGCTTATCGAAGCAAGCGAACGAGGCGAAATGATAGGCGACTGGCATGACTGCGGCAGACTACTTGACTATTAATATGATAATCTATCAACTGAGTGAAGAATTGCGCCCGTTTGTTATTAATCTATAAAAATGAAATTATAACGTATTGTGGCCAAAAGTGATAATTAGCACGGGGCTATTGTTCCAATCAGATAAGCTTCATTGACTTTGCCAATCGGCACGCTTCAATAGAGTTCTTCACTTGCAATCGGGCAAGAATCTCTTGTCTATGCCGGCTTACAGTATGCTTGCTGATATTCAACCGATCAGCAATCTCTGCGCTTTTGAACCCCGATGCAATAAGAGATAGTATCTGGCACTCCCGTTTGCTAAGCACTGTACTGTTGGTTGATGATGTCAGTGGCTCTGAGATTCCGGTCAGTGAATTGACAGCGTGACTTTTTCCGTTGAAATCAAAAGTCAATGGACCGTAGGTGCAGATAGCACCAATAATATTCTCTGCACTGTCATCATACACATAATACATACGGTGGAGCACATCCATGAATTTTTTACCATCCTGATTAAAACGCAGTTTTGAAATCAGATAATAGTTATTGCGAAACTGCTTAGGCTGATGCCTGATATAATGAAAAAAACGTAGTTCGGCGATATATTTCTCTTCCTGCTCTTCATCCGACATCAGTGACAGTATCCCGGTTTCCCATATAGAATCTTCACGACTATAGTTTTTTAAGCCGATTGTACTGCCAAAACCGCCATCGAAGATACGGCTTGTACCATCAGCCATATTACTGACAACCGCTAACACTTTCTCTATCTCAACCAATGCGCGTATATTGTTTTCCGCCAACAGCAAATTTGTACGAGAGTCGCTGAAATTCTGTGTCCGAAGTAGTTTATTCAATATCCTTTGGTTTTCCATAAAAATGGTTATTTATAGCCATTGATGGCTATACTGCAATTCATTAACTTTGCAAAGTTAAATAAACTAATGGTTATATGCTATGACTGAGAAAGAAAAAATGCTTAAAGGCATGATATACGATGCAAACAATGATCCGGCGCTTATTGCCGAAAGGCTTGAGTGTAAGGAATTATGTTGCGACTATAATCTTCTTCGTCCTAAGGACACAGAAGGTCGTGACGTATTGTTGCGCAAAATGCTTGGTAGGATTAAAGGGAAAATTCTTGTGGAACAACCGTTTTATTGTGATTATGGCTACAATATATCTGTCGGTGAAAACTTCTATGCAAATTTCAATTTGGTGATTCTCGATGAGGCTTCTGTAACTTTCGGCGACAATGTATTCATCGCCCCAAACTGTGGCTTTTATACAGCCGGACATCCCATAGATGCTTCCGAGCGCAACAAAGGGCTGGAGTATGCCAAGCCTATTGCCGTAGGCAATAATGTATGGATCGGCGCAGGAGTCCAAGCCCTGCCGGGAGTGACTATTGGAGATAACTGCGTTATCGGAGCAGGGAGTGTGGTGGTCAAAGACATTCCGGCAAATTCGGTGGCAGCCGGCAATCCGTGTAAGGTAATCAAAACAATCTCAAAATAACAGAGTATGAACAGAAAAACATTCTTAATTATGTTGGTAATGCTGTTCCCTGCATTTATGGCAGCACAGACCTTGGAAAAAATGAATTGGTTTAATGAACCATCGGTATGGAAAATCGACGGAAACAGACTTACCATGTCGGTGACGCCTAAAAGCGACTACTGGAGGATATCGCACTATGGGTTCACCGTAGATGACGCACCTTTCTACTACTCGGAATATGGAGGCGAATTTGAGGCGAAAGTGAAAATATCGGGAGACTACAAGGTGCGCTTCGATCAGGCCGGTCTGATGATACGAATTGACCATGAAAACTACATCAAGACCGGAATCGAGTTTGTTGACGGCAAGTTTAATCTGAGCACTGTAGTGACGCACAAGACATCGGACTGGAGCGTCATTGCCCTTGACCGCCCGGTTGAACAAATATGGATTAAGGCAGTACGCCGCGTTGACGCAATCGAGATATTCTATTCCTTCAATGACAAAGAATACTTTATGATGCGAAATGCGTGGCTTGAAGCTAATCATCCTGTAAAAATCGGTATGTATGCAGCTTGTCCTGACGGTGACGGGTTTGATGTGACATTCTCAGACTTCAAGGTCTCACATCTTCCTGATAAGGTAAGAACTGAATGGCTCAATAAAAATGCAGAATAAACATCGTTGATGTAGCCGCAAGTGGAGGCCGAAATTATTGGTAAAATGAGGGCGATGAAACGTGATGTTCCACCGCCTTCTTTACTGATGTGGCTTCCATAAATCGTGTAATTTTAATTAACTTTGTAGTCTAAAATATAAGCATCTGAAATGATATTTTCATTCAAACCATGGAATATTGCTGTTTGTTGTTAATCTGTATAAGCGAATGAATATATGAAAACAATACGACTGATATACCCTCAATGGCAGGGTGCTAATATCGCGCGTTGGATACCAGAAATCCCGGCTGATGAAGCATCTCGCGGCTATTATCTCGGCTCAATGCTATTGGCATATCTTGCCCCTGAGACAACGTGCGAAACATTCACGGTCCCGGTTTCAACTGACATCTCAAACCGCGAAGAAACCGATGGCGTTCTTGACCGTGATATTATCATAAAACAGACAAAGGCGGCTCTCGACACACTTGCCATTGCCAACCCTGACAAGGTCGTGACACTTGGTGGCGAATGCTCGGTCAGCGTACCCGTGTTCTCTTTTTTAGCATCTAAATATCAGGATGATGTAGCAATAGTATGGATTGACGCTCATCCCGACATCACCCAGCCGGGCGATGACTATAACGGTTATCATGCAATGGCTCTCGCCGGGTGCATGGGCCGGGGTGATGAAAAACTAATGAGTCTTTTGCCCGCTCAAGTGTCTTCCGACAGGATTTGCCTTGCCGGGCTCCGCGAATGTGAATACCCCTATATTGAGAAGCGTGTTGACGATTGGGGGCTTACACATTTCTCTCCTGAGCAACTTTCTGCCGACAGCAAGCCCGTGACGGACTGGCTTCGCAACACAGGAGCCTCCAAAGTCATGATTCATTTCGACATGGACGTAATGGATCCGTCAGACATTCTCGCCGCGGTTGCCGATGGTCCCGATGGTGGGCTAAAACTTACAGAAGTTGTGCGCCTTATAAACGACATTGCCAACGAGAAAGAGCTTGTTGCCTTGACAGTAGCCGAACCCATGCCTCGCCTTGCAATTCGCCTGAAAGCTATGCTTGCCAATTTGCCGTTAATGAAATAATTGTCGTAAGGCGCATCGCAATGTTCATTTCCATTTTCACAGAGTAGGAGACAATGACAATCTATCAACCGAGTGAAGAATTGCGTCTATTTGTGCGCTATTACTGGGTACTGGAAAGCAATGAGCCTTTCAGCGTCCTGACATTTCCTATCGGTTGTCCGCAGATTATCTTCCACAGGAAGTCGCCTCTTTATATTCCGGAACTTGCCAAAAGTCAATCACAATTTACAATCAGCGGCCAGGTGAATTTCCCGGCGCATATCCAATCAGACGGACGGTTGGAAATGATTGTTGCAGTGTTCTATCCTCACACTATCGGTATGTTTATTGACACACCGCCGTCGGCATTCTATAATATGGAAATATCCGGATATGATATTGAGAACCGCCAACTCAATGAAATCACGCGAATTATCTTCGACAGCGAAAATCACGATGACTGTATCGACATTCTGGATAAATACCTGTTGTCAAAGATAGAACCGGCGTTGAACATATCTCGAATTGGCGAATCCATCAAGACAATGTTCCACGTACCTTCAATGCCTGTCAGTTCACTTGCTGACATTGCCTGTCTGAGTAAAAGGCAGTATGAGCGAATATTCAGTGAAACGGTGGGTATGAATCCGAAGGAGTATTCTCGGGTTGTGAGGTTTCAAAAGGCATTGTGGCTGATGCAGAACGGCGAACAGAATTATGCCGAAATAGCTTCTGCCTGCGGCTTCTCAGACCAGTCGCATTTTATCAGAGATTTTAAGGCAATGAGCGGACATACCCCTCTTTCACTCAGTAAATACAGCCTTCCGTACTCGGATTTGTTTACTAACCCGGCATAATGTCGCTTTTCTTCTATCACGGAAGAAAAGACCGGAGTAACTTTGCATCAAAAAATGATGCAAGAAATCAATCCGAAGGATACCACTCGGGCATACGCCTTTGAGATGTGGATGAAGGCACCGATGCCTATGGTGACACTTATCAAGACCCTCGATGTTACCAGCCTCCGACATATAAGCAAAAAACGAGGTCTGAAATTCAATATGCTGATGTGCTGGTGCATTGGAAAAGCCGCATCGCAGGTAAAGGAGTTCTATATGCTGCCGGTAGGTAACAAACTCATCAAATATGATTCGATAGCAGTCAATACAATTGTAGCCAATTCTCAGGGGGAGGTCAGTTCTTGTGATATTCCATACTGCGAAGACCTCTATCAATTCAATGACGATTATCTTCGTCTGACACGACAAGTTGCCGAGACCTGTGAGAATCACGACATCACCGACAGCATGGTAATCGGGACTTCGGCATTGGCTCAATACGATATAGACGGTGCAGTCGGGATGTATAGCGGAATCTTCAACAATCCGTTTATAATCTGGGGACGTTACCGCAAGTCGTGGTTCAAGACCCGATTAACCTTGTCGTTTCAGTTCCACCACACCCAGATGGATGGTGCTCATGCCGCCACATTCCTTAATCGTTTGCAAGAAGAAATCAATGGGTTGAAGTAGTCTTAAAGTCCTTCAGATGTTCTCGTCCCCAGTCTGACAGCTGATTGAGTATAGGAATAAGAGTCTTTCCTAAATCAGTCAACTCATATTCAGTGCGAGGGGGAACCTCTGCATACAGGATACGCTTTACAAGTCCGACTGATTCAAGAGTCTTCAGATGTCCTGACAATACCTTAGGAGAAATATCCGGTATTGCTCTTGACAATTCGTTGAAACGCATTACTCCGAACTCATCAAGTATGACAAGGAGAAGCATCGACCACTTGTTGGCGAAGTGCGCTATCACATTTCTCATGGGACATGAAGCGATACATGAATATTTTTCTGAAATTTTTTCTGTCTTCATCTGGCTGATACTGACTAAAAGTGAGTTTGAAGTAAGCGGCTACTCTCAAAGTAACCTCTTGCAAAGCAGTGTTTTGATGTATAACTTTGCACTATCCAAAGGGTAGCAGTTATCCTTTGCAAAGTTAACAAAAACAACATAAACCCACAAATTATGACTGAAAACAGTATCAGTATTCCGGCATCAGCCAAGCCCAGCGGTAAGGCAACATTCGTGATGCTCGGCACAGGCTTCGATGAAATCGAGGCTATCGCTCCCGTCGATGTCATGCGACGTGCAGGAATGGCAGTTTACACGGTCTCAATGACTGAAAACCGTCTTGTAAAGGGAGCCACAGGCAACTATGTAGTTGCAGACATGAAAATATCGGAGTTAGATCCTAAGCAGATAGACTGGCTTGTGTTCCCCGGAGCAGATAAAACCGAAGAAGCCGTAAATCTTGGAGAGGATTTGAAAGGCATGGTAAAGAGCCATTGGGACAATGGCGGCAATATCGCCGCGATATGCGCAGCGCCGGCTCTTGTACTCGGTCCCATAGGAATAATCAACGGAACAGAGGCCACCGGGTATCCGTTCCTCAAAGAGGAGTTTGAAATGAACGGAGGCATTTATTCGGAAGACCCCGTTGTAGTCGTAGACAGGCTGATAACGTCAAAAGGACCCGGCACGACACTTGAATTTGCCCTTGCCATAGTAAGGAAAGCGAAAGGAGAGGAAACCGAAAGAGCACTCCGTGAAGGAATGGTGGTAGGCTGCTGTGATTGTAACGACAACTGTACTTGCGGATGCAATAGTTAATGCACCATCGCCGCCTGTGGCGGCCGAAATTTTTGCAAAAAACGAGTGGGGCGACTTCATCACGAGGTCGCTCCACTCTGACTATGAAACATCTTATGCTGTTATTCTTTCTTTGATTAGATGGGTGTTGGCATTGATGAGTCTGACAATCCGGTCGTGGTACTCGGTGTTCTTGTTGCAGACTCCTCTTGACTGAACCACTTTTAGAGTTTCGAGGTCAACCTCGATGGTCTCTATTATCCTGCCGTCTATCCTCGCTGAGAAGATAAGGCTGTTCTCTCGCTGGTCATAGGCTGCGCTGAAAAGACATATATGCTGACTTTCAGCCTCCTGTCTGTATTCTTCAACGCTTTCCAATACCTTTACCTCTATCTCTCCGTCATTGATGCGGATACCGAAGAACTTTTCTTTCTGCTCCTTGAAACTTGCTTCCCTCTCTTGGGCTTTGATGATGTCCTCGGCTCTTTTCTTCTTGTCTTCAAGAATATGAACCTCCCTCATATATCGGTCGTGTTCTTCTTGGAGATTGGCGGGACAGATGTATTTGGGGGATTGTATGTCCTTTCCGCAACGCTCCAACATCTTGATGTAGTCCATCCACATCTGTGAGTTAGTGACCTTGTAGCCGTTGCGGTTGGCTATCTTGATTGTGTTCCAATAGGTGTTGATGTCCGCCTTGTAAGTCGGTCTGAAACATAAGTATCGGAGCAACTCTATCTCGTTGGATTTCATCAGCGTCTCAGCCTTTGGATTGGTCAGCAACTCTTGGAACATAGTCACGGGGTGAATATGGTGACAACTTCCCTTGAATCCGTTGCGCTTGATTGTATCTGTTACCTTGATGCGGGGATATACCCATTCATCGGATATGCGTTGGAAGGCTTCGTTGTCTCGTCTTATCTCCAATGGAGAACCAAAAGCGAAACTATCTATATAAGGACCTAAAGTTCTCTGCAATCCTATAACGGTGGTATGACCTTTGCAGTCAATCCAATAACTGCCGATTTCAAGATAGGCGGGTTTCGCTTTCATTCCCTTGCGCATTTCCACCATCATCAGGAACATTCTGACTACCTGATAACCCTCTATCGTGGTGATTACGTTGAAATAGGACTTGTCACGGATTACCCGCTCTTTGGTGTCCTTGATTTCAATCTGAGTGCCACACTCGGGGCATAGGCACATTCCGTTCCGGTTCTCCAACCACTCGTGTCCGCATTTCATACACGTACACATTCCGGATTTCAGTCGGTAGCCATAGTGATTGATTGTAGAGTTGAGTGCCCACTGCATTTGGGGAGTGGTGAGCGGGCGAAGTCGCCCGTTCAGTTCCACTATATGCTTTTCTCTTAAATTTTTCGGTCTCATAGTCTTGGGTTGTTTAGAGTTCATCAAAAAGGTTGGGGATAGTATCTATCTCTGCTCCGGCTTTGGGAGCGGTGGCGGTCGGCTTGGGTTGAGCCTTCGGCTTTGACTGACTGCGGAGTTCTCGGAGTTGTTCCTGCTTGAACTGCTCCATCGCTTGCTGCTTGAGTTCTGCTTTGTCTTCCTCTGTCAGTTGGTCTTTGGTGACTACCACCTTGCAGTTGATGGGTTTGCCGATTTCCTCTGCGGTGCAATCTCCATCCCAATAATGGGTTGCAAGCGAAAATACCTCATCATTGGTCATAACCGCCACGCCTTGACGCTTGACCTCGTTGAGTATGTACTGACAGCACTCCGAAAGAGATTTGGAGGGGTCTGCATAGCGGATAGCGAAAAGATTGTCGCTCTCTGCACGGCTATCAAGATAGTTGCGGATAGCCTCGGTAAAATTTTCAGATGATTTCATAGTCGTATGTATTAGAAAGTTAATACCCAATAGATTATTGCTATTATCGTCAGTATGGAGATTAGCCACCCCACACCTCGGAGTATCGGTCTGACTACCACCCACATCACCACTGCCACGATTAAGCCGATGATGACACCAACCACATTCGCAACCGCCTTGATTATGCGGTATTGATGGGAGGTATGGTGAGTATTGCCTCGACCTGAATTTCTAATATGTTGATTTGTAGCTGTCATATCGGTGGGTGCTTTTTTTTAACCATGCGTCCAATGACGGTGTGGCTGTATGAGTTGCTCGACGCCTCAATGTCGTGTGGCGACAAAAAGG
>CAJTZS010000026.1 GCA_910584055.1 uncultured Muribaculaceae bacterium | reverse complement strand
CAACTTCTATCAGGGTTAGGACCTTCAGACGGTCAACCTAAATCAGGAAAAGACACAAGTGTCAAACCTTTGCGCCCTCTGCGGCTCTGCGAGGAATAATGTTCAGTGCGATAAACGGGAATTTGTGGATGGTGCAGATGATTAATTCTGGAAAAACTGGTTAAATTTGGAAGTGAGTAAATGAAATTTTGAGGAAATTCGGTTAAATTTTTGATTATTGGAGAAAAATGGTTACATTTGCACGTTTTAAAGGATTGAACCATTTAGGTCAATTTGAAATGAATTATATAATTCTATAATAATAAGTAAATTTAACATAGAAATTATTATACCGATTACTGAAAAACGATTGTCAATCACGCGCCTAAACAAGGCAGAGATGCCCCGGTGCTAAATGAAAAAAACAATGGAAGAAGCTAAAAAGTCTAAGAGACCGAGAATTGGTGCTCCCAGTATGAATGTATCTTCGTCAGAAAACGGGGAAAATGAGTCGCGCTACGAGAAAGTGAATTACCCTTCTGAAGCACCCCGCCAGAGCGAGGACGGTCAGGAGCGAGAGCAACGCCCCTATCAGCAGCGTAATTATGGCTATAACCAGAACCGTCAGGGCGGTTATCAGCAGCGTAACCAAGGTTATAATCAAGGTGGTTACCAGCAGCGTGGCCAGGGCTACGGTCATGGCGGCTACCAGCAGCGTCCCCAAGGTTATGGCCAGGGCAGCTATCAGCAGCGCAATCAGGGTTACGGCCAGAACCGCCAGCAGGGTTACGGTCAGAACCGTCAGCAGGGCAGTTATCAGCAAAATCAGGAAAACTCATTCCAGCAGCGTCCTGCAGGTTATAGCCAGAACCGTCCGCAGGGTGGTTACAATCAGAACCGTCCGCAAGGTGGCTATGGTCAGAACCGCCAGCAGGGAGGCTATGGCCAGAACCGTCCGCAAGGCGGCTATAATCAGAATCGCCAGCAGGGAGGCTATGGTCAGAACCGCCAGCAGGGAGGATATCGCCAGCAGAATAACCGTCAAGGCGGCTACGGTCAGAACCGTCAGCAGGGATTCCGCCCCAATAACAATAGAAACAATCAGGGAATGAGGTTTATGCCCCGTCCCAAACAGATAGATTATGTTCTGGAGGATATCGATCCGAACGAACAGGTCCGTCTTAACAAATATATGGCAAACGCCGGGATATGCTCGCGTCGTGAGGCCGATGAATATATAACCTCCGGTAAGGTGAAAGTCAACGGCGAGGTTGTGACGGAGCTCGGAACAAAGATTTCACGCAACGACGTCGTGGAATTCGACGAGAAAGTTGTCACTCCGGAGCGTAAATGCTACGTCCTCCTCAACAAGCCGAAGGATTGCGTCACGACGAGCGATGACCCCAACGGCCGCACAACGGTGCTCGACATCGTTAAAAACGCTTGTCAGGAGCGTATATATCCTGTAGGTCGTCTCGACCGCAACACCACTGGAGTGCTTCTGCTCACCAACGACGGTGACCTTGCATCCAAGCTTACTCATCCCAAGTTCGTGAAGAAGAAAATCTATCACGTATGGACGGACAAGGATATCGCGGAGGAGGATATGCAGCGTATCGCCGACGGGATAGAGCTTGAGGATGGAGAGATTCATGCCGACGCCATCAGCTATGTTTTCGACACCGACCGTAACCAGGCGGGTATAGAGATCCATAGCGGAAGAAACCGTATTGTGCGCCGTATCTTCGAGAGCCTCGGATACCGTGTCACTAAGCTCGACCGTGTATATTTCGCAGGCCTCACCAAGAAGAATCTCCCCCGCGGCCGCTGGAGATACCTTACACAGGAAGAGGTTAACTATTTACGAATGGGAGCATTTGAATAATGAAAGAGATAAGAAGAAAAACAGTTAAAGAGCTGCTTTCAGAGCCGGGTAAGTATGCCGGCACGGAGGTTGACGTGAAGGGATGGGTGCGTACCCGTCGCGGTAACAAGAACGTTCAGTTTGTAGCTCTCAATGACGGTTCGACAATAAACAACATTCAGATTGTTTTCGACCTTTCCAAATTCACGGAGGAGAGCCTGAAGCTTGTCACTACGGGCTCGAGTATCCACGTGCAGGGTTTGCTCGTGGAGAGCCAGGGGAAAGGTCAGACTGTTGAGGTGCAGGCCGACGAGCTTGAAATTTACGGCACTGCCGACCCTGCTGAATATCCTCTGCAGAAGAAGGGACATTCGTTAGAGTTCCTGCGTGAGATTGCGCACCTTCGCCCGCGCACTAACACGTTCGGTGCTGTTTTACGTATCCGTCACGCCCTCGCTTTTGCAATCCATAAGTTTTTTAACGATAAGGGATTCTATTATTTCCATACTCCTCTTATCACGGAGTCTGACTGCGAAGGTGCAGGCGCGATGTTTCAGGTGACAACCCTTCCGATAGAGAACCTTCCGCTCACGGAGGAGGGGAGTGTGGATTACGGCCAGGATTTCTTCGGCGCCCCCACAAGCCTTACCGTGTCGGGTCAGCTCGAAGGTGAGCTTGGAGCGACTGCTCTCGGATGCATATATACATTCGGACCGACATTCCGCGCCGAGAATTCAAACACTCCGCGTCACCTTTCCGAATTTTGGATGATCGAGCCGGAGATGGCGTTCTACGATGTGAACGACAACATGGATCTCGCCGAGGAGTTTATCAAATACTGTATCAACTATGCCCTGGAGCATTGTAAGGATGACATACAGTTCCTCAACGACCATTTCGACAAGGAACTTATCGATCGCCTGAAATTCGTGGTCGAGAATGATTTTGTGCGCCTTCCCTATACAGAAGGAGTGAAAATCCTTGAGGAGAGCGGCCAGAAATTTGAATTCCCGGTTTACTGGGGTGCGGATCTCGCTTCGGAACATGAACGCTATCTTGTTGAGAAGCATTTCAAGCGCCCGGTGATGCTCACGGACTATCCGAAGGAGATCAAGGCCTTCTATATGAAACTGAATGAGGATGGCAAGACGGTGCGCGGTATGGACGTGCTCTTCCCGCAGATCGGCGAGATAATCGGCGGATCGCAGCGTGAAGAGAATTACGATGTGCTCAAGGCCCGCATGGAGGAACTCGGGATGGCAGACA
This sequence comes from uncultured Muribaculaceae bacterium, assembly GCA_910584055.1. Lineage (GTDB taxonomy): Bacteria > Bacteroidota > Bacteroidia > Bacteroidales > Muribaculaceae > Lepagella. The sequence goes on along the minus strand of CAJTZS010000026.1, from coordinate 53,274 downwards.
TTCCATGGTATATGGACACCCGTAAGTTCGGGTCGGTGCCTCATTCCGGTTTCGGACTCGGATTTGAACGTCTTGTTCTATTCGTGACAGGTATGCAGAACATCCGTGACGTGATACCTTTCCCCCGTTATCCGAAAAATTGCAGTTTCTGATAAATCCAAATTCGGGCTTATAGTTTTGAAACAACTCCTTACAATAATCATGACGATTCTTTTCGGGTTTTCTCTCGCAGGGGAGGAGATCCGAAAAGACTCTATTATTGTGAGCCTTATCACATGCTCTCCCGGCAGCGAAATCTACGAACTTTGCGGTCATGAGGCTGTGCGTGTGCGCGGAGTCTCGGATGGCGAGCGTATGGACTCGGTGTGGAACTACGGTATCTTCGATTTCAATGAGCCGAACTTTGTGTATCGTTTCGTGAAAGGAGAGACGGATTACAGGCTTGCCGGATATCCGTTCGCCTGGTTTATGCCCGAATATGCCGAGGCAGGAAGAGAGGTCACGGAACAGGAGCTGAATCTTTCTCAGGAGGAGGCGCGCCGGATGCTCGGTCTCCTGCGCGAAGAAAGTAGGCCAGAGAATTGCAAATACCGTTATAATTATGTCAAAGACAATTGCGCCACGCGCATAGTGTGGCGTCTCGATTCAGCCGCTTCCCGTCGGGTGATTTACCCCGATGATGTGCGCTACGGCACTTTCCGGGAGGAGATGCGGGCGTATCACAGGAATTATCCATGGTATCAGTTCGGCATAGACCTCGCTCTCGGTGGCGGACTTGACCGCCCGATACGCGGGCGCGACGAGATGTTCGTGCCTATGGAGATGATGCTTAAGGCTGGAGGTGCGCATTTTGAAGACGGCCGTCCTTTGGTAAAAGAAACGCGGGTGCTCTCCGCCAAGCGTGGGGAACCTGTGCTCCCCGCCACGCCATGGTATCTGACCCCTTGGGCAGTCGGCGGCTATCTGCTGCTGATATCCTTGGCTATATGTGGCATTCAGGCATGGCGCAGAACGATTTTCAAGGCTGTCTATTCAATTTGGTTCGGAATTTGCGGTATAGCAGGATGTGTGGTCTTTTTCCTTGTCTTTATATCGGAGCATGAAGCCACGTCCCCCAACCTCCTCCTCATATGGCTCAATCCCTTGCAGCTCATATTCGCTGTGTGTGCCTTGAGCCGGAAGCTTCGCTATGGCGCGGTTACCATGGCATGGTATAACATGATTGCCGTAGGTGCATTGTTGATTGTCTGGCCTTTCCAGGTGCAAAGCGCCAATCCGGCTTTCTTCCCGATGATGGGAACTACAGTTGCGCTGTCGATTGCATATGCTCTGCTATCGGCGCAAACGCAAAAAAGAAAAGAGAATGAAAAAATTAGTAACTACGGTGTTATGCGGTCTCGCCACAATGAACGTGGCGGTGCAGGCGGCTCACGACGAGGCGGCGCGTCCAAGACTCGTGGTGGGTATCATCGTTGACCAGCTCCGCACCGATTACATAGAATATCTGCAGACCTTCTTCTCTGAGCGTGGTTTCAAGCGCCTGATGAAGGATGGCGCGTATATGCGCGATGTCGATTTCAAGGTAAAGGGACTCGATGCCGCCAGCTCTACTGCCATGCTTTACACGGGGGCCTACCCCGCTAATACAGGTGTGGCGACGGCCATGGTCTATGACCCGGCGACGAAGAAAGTGCAGCCTGCGCTTTCCGACCCCAAGACAATGGGGAATTTCACCAATGATTCCTACTCTCCCGAGAATCTGAGGCTCTCAACCCTCAGCGATGAATTGGCAGTGGACGGTCTCGGCCTTTCTGCCATCTACTCATTCGCCCCGGACCCTCAGCTCGCAATAATAATGGCGGGACATGCCGCCTCCGGTGCCTGTTGGATCAATGACAACACCGGCAACTGGGCTACCACCACTTACTATAAGAATTTACCTGCGCCCGTAAGTGCGCGCAACTACTCATATTCCGTGGCGTCGCGTATCGACACGATGCAATGGAAACCGTCGATACCCATCGATAAGTTCCCCGGCCTTCCACGGCAGAAAATGATTTATCCATTCCGGCACATGTTCCCGAGATCCGACCGGGAGGTTTACCGCCGTTTCAGTGCATCTCCGATGGGCAATGCAGAGGTAACGGACGTGGCGATCGAATGTCTGAAACAGATGAAAATTGGCAGCAACGGCAATGCCATCGACATGCTTAATGTCGGCTATACCGTGGCTCCATATAAATACGTTACCGATGGCGACTTCCGCGCCGAGCTTACAGACTCCTATCTCCGTCTCGACGGACAGTTGGGACGTCTCTTCGAGGCTATCGACAAATATGTGGGAGCGGATAATGCCGTGATATGGCTTTCATCCACCGGATATTATGACGACGCCGTTATCGATGACAAGAAGTATCGCCTCCCCTCCGGCGAGTTCTCCATGAAGAGGGCAGAATCGCTTCTGAATTCCTATCTTTCCGCCCTTCATGGCAATGCCGACTATGTGGTGGCTTTCAGGGGCGGCCATCTCTATCTCGACCACCGTATCCTTGAGGATAAGAAACTCGATGTCAGCGATGTCGTGGCCGATGCGAGAGGCTTTCTCGCCAAGATGAGCGGAGTGTCGGACGCATTCACTCTGTATGATATCCTTTCCCCCTCCACGCCGGAAGAAGAGAGTCTCCGGCTTTCTGTCGATCCCAAGAAAGGGGGCGATATATTTGTGACTTTCAATCCCGGCTGGACGGTGGTTGACGATATCGAATATCCAGCCACGTCATATCCAGTCAGGGAGACACCGGTCCTTTCCCCCGCATTTATAATGGGAGGCGGTGTTACCCCTCAAAAGATATCCACGCCGGTGGATGCAACGGCACTCGCTCCGACAGTGAGCAGCATTCTGCGCATCCGCTCTCCCAACGGCTCTTCCTCCAAACCGATTCTTCTTGACTGATTCACGATAAACGGTCAGAATAAGAATAGGAGAGAGTTGATTATACCGTAATTAAAATTAAAAAGAAAATTAAAACACAATGATATCGAAATTATTACATAAAATTTTTGGCGACCAGTCGGAGCGTGCGGTGCGTCCGCTCTGGCAGCGCCTGGAGAAAGAGATCAATCCTATAAGCGCGCAGATAACCGATATCTCCAATGATGAGCTTCGCGGACGTATCGATGCAATCCGCGGACGTATCCGTGGAGGAGCCAAGGAATATAAGGATCAGATGGCTGAGGTGCGTGCAGAAATCGAGACTCTCGATTATGATAAGCGCGAACCTCTATGGAAGAAGATCGATGACCTCCGGGAGGAGATGTTCGACAATTATGCGAAAGAACTTAATGCCGCCCTTCCCGAAGTGTTTGCGGTGGTGAAAGAGACCGCTCGCCGTTTCAAGGAAAACGAGACGATCGAAGTTACTGCCACTGATGCAGACCGCGAGCTCGCCGCCGCCGGCAAGGACTTTGTGACTATTGAGGGAGACAAGGCCATATACAAGAATGAATGGGTGGCCGGAGGAAACCTCGTGAAGTGGGATATGATGCATTACGATGTTCAGCTCATCGGCGGCATGGTGCTTCACGGTCTGATGAACAACGGTAAGGTAACAAACAATATCGCCGAGATGGCCACCGGTGAGGGTAAGACCCTCGTGGCTACGCTTCCGGTGTTCCTGAACGCCTTGACAGGAGAAGGGGTGCACGTGGTGACGGTGAATGATTACCTTGCGAAACGAGACTCCGAATGGATGGGACCGTTGTATCAGTTCCATGGCCTGACTGTGGATTGCATCGACAAGACTCAACCCAACTCCGAGGAGCGCCGCAACGCATACCGCTGCGATATCACGTTCGGAACAAACAACGAATTCGGTTTCGATTATCTTCGTGACAACATGGCGGTTCAGACCGAAGACCTCGTGCAGCGTGACGAGCATTATTATGCGATTGTCGATGAGGTTGACTCCGTGCTTATCGATGATGCACGTACACCGCTTATAATTTCGGGTCCGGTGCCTAAAGGGGATGACCAGATGTTCAACGACTTCAAGCCGAATGTCGAGAAGGTTGTAAACGCTCAGCGCAAGCTGGCTCAGGCTCTCCTTCTCGAAGCTAAGGACAAGATCGCGAAAGGGGATACGGAAGAAGGTGGTCTCGCGCTCTTCCGCGTATATAAGGCCCTACCGAAGCATGGCCCACTTATCCGTTACCTCAGTGAAGACGGTATCAAGCAGCTTATGCTCAAGGTCGAAGCTAAATACATGCAGGACAACAACCGTGAGATGCCCAAAGCTGTTGAACCACTCTTCTTCGTGATAGATGAGAAAAACCACTCAATAGAGCTTACCGACAAGGGTATAGAGGTGCTTACCGGCACAACGCAGGACCCCGAATTCTTTATCCTTCCTGATATTGCAGCCCAGTTGTCGGCTGTGGAGAACGAGGAGTTGACCGCGGAAGAGAAGCAGGAGAAGAAAGATCAGCTGCTTCAGAACTATGCAATCAAGGCTGAACGTGTGCACACCGTCAATCAGCTTTTGAAGGCATACACCCTTTTCGACAAGGATGTGGAGTATGTGATCGATGACAATAAGATCAAGATCGTGGATGAGCAGACCGGCCGTATCATGGAGGGTCGTCGCTATTCCGACGGTCTGCATCAGGCCATCGAGGCCAAGGAGGGTGTGAAAGTAGAGGCCGCCACCCAGACTTACGCCACAATCACCTTGCAGAACTATTTCCGTATGTACCGTAAACTCGCGGGTATGACCGGTACGGCCATGACGGAAGCCGGCGAGTTCTATGATATCTACAAACTCGATGTCATCGAGATTCCGACAAACCGTCCGGTTATCCGCAATGACATGAACGACCGCGTCTACCGCACTAAGAAAGAGAAATATGCCGCCGTTATTCAGGAGGTGGAAGATATGGTTAATGCCGGCCGCCCGGTGCTGGTGGGCACAACTTCGGTGGAAATTTCCGAGTTGCTTTCGAAAATGCTTAAGCTCCGCAAGATTCCGCATCAGGTGCTGAATGCCAAGTTGCATCAAAAAGAGGCGGACATCGTTGCCCAGGCCGGTCAGAAAGGCACTGTGACGATCGCTACCAATATGGCGGGTCGTGGAACCGACATCAAACTTTCTGATGAAGTGAAAGCCGCCGGAGGTCTGGCAATCATCGGTACGGAGCGCCATGAGTCACGCCGCGTTGACCGTCAGCTCCGTGGACGTGCCGGACGTCAGGGAGACCCGGGTAGCTCAGTCTTCTTTGTCTCGTTCGAAGACACCGTGATGCGACTTTTTGCCAACGACCGTGTTGTCAAGATGCTCGACCGTCTCGGTTTCAAGGAAGGTGAGATGATTGAGAACGGTATGGTCACCAAGTCAATCGAGAATGCCCAGAAGCGTGTAGAGGAGAACAACTTCGGTATCCGCAAGCGCCTTGTGGAATATGATGATATCATGAACGCCCAGAGGAAGGGTGTTTACGGTCGCCGTCAGAACGCCCTCAAGGGTGAGCGTATCGGCACCGATATAGCCAACATGATATATGAACTTGCAACCGAGCTTGCAAACCGTAAATATGGCAGCTTCGACGAATTTACAGAAGATGTGAACAAGTCGCTTGCAATCGAATCGCCGGTGACGGAGGCGGAATTCAATAAGATTGATTCGCGTGACCTTGCCGACAGACTTGCTGAAGAGGCAATGCACACCTTCTCGCGAAAGAAAGAGAAGATGGCTCAGGCACTGATGCCTTACATCAAGGAATTTGTGGAGGAAAGAGGTGCCAAGGGACTCATTGGAGTGCCGGTTAGCGACGGTCGCAGGATGTTCAACATAAAGGCTGATATCGAGGAATGTTATGCCAACCAATGCAAGCCATTGGCGAAGGCGTGGGAAAAGACCGTATTGTTATCTTCCATCGACAAGGCTTGGCAGGAGCAGCTCCGCGAGATGGACGAGCTTCGTAAATCAGTGCAGAACGCATCCTATGAGCAAAAAGACCCTCTGGTGATATATAAGATAGAAGCATTCGAACTTTGGAAGAAGATGCTTTATGATATGAACTCCAAGGCCGTGGCAACCTTGATGCGTGGCAATGCCGCAGTTGTGGATTACAACGAGGCTAAGGAAGCCGAGGCAAAGGCTGCCGAGGCTCAGGCAATGCAGCAGAAGGCAGCGCAGGCGCAGGCACAGGCACGTTCATATAATCCTTATGCCAATTACAGCACCACACGCGATTCATATCCCGGGGAGAGCGCTCAGCGTCAGGCGGCGATGAACACGAACCGTAGTGAACAGGCATCGCGTCAGCCGATCAAGGCAGGTCCGAAGATCGGTCGCAACGACCCGTGCCCCTGTGGTTCGGGCAAGAAATACAAGAACTGTCACGGACGAGGAGTCTGAGATAATGTGTAATGTTTAATGTGTAATGTTTAATGGTTAGAGAGCTAATTTTAGACGCTATTAATTACACATTACACATTACACATTACACATTACACATTGCGCAAGGCATTAAACATTAAACATTAAACATTTCACATTAAACATTACATAAGATGGTGGAATATTTTGTAATCATAAATGGAGTGCAGGCAGGTCCACTTCCGAAGGAGCAGCTGATGACGGCGGGGCTTCGTCCTGACTCATTCGTATGGCGTCAGGGATTGCCAGACTGGGTGAAGGCCGAATCCCTTCCTGAACTTGCCGACGTGTTAATGGGCGATTCCGCCTTTGGCGGCTATGCCCGTCCGGAAGAAACGGTGAATCCTTATGCCGGCCAGTATCCCTACGGGCAACGTCCGCCCTACGGCACGCCGCAGCCCCCTTACAACCGTCAGCCCGATCCGTATTCGGTGTATGGTCGCGAATCACAGCCGATTCCTCATACCAACTGGTTGCCGTGGGCAATCGTAGGCACTGTCTTCGGCGCGTTGTTCTCATGCATAGGGATGATTTTCGGCATCATTGGTATCACTAAGGCCAATGCCGCCAACAGGTTCTATAATGAAGGTTTCAGAGAGAATGGCGATATGAGCAATTCGTCGGCACGCACGATGACCATCATTGCGCTTGTGCTTGGCGGCATAGGTTTCCTCCTGACAGTCACGGGCACGACCAGGAACCTGATGAATCAGCTGATGGATATGGTGAATTGACCATGGCTGTATATTTTGCGATGATTGACGGAGAACGGCGCGGGCCGTTCACTCTCGAAGCCCTGCATGATGCGGGTGTGGGACCTACAACATATGTCTGGACCAAAGGGATGGCAGACTGGGAGCAGGCTGCCGGTGTGGCGGATATATGCCGTTACTACCGTCAGCGCATCTTCGACAAGATGCACCCGGTTGCTGTCGTTCCCAAGGAGCCGGTGAAAGAGGAGGAGGCACCTTCGCAGCGATTCGGGGGGTATCCTTTCCCGATGCCGTCGGACGAGCCGGAGAATCCGGATCAGCCGCCGGTGTCGCTGTTGACTGTCTCGATCCTTCTGACGCTTCTCTGTTTCCCTCCCACAGGTTTCGTGGCAATATATTATTCCGTATTGTCGAGGAAGGCGTGGGATCAGGCGAGCCACAGTGAATCGAAGAATGGGAAAGACCTTTATACGCCCGAGGAGAGGGAGGGATATAGAAAAGAAGCACATAATGCAGCCCGCAATGCAAAGATGTGGGTTGGAATAACTTTTTTCTTAGGTCTTATATTATACGCTTTCTTTGTTAATCATGGAGTATGAATTGATATTGGAAATGATTCGTAGGCGTTTCGGCGCGAAAGAGGGGGAATTTGTACCCTTGCATGCACCGACATTCGCCGGAAACGAAAAAAAATATCTCAACGAATGCATCGACACTACGTTTGTATCGAGTGTCGGAGCATTCGTTGACCGTTTTGAAAGGGATATGGCGGCGTTTACCGGTGCCCGGAGGGCAGTGGTATGCGTCAGCGGCACGAATGCGCTGCATATGGCCTTGATGCTTGCCGGAGTGGAACGTGATGACGAGGTGCTGACCCAGTCATTGTCCTTTATCGCCACATGCAATGCCATTTCATATATTGGCACTCATCCGGTCTTTATTGATGTGGATGCCGATACGATGGGACTTTCTCCCGACGCTCTTCGCCGTTGGCTTGAAAACAACAGCGAGAGGGACGCGGAGGGTGTGTTGAGAAACCGTGAAACCGGAAGACGGGTAAAAGCGGTTGTGCCGATGCATACTTTCGGGCATCCATGCCGCATTGATGCGATAGCGGGGATATGCGATGAATATGGCATTGAACTTGTGGAAGATGCAGCCGAGAGTATAGGCTCTTATTACAAGGGGAAGCATACGGGAACATTCGGAAGGGTGGGCGCCATAAGTTTCAATGGCAACAAGACCATCACTACGGGAGGAGGCGGGATGTTGCTCTTCAATGACGAGAAGCTTGCCGACATGGCAAAGCATCTGACCACTCAGGCGAAAATTCCATCACGGTGGGAGTTCATCCATGACCATATAGGCTACAATTACAGGATGCCGAATATAAATGCTGCGTTGGGTTGCGCCCAACTTGAAGAGATCGGCGGTTTTCTCAAATCGAAAAGGGAGACGGCAGAGGTTTATAAAAAATTCTTTGATGGTGAGCCGGGAGGAATTCGCTTTATGGCTGAACCTGCCGACAGCGTTTCCAATTATTGGTTGAACGCAGTGGCTTTCCCTTCACGGGAGGAACGCGACCGGTTTCTTGAGTATAGCAACGACCACGGAGTGATGACGCGTCCGATATGGGAGCTGATGTGGAGGTTGCCGATGTTTGAGGATTGCGAACGCGACGCCCAGACCAATACAATACGTCTTGCCGACACGATCGTGAACCTTCCTTCGTCAGTTTATCTCAAACCATGAATAATATTAAAAAATTTTTTTACTTCTAATCACTAACAACCACCTGACAACCACTTTTATGTCTCGTGTTAAATATATGGTTGTCAAGTTGTTGTTAGTGGTTGGAGGCAATAAATATTAAAATGCACGAAGTGCAAATGGTTTTTATTGGTTTTAATGGTTTGAACTTATTAAGATTGATTTCATGCGAAAAGTTAGAAAGGAACTGATACTTGTCGGAGGTGGAGGACATTGCCGGTCGGTGATCGATGCCGCCGAAAGCGCGGGGATGAAAATTCGCGGCATTCTTGATATGCCGGACAGGGTAGGCACAACAGTGTCGGGATATCCGGTTATAGGTAGTGATGAAGATATTTCTTCATTTGTGGAGGACTGTGAATTTATCGTTACTTTGGGAGCGATAGAGAATCCGGTTCCCCGTCAGAACCTTCATAAAAGGGTTAAAGAAGCCGGGGGAACGCTTGCCAAGGTTATTGCTTCTACGGCATTCGTATCGCCGCGTGCCACTATAGGGGAGGGCACTGTAGTGTTGCATCAGGCTGTGGTCAATTCTTCGGCAGTTGTCGGAGAGTCTGTTATAATCAACAGCGGTGCGATTGTGGAGCATGATTCCGAAGTGGGAGACTGTACCCATGTCTCCACCGGAGCAAGGATAAACGGAGCGTGCCGTGTTGGCAGCTGTTGTTTCATAGGTAGCGGGGCAACGCTTGTCCAGGGAATTACTGTGGGCGATGATGTGTTTATCGGTGCCGGATCTTTAGTGGCGAAAGATGCGGTGATGCCCGGTACGTACGTAGGCTATCCCGCTCGCAAAATCAAATAAGGAATTGGATTCATTAAACATTTCACATTACACATTAAACATTATCTGGAGTGGTGACGATTATTGCAGAGGCGGGAGTGAATCATAACGGATCATTGGAGACAGCGATGCAGCTGGTGGATGCAGCGGCCGATGCCGGTGTCGATTATGTGAAGTTTCAGACTTTCAAGACCGAGAATTTAGTGACAGAAAGCGCGGTTAAAGCTGATTATCAGAAGAAAAACACCATAGGAGGAGAGGAATCCCAATTTTCGATGCTCAAGCGGCTTGAACTCACCGAAGACGACCATTTACAACTTATAGATTATTGCAGAAAGAAAGGCGTCAGTTTTTTGTCGACCGCTTTTGATCTTGACAGTATTGATTTCCTGCATGGCTTGAATCTTGGAGTTTGGAAGATTCCTTCAGGGGAAATAACGAATTATCCTTATCTGAAGAAGATTGCCGGATATAATGAAGAGGTGATCCTGTCGACGGGGATGAGCGACATGACGGATGTGGATGCCGCGATGCGTGCCCTGGCAGATAACGGACAGGAACTTTCCAAGGTTACGTTGCTTCATTGCAACACACAGTATCCTACACCTATGGAAGACGTGAATCTTCGTGCGATGCTGTCACTGCGAGCCTTTTCCGATAAGGTCGGGTTTTCAGATCATACGGTTGGTATCGAGATCCCTGTTGCCGCTGCCGCCCTCGGGGCGACTGTAATAGAGAAGCATTTCACGCTTTCGCGTGATCTTCCCGGTCCCGACCATAAGGCTTCCCTTGAACCTGAAGAACTCAAGGCTATGGTTTCCGCTATAAGAAATGTGGAGACGGCTCTTGGAGACGGGGTGAAACGCATGACGCCGTCGGAGTCTGCCAACAGGGATGTGGCCAGAAAGAGCATTGTGGCATCGCGACATATAAATAAGGGCGAATTGCTGACAGATGAGAACATGACCTCGAAACGTCCGGGAGGAGGAATTTCTCCCATGCGTTGGCATGAGGTGGAGGGAACCCTGGCCATGCGTGATTATGACCGGGACGAACCCATCGAACTTGATGTCTGATGTATAAAGGCTATATGATATGAGGAAGATTTGCGTGGTGACGGGGACGCGCGCCGAGTATGGTATACTTAGCGGGTTGATGAGACGGCTGAAAGCAACCGAGGGCGTGTGCCTTCAGGTGGTGGCCACGAACATGCATCTTTCTCCCGCTTATGGAATGACCGTGAATGAAATAATCGAAGACGGCTTCGATGTGGATTTCAGGATTCCCCTCCCTCTTGATGACGATTCACCGCACGGCACGGTACACGCCATGGGTGTCGCCATGACAGGGCTCTCGGATGCTTATGCCCGTCTGAATCCGGATCTTGTGTTGATTCTGGGGGATCGCTACGAGATGCTTTCCGCAGCTTCCGCAGCTGTGGTTTTCGGGATACCGGTGGCGCATCTTCACGGAGGCGAAATCACGGAGGGCGCTTACGATGATTCAATCAGGCATGCCATTACTAAACTGTCTACCTATCATTTCACTTCAACGGAGGAGTATAGGAATCGTGTGATTCAGATGGGTGAAGAGCCTGAAAGGGTTTTCAATGTCGGCAGCCCGGCCGTGGATGAGATTTCCCGCTTCACCCCCATGACCATAGATGAGCTGGCTTCGGATATCGGTGTCCCGCTTGCGGAAGATTTCATAATAGTGACCTTTCATCCCGTTACAATGCAGCCTGGCGAGGCGAAATCTCAGACTATGGCCTTGCTGCAGGCAATTGAGGAAGTTTTTCTCAATGGGGCTGAGAACGGAAAAGTGGGGGTTATTGTAACGATGCCGAATTCTGATGCCGAAGGGCGCGAGGTCGCTAAATTGTTTAGCGACTGGTGCCGCGGGAGCGAAGGTAGGGCAATTGCAGTCACGTCTCTGGGAAGGAAAAGGTATTATTCGGCGTTGGCACATGCCGCAGCTGTGGTAGGCAATTCTTCAAGCGGCCTGATTGAAGCCCCCTCCTTCGGGGTGCCGACTTTGAATGTCGGAGACCGTCAGAAGGGACGGACCCGTGGAAACACTGTCGTCGACTCAAAGGTGGAAAAGAAGGATATCGCGGAGGGATTGCAGCGCGTGTTGTCAAAAGAAATGAGGGCATATTGCCGGATTCATGGCGAGAATCCTTATCACCAACCCGGCACTGTTGAGTCTATCCACAGGATGTTGACACATCTGCCGATGCATAAATGCATGCCGAAACATTTTTTTGATTTCAACCGATGAAAGATATCGCCAAACTGATAGAACTTATCTCCGAAGAAGCCAAGATCCGGATTCCGGAAGCATTGTGGGAAGAACTTTTCTCATATTCTACGGTTCGCACATTGAAACGCAAGGAAGCCATGATTGATGCGGGAGATTTTGATCCTGACGTATATTTCGTGAAATCCGGACTTATTCGCGGCACATTCATGGACAAGACATCCGAACGCACTGCAGGCTTTGCGTTGCCCGGAACGCTTCTTATCTCTTTTCATTGCTTTTATGGTCAGGAAGCATCATATTATAGGTTCGAGGCATGTGTGCCGTCGGAAGTGGTAAGGATTCCGGCGTCGGTTTTCCGGATGATGATAGAGAAATATCATGAGTTTGCAATATGGGTGATGGAGGCCAATCAGAATCAACTCTATCATGCGGAATTAAAGAACAGGCTGATTTCCGGTGATGCCAAAGAGCGACTAAGGCAACTAATCGAGGGCTGGCCGGAAATCATATTGAAAGTTTCCTCGCGTCATCTGGCATCATACCTTGGCATCACTGAAGTGCACCTCAGCCGAATAAAGAGCGAAATCCTCCGCGAAGGGAAACATACGTAAAAAAATTGGCGGATCTATTGTTTTTTAACTTGGGTTAATGTTTCGGGAAGTTTTAGTTAATAATTTTGCTACAGGGGTGAATAAGGAAGCGCAGACAAAATGACATTGTTTCCAATGTTCCTCTGACAAAAGAATATTTAATAACTCTAAATTCCAGAAACTATGAAAAGAATTTACCTAATGCTCGCCGCAACGTCGGCTTTGTCCCTTACGTCTGTTGCGCAGTCTCCGCATACCGAACACAACGAGGGGAGGTTAGCTGCTAAAACAGTATCAGAAGGTCGTACGCGTGCCGGAGATTTCGCACAAGATGTGAAATATATTGAGCCGTCGAATCTTTTCACGATGGGTTATACCCCTAATCTTAGCTATTATAGCCATAGGGCGCGGAGGGGAGCCGCTTATAAGGCCCAGACATGGCGCAATGTTTCCGTTGATTTGTCAACTCCAGGAATCTCCTTCGAATGGACATATGATTCTCCGGATGGAGCGGGTCAAGGTTCGGAGCTGTTGAAGAGCGGTGAGAAGGATCTTACACTCAGTTATCCTTTCAACAATGGATGGTGGAGTGCGCCTGTACTTACGGAGAAGGTTGGGGAAGCGGAGCTTACATATTCCCCGGATATCATCTATAGGTTTGGCGGTCCAAGTGCAATCGTGTTTCAGGAGGGCTCTCTCGATTTCGGCATGACTCCGTATTCCGAGATGTTTTATAGGGATGTGAATGGAAAGATGACTACAACTTTCGGATCACTGAAGTATGTGCCTACAGCTGCCGATCCATATTCAGTGACAAAATGGACTCCCGTATTCCCCGAGAAGAAGGATCTAAAGATGAAGGGCTTCTACAATATATTTCATGCACCGGATGCACCGTATGCCATAACCAAAATCTGGGGGTGGATCGAATATACGGCATTGAAGGAAACAACGCTCACCATGACACTCTATAAACTTGATGCGTCAGGCATTCCAACGGATGAGGTGATTGCCAGGGGTGAGAAAGTGATTGCCCCGGGTTCCGACAAGAGCCTTCTATTTGATCTTGAAAATCCGAATGCATCCGATGCTTCGTCTCCAATAACAATAGATTGCGCGTTCATGGCTGTTCTCGAGGGTTTTGCAGCGGAAGGATCATTCAGTAAACTGCAGCCCATATTGGGATCCGGAACTGTTTGGGAAGGAGGGGATGAATGTCCTTGGCCACACAATTGCGGTGTTTTGCTGGAATGGGACGACAATGGCAAGGTAGACACAGGTTATTTCTATGACAGCAAGATTTATGATGAGGGTAGAGGCAGCACTAAAAAATTGTGTGCATGCGATTTCCTCTGGATGGTGGATGGCGATTTCGCTTGGATTTTTGAAAAATCAGGTATGTCCGAGATTGAGATGCCGCTTGCAGGGGGCGACAGAAAACTTGTCTTCAACTCATATTATCCTTTGGATAACAAGTATGTCAAGATTGTCAAGGATGCAGAATGGCTTGATTTCACTATAGATGCCGCCCAGGAAGTTGCATCTGACAATATGTTTACAGTGACTGCTACGCCGACAGACACTGACCGTGAAGGTCATATAACAATTACCGGACCGGCAATGAATTATGTCATAACCGTCAAGCAGACAGGATCGTCAGGAGTGGGTGATATCGATGCTGAAAAAATGGTGGTTGCGACCGAATATTTCGATATTGCCGGAAGAAAGCTGACAAAGTCACCCGAGAAAGGCGCGTTTATAAAGGTTGAGATCCTTACCGACGGCAGTAGGAAAATAACCAAGAATTTGAGATAAACACTCCATAAAAGCTTATAGTATCCATTAAGGCGGTCACATGGAAAATCCATGTTGACCGCCTTTGTGTTAAGGAAATGGAAATTGTTAAGAAACTATATCGTTTTTAGCACTTTTAGTTAAAAATTTTCACCGATGTTATAGAATCTGATTAATTTTACTAACTTTGCATATTAATGTTATTTTCTTTGTATAAGTAAATAACTTGAATTATTATAAACAACTAAACAATAACAGCTTATGCAGAAACTTCTAATGTGTGTAATGCTTGTAGCGGCAATGTTCTGTTCAGGCGTGGCACAAGGAGCTGATGCGGGTGCGTCACCCAAGAAGGGTGTGATACGCGTTAAGTTGCAGCCTGAGGTGGCTCTGAAAGTGGGACATGCCCCGCTGATGCAGTCGCGCGGTGTTGTGACAACCGGAATCACGCCTCTTGACCGGGCGGCCCGTGATGTTAAAGCGGTCAGCATCCGCCCGATGCTTCCTTATGTTGAGAAATTTGCAAAGGACAGGGCGAAGTACGGACTTGACCGTTGGTATGTGGTAAGTTTCGACGAGTCTGTGTCTTCTGAAGAGGCGAGAAAGGTTTTCGCTTCGACAGCAGGTGTGGAGCGTTCGGAACTTGTAACCCCGATGAGCCTCAAGGAGGGTACGAAAGGTTTCAGGAAGCTTGACCGCAGCAAGGCGGTGAAAGCTCCTGCGACGATGCCTTTCAACGACCCGTTCCTGCCGCAACAATGGCATTATCAGAATTTCGGTAATATACCATACAGCGTTGTCGGTGCGGATATCAATCTTTTCGATGCCTGGAAATCGACAACAGGAAATAAAGACGTTCTTGTAGCGATTATCGACGGCGGTGTGGATTATACCCATGAAGACCTTGCCGCAAACATGTATGTCAACGAAGCTGAGCTTAACGGTAAAGAGGGTATAGATGACGATGACAACGGCTATCCCGACGATATCTATGGCTGGAACTTCTGTACCAACGAGCCGAAGATTTATCCCCATTCCCACGGAACTCACGTGGCCGGAACGGTTGCGGCCGTAAACAACAACGGCATTGGTGTCGGCGGTGTTGCAGGCGGTGACGGCTCCCCCAATTCCGGGGTGAAGATGATTTCTTGTCAGGTGTTTGACTCCCGTTCGGGCACTGCCGACGGCGATTTTGCCGCCGCTTTGGTTTATGCCGCCGAGAGGGGCGCTACGATCGCCCAGTGTTCATGGGGTTGGCCCACAGCCGGCTATTATGAGGAGGCGGTGCTTAATGCCATCGACTATTTCACGGAGAAGGCGCGTTCAGACAAGATGAGCGGCGGTCTCTGTATCTTCGCTATGGGTAACGAGGGAAAGACCGGAGATTTCTACCCCGGCTGCTATGAAAAAGTTATCGGTGTGGCCGCTATGACTTCGGAACTTACTCCCGCATCTTATTCCTGCAACGGTCCGGGCACTGACATTGTCGCCCCCGGCGGTCTTTTGGATTATGGAGAAGCTCAGGGAGTCCTTTCCACTCTTCCCGGCAACGAATACGGATATAACGAGGGGACATCTATGGCTACGCCACACGTATCGGGTG
Source organism: uncultured Muribaculaceae bacterium (assembly GCA_910584055.1). Lineage (GTDB taxonomy): Bacteria > Bacteroidota > Bacteroidia > Bacteroidales > Muribaculaceae > Lepagella. The sequence goes on along the minus strand of CAJTZS010000026.1, from coordinate 37,324 downwards.
TCGCTGCCCTTATCCTTTCGAAATATGGTTCCCCGACTTTCTTGAACGAGACATTGCGCACGCAGCTTCTCACATCCGTAAATGATTTCTATGGCTATGGCGATAACAAAAAAGTGGAAGGTCTCTTCGGAACCGGCTACCTTGATGCCACCAAGGCCGTGAACATGAATCAAAGCGGAGCTCCCGATGCTGTCAGCGATTTCGACATCATTGCAGCGCAGGATTATATAAGCGTGAGCTGGATAGTCCCTGCATCTCCCGACAACAACGTAAACAACCATATCGTATATTATTCAACAGAACCGTTTACGGCCGAGAGCGACTTGACTAAGCTTCCGCGCGTGGTGGTTGATTCCAAGTTCTTGAACTCGGGAGACCCCTGTTCCGTTGAAATAACAGGCCTTGCCAACCTAACGTCGTATTATGTGGCTGTTCAGGCTGTGAACCGTTGGGGCGCAGCCTCCGTGTTGTCACCCGTCAAGATGGTCAAGACCAATGCCGGTCCGAAAATGACCATTGCCGAATCATCATTGAGCATGGGGGCTACGGCGTCCGCGCCTGTCGCAACAGGAACGCTCACCATCGGCAACGAAGCCGAAGGCCTTCTCAAATGGGAGGCGTCAAAGAGCACGCTCAGCGCCCAGCTTCAGTCTCGCCGTCCGGCTCCAGGTTCGGTAAGACCCTTCTCCGGAAAGCTCTCCACCGCCGCTGCCAGCCGTGCAGCCGTAGCAGCCTCCGCAGAGTATGACGCAGATGATTATCCCCAAGAGATATACACTTACGACCAGCTTTACGCCATGATCGGTGAGACGGACAAAACTTTGCCCAACTCGCTTGCCCAATGGTTTAAGGTGGATGCCCAGAAATATCCTGAAGGGTTCAACCTTACCGCACTCTATTTCGAGGCGCCTGAAGGAATCTGGGGAGAGAATCCTAAAATCAGCATCTACAAAGGTGACGTGTCGATCTCTGTCGCTTCTCTGATAACAGAGGTGGATTATCAGTTCTTCACATATAATTATAATATCTCCCTTCCGGAACAGATACATTTCGCTCCCGGAGAATCGTTCTGGGTTGTGGCTCATTTCGATGCCGGTCAGGAAGGTTACCCTCTCGGTATGGCACACGCTCCTGATGCTAATGCCGGCACAAGCAGCTTCATGAGTAACGATATGGGTAAAACATGGGTTCAGCTTGCCGCAGCTCTCAAAGGCAGCAGCTATGAATCTCTTGCAGACCAGTTCGTTTGGGGTGTGAAGGCGCGTTCTCTCAATCCTGACTGGAGTCAGGTGCTCGAACTTGACCCGATTTCCGGCATTGTGAAGCAAGGGGAAACACAGAGTGTCGCAGTCAAGGCTGACGGCCGTAAGCTTGTGAACGGCACCTATAACCTTGCAGTGAAGCTTTCCACCAATGAAAGCGACGCCAAAATGAAGAGCGTGCCTGTCACTTTGACGGTTGCCGGTAACGGACCGCAGGTGGTTGTGCCCAAGGTGGTTGATTTCGGTAGCCTTCTCGTGGGTCAGTCAAAGACTCTCGTGGCAGAGGTTTACAACAAAGGTTTCGGATCGTTCCGTGGATCGGAATGGGGTCCTGCCATATATCAGGAAAACATCACCGTAAGTTCTGATAATTTCTCAGGCCCGGATTATGTTCAAAGCGGTTTCCCTGCAAGGACCACGACTAAGGTTGAACTTAAATACACTCCGAAAGAGGCCGGTTCGCATACCGCTACGGTTACATTTACCGACAGTGAAGGTCGCGAAGTGAAGATACTCGTCAGGGGTGTCGCTACCGAACCTGCAAAAGTTGCTGTTGAACCGTCTGTGGTAGAAGCCGGCACGCTTACGCTTGGCGAGGATGCCAAGGAGCTTTCTTTCAAGATAAGCAATGAAGGTAAGTATCCTTTGGAATATGTATTCCCGAAATTCTCAGACCAGACGGTGGAGGGCGCTGCCAAACTTCATAAATTCGGTTATACGATATCCTCCACACTTGATGGGTATAATGAATTTACATACGTTCCCGCACCTTCTCTGGTGAATCTGACAGATGTGACCTCTACTTTCAACGATAATGTATATCTGTCTAAGGCCATATCACTCGGATTCTCTTTCCCCTATTATGGGAAGACCTACGACAAAGTTTACATCACATCTTTCGGTGGAGTTTTGTTCGTTCCTAATGCAGATGAGACGTTCAGGTCTCCTCTTACCGAAACTTCGTCCAGTATTCTCGGAACTGGTCTTGTATCGGCTTATGGCCGTCAGCTCCAGATGGGTCCGGAATCAAAGGTCGAGTATGGTTGGAAAGATGGAAACTTTGTGGTGAATTTCACCAATGTTCTTGCTTTGGTATACGATACGGAGTATGCCCCTGCATCATTCCATATGTCGCTTGCTCCATCCGGAGATATAGAAATCTTCTATGACGATTACAACGGGGAGATGTTGTTCCAGTCTGGCAGTACCCTTTTCTGCGGTATCAACGATCCGGAACTTGCAGACCAGGTAACAGTGACTTCCGCTGATATGGCTGATTATTTTGGTGTCCAGGAACCGACTTCCGACAATCAGCGCTTCCGTGAATTCGGAACAGGAACCGCTGTCAGGTTCGAGGCTCCGCAGGCTCAGTTCGTGCGTACGCTTGAACCCGCCGCAGGCCTCATTGCTCCCGGAGAATCCGTGGATGTGAAGGCGACGGTCAGCGTTGATGAGGACATGAATGCCGGCGAAACTTTCAATAACCTGGCAATCGTCACCAACGATCCTGCTCCGGCAGTCTCTTTCGTGCGTTTCAATGCTTCAATCGATCCTAAGGGTCTCGATGCGAAAGCCACAATAGAGGATACGGCTATAGATTTCGGTGAGGTGTTCCGCACTTCTGAATTCATTGTGCCCGTGACTGTGCGCAATACCGGTCATAACGTTCTGACAGTGAATCTTCCACAGATGGAATCTAATAAGATGTCGGTAGCCAACAGCGATGTGTTCCCGTATATGGTCAAGGCCGGCAATTCTGTCGATATTATGGTGAAAGTGCCTACCGATACGGAAGGCGATATCAGCGACAAGATGACCGTCACCACTGATGTGAATGAGATGACGGTTATGTTGAAGGGTAAGGTTATAGGCTGTCCGGCTGCCGACCTTTCGTTTGATGCAATCAACGAGACTGTTGCCAGCGGCACGCCGCTGAGCAAGACCCTCGAGATCTCCAACTCCGGCAACGAGCCTCTTGTATACGCGTTCACCCCGAACGAAGACGTTAAGGTGACCGTTCCCGAGAATGAAGATTCAAAAGTGTCGTACGTATACGGAGCCTCTGTAGATAAGGAAGCTGAATTTAACTGGATTGATATCGTTGACAATGGCTTAGGAGAGCAGAACGCGTTCAGATATTACAACAGCCATGACTATGTGGAAGTAGAACTTCCGTTCGCGTTCCCGTTCTATGGAAAGAAATATACCAAGATGTATGTTTACAACACCGGTTTCGTTTCGTTCACAGAGCGTCGCGACGACAAGATATGGCCCGAACCTCCGGCTGACTTCCCTCAAGGGACAGTCTTCTCCAATATCATAGCTCCTTATTGGGGTCTCCATTCGATGAACACCACCAAGACGGCAGGTACGTATCATTATGTGACGGAAGATCGCGCAGTGGTTTCGTTCATGGAATATGGAAACTCGATGAACTATGGTGTATGCTATCAGCTGATTCTTGAGAAAGACGGTTCTTTCAAATTCCAGTATAAGGATTATGACGAGAATTCCGTTATCATGTCTGCGTTCGGCCTTGCAGGCGTCTCGAACGAGACTGCAACCGAGTCGATACAGCTTCCCGAGCGTTACATCGCATTCGGCAATGCTGTAAGTTTCAGTCCGGTGTTCACCAATACAATCGCTCCCGGTGCTAAACATGAGGTTAAGGTTGACGTGAATACAAACCGGATGGCGGGAGTTTGTGAGACGACGCTTGCTCTGAACACCAACGTTCCTTCTAAGGAGAAGATTGCCATACCTGTGAATGTGACTGTGACAGGAGAGGCGAAACCCTCCATTCCCGAAAGTGCGGAGATTGAGAATGTATTGGGTTACATGAGTACAGACATGTCTGACCCGATTGTGCAGATGGGTCTTCCATATGCAGCTAAGTTCGCTGTGGCTAATGAGGGTACGGCCAATTACATTCTTGAATATGTATCCTATGAACCGGTTATGGAGGAAGATCCCGAATTCCCAGGATTTGACATGCCTGCATTCACGCTTATGGCAGAGCTTCCGGAACTGGATATGTGGACAGGCGAACCTACAGGCGGTAAGATGTGGCAGCCTGTTGACCCAGGCTTCTTCCAACCGATGGAAGTGGGCGCGGCTCCTGTGAGATTCGCTATGGCCATCACTCCGGGACAGACCTGGCAGACACCGGGTGTATACAACATCCCTGTGACAATCGGTTATAGACTTGATCCTTCCGATGAAACTCCCGTGGAGAAGGTTGTGAATGTTAAATTCTCCATCACTCCGGCTCCATCGATGACTCTTGACAAAGAGGAAATACGGGTTGAGAACGCTGCCGACGACCATATCTCCGTCGAGACTGTGAAGATTGGAAACGTCGGAGAATATAAGCTTACTTATTCGCTGACACTCGATCCTACAGGTGTAGGCGAAGTTGATGATGATTTCGGTGGCGGTGTAGCTCCGATGTTCGCTAAAGAGAGTAAAAAGAACAGCTATAAAGCTGCTCCGTTCTCTGTGGAGAAAGGCTTGTTAGACAAGAAGGTGATGGCTTATGCAGACAATGACGAGACCGTCAATCCTTTCGACCTCCCGACCAACTTCGCATACACTCAGGCTCTTTACTATGATGCCATGCCCGGAAATACCAATTCCTGGAATTATGGTGTCGGCACATTGTTCGATACCTTCAAGGCTTCGACATCATTTGTCGCTCCTAAGAACGGTATCAATATCTCCCATGTATATCTGCCGGTAGTCACGGAAGAATTAGAGAACGCGACCATAAAGGTTGAACTGGTTTCAGGAAACGATCCCGAAACAGGAGAACTGATTGGCAAGGGCGCTTTCATAGCCACTCCTAATCCGGATAAGCCGACTATGGGTCGTTTCTATGTGGCCGCGCTTGAACGTCCGGTATATATGAATCCGGGCGAAGAGTTCTGTATGGTTGTCACATATCCTGAAGGTATCAAGTACCCCTCGTTCATTTGCGCGAAAGAAGAGCCTGTGACCAATGGCCGTTATATGGCTTGGACAGAGGAATCAGGATGGTATGATGTGGCCGAACTTTTAGAGTCACAGATCGGCTCAGCCGGTTACATGATGACATGTCTTGAGACCAAGTCCGGTGAACCTTGGATCAAACTTCTTAACGAAGAATCCGAAGGTGAGGTTGCTGTCAATGGCAATGTTGACGTGAAAGTTCAGGTCAACGCAGCTGCGGCGCGTCTCGAAAAGGGGAACAAGGCCATGATTGTTATCAAGACCAATGATCCGGCAATGCCTAAGATCAACTTCCCGGTATATCTTGACTTGAACTCTTCTCCCGAGATTTCGGCTCCGGCAAATAAGGTTTATGCCAAGGAGGGTGAATCTACATTGGTGACTGTTATGGTTTCGGATCCTGACAAGGATGATCTGTCGATATCTCTTGAGGATGCTTCCAAACTTGCATCCATCAAGGAAGTGACCGTGGATGTTTCTGATGCCGACGCAGTGGTGACCAAGGGTGAGGACGGTGTCTTCAAGGTGACAGGTGCGACCCTTCCGGTTGCAGTTAAGGTTGAGATTGCTCCCGACTTTGGAACTGCCGGCAACTATGGCTTCAAACTGACTGTTGCCGACGACAAGGGACATTCAGCCAATGCCTCTGTTGCTTATGAGGTCGAGAAAGTGAACCGCGCACCGATAGCAGTAGAAGGAAAGACCGTTGAGGTCAAGGTCGGAGAACTTTCCGAAGTTGTTGACTTCAGCGAACTCTTCACCGATCCTGACGGAGATGCGATGACTTATGCATTCGCATTCAACGCCAACGATGTCGCTGATGCATACACCACCGATAGCGGTGTAGTGTTCCGCGGCAAGGGTATAGGCAACGCTACAGCTACCGTGACGGCTACAGACGATAAGGGTATGTCTACACCGATGACCCTCACCGTGAACGTGACCGATGCTTCCGGCGTGGAAGATGCGATGGCTGACAGCTCGAAACTTGTCAATGTCAAAGAGAATCCTGTCAATGAGGATCTCATCATGATTGCAAATACTTCCGCTCGTCTCACTATTGAGGTGTACGATGCAGCAGGTAAGCTTGTCGGCAGTGACATAGTTGATGCCGTTGCCGGCATGGAGCTCCGTCTTGGCATGGGTGGCAATCCCGCCGGAGTCTACATGCTCCGCGTTGCAGCAGATGACAAGGCAGAGACACATCGTCTCTACAAGAAGTAATGATTCTCAAATGCTGATAAAAAGAGAGCCGAGGCTTACCTCGGCTCTCCTTTTATTAAACTGCTGCCGTTGCGAGCAACAGCAGCTCCCATGAGGCAGCTTCTTCTTTATTTTGACAATATGCGTAAGATGTCGGGTTTGATAGATTCCATCCATAGCGAGTATCCATAGTCGTTGGGATGGATGCCATCGGCGGAGGTTTCGTGAACGCCGTCGTTTACTTCAGGAACAATCCAGTATATGTTCCTGTCTTTCTTCATCGCCTTTTTAACCATCTTCTCTGCAAGGTCCATTTTCGCCTGTTCGTCATGTTCTTTCTTGGTGTTGAAATTACGGTAGTCGCGATAAATGGTCTGCATGAAAATCAAAGGCGTTGTAGGGTGTTTCTCGCGTATAGTTTTCACGAAAGGCACAAACCTCTCTTCAATTTCCTTAACAGAAGGGTTAGAGAACGCATCGAAGAGGAATGCATCGGCTTCAGTATCTGCAAGCACTCTCGCATAACTCTGCTGCAGCTTGGAGTTGCCGCTCATACCGAAATCGCATACGTGAAGACCTGTAGCCCTTTCAAGCTGCATCGGATATGACATCCCCGGACGCGAACAACCTACTCCATGCGTAAAACTTGATCCGAAAACCACGATTTTATGGCGGAAGGGATTCGGCATCGCCTCCAGCGATGCATTATTGTCAACACCTATTTCCACCTTGTCGAGCACACTCAGGTTCGGAAGATAGAGAATGCATTCTTTCTCACCCGGTGCCATATCGGTAACGAGCGATACATTGCCATCCTTGCCCATAGTATTCGCACCGGCATATTTCCATTTCCCGTTTTTCTTGATATAAAGACAGAAACCTTCGGAATTGACCCCAGTTTGAGTAGCAAGTTTCTTGTGTAGACGATAGGTAGGACGAGCATATACGGAACTACTGTTAGTCTTGAAGCATAAAGCCAATCCACAGCTATGCTGCGTGAGTTCGCGACGCTGGTAGTTGGTGAATCCATCATATTTTGTTGTGTCTACCCTTGTGTACCGGTCCGGGGTTTCGATAGTCTTATTGATAAGAGTAAGATTCTCCCCATCCACAAAACGGAGATCTTTCGGTGCTGCCGAAACAGCAAGGCAGCATACAGCCGCCACGCATAAAGCAATACATTTTCTCTGCATAGAAAGTTTAATTAATAGTTTATGATAATCATGATGCAAGCTCCCTATATAACCGCTCCATCAGTAATGCAAATATACGAATTTAAATCGACAGCCACAAATATTCTTCGCTTCTTCGCGTTTTGATTTTATGATGGTAATCGGTGAAGCACGTTTGACAAATTTGTATCGAACAGCAGCTACGACTTGACGCTCACATTAGAGTCATGCCAATTCTTACCTTTTACCTATTCCCTTTTACTTCTTACCTTATCGAACCCGGTTCGATAAATGAGGAGTTATTTAAGGAAAGGGATGCTGAAATTAAAAATGAAATTTAGAGAAAGTTGCTTGTATATAAAAGTAGCCGGAAGTCGTGAGACTCCCGGCTACTTCGGATTAATAGTGTATCATGAATCAAATTCATATGACCTAAAACAATCTTTCGACTTTAAAGATTTTTTGTCCCTGCCTCAACGGTTTGAGGCGGAAGCCTTAGTAGATACGGAGCATCACGGCTCCGTGGGGATTGACCGTGGAGGTATGTTTTGAGTCTGTCTGCGCGATGTCTTTCTGTCGCCAGAGATCGCGAATCGTTTTCTTTTCGTAGAAACCGAGCTGTTTGAGGTTGATGGTGATGTCGCGGGGCTGGAGGGTCTTGTTGAAAAGTCCTACAGCCATTGAGCCATCTTCAAGCTGCTTCACATAAACAGCTTCCTCTGCCGTCTCGACAATAGGTGCACCATGAACACCCAAAGGATCCTGGTTAACATCAATCACCTCATCATTGGTGAGCAGCGACAGCGTGAAATCATCCAGACGCGCAAGGTCGCATCCGATAAGAAGCGGAGAGGCAAAGAGGCTCCATAAGGTCATGTGGGTATATTGCTCGTCAGGAGTCAGTTTGGTGTAATGCAGTTTCGGACCCCATCCCACAAGCCCGACAACAAGCATGTCGGCGTCGGGCCAGTGTCCCGGTCCGCTCCAGGGAGCCCAGCGGCTTTGGTTGAAACCGATCTTGCTGAAGTTCTCCCATGTGTCGCGGATGTCACCCGTGGTGCGCCAGCAATCCGAATACTTCGCAAGGGCAGGTGCATCACAGAGCGGAGCACTATTGGAAAGACTGTAGACTATATCGCGGTCTGTGGCACGCAGTGCATCATACATCTCCTTGATATGCTCCACATCATTGGGCTTCCAGTCATATTTCAAATAGTCAATCTTCCATTCAGCCCATTGTTTCGCATCATTTGTTACGAAAGAATACTTGCCAAGTCTATATTGTTCCTGCCGATATTTATAGTAGTCGCCGGTGGGGAGGGTGTAGCGGTAGTTTTCGTTATAATTACCATCCATTATCCAGCTGTAATTGCCATCAGGAGTGTCGGCATAACTGCCGATATGGGCGGCATATGTTCCAACCCACGGAGAGGAATAGATTCCGAGTTTGAGACCAAGATCATGTACCTCCTTTGTGAGGGCAGCCATGTCGGGGAATTTAGTATTCGGCAAGATTGCGTTGTATTTTCCTCCGCGTTTCCCTTGCCAGCCGTCATCGATGTTGATGTAGGTCCAGCCATGGTTTACGAGTCCCTTGTCGTGCATGGCGCGTGCGGAGGAGAGCACCTGTTCCTGCGTTACATCGCGTCCCCAGCAGTTCCAGGAGTTCCAACCCATCGGAGGGGTGAGGGCGATGCGGTCACCCACAATGATCTTCAGGTTGCGCTTGGTCTCGCCATGAGCGTTGCGGGCAGAGAGTTCCACTACATATTCTCCCTTCTCTGCAACGCGTCCCGAGATGCGTCCGGTTTTCGAATCGAGCTTTAGACCGGCAGGAAGATTCTTGGCTGCGAACGTCATAGGGCGTTCACCGGTCGCCGCGATGGAGAAAAGGAATTGCGAGCCGGGTCGCACGCCAAATACTTTTGCTCCGTTGATACGCGGCTCAGGACCGGGCTTCGGAGTCAGGATATAACTCGAATAGTCAGGGATTTTCACCTCTGGAGCATTTTGTGCGTTCCCCGCGATCGTCATCGTTAAAAGACAACCATAGATTAATAGCTTCGTTTTCATTTTATATGTGTAATTTGTTTATTAAGGGATATCACGTATGATTCCTAATGCGAGCGGAACCATTGTGCTTTTTTCTGTAATCATTATAATGAATGGATGGTCAACAAAGAAGTTCATCTCTCCGGCTGCAGGTGCATCTGCGAGTTCACCTTTAAAACCGGTTGCAACCGCCATTCGTGCTCCTTCTTCATCAATGTTCAAGGTAAGTTTATGTATGATGTCGCTGATGAAGCATCCATTGGATATTTTTTTCAGGTCACATTTCTTTTGGTCAAAAATAGACGAGACTCCTAAACTCTTTAATCCGTTTATGACATTTGATTCCGTCTCAATGCTCAGTTTGGGCATCTTCACATGAACCATTGAAGGGCTATAACCGATGAGGAAATTGTGGAATTCCTTATCTTTCATGTGTAGGATACAGTCATTCACATCAACTCCCTGATTTGGCAATACTACGCATAATGAATACGCCTCATTGCCAAAAGGCATTCTTACCGCTTTATATGAATCTGCCTCAAGTGCTCTCATTTCTATATCACCGTTCATCATATCCACCTCTTTGGCGTTGACGCCATCGTTGTAGAAAAGATCGGTTTTAGTTTTGGATTTGTCAAAAGGCGTTTTCCATCTTCCATTGAAATATAATGCGCTTGCCAAAAATACAGATGTATTATCAGGCAATGGTGACTGAATAAAGTTTTTTATCAGACCATGTGTAGCGTTGGAACACCATGCGTTGATTTGTTCCATCGCGGATGTAGACGTTATATTTGTCAAGACCGGTGTTATCTTGTAAAAATCATTAAGCGAGGATAAAAAACTGATGCTCGGATTAGCTCCTGTCTCGTTGTTTATCCACAGTGAATTGGCAAATGCGATATCTGTGGTTTTGTCGATAGCCGGAAGATTCGCAATCAGTTTATAATAAAGAGAATTGATATCATCCAATGTGCCAACTGAGTTTATTACGTTAAGTAGCTCGTCAAGAGTCTCCCCGTTTGCACCATTGGCAAGCATCGCCATTGCGGTAGATAGATTCAATGGAGAGAAAACGATATTGCCATCATTTTGTTTGCTTAGATATGACAGCATATCAATTCCTATATTTCTACTGTTTGAGGCAATTTCTTTCTCAATATCCGTTAAAGGTATGGGTATAAATTCATTCTGCTGTATATCCTCATTGGATGAACAGGCGGATAAACCGGCTAACATGATCAGACCAATACCCATCATAGCTATTATATTTTTTTTCATCTTAATAGATTTTTATAAATTTAGGATAATACTTTTTGTTTGGATAATTTATTGTGACTTTAGTTTGAATCAGTTAAAACCAGTAATAATTATGTCTTGTCTTGTTGCCTTATATTGCAATTCTGATGGAGCATCATTTAAATCATCCCTAAACCATCCATCATGTATTCCTCCTTGTCCCCAATTCATGTGGAAATAACTGGATCCTGTATCTTCCCATTGTTGATATTCTTGAAGTGGCACACGTGTATAGTCAATTTCACCACTTAGAGTATAATCTAAAACATATAAATAGTATATGTAGCTACTCATACTATGTTTATAAGAATCGCATATCCATGCATGTCCATATTGTGCCCCGGAAATGTGCCCCCTCTGTATTACAGGCTTGTTTTGTTTTAGTGAGGATATTGTTGTGCTTCCGTTATGAGATGTAAGATAACAATTGTAACCATAGCTATTTAATACTCTTGTTGCCTCTTCAAGTGTGCTTGCGTTATTTGAATCTGTATTTAATTCTGATTTCAAACGTCTTAAAAATTGCGTAGTAGTATCTGTACATTTATTGTCAGGCATATCATCCCAATTAAAAGTTGCGGGATAACGAAAATATTTCATTAATTGCCCTGTTGCTATTGTTACACAACCCAACAATGTTGCAGAAGAGGACTCATCATAAAACTGATCCCAATGTGTGGTTAGTATTTGTCCATAGTCATATGATTTATAATCCCATATTTTCATTACAAGGGCTGTATGTTCCCACCCAAATTTTGTTCCACCGAACAAGTTGTCAGAATAAGCTTCTGCATTTTCACAATAAGTCTGATAAACATCTTCAGGGAGAATATTTTCACAATCGGTTAATTTATAAAGACCGTCATTGCAATCATTCTCACAAGCAAAACGATCATAAATTTCTTGATATTCTTCATCAGTCATTCCATCCCCACGTGTTAAAGATGGTTTTTCTGACATCTCAAAATGTTGCCATTCTTTATCTATTTTATTTGCAGTTGAATCTGTTAGAGATTTTTGATTTTTTTCAATTTGGTTTAGCATTTTCCTTATGAGTATTTTCTCGCCCTGAGGTGTATCGTCATAAGAAAAATATCCTTGATCTATCATGGCTAAGATTGGATAGTATTTCTTTACAGCAGAGATCAGTATATAACCACCTTGTTCAAAATTAACAGCGTATATTGCGGGCTGTCCGGCATCGTCCGATATTGTTACAATATCTTTGATGTCTTTATTATCTGTAGATCTTGTAGCATTATTCCTCATAAGGAGGTTTGCAACAATTTCTGCATCGGAAGAAGTTAAAGATTCTTTTTCCGGATCAAGTTTTTTGATTTTTTCTGCAGCCAATTGGGGTTCCTGATTATCAAGGGATAAATCAGGAGCTACTATGTCATTACAAGACGCAACTATCAAGATAGTTGTCATTGAAAATAGGTGAATCAATTTACGTCTCATAGTTCGAAAGTTTAATGTTAATTGAATGGGTTTACAGTGTTTAAGTTATAGAGTATTTGATGTTGAGTCTTCTACTGGGTGAATTACAAACTGAGCGACTGGAGCCCGCAATGGGTGTTCCAGTTTGTGATAGTTGCGAGCTACAGTCGCTCAGTTTGATGCTAAGTAGGTCTCTCAGAAAATACCTTTATAGTTAAATTATAATCAAAGATAGGTATTTCAAAAGATTTGTCTGGCGTGAGAAGAATTGATTAGTGGATCATTACTTTTTCGGCTTTCGAGCCGCGGACTTTGATGTAGAGACCGTTTGCGGGATTCTCAACTTTTACACCCTGAAGGTTGTAGTATTCGACAGGGGCGTTCTCGTCAACAGCTATCTCTGATACTGCTGAGCTGCTATTTTTCTTTGCAAGAACGAGATTGTCGAGGAAGAATGCATGGCGACCGGATGTGTTCATCATGCTCCGGCTGTTGCGAATCTTGATTTTGGAATCTTTTGTGAGTTTTACATCGCCAAGGTCAACCTTTACATAATGCCAAGCGTAGTCGCCGCTCTCGATTTTCTCGTTGTTCTCATTTACATAGGTGAAAGGAACTGAAGGATATTCAACATCCCCTTCGCCATTGTCAACGACAACAACAACATCCGTGCTGTCAAATTTTTTCGCAGTATTATTATTGCGATCCGGACACCAGATAAATGACACAGTTACGTTGTCAGCACCATTTTCGCCGAAATCTATTGCCGGAAGCACAAGCTCAGGATTATTGTTTGTGGTGCCGAATTTCAGATACTGATGTTCCTTTGCTGCTATTGGAGAGTAGCCATCGGCTTTCCCCGCCTTCAAAGTGGCTACATCGTTGGCAAAATTCCAGGAGTTAACGCCATATCCCAGAGTCTTTGTCATATAGTCTTGAACCGACCACCAGGTATAGTGATAGTCATCTGAGAATACTTTGAACTTAGGTGTGCCAAGACCTGGACTACTTGCCTGAGTATTGGTGTAGATTACATCAGGAATAGGAACCATAAGTTCGGTCCATGCCGACATCCATTCAAAGTCATCTTCAAAGACTACATCATTTGTGGATGCATTATTTTAACATTATCAAGATACCAACGCATAACGATATTTGCGCTGCTGTTGGATTCCCAATAGTTGTTGTTCCATATGGCATCAACCGGACGTATGACTATTTTTGAAGAGGATGTCAGAGCTATCGTAGCGGGGATCTCACCTTCGGCAGGAATCCATTCCATCGGGTGTGTAGATTCCCAGTCAACAGCCGGCACTTCGAATGCCAATGTCTCTGTTTCGCCTTCTCTTATATAGACAGCCAGTTGCACTTTATCATATTGCTTGCCATCTTTACTTGTTTTTTCGCGCTGGGGACACCAAATGAAAGAGACTTTTAAATTCTGTTGACCTGTAAGTGATGCCGGAAGAATAACGCTATTGAAATTGTTGGTAGTTCCCAATTTCAAAAAATTGTGCATATACTGTGCCGGAGTGTATGGATTTGAATTGAGTGCACCTTTTGACTTACATTGGAAATCATATCCTCGGGCAAGAAGCTCATCTTTGACAAGATAATCGGAGTTTCCATCTTTTACTATACCGGCTTTTGCGGTGGAAATACCTTTGCAGGCAGCATTTCCATTATCCTCGGCAATTGCGTCGCCGATAGGATTGCCATCAGTAACTTTACCTTTCCAGCCTGGAACTTGTTGCATCCAGTCGAAGTTTTCCGAGAAAAAGACTGTAGAGTCGTTTTCGGCAGCAAAGGCACTGAGCCCGAATGCTGCCAGCGATAGTAGTAATAACTTTTTCATAAATGTTGGTATTTGAGTATTGGTTAAGTAAGTAATAAAAACTAACCGATATATGAAAGTAATGAAATCTTGCACTATAAAACTTGTTCTTTTTGGCTGTTTTTACCTTGTAATTCAGTCGTATATGCCTATATACGACTGAATTACGCGGCAAAAACATCTCAAAAATAACTGCGGTTTATATGTACATTAATTTTTCTTACTTACTTAATATTTAAGTTTCGCACAGCTTCAACTTAAAGTTTAAGAGTATATAAGTATAAAAGAGGTATGCGTTGCGGAGGCGCTTGACCTCCTACAACGCATGCCTGATAGCGGTTACTGTTTGTTTTCTTTGTAGATCTTGAAGTTCTTCATGAAGAAGCGGTGCATACCTGTTGCCTTACCGGCACTGCCGTCGGCACCATAATACTGGGAATCGATCTGTCGGAAGAATATCTCTGTGTCCTTCGTCAACGTTGCGCCTTTAAGTTCGATTACGGCATTGCACCATTTGAATGCCTCACTTGGATTACCCGGATCCAGTAATCCCTGCTGGAGGTCATATCCACCGGCATCAGGATAAACCTTAACGTCACTGCCATTCTTCACTATGACGATTACACTTACCTCATCCCAGGCAGAACCTGTCTTATGTGGACAATAATCGAATGAGAACAAAATGCCATCAGGTGCCTTGTCACCGAATTTATCTACCTTAGGCAGAGTCAACATACCCTGGCTGTTTGTCGCTCCGGATCTTATATAGAATCCAGACTTCTCTCCATACTGAGCATTGAACTGACCTTCGAACTCATATCCGGCTTTTACAAGAGCATCCTTATAGGATATGCCATTGTATTTAGGAGTCCCAAGGTTCGGCAGGTAAGCACCGTTATCATTGTCACCAACCGGATCGACTGTCTGCTTCTTCGTTGCTTTTTGTTCTTCAAACCAACTCTGGAAGCCATCGAGTATAGTGCTGAAGTTATCAGTGAAGTAGATGATTTCCTTAGCTCCAAGGTCTTCGATTCCGGTCACGATCATGCGTACATTAGGAGTGGCTGTGCCGGAATAGACACCGGTAATGTTCACGAAATGTCCGTTGTAATCCTCAAGATTTACGGCTTTCGAGCAATCCTCAGCTCCTACTGACATTGTCTTGCCATCAACAGACACCTTGCTGCCGTCGTAATATCCCTTGACTTTGATAAGTTCGCGTTTGCTTGATTTGAATTCATCAATGTCAGCGGTAATATCCCTGACAGCGCCGGGAGTGGCTGTGCCGCTCACGACATCAGTGATCTGCTCGCACTGAATCACAGTAAGATTCTGGTCGGAGACAGCTTTTGTGCCAAGCACGTCAACCAGCTGTCCCGGATTTGCCTGAGCAGCCTGACCGGTGACGTAGACATAGTCTTTGCCGTCGGTTCCGATGAAACCGTTCTTTGTGGCGGCGAGCACCGGAAGCTTGGAGAACATCACTCCCTGCTCCTCTTCGATATTATCAGCCTCAGCGATTGTTGAGGGCTGGATGTCGCGGAATTTATCTCCTGCCTGACGCACGGTCACGCTGAAGATGCTGAGCTGACGGTCGCCTCTGAATTCAAGCACGCAGCGGCGAGGTTTGTCAGGTTTTCCGTCACGAACGTTATCGTTTGCGGATATCGTGATATCGGTGGTGCCCGCGGTGCCTGACAACGGTGTCACCGTCAGCCAGTCGGGAGCTTCCACTCTCCAGTCGCCATCGGAGGCGATTCTTATCATTGTAGGATCTGCGTCGGCATTCGGAAACTCGATTGCACGTGAGCTGCCCATCACCGCCTTTGCAGAGCCTGTGCTGTCATCATCCTTGCAAGATGTTACCGATAATCCGCAAAGAATCATGGCAATTGCCAATATTAGATTTTTTGTTTTCATCAGTCTTTGTTATTTAGACCATCCCGGATTCTGCACCAGGCTGGGGTTTAATGAAATTTCATTTAAAGGAATTGGATAGTAATAGTCGCGATCCTCATCAAAACCTTGGATATCGTTGTTTATCATATGATTGCAGATATATCCGTGGCTTTTATCAGAAAGGAAGATATCTTTGTTTATCTCCTTGGCAATACATCCTGAGGGAAGTCCGGAGGGTTTTGTTGTGCCTTCCGCGTAGAATGCAACGTTTGCTTTTCCGTCACCTGTCATGTCGAGCTGGCACGGACCGGATACATATATGCCATAGATTGGTTGGTCTATGCACTTGCCGCATTTCCAACGAATAAGATCGTAGTATCTTAATCCTTCCATGAAAAGCTCGATTGCGCGTTCACGACGAATCTCAAGCACATCTCCATCTGTGCAGTTGAAGTAACCATAGTCAGCGCTTGTAAGGAATGGATCTGTCGTATTGCCAGTTGTCATGTCAGGCATTCCCGCACGTTTGCGGATAAGGTTGATGCTTTTCGCAAGATCTCCGGATGTGAGAGTGCCTAATTCAGCCTTGGCTTCAGCATAGTTTAGCAATACTTCGGCATAGCGGAACACCGGCATGTCGTTTTTGGAGCTTTCAGGACGATCACAATCGTTGTTCCCGAGCATCTGTGTTGTAACGAACTTAATCGGTTGGTATCCGGTTTGAGAAACGTCAAGGTCGGGTGCAAGTACGGAGCTACCTCCTATGCGTTTGTAATTAAGGCCACGGATGCATTGAGCAAGACGAGGGTCGCGGTCTTTCATCTCATCCTTGAATTCCATTGTCTGCCACCCGGATTTGTCGGTGAAACGAGAGCCGTCTTTCATCAGGAATGAGGCAACGAACTTGCGCGTAGCGCTTGGATTCCCTTTCACCTGGCTTATCATGTAATCGTTTGCGCTGTGAGATAGCGTTGATTCTACGCTGTAACCCACGGCGAGGATATATTCACCTTTAGTGTCAGATGCATTCCATTGTGTGAAAAGGTCACGGTAGTCAGTCTCAGGCTTGCCCGTATTGTAAAGAGCATATTTGCCATAATTGCCACTCATGAGTTTCTCCGATGCATCCACGCACTGTTCGAGATAATATCTCCAGTCGTGTCCTTCAAGAGATATGCCATGATACTTGCGGAATGTTCCCTCAAAAAGGCAAAAACGTGATTTGAGAGCCAATGCAGCTCCCTTTGTAGCACGATAAACATTCTTTTCCTCACTATTGTCAGGAAGATTCTCAATGGCAAAATCGATGTCTTCGATCATATGAGTCATCACAAGTTCGCGAGAGTCACGAGCTGCGTATAACTGGGCATCATCAGAAAATAGTTGATGATCGATCCAAGGCACATCACCAAATCGTTTCACTCTTTCGAAATAGAAGTAAGCGCGGAAGAAACGAGCGAGAGCCGTGAATTTTTTTGCGGCAGCCGGGTCTTCGCATCTGGGGGCATATTCGATAAGTGTATTGATCTTGCGGAGTGTTGTCCATGTCCAGCCGCCTCCTGAGGCGGGGACAGTACGGAAGTATCCGTTGAGCAGTTCGCTGCTGAGGCTCTTGTTTAATTTGTGGTCATCTTGTGCGGAGTATGGCGTTGAATTGACCACCGCACTGTAAAAATTGTTTGAGAAAAGTTCAAGTTGCGATTCGTTCTTGAAATATTGCTCAATATCCTGCGTGTTTTTAGGCGTGACATCGAGATTGCTGTCGCATGATGTTGCCATACCTAAAAGCCCGACACAAGCTAATGATAATATATATTTTTTCATATTGTTTACGAGATATTAGATTAGAGCTGAAGATCTATTCCGAAAGTAAAGGTCTTTGGCCAGGGATATGAAATGGTCCAGTTCACAGCGGTGGAACTTGAATAATTGGAAAGTTCCGGATCAATGTATTTTGAATATTTCTTGATCGGAGACCAGTAGCATAGGTTCTCAGCCGTGAAGTATAGACGTAACTTTTCGATTCCGGCAACTCTTGTCCATTTTTTCGGGAAGGTATATCCGACGGTAAGGTTCTTCAGGCGCAGATAGCGCATATTCTGAAGATAACGGTCATTAGTATACTGGAGATAGGAGAGGGCAGCCCCTTTGCCTCGGGCACGTGGGAAGTATGCATCGGGATTGTCGATGGTCCAATACTGATCTTTGAAATCTTCCGACAGATAAGTTATGCTTTGATAGAAAGAGAAGGGACCCCAGAAAGGCACGCACCCGCTGTTGGGATACCAATAATGGTTGCCTGTGCCTTGGAAGAATACGTTCGCATCAAAACCAAAATAACTGAAGCCGGCGCGGAAGCCATACTGTAGGCGGGCATAGCTGTTTCCGAGAATCTTGCGGTCACCCGGGTTGTCAACTTTATTTTCGCCGATACCTATCACGCCGTCGCCGTCAAGGTCTACGAATTTCACATCGCCGGCTTGCCAGCCACCATACATGTTTTTTGTAAGATACGACTGGTCAACTTTTGCATCGTAAGCCTTTGCCTCATCATCGCTTTGGAAGAGACCATCGGTTACAAAGCCCCAGATTTCACCGATTTCTTTTCCGACATAATATGACTTAGCGAAAGTCTTGTCAGCATTATCGAATTTGGTGATATGGCTGCGATAGTCTGAGAGGTTGAATCCAACATAGTATGTGAAAGGATTATCCCAAAGGGAGAATGAATCGTTCCAGTCTATGCTAAACTCATATCCCTTTGTGCGGAGGTCTGCGGCATTCATCTTTGGAGGATCAGCACCATATACAGCCGGTAGCTCAGCGCCATCGGTAATCATGTTCTTTGTGTCACGCACATAGATATCGGCAACGATATTAAGGCGGTTGTTGAAGAACCCGAGATCAAGACCAAGGTCCCATTGGTTGGCTTTCTCCCATGTGAAGTCGCCGGCGATAGGCGCACCCACGGCTGAGTATATTGCTTGTGTGGTTCCATCGAATGTATACCCTACTGTGCCTTGACTGATTTTGCGGAGGAATGTATAGTAATCGGAAGTATTCTGGTTCCCGAGACTGCCATAAGAGAAACGGATCTTACCATTGCTCCACCAAGGGTTCAGCCCTTCGAAGAATTTCTCTTCACTGAAACGCCAGCCGATTGAACCAGAAGGGAACCAGCCCCAACGATGACCTTTTGCGAAACGGGATGTTCCATCATAACGTCCGGATAGTTCCACGAGGTATTTACCCATATAGTCATAGTTGATACGTCCGAAAATGCCCTGAAGGATATATTCCTGTTGTCCTCCTCCTACTTCCTTGACATTGGTTGAGAGGTCTGTTACCAGACCGATATCGTTCAAATCAGGATTTTCAAGATTCTTCACAGCCACAGTGTTTTTCTTGAAATTGTATCGTTCATAGTTATATCCAGCCACAACTGTCAGGTTATGGGCATCCTTGAACGTATCTTTATAAGTGGCAAACGCATTTGCCGTGTAATATTGCGATGTCTCATAAAGTTCACGCATATAATCCTCTCCAGCACCGGAATCATAAACTTTTATGTCAGCTCCCGGATATTCGCGATAAGGGATATTATTATATCTCTTGGTGTTGCGATTCTGGTGGAAACGATAGGTGAAATCTCCTGTCACGGTCAATTGTTTGATTGGCGTGATATTGAGACGGGATGTGGAAAGGAAAGCATTCTGAATGTCTGAGCCCGGATGTTTGCCCTCCATCATTACGATATGTCGACCATTGGCAACTTTATAACCGAAATAAGGATTGCCATATATGTTAGATCCGTCAGGATTCTGGAGTGGGAACACAGGGAAGGCATATTGACCGGAATAATTCATAGTATTCTCGATCGATCCAGGACCTTGGTAGGTATAACTCTTTCCGAAATATGACATGTTTTCCTCAAATGTTGCCCACTTGTTGATACGGAAGTCAATTTTTGCTCTAAGATTATACTGGTTGTATTTGTCATTATTATATTTTGCAACGCCATCATTGTGTTTGTAAGCTCCGGATACGAAATAATGGAAATTCTTGGAACCGCCTGACAGCGAAACATTGTGTTGGGTCAGGAATCTCTTGTCTTTCCAGAGGGAATGATACCAGTCGGTGTTGCCATAATATTTCCATCTTTTGCCCAGAGGAGCGGTAGAGGTAACACCTCCCGGGTTGTCTTCTTCAACTACCCAGGGACGATCAGGATTCTCCGTCTTGTCGTCGACGCGAGCAAGGAGTTCCATCCAGTCATTGTCGTCATATTGTGGAAATATAGCCGATCCGTTCTGACCACGCTGAAATTCATCCATTACCTTCAGATGCCAGTAACCGGAAGTTTCGTAATCGGTAGAGACTGTGGATTCATCCCAACCGAACCGACCGTTATATCTCACTGTAGCTTTCCCTTCCTGTTCGTTACCGGCTTTTGTTGTGATAAGAATCACACCGAAGGCGGCACGCGCACCATATATTGCGGCTGCCGAAGAGTCTTTGATGACGGATATTGACTGAACATCGTTGGGATTGACTTGATCAATGTTTCCGATAGAACCATCGATAATCACGAGAGGACTTGCCCCATTGATGGAAGTGTAACCTCGGATATTGAGCGAAGGGTTGTTACCGGGTTTAGCAGAGCTTGTGCTTACATTAAGACCTGCGACAGCACCCTGTAGCATTGTCGACACGCTGTTGACAGGGCGACCCTCAAGTTCTTTTCCTTCAATGGCGGCAACTGCACCGGTGAGGTTTACTTTTTTCTGTTTGCCATAACCCACGACAACGGTTTCTTCAAGAGTCTGGGAATCTTCCTTCATCTTGATGTGTACCACTGTTTGAGTAGGAGAGACTTTAACAGTCTGTTGTTGATAACCTATCAAGGCTACCTTGAGAGATGCCGGACCTTCGGGCACCTGAAGAGAGAAATGACCGTCGATATCGGCCATGCATCCAGTGCGGGAATTCACCAGCATTACGCTGGCACCGACAAGGGGTTCACCCTGCATGTCGGTCACCGTACCCGTCACTTGTCTTGATGCTGCCATTGCAGGAAAAACCGACAATAGAGCCACAAGACTCAGAATTAGTCTGCTGACTTGTTTCATAAAGTTGGGATTATTGTTGTTAATAAAGTTATTTCTAATAGATCTTATATTCGTCTGTGGAGAACTCGCGCGGACGTTCCATCGTCTCTTTGTATACGTTGCCGAATTTGTCGGTGACCGTGATTACAAGGTCGGAGTCCGCATCGGGACACTGCACCATGAAGAAATGGAAACGCTGTGTGGTATAAGTGCCGGGAGTTGAGTTAACACCCCCTCTATCCCAATACGGAATTGTGAGGGCAGCGATCGACAAGGGGTCATAGACGTAAGACTGCACAGCGTTTAGTGTCCTGCCATCCTTTGTCTTCACCTCTATTTTCGAGTCAGTGTTCCAGTTCCAAACGTTGATGAGAACCTTATTGCGATGTTGAGAACCGGTGTACGCTTTGACGTAGCGGTCGTTGAAAGCTTTGAGTGCATCGGCATTGGTGAGGTTTTTCCAAGTCACGTTGTCGAAGTTGACATTGTTTAGGTCGTAAGTGCGGAACTGCACGTTCTCATCGACATCCGTACCTTTATATCTCCATTTCACGTCCTTGCCTGTGAAATCAAACACTGCATAACCGTAAGGAGTCCCGTCCGTGCATACCGGCACTCCCGGAGTATAATAGCCGGAATACCACCAGTCGCCGCATATCGCCGGGATATTGTGCTCATACACCGGATGGCTGTAACCTCTCATTGCGCCGTCGGTTGGGAGTATGGTATGCTGCTGATGCAGGTGACCGCTTACGAAGTGTAGGCTGCGGCCTGCTGTAAGTTCAATCATTCTGTTAACTTGGTCTCTGGTCTCGCCGCGGATCACATAGTTGTTCGCGGTGCTGCTGTCGACATACCACTGACTGCCGTGAGAGATAATATATACATCCATATCCGACGGAACATATGACAGGTCCTTCTCAAGCCATTGCATCTGCGGTCCGTAGAAATTCTGTTTGTAGGGGGTGTTGTCGGTGGATGTTGCGGGAGAGATGTCGATATTGTCGAGCACCACAAAATGAACCTTCCCGATATTGAAAGAATACCATGCAGGGGAGATATATGTAAGCAGCGGGTTGATGCCAGACTGATAGCTCAGTCTATTGTTGGGATCATGGTCGTGGTTGCCGATGCATTGGTAGACCACCATATCCTTAAGGTTGGAATTGATGGTAGAGGCATAGTCGTCGAGTTCGTAGCCGTTTTTCCAAAAGGCATCCCATGTCATGTCTCCGAGGGTTATGCCATATATCTTCTCACCCGTGTGTGCTGCGCGGTAACGGGTTACGTCTGTCGTAAATTTCTTGAACTGGGCGATGTCCTGTGTCCGGTTAGCAAGGTGCATGTCACCCATGAAGACAACCTTGAAATTATCCTGTGACCCTACTTTCTTCAATGTGAACGAGAGATTCTCGGGAACGGAAGAGGAGAGTGTAGTCCTCTGATATATTTTGGGAAGCACCCCGTTCGTTTCCGGTTCATATCCGGATGGAACGCAAATGGAGACATATCCTTCGGTTTTGGAGGAGCCGAGCCCGTAGACTCCGTTTGCATCTGTCTGAGTGAAATCAACGCCGTCGGTCACTACAACGCCAGCAACCGGTTCACCGTCGGTTGTCTCCACGACCCCGTAAACGGTGGCTCCCTGAGGGATGGCGATATTTTTCGATACGATTGTAATCTTTATCTCCCCGAGAAGTATGCGTTTGCCTCCATGTGAGACATGAACCTTGTATATTCCGGTGGTCATATTCTTGGGGGAAGTGAAAGTCACACGGCTTTCGGTGGCTTCCGTAATCTCGCAGGGAGTAAACTTTCCCTCTTTTTCGAGATAGATTACATCGGAAGTGGTTATGACACCTCCCTGCTGGGTGAATGAAATCGGATTTCCTTTTACCAGGTCGAGCGTGCTCGGAAGAGTGGCTGTGATTTCACCGTTGGCACCACCTCCGTTCGGCTCGGGGTCATCATTCTTGCAACCTGCCAAAATGAAGGCGGTCAACAGGGTCAGGACCATTAGTCCCGAGTGTGTTCTGAGTCTTTTAATCATGATTGTTGCTATTAGTTGATTTAGTATGCTGTTAGTTGATTTTGTATATGTAGGCAGAAATTCCGTCCATCTTAAGACGTATCTTCCCATTTTTTACTTTTGCTTTAGCTTTGCCTACGGCGGAAAGAGGAACAAGGCTTTTGGCATCCGGCATATCCAGTTCGGTGTCACATGCTGCGGCGGATGGATTAAATGCCACAGCATATGTCCGGTTGCCTGAGGTGCGTGTATAGACCATCGGATAGGGCTTGTCGAGGGATGTGACGACTTTCCAGTCTCCTTCGTTGCCCAACGCGGGATGTTCGTGGCGTAGACGTATGAGGTTGCGGGTGAAATTGAGGACCGAGCCGGAATCTTTTTCCTGTTCCTCGACGGTAAGTTTCCCTCCGTCAAGAAAGACGGGAAGATAGAGCTTCTCCGGGGAAGCGGATGAAAAACCTGCGGAGGGTTCGTTTTTCCATTGCATCGGGGTCCGGGTGCCTGACCGTTCTGCGCGAGAACCCTCCACGCTCGGGAGGTTGTCAACATTCCTCATGCCAATTTCGTCACCGTAATGGATGAAAGGAATGCCGGGCAATGTGAGTATGAATGTCATGAATACCTTCACCTCTTCCGGAGTGTTTCTCGTCCCCGCATTGACGCGAGGATAATCATGGTTTGACGAGGGCACTGCCACGTAACCATAGGGTGATGTCGCCTCCAAATCGGAATAAAACTGCTCGACAAACCTTTTGATGCTCCCTTTCCCCGATTTTTCAAAATATGCTCCGGGCCCTACCTGTTTCGATTTACCTGTCTCCCATATCAAATCCGCATACACCTTACGCAGCCAAGGTAGATAGAAATCGATATCGAATCCGGCGGGAACGGCCTTGTCTGGGCTGCCCCATTCAGCAATCAGCACTTTCCCCGGATAGTTGGTGTCCTGCCAGTCACGCATTTCTTTCCAGAGTTTCATGGTCTCCTTTTTATCCTTATCGTTTTTCACCAGGCTCTGTGCCATGTCTACGCGGAAACCGTCAACGCCTTTGTCATACCAGAAACTCATTATGTTTTTAAGCTCGCGGCGCATTGCTTGTGGTCCAGGTGCTGAAACAGGCTGCTGCCACGGCTTTGTCGGGTCAGGATTGGCGTAACCGTAGTTGAGTGCAGGCTGGCACACGTAATAATTTTTCAGATAATATGAGCCTCGGTCAGCATCGGGGATACAAGCATCGCCTATGAACTGATCTTTCACTCCCACCCATGCCCCGGTCTTTGAAGAAATCGGTTCCTTTTCGTTATGCCGTTTCTCAATATCCTTTAAATCTTTGGAGGAAATACTGTCTGTCCATATGTAATAATCTGCATAACGTCCGTCTCGTCCTTCGGTAGCTGATTTAATGAACCAATCGCATTTGTTCGAGCTGTGACCCGCAACGAGGTCAAGGCAGACCTTAAGGCCTCTCTTGTGCGCTTCGTCCACGAGGGTGCGGACATCTTCGTTTGAGCCGAAGCGGGGATCCACCTTATAAAAATCAATTATGTCATAGCCCCCGTCAAACCAACCCGACACGAAAATAGGATTCATCCAGATTGCATCGACACCAAGACTCTTTACATAGTCAAGTCTGCTGATAATACCTTTGATATCCCCTATGCCATTGCCGTCGCTGTCCATAAATGAAGACGGGTATATATCATAGAAAACAGCAGATTTAACCCAGTCGGGCGTGCTGGGATGAGCAAATCCCGATAGGGGAGATAAGGAAGATAAAACAATAAATAATATTTTAAGAATGTTGGCTTTTAGTCGAGTCATGGCTAATAAATACGATTATAAAGTTATGTATTAGGGAATGCGGAAAGAGTCCTTCAATTGAAATTAGAGGAAGCTTTGAGTAAGTATCTCTTGGTAAGAGATACTTAAGTTTTGGTAAATCATTTATAAACAGAAATATAATAGAATATAAATGCAGCAATTTTTTCAATTGGAGTGCGAAGACACATTATTCCCCCTTATTTTTATTCAATACCAAATGCTTGTCGCGGAGCGACATAAGGGCCTATTAACCGCGTACAGATGGAACGGAGTGTAATCTGTGCGCGGAAGTGAATATCTATCAATTAAACCCCACACTGTCAGCGGCATTGCCGCTGACAGTGTGGGGTTATCATTCTTTATATGTGCGTCCGCGTACGTCCAGAGTGAAACGAGGGATGTACGCGGTTAATAGGCCCTTGTGTCGCTCCGCGACAATAGATGAAGGGTGGGAATTCACTTCTAACCCGCTTCTAACCACGTTGATAGGTGTAATTTATCGCCCATATTGAGATGTTTCGAATTTTTTTATTTTTTATTTGCGAGTTTTTAATTTTTTTTACATATCTTTGCAAAGTAAAAGTAAATAAGTATCTCTTACCAAGAGATAGAGAAGAATGCAACTAAACTTGAAGCTGTCCTGACATTGAATTTCATACGTAAATGCAACTTCTTCTGAAGCATCATTGACATTGAAAAACTCCTTTCAACCTTAGGACCCCTAACAAGATTACCATAACTAAACTTTAGAACATTAAATTCGTGTTAAATTCAAACATACTCTAAAACTAACCATGACTCAAAAAATCAGCAACCTACTGAGAATTATGCTTGTGGCTGCATTGTTCAGCGGATTTGTCATTTCCTGTAAAGACGATAGCCCGAATGGAGCACCTGCAGACATAAATGAATTCAAAGTCGCCATCCCGGAGAATGTTGATCTCGAGAAGGGTGGAATCATCACGATATCTCAGGAAGGCGGTAAGATCACCACTTCCGATAAAATTTATCTTGAACATAGCGGTCAGTTGACTCTTTGCAACATTACAGAGGCGGGAATGGATCATTTTACTTTTTCTGTTCCTGACAATATTGTGACCGGCACTTACAGGATACATGTCGGAAAGGACGGAAAACGCACACTCCTGGGTACACTAAAAATCACGATCGTGGCGCGCCGGATTCCGATTCCCGATGGCGCTACGGTATACGGCATCATTGAGACTACGGATGGCAAGCCTGTAGCTAACGTCGTTGTCAGTGATGGAGAGAACTGCACTGTCTCCAACGCCGATGGAATATACGGACTCGCTTCGGACAAAGAGCAGGGCTACGTTTTCATGTCCGTGCCTTCGGGATATGAGCCTGAGACTGCCGGGGTGTTCCCGAAGATGTATCAGCGCACGGCATTAAGTAAGGATGTGCCTGAAAATATATCTTTCACGCTTAAAAAGGTTGAGGGACAGGATAATTTCAAGGTTCTATTCTTTGGGACATGCATCTTGCAAACAGAAGTCAGGATATCGTGCAGTATAAGAAATTCTGCGCGGATGTGACTGCATACAAAGGCAGTCATGCTTCGGAGAAAATCTATGGCATAACCTTGGGAGACATGACCTGGGATCAGTATTGGAAAAACGGTTATGAACTTCCCAACTATGTTAGGACTATCAATGAGAACATCAAGGACATGGCAATATATCAGGTGATAGGCAACCATGACCATGATCCGAAAGCAGTGGCGAGCAACAAGGCTGCGACCAACCCGATGCTTACCCACGTAGCCCCGGCATGGTATTCCTTCAATATCGGTCAGATACATTTCGTGGTGCTCGACAACATCGACTGCCAGCTATACGATGGGGTGGCGGACCGTCCATACAAACAGAGTGTATATGGCCCGCAGCTCGCATGGCTTGCAAAGGATCTCAGCTATGTAGACAAGTCAACGCCTGTCTATGTGATGACTCACGGATCACAGTTCTCATATAGCTCGTCTTCCGCCAACGCATATTCCCTGAGGGGGAAAACATCGTCCAATCCGTATATGAATGCAGATGAACTTATAGCAACCTGCTCCGGATATGAGGTGCATTTCGTCAACGGTCACCTGCATCTGCAGCACACGGTGCTTCCCACCGACGTTCCGGCGAAGAACTACAGTCATCCTGTATATGAACACAACATTCCGGCCGTCTGCGGCGACTGGTGGTATTCAGGATATTACACACCCGGTGTAGGAGTATGCTGCGACGGCACACCCTATGGATATGCCGTTTTCGACTTCATAGGTAAAAACGTGAAATGGAGCTACAAGGGCACAGGAATGGACGAGAATATACAGTTCAGGGCCTATGACCTCAATAACGTTGATTTCAGCAACGTGCAGTGGAAAAACCTGAAAGACACAAAAGTTATAAATGAATTTACAAAACGGTATGTGACACCTTATGCTTCGGGCACCCGGAAGAACCAAGTGCTTATAAACGTATGGAACTGGAACTCAGATTGCAAAATAGAGGTTAAGACTGCAAAGGGCGAGACATTGGCCGCAACACAGATCGTGGCATATGATCCGCTTTCCATCGCCGCTCTCACAATCCCCTATTGGGATAGGGATGCCCTGACTTCGATTCCTGGAACAGGAACATCGCAGCGCTTCCATTTCTTCCAGGTGCAATGTCCCGATGCCGACACCGATCTTGAGATTACAGTGACCGATAAATTCGGTAATGTATACAAGGAGACGATGGAACGTCCTAAATCGTTCTCCACAGATGCCTACAGACTAAACTAATTGACTAATCAACTATTTTTTCACAACTAATACCTTACTTATGAAACAAGTCAGCAGACTAATTCTGATTCTTGTTGCATTGCTCGCGGGCATACCCGCGTTGGCGGCGACAAGACAAGTGACGGGTACTATAACCGATGACTCGGGCGAGCCCCTTGTCGGTGCCAGCGTCATGCTGGTCAATTCCCGTACAGGATGCATGGCCGATATCGACGGTCATTTCTCCCTTCAGGTGCCCGAAGGTCCGGCACAGCTGAAGATAGCCCTTATCGGCTACCAGTCCCAGACCGTGAAGGTCGCTCCGGGTCAGACGGTTGTCAACATCAAGATGAAGGAGGACTCACAGACTCTTGAAGAGACGGTTGTAATCGGTTATGGCACTCAGAAAAAGGTGAATCTCACCGGTGCCGTGGCTGCTATAGAGGGGAAAAGTCTCGAAGGCAGACCAGTGAGCAATGTCTCTTCCATGCTCCAGGGTGCGGTGGCCGGTCTGAATGTTACCACCAGCTCTGGAAAGCCTGGTCAGGGCGCATCGCTCAATATCCGAGGCACAACTTCAATCAACAGTGCGAGCCCGCTTATCATGATCGACGGTGCTATCGGCGACATCAATCAGATCGATCCCAATGATGTGGCTTCCATCTCTGTCATCAAGGATGCCTCGGCGGCTGCAGTGTATGGCGCACGCGCCGCTTTCGGCGTGATCCTGATCACAACCAAACAGGGCACCGAGAAAGACGGTAAAGCCACAGTCCGTTACAACGGCCGCTTCGGTTGGGATGAGTCTACAACTTCCACCGATTACGAAACCTCCGGCTACCGTCAGCTCCGGATTTACGATGAATTCCAACGTGGTCAGAACGGAACACCATTGATATCAAGCTATGATGACAACGACTGGTTCCAGCTTCTTGCCCGTGTCAACGACAAGACCGAACATCCGGATCGCCCATGGGTAGTGGAGAAGGATGGACAGTGGAAGTATTATGCCAATACCGACTGGTATAACGAGCTTTATAACAAACGCCGTTTCTCAACACAGCATAACGTTTCCCTCTCCGGCGGTTCAAAGAATATGAAGTATTTCGTATCCGGAGGTTACAAGCACACTGACGGACTTGCCAAGTACAATCCCGACAACTATAACCAGTACACTCTGCGCAGCCGCGTAAATTTCAAGATAAACAAATGGGCTGACTTCGAGGAGAACGTTTCATATTTCGGAAACAATTACACATATAATGGTGACGGTAGCGTCGAGAACACCCTCAACTATCTTGCAGAGAGTGCGCTCGCTCTCTTCCCGCTGAAGAATCCCGACGGCTCCTATATCGGTGACAACACCGTGTATGGCTACAAACCCGGCAACGCGCGCCATATCATGATGATGGAAGGGAGTCATCCCGGTTCAACCAGGCGCAACTCCGTGACATCGACAAGCCGTCTGAACATAACGCCCATAAAGCAGTTGACATTCACGGCAGACTTCACCTACCGTTTCGCCAACAACAGAAGCATGAGCCGCTCCAACAAGATTCCATTCCGTATGCGTCCGGGTGAAGAGATGAAATATTATTCGTCGGGTGCGGGTGCGGACGACCTGCTCGAACAACAGACTGTCTATAACTATTATTCCGCCAATGCTTTTGCAACTTATAAAGATACCTTCAAGGATGCACATAACCTCACTGTGGTGCTCGGTTACAATTACGAAAACCGCAATTACAAACGCGTTGGTTCAAAGGTGCAGAATATAGGTATTCCAGATCTTAGCGATGCTTCCCTCGTAACAGATATGTCAACAGATGTGGTCGCCATCTACGGCGGTCAGAACGACTATTTCCTGCAGGGGTATTTCGGTCGTATCAATTATGATTATATGGGTAAATACCTTGTGGAAATCTCTGGCCGTTACGACGGTACTTCACGTTTCGCGAAAGGTCACCGCTGGGGTTTCTTCCCCTCCGGTTCCGCAGGATGGCGCTTCAGCGAGGAGAAATTTTTCGAGAGCCTGAATCCATGGTGGAGCAACGGTAAGATCCGTTTCTCTTACGGTAGTCTCGGAAATCAGAATGTCTCCGATTATTACACGTTCCTACGCAAGATTGACACGGAGTCTATAAACTGGACATTTGATGGAACGACAAAGGCAATCACCTCAAAAGCCGGCAAACCGATCTCAGGTGATTTCACATGGGAGAAATCCAATCAATGGGACCTCGGCTTTGACCTCGGTTTCTTCAATAACCGCCTTAATATCGTAGCCGACCTATATATCCGCGACACCAAAGATATGATCACACTCGGTTCGGCCCTTCCGTCGATCTATGGTGCCGACGAGCCTAATATGAATGCCGCCGACCTTCGCACGAAGGGTTACGAGGTGTCTCTTGAATGGAATGACTCCTTTTCGCTGTTCGACCGTCCATTCACATATAATGTAGGGTTTAACCTTTCTCAGTATCAAAGCAAAATTACAAAATACGAGAACCCGACCAAGACTTTCGCCAAAGATTATTACGAGGGGATGGAAATCGGTGAAATCTGGGGATTCCGCACGGGAGGTCTTTTCCAGAGTGACGAGGAAGCCTCTCAATATGCGAAAGAAGTTGACTTGGCATATGTCAACAAGGCCGTGCGCGGCGGCTGGCAGGCAGGTGACCTTAAATTCCTCGATATAGATGGTGACGGCAAGATTACTATCGGACGTGAGGATCTCAAGGATTCAGAGGGGAATCTCATACCTACAAACTGCGTGGATAATCCGGGTGACCGCGTGAAGCTCGGCAACACTCTTCCCCGTCTGCAATATGGTATCCGCGCAGGATTCAACTATTCCGGTGTTGATTTCAGCGTATTCTTCCAAGGGACAGGCAACCATTATTGGTATCCGGTAGCTGACGCAGCCGCTTTCTGGGGTCCATACAGCTCATTCCTTCGCTGCTCGTTCCTGTCGGCAGATTTCAAAGATCAATATTGGACGGAAGACAATCCGGACGCATACTTCCCACGCGCCCGCGGCAAAGCTGCCTCCACAAGCTACCTGCAGTATGTCAACGACCGCTATCTGCTTAACCGCCGTTACCTGCGTTTCAAAAACCTGACAGTGGGTTATACATTCCCGAAAAAATGGACAAGGGTGGCAGGTGTCGAGAAACTCCGTCTCTATTTCACGGCTGAAAACCTCGCTTACTGGTCTCCGATGAAGAAATATACCAAGTATCTTGATCCGGAAGGCGCCTTTACGGTTGACGAGGGGAAATCAAGCCGCAACAATCATGCTAACATGATGCCGTATCCATGGCCGAAGACCTTTACCTTCGGTATCGATCTCCAATTCTAACAATTAATAGATATCAAAATGAAAAAATATATATTGATAGCAAGCATAGGTCTTTTCGGTCTCGGTTTCACTGCATGCGATGACAATCTTGACGTGACCCCTAAAGACACGCTGGATATCGAAAACTATTTCAAGACAGAATCAGATCTGGAAGCTTTCTCCAACAGCTTCTATAGTAGCATTCTCGACTATAAACCTTATGACGCGCAGGATGACCATTATATCCGTCGCGCAATGAGCAACGAGCTTAAAGGCGGATCCTACCGCACCACACCCGCATCGGGAGGCAACTGGACATGGTCAGCTCTCCGTAAAGTCAACACGTTACTTGAATATGCTCCCAAGAATTGCACGGATGAGGATGCCAAAACCAAATATATAGCCCTTGCAAAATTCTTCCGCGCGGCTTTCTATTTTGAAAAAGTGAAACGTTTCGGTGATGTGCCATGGATAGATCATCAGCTATTTTCCGATGACCCTCTCCTATATGGTCCCTGGATTTCGCGTGAGGTTATATTGACACATATGATCGAGGATATCGATGACGCTATTGCGGGCCTTCCGGACAATGCTCAGGAAAGCAACGTATATCGCGTTACAAAGGGAGCGGCTCTTGCTCTCAAATCCCGGTTCTGCCTTTTCGAGGGAACGTTCCGTAAATATCACGGCATCAATCTCGGTGAGGATGCAAAAGATTGGGAATATTATCTCAGTCAATGTGTGGACGCCAGCGAAAAGTTGATGAGCGGTCAGTATGGCAAGTATAAGGTCTATAAGGGTGCAAATCCTGAGACAAACTACCGCGACCTCTTCACGCAGGCCAGCGCCTCGGCCGTGAAGGATGAGTTCATCCTCGCCGCCGGTTATTCCGTGTCGTCAAACCTTTTCAACAATGTCAACGACTATGCGATAAGCAAGGTGAAGAACAATCCTTCTGCAACCCGTAAGTTTATTTGCTCTTACCTTATGAAAGACGGTAGCCGCTTCACCGATAAGCCGGGTTGGCAGACAATGGAGTTCAAGGATGAGATACAGAACCGCGACCCGCGTCTGACACAGACTATACGCGGTTTGAACTATAAGCGTATAAACGGAAATGCAGTCCTTGCCCCCGACATGGAAGTCTCTTCTACAGGTTACCAGCCCATAAAATATGTGACGGCTTCTACAGTCAACGGCAACAACGAGGACCTTGCCGGAAGAACCACGAACGACATGCCGATTTTCCGTTACAGCGAAGTTCTCCTGAACCTTGCCGAGGCAAAGGCTGAACTTGGCACGCTTTCGCAGACCGACCTTGATAAGACTGTCGGTGTGATCCGGGATCGTGTGGGCATGACAGCGAATATCAACATGGCATCGGCAAATGCCAATCCTGATCCCTATCTTGACGGCGGTGACGGCGGCTACTTCAATGTGACCGGATCCAACAAAGGTGTTATTCTTGAGATTCGTCGTGAACGTGCGATCGAACTTTTCCAGGAACGTTTCAGATATTTTGACCTGATGCGTTGGAAAAACGGTAAATGCCTTGATCAACCGATCCTCGGAATGTATGTGGCAGGGCCATGCCAGCTCGACATGAGCGGAGATGGTAAACCGGATGTAGTTTTCTATGCAAACGGAACAGGCAAGCCCAATGTGGCAGGTGCCACCGCTTTTGAGATCGGTAAGGATATCTTCCTTTCCGAGACTACACAGGGTTACACATGCAATCACAAATATAATAATGAAATCATGGGCTTCGATGAGTCGCGCGATTATCTGTATCCTATACCGACCAACGATTTGAATCTCAATCCGAATCTCCAGCAGAATCCCAACTGGAAATAATTTATAAGATATAATCACATATGAAAAATAGAATAAATATATTACTCATAGCCCTCGCCTGGGCATTCGGGGGATGGCTCACCTCCTGCAGTGATGACGAAGGGGGAGCGGCGACAGCGGTGCTCGGAACAACCGATAATCTCGAATTTCCCGTGACCGAAGCTGTGCCCGCAATAATTTCAATAGCTTCCGACGGCGACTGGCATGTGGACACTCCGGATTGGATTTCGGTTACCCCTTCCAGCGGCTTTGCCGGCACAACCGATGTGACCGTCACTGTTTCCAATAATGAACGTGACGGTGTGGCGGATCTTCCCCGTAAATATACCCTTAATTTCATGGGTGAGAGGAAAGGGAGTATTTTTGCCCTGACAGTGCGTCAGGAGGGCGATAAGTTCCGTGACATTCAACCTTCTTCAATTGCCGATGTCGATGCCATGGAAGAAGAGAGTGCGTTGCAGTTCAAGAATCTTCCTGTATTGGCTCAGACAGGAAAAGGTTTTGTCGGTACGGATGGAAAAGATTTCGTATATGTGACAGGAGATGCGGCTCAGGCCCGTGCCGGTCAGGTGATAGACATGCTTGGAACCAAGATGGTGAATTCCGCCGGACTTACAGAAGTGAAGTGTGATCAATTGACAGATGTCAAGGGCGGGACTGTTCCTGATGTAACTGCCGTGGATATCACTGAAAATATCGACAGCTATAAGGCTACCAAAAGAACACTTGTCAAAGCTACCGGTATCTACGACGGCACAAAACTTGTGATTTCCGGCAAAAAGACGGGCATCTCTGTGGTTGACAACGCAGTTGATTGCAATATGGGCAAATATGCCGGTCATATCCTTACAATAACAGGTGTATATTCAGGCACGGCTTCTCCGGTTGTAAACGTAATAGCGACTTCCGTGGAGGATCTCGGACTCAACGAGATCATTTATTGCATGACTGATTTCGACAATTGGTGGGCGGCATTTGCCGATTGGAAAGGCTCGGGCGCAAACGAGGAGAAGGAACTCGACTGCATCGCTTGCGATAACATCAACTGCTATCTCCCGAATCTCACCACTCCCAAGAAAGATGGTGTCAGCACAGCGGATATAGTGAAAGAGAAAGGTTGGACGGTAAAGGGTAGTTCAACATTCCAGAAAATGTATCTCCGCTTAGGTGCCACAGACAAGCAGGGATCAATCACTACACCCAAGATGCCGGATCTCGGCGATGGCACGGAAGGGGTGAAGGTATCCTTCGAATGGTGTCCCTGGCGCGACAAGACCCCGGCAGACGGTAAAGCATACGACCCGGTGCAGGTTATTGTTGTCGTTAACAAGGGTGGAGTGGAAACCCAGTTCCCAGTTCCCACGCTTGACCTTGCTCCCGGGGCTTCCCTGAAATGGTATCCTGTTGAGATTGAACTCAAGGGAGTAGCCCTTGACAAGAATACTACAGTGACTATACGTCCCGCCGATGACCAATGTTTGCCCAACTTCACCAATAAAGGTTATTTCCGCTTCTTCATCAACAAGATAAAGGTGTTTAAACCGGGTAATTGAAAACGGACAGCCTGATAATAGGCGCAGAGAAATATTGTCATCCGCCGGAAAGTTTTTTATGACCTGCCGGCGGATGATTGTATTATTCGGCAACAGCTACTCCGGTTTGTGGCTATATTATCGGTGTCAGTTTTGAGAATGGGTGTAAAGGGAGATATAATAGGATGGGAGGGAGTCGGAGAGGCGTTCACGGAGAATGCCATAGCTTCCCTCTTTTCCTTCGTTGCGTAGTTGTGAAACTGCATTTTCGATTATGGCCATCATGTCTTGAGGAAGCACTTCTTCAAGTTTAATCTCACCGAGGCGAACCATCTCTCCAAGATGCCCGGCTATCGTGCCGGGGGCGAGGTCACGGGCAGCGGATATCTCCTCAATGGATTTTCCGTCACGAAACATCTGCAGCGTCACGCGCTGAGAATACCCCTTGGGCTTTTTCTCCTTCTTTTCCTTGGGTTTCCTTACCTCCGGGGATTCGGAATCTTTTTTATTCCTTGGCACTCTTTTCTTCGGCGATTTGGCCGAAGTGGAGGATGCATCCATGTCTTCAAGCACCGCGTGCGCTTTATATTTCATATATACGGTAGGGCTGAAATCTTCCTGGGTAAGACCTTTGAGTATGGTTTTCTTAAGATTCATCTCAAACCATAAAAGATCGGCAGCTGTGAGAAGTCGCTGCTGATACGCTGAATTGTCCAGTTCCATAGGAGTTTCGTTGAGCACCTTGCATATGGGGGCAAGTTGTTCGAGAAAATAGAGGCAGCCGTTGCTTATTTTTCCAAGGAAGGCGCTGTTGGTGGAAGCTGCATCGGCATCTATGCGTCCTGAGGCATACAGGGAGATGAATTTATTGCCGACGTTTTCTATCCTTTCTGAAAACTCCCGTGTCGCAGCCCGGTATGAATCGAATAGCCTGGGATAAATAGGTGCCACATATTCCGTCACGACACGTGCGAAGTCGCGCAGTTTTATTCCTAATGCATTGAAATCGAAGAGTTCGGCAAGCAGACTGCGGAAATACTCGTCGCGTAATTGATTGAGGCGTGTTTCATCCGGTGCTGATTTGCGGGAATTGTCGATGAACGAATTTACATCGTTGTCAATTATGACGGCATGAGGGGAGAGGCGTGTTTCCAGCCGCATCCCTTCGAGCGAACGGCATCTGCTCAGTGCCACGTATAGTTGTCCGGGAGCAAAAGACTGTTCCGCATCTATTACGGCACGGTCGAATGTAAGTCCCTGGCTTTTGTGGATTGTTATCGCCCATGCGAGACGTAACGGAATCTGGGCGAAGACTCCGTCGATCTGCTGGGTTATCTCCTTTGTATCGTCATCTACCCGGAAGCTTGTATTTTCCCATTCTGCGTAGCCGACTTCGATTGCATCGGAATCATCATCGTCAGGAAGCACATACACAGTATTTTCGCTTATGCCGGTGACGGTGCCGATAAGACCGTTGTAATATTTGCGTTCATTGCCGGAATCGTTTTTGATGAACATTACCCTTGCTCCGACTTTGAGTGTAAGAAATTTGTCGGCCGGATAGGATGATTCGGGGAATTTCCCTTTGATATTCGCTTCAAATACCGTGGCATCTCCAGTCAGCATTGCGAGATGCCGGGCGTTGGTGTCGTCAGCGATACGGTTGTGTGTGGTCAAACGGATTGTTAGGTCATCCTCTTCCTGTTCTGCAGGCCGGCACATAAGGTTAAGGCGGTTCAGCACCTCGCGGTCAGCATTTCCGTCGCGGATGGAATTTAACAAAGAGATGAATTCAGGATCCTGTTGCCTATAGATGGTCTTAAGTTCGATTGTCATGAAACCGGCTTCGCGAAGGCTATGGCTTTCAAAGAAATAAGGCGATGAATAGAAGTCGCGGAGCATTTCCCATTCATCGGGGCGCACCACGGGGGCGAGCTGGCGGAGATCGCCGATGAGCAGGAGCTGTATGCCGCCGAACGGGCGGTCAATGCCTCTCATGCGTCTCAGTAGGCGGTCGATGCCGTCAAGGGTGTCCGGCCTGACCATGGATATTTCATCGATTACGATAAGGTCGAGACTGGCTATCAGTCGCCGTTTGTCTTTGCTCATGCGGTAGAAGCGTTTTTCTTCTCCAAGGAAGCCGCGCCCCGGGATGAAGGGGGAGAAGGGGAGCTGGAAGAAAGAATGCATGGTCATGCCTCCTGCGTTGATCGCGGCTACGCCGGTAGGGGCAAGCACGACCATACGCTTGTGGGAGAACTCGCGCAAACGGCGCAGGAATGTTGTTTTACCTGTACCCGCTTTTCCTGTGAGGAAAAGGTTGGCACCTGTCTCTTCTACGATACGGCGGGCGAGTTCAAGTTCCCGGTTGATCTGCATCACGGTCTCGGGTTCGGCGGCAACACCGTAGCCGAGATCATCTTCTTCCAAATAATTCATCTGTCGTTAATTCTTTTTATAGCTTCTAAGTTACGAAATTTTTTTGAAAGGAGAAGAAAATGAACTTTATAATTCTCAAATTCCCGTTTTTCTGTCTGTTTAAATCAAATATTGTGTCTAAGCCCATAGCCGGATGGGAAGCCGTTGTTGCTTGCAACGGCGGCAGAAGCAAGGACAAAATCCGATTGAAAAAATCCATCAACCCGATAGGCTCTAACATAATAGACATTAGAAATTCTTAAGTTGTTATATTCACGCACGTACGCGCGATGA
>CAJTZS010000025.1 GCA_910584055.1 uncultured Muribaculaceae bacterium | reverse complement strand
TCGTTATTTTCCTTAAAAAATTTCACAAATTAAATTAGTTTAAACAACTTCAATACTTGACATATTACTATGGCTTATTGGATTCAAAATTATGTTTTGACTTTGGCAATCGCGGTGCTGCTGACCGGGTTGATCATCCCCAAGATTTTGGTTATTGCATTCAGCAAAAAATTATTTGATTCCGTTGACGAGCGTAAGATTCACAGAGGTATTGTGCCCAGATTAGGAGGGGTCTCTTTCCTTCCGGGGCTCGCGTTTGCCTTCAGTCTGGTTGTGGGGTTTAACCTCCGTTTCCATTGCTCTGAGATAATTCCGGTGCTTGCAGATGCGATGATACCGATCTTTTTCCTTATCTGCGCATTGATGCTTATTTATCTTGTGGGTCTTGCGGATGATCTTGTGGGCGTGAGATACAGGGCTAAATTTGTGCTTCAAATTGCAGCAGGTGTGCTGATTATTGCATCGGGAATTTGGGTCTCTAATTTGTATGGATTCCTATGGATCCATGAGCTACCGGAATGGATTGGATGGATTCTTACGGTGTTTTGTATAATATATGTGGTAAATGCCGTTAATTTAATAGATGGTATAGATGGTCTGGCATCCGGTCTCAGTGCGGTTGCATTGATTTGGTATTCGTATGTGTTCTATTTGTCAGGACAATACGCATGTATGATGCTTGCCGGAGCGACACTGGGGACGTTAATACCATTTTTTTATTTCAATGTATTCGGTGCTGCCACCAAGCATAAGAAGATTTTTATGGGCGATACCGGATCTTTGACCATAGGGCTTATGCTTGTGTTTCTTACAATAGAGGTCTTCAATATTCCGGTGGACGCACTCCCGGTTGGCGATAACCTCTTCATCATGGCGGTGTCTCCCTTGGTGTTGCCGTGTTTTGATGTGGTAAGAGTGTTTTTCCATAGGGTAAGGCGCGGGCACAATCCATTCCTGCCGGATAAATGCCATATTCACCATAAGCTTCTTGCATTGGGTATGTTGCAATGGCAGGCACTTGTGGCAATCGTGTTTACCGACATGGTGTTTGTGTTGGTAAATGTTGCTTTTTCGTCGCTGGTGCAACCGACGTGGATAATTCTCGGAGATGTTGTGCTCTGGGTAGCATTGAACATGCTGTTGACACGTCTTATCCGTGCAAGAGAACATAGGATGAATACAATGTTGTATGAATGAAAAAAGATAAACTATATATGAAAAGGAACCGCCTCGTATTCCGTGGCTTAATTGCCGGCATGATTTCTATTGTCATGACCGGCTGTGGTGTGCCTAAAGATGTGGCATATTTCCAGGATATAGACTCTACGACTATTCTGGAAACCGCCCAAAGCGCACCAATAAAAGTAAAACCAGGAGACAAGCTCTCCATAGTGGTAAAATCAAAGGATCCGCAGTTATCAGCGCTGTTTAATCTTCCGGTGTATTCGTCAAGAATCGGACAGGGAGGGTCAACAAACGGCAACACGAGTGAACTTCGCGCATACACAGGGGCTCAGTCAGAGAGTGTGGCTTCATATACCGTAACCCCTGAAGGCGAAATTGATTTCCCGGTATTGGGTTATATTAAAGTGGCAGGGATGACTCGTGCTGAGCTTGCGGGATATATTAAAGGAGAACTTATGGGTCGTGAGCTTGTGAAGGATCCTACGGTTGTAGTTGAATTCCTCAGTTCAGGTATCAGCGTGATGGGCGAGGTTAACCGTCCGGGTCGTTATGATCTCAATCGTGATCAACTCAATATTCTCGAGGCTCTTACGCTCGCAGGAGACCTTACCATCAACGGGCAGCGTCAGAATGTGCGCGTGGTTCGCAGTGAGAATGGAAAGGTTAACACATATGTTTTGGATCTTACGGATGCCGCATCTTTAATGCAGAATCCAGCTTTCTATCTGCAGCAGGATGATGTGGTCTATGTTGAACCAAACAAACAGAGAAAACGTTCAAGTACGGTTAACGGTAACAATGCCCTTAGCGTAAGCTTCTGGGTATCTGTGGCATCGTTGCTCACTTCGGTTGTAACCACAATCGCAGTGTTCATCAATAAATAATACGAAAAGGGAAAATGGAGGAAAATATAATCAGAGCACAGGTTCCGGAAGAGGAAGAGGTGTTCTCTTTAAAAGACTTTCTTACGCAATGCCTTGCCAAGTGGCAATGGTTTATGGCCTCTGTGGTGATTTTTTGCTGCATTGGCGTGTTCTATATTCTTCGCCAGCAGCCGGTCTATTCGCGCAGCATGGCTGTGCTGATTAAAGATCAGGACGGCGGAGGCGGAGTAGGTGATATAAGTAATGCATTCTCGTCGATGGGCCTTGTGGCTGCTAATACCAATGTCAACAATGAGCTCATATCACTTACCTCACCTGCTGTGATTTATGAGGTGATACAGCGTCTCGGACTTGATGTGAATTATGATTCACCCGGCAGGTTTCATAAAACCACCCTGTACGGCACAGCACTTCCTGTAATTGTCAAATTCCATGATCTCGAGGAACAGCAGGCAGCCGGTTTCACCGCCGAACTTGGGGAAAACGGGTCCGTGAAATTAAGTGAGTTCTATATCGCGACACCTGACGGGAAAGAGGAAATAGAGAAAGAAATCACAGCAAAACTCGGTTTTGAACCGGTCAAGACGCCTGTCGGACTGGTGACTATAAGTCCGAATGGCAGCTACGTGCCTCCGAAGGGTAAAAAAGCGAAAAAGGTATCCGAAATTTTTGTCAGCCGAATGGGCATGCAGAATAGCGTTGAACTCTACGGCGCTATGGTTAAAGGCGATCTTGCCGATAAGGATGCGGATGTGATCGACCTCAGCATGAAGGATGTATCCGCCCAGCGTGCGGTTGATGTGCTGAATGCAATTGTGGATGTATACAATGAGAACTGGGTTCTCGACAAGAATAAAGTTGCGGTAGCCACCTCAAATTTCATAGATGAGCGTTTGCGTCTGATTGAGGGTGAACTTGGCAATGTGGACAACGAGATATTTGATTTCAAGCGAGACCATCGCGTGCCGGATCTCGAGGAGGCCGCCAAGACGCAGATGAAGCAGTCTGTCGAGATGTCTAACAAGATGCTTGAGGTGACCAATCAGATGTCTATGTCGATTTATTTGCGCGATTACCTTAACAACCCGAGCAACGTCAAGAGCGTGATTCCAGTGAATACCGGTATCGGCTCCCCGACCCTTGAAGCGCAGATAAACAATTATAACAACCTGCTTCTCACCCGCAACACATTGGCGGCAAGTTCGTCGGACTCCAACCCCCTCGTGGTGGACTATGACGGACAGATCAAGGGGCTTCGCGAGGCTATCGTGAATGCCATAAACGGTCAGATTGTGGCACTGAACAAGAGCCTTAAGAATATGGAAGGGGCTAAAGGCGCAGCTGAAGGTCAGTTGGCGTCGGGCCCGACACAGGCCAAGTATCTTCTGAGTGTGGAGCGTCAGCAGAAAGTGAAGGAATCGCTTTATCTGTATCTTCTCCAGAAACGAGAGGAAAACGAACTTACCCAGAAATTCACCGCAGACAATACGCGTATCATAACACCTCCTACAGGTTCTCTTCAACCTGTGGCTCCCAAGAAAAGCATGATCCTTATGGTGTGCTTCCTGTTGGGGCTGTGTGTCCCGGGTGTTGCCCTTTATATTTCGGAGGCAACAAATACCAAGGTCCGCAATCGCAAGGATCTCGATAAGATGTCCACTCCGTTTGCGGGAGAGATTCCGTTTGTCGGCAAGAAATCGCCGCTGGATATTGTGCGCAAAGCCTTCCCGAAAAAGAAACATTCGAGAGAGCTTGAGAAGGTGCTTGTCGCAGTCAAAGACGGTAGCCGCGATGTGGTCAGCGAGTCATTCCGTATAGTCAGAGGTAACCTCGATTTTATGATCCGGGATAACAAGGGTTGCAACGTTATAATGATTACATCATTCAACCCCGGTTCCGGAAAGTCATTCATTTCATTCAATCTTGCGTCTTCTTTCGCGTTGAAAGGCAAGAAAGTGCTCGTTGTGGATGGCGACCTCCGTCATGGGTCAGTTTCGCAATTTGTCAATATGCCTTCCAGAGGTATCAGCAGTTATCTGACAGGCAGCACGAATGACTGGCGCAATCTTGTGGTTCCTGTTACGAGCCATGACGGGATGTTCGTCATGCCGATCGGTCATCGTCCGCCCAACCCCGCGGAACTTATGGATAACGGGCGTCTCGGTGAATTTGTGGCCGAGGCCAGGAATGACTATGATTATATCTTTATCGATTGCCCGCCGACTGATGTGGTTGTCGACACCCAGATAGT
Source organism: uncultured Muribaculaceae bacterium (assembly GCA_910584055.1). Lineage (GTDB taxonomy): Bacteria > Bacteroidota > Bacteroidia > Bacteroidales > Muribaculaceae > Lepagella. Next base: position 53,003 of record CAJTZS010000025.1, on the reverse strand, counting down.
TGAGAAATATGTGGACCGCACTATTTTCGTGGTTCGTGCCGGTCTGCTCGACCGCAAGTCGGTGGCGGATATAGATGCCATCTATCGGAACAAACGTTTCAAACAGATGTGTATAGTGCTGAATGGTATAGAGCGTTCAAGCAAATCGAGGGCATACGGGGCGGATGGATATTATTCAGACAAATATTGACATGGCGCGGAGATTGCCCGCATGATAAACCTACAGGATCATTCCGACCGTTTTTTCAATCGGTCGGAATGAGTGTTTTTAATAATCAAGAAGATGTGGCCATTTAAATCTACAGATAAATTGATTGAGACGGGGATGTTTCAGGGTTTCACTGATTGGCATTCCCATATTCTGCCGGGAGTGGACGACGGGATAAAGACTATTGATGATTCCATCGCAGTTTTAAAGAGATATGAGGAAGTAGGAGTCGGGAAAGTATGGCTGACACCTCATGTGATGGAAGATTATCCCAATACACCCGAATCCCTTCGGGAGCGTTTTTCGGAGCTTAAAGAAGCATACGGAGGGAGTATTGATCTTAGGCTCGCTTCAGAAAACATGCTCGATTCCCTTTTCGAAGAGAGACTCCAGAAAAATGAGTTCCTTCCGATGGGGGATAATGGGCAGCATCTGCTCGTGGAGACCAGTTATATGAATCCCCCATATGGCATGGACGAAATGATTGAGGGGGCGATAGGCCTTGGTTACACACCGATTCTTGCGCATCCGGAGCGTTACCGCTATATGGAGGAGGACGACTATTATAAATGGAAAGAGCGGGGGCTGTTGTTTCAGACCAACTATATGTCGCTTGTGGGAGGCTATGGCGACACGGCACGCAAGAAATGTGAGTGGCTTTTGAAGGAGGGGATGATAGACATCTGCGGCAGCGATGTGCACCGCCTATCCTTCTTCGATCACTGCGTGTCGCAGCGTCCGAAGAAATCGAGCTCGCTGGAGCAGCTTGTGGAGATAGCCCGGAATCCGAAACTCAGGTGACGCATAATGTATATGCATTAGGTTTGTTAGGATGTTTAATGAGGAATCAAGAAGTGGCAGATTGAAGGCCGATATTATCGGTTCAGTTGTATTAAAAGGTATAAGCGTGGTTTTTTCATTGCTTATTGTTCCCCTTACTATTGATTACGTAAATCCTACACAGTATGGTATATGGCTTACACTTAGCTCTCTGGTGTCATGGATAGTTTTTTTTGATGCAGGTCTTACGCTCGGTTTTAGAAACAAATTTGGAGGGGCGATAGCGAATGGAAAGCATTTGCTCGGGAGGGTTTATGTATCGAATGCGTATTGTGCACTTGCGTTCTTGTGCGCGATAATTGTGATTACCGTTGTTTTCGGCGGTCGCTATATTGATTGGGCAACGTTGTTGAACGTAGAGTCTTCGTATAGAGAGGAATTGAGCCGGGTGTTCTCACTGCTTGTAGTATTTTTCAGCATCCAACTGGCATTGCAAACCACTTCTACCATGCTTGTTGCGGATCAGAAAGTAGTGTTGAATTCGCTTATTAATGTTGCGGGGCAGTTCCTAACCTTAGTTATAATCTTTATCCTGTCAAAGGTGAGAGGGAGGGGAGGTCTCATAGATCTTGTATGGGTTGTTTCAGGAGTGCCTTTAATTGTCCTTTTAATTGCATCATTATTACTTTTTACTAAAAGATATCGGGTATATCGTCCCGCTTTCAAGTATTTCCGATTCAGGTATTTGAAAGAAGTGTTGGGGACGGGATATAAATTTTTCATTATCACTACCGCGATGCTGTTCATATTCCAATTAATGAATGTGATTATATCTAAATCTTTGGGACCGGAAGTCGTTACGGAATATAACATTGCCTATAAATACTACAATGTATTTTTTATGTTCCTTACGCTGGTTCTCAATCCTATATGGACGGCTTTTACAAATGCTTATTCGAATAGAGATTATGATTGGATGAAATCGGCATTGCGTAAAATTGACAGGTTGACATTAGGTGTCATGGCGGGACTGGTGTTTATGGTTGCCATCTCTGAAAAGTTTTATACTCTTTGGATTGGAGATGATGTGTCTGTGTCGCTATCGGTAAATCTGTCGGTTTCGGTATATATATTGTTTATGTCTGTTGCAAATGTTTATATGTATCTTGTAAATGGGATAGGAAAAGTAAATCTTCAATTATATATTTATTTGATTTTTGCAGTAGTGGCTTATCCGTCTATGAATCATCTTTGTGAAAGATATGGAATACCCGGTTTGTTGGTTGTCCCGACTATTGTCTATATTGTGCAGGCCTGTCTGTTAAAAGTACAGGTTGCAAGGATAATAAGGCGCGATGCAAACGGGATTTGGGATAGCTAACCATTTCTTATGCAAATGGTAAGGTCCATTCACATTTATAGTTTAGATTGCGGTTCCTTGTACCGATTTTTTTAGCCGGGACTCCCGCCACAATTGTGTATGGCTCTACGTCAGAGTTGACAACCGCTCCTGCACAAACAACGGCTCCTTCTCCGATTTTTACTCCTTGGAGGATTGTTGCGCACGCGCCGATCCACACAAAATCCTGTATGATTATCGGATAAAATTTTCCTGAGAAAGTGGGTGAATTATGGTCATGTCCACCGGTAAGAATTGTTGTATTATAAGATATGGAGACACTATTCCCTATCGAAAGAATCCCTCTCGCATCAATTATGCAGCCTCTGTTGATATGGGAAAAATTCCCTATCCTCAGCCCGCTTGGGTGATAGAAGAATTGTTTCATATTAATAACGGATCCTTTGCCAATTTTAGCCCCCAAGAATTTTAACCAGGATTTTCGAATGCTGAAAGAAGGGAAGTTACCGACAGGCCCATTTGCGAGGAAAAGACAAAAGTTATAAAAATAGTGAATCGCCGGGCCCGTGTGTCTGTTAAGAAGCAAGATCGTGCGTAGCAGGCTAAGCCTGTGCTTGAGTTTTTGCTTCAAGGAGGGAGGGTTGTTTTGATGAGTTATTTTAAAGACATACTTTAAGGAGCGCACCGGATTGTTCGACATTCCTTCTTGCTCATATATCATTATCGGGAGATCGATCTTAGAGAATTTAGCCCCACTTTTGAACATTGAAAATATCTGGTTGAAATCAAGGGCGTAGCCAAGTTCTTTTGATTTCGAGAGATCGAATCTAAATTTCTTGTGTATGCCGGCTTTAACGAACGATGCACCGTGTCGATAAACAGGGAATCGATTCAGATTTGCAGGATCAGGGTCAGCTATGCGGTAGTGGGCGTTGCCGCAGGTCTCTATTTCTATACTGTCGCCATAGAAAATATCAACGGAATTATCGCTCATCAAAGCTACGGCATTTTCGATAGTCATGGAATCAACAAAAGTGTCTCCTGCATTCATCATTATTATGAAATCGCCCGTAGCTAATTCAATGCCTTTATTCATGGCATCGTAGACACCGTTGTCGTTTTCGGATACAATAATGCTGATTTTGCCTCTGTATTTGTTTATTATATCGGTTGTGCCGTCAGACGAGTTGCCGTCGATGACGATATATTCGATTTGGGGATATGATTGATTTACAACAGAAAGTATAGTCTTTTCGATATGATGCCTCGCATTGTAACACACAGTGATTATGGAAATCTTTTTATTCATATTCAATGGTATAAGAAGCTGTTGAAATTAACCGCAAAGGTAATTATAAAAAACGGGTGCTGCAAATATAATTCCCCGTAAAATAAAGTGTTAAACGATTCGTTACAAAATAGGGGTAGTCAGTATAGGATAAGGGCTAATAGTGAATTACGCGTGAGCAAGTCTTATTCCACGAAACTAAGAGCTTGTTTTAAACAAGCTCTAAGAAAGGTTGGCTAAAAATGCAGCCTATATATAGTTACATATATGGCATACCATATGTATTGGTAGTCCTTGTTCTTTTGTATTTTTCATATCATGAAAAGCATGAAAGAACGAGAAAGATCGCTATATATGCAATGGGTGGTATCCTTATTCTGTTTTTTGGTTTGCGAGGGTTTGTACAGACAGACTGGTATCTATATTACTGGCTATATTACCGGGTTCCCTCATTCCTTGACAGCGGATTTTATTTTGAGCGACGCATCGAACCCGGGTATATGTTCATGACCCAGATTTACAAGACTATCACAGACGACTACCATATCTGGGTCTTGCTGAACACCATAGTCGACATCGTAGCCTTTACTTTCATTTTTAAAAGGTACAGCCGGTCGATAGCCTGGTCCTGGATTATGTTCATATGTTTTTCAGGACTTATCTTGGAATTCAATCTGATGCGGAATGTCAAAGCAATGATATTATTCCTGTTGGCATTGCCGTATCTTGAAAAACGGGAGTTCTGGAAATTCTTTTTGATTTGGTTTGTCGCCATGTTGATGCATACATCCGCGATTTTTTATCTTCCTGCATATTTTGTATTAACAAAAAACTGGGGACGGGTATGGCCTATAATTCTGTTCCTTTTTGTAAATGTGATTTTCTTTTTTAAGGCATATCCCACCACGTTTATAATGAGCCACTTATATGGTATTGACAGCGCATTCGTAGGAAAGGCGTTAGGATACCTTGCAAATGCGGAGACGGAACAAGGCTTGACTTTCGGTTATTTTGAAAGGTTATTGATGTTTATACTGGTGTATTCCCTATACAACAAACTATACCTTAAGAGAAAATCAAACAGAATATTTTGTAATAGTTTCTATATATATTACGCATTGTGGTATGTATTCTCGGACGTGCCCGTGTTTGTGGAACGTATGCCCGTGCTGTTCGCCTTCTCATATTGGGTCGTTATCCCCAATATGATGGGTATTGCAACAGGGCAGTTGAGGCGTATTATAAATGTGTTAGCTATTATTTTTGCCATCATGAAAGTATTGATGATTACAGATCATATTCTTTATGATTATGACAATCAGGCTTGGGGAATAAAATCGAAGGAAGAGAGGATGGTAGATATGCGTCGATATGAAAATTCAAGCAGATGATGGGAAGGAGAATTCTTTTTTCGGGCTTTAGGGATCCATCGCATTCTAAAAGCGGAGGCTACGACTGGATAACCGGATACGGCAAAGGATCGGATACATTGTTGTTATCGGAAGTTCCATTTGGACATATCCCGATGAAATCGGGATGGATCAGGATACCTTTGGCTATTCTTGATATTTACACAAGATTTCAAAGAAAGAAGTATGATATAGTGCATCTGTTTTATGGGGATGTGACGATGCTGAAGTTTTTGCCTTACCGGAAATCAAGGAGACATAAAGTTGTCGCTACTGTTCATCTTGACATAGGAATGAGGAAATTCAAGAGTTCTTTGGTCAGGCAATTAAGGTCCTTGGATAAGGTTATCGTTCTCAGTAGCGGTCAGGAACGTGAATTAAAAGAAAAATATAATATAGATGCAGTCTTCATACCGCATGGATTCAACAGACCTTCCTTTGAGAATGTGAGTGTTGCGGACAGACATGGACGGCATTCAGATATGGAAAAGATTAATATCCTTACAATAGGTAAGATGTATCGTGATTTCGATCTTTATAGCCGGATGGTCACTCGGCTTAGCTCAAGAGACGATATGCAATTCCATCTTGTGGGGGCTCCGGAGAATGTAAGGCAGAAATATGAAGATGCCTCGAATGTATCTGTTTATAACAGGCTTGATGATAATGAGTTTTATTCGTTAATATCCATGTCTGATTATTGTTTTCTTCCTCTTTCTTTTGCTACCGCAAACAATTCCCTACTTGAATCGCAGAGCCTTGACCTAACCCTGATTCTCCCCCGTATCGACGGAGTGGATGATTATGCCGCCGGGGAGCCATTGAATATTTTTTATTCTTCGGAAGAGGAATTATGTGAGAAATTATGGGGCTTGAAAAAAACGGATAAAAGCGGGAGGTTATCGAAATTTGTGGAGAAGTTTGAATGGCAGAATATCTACCGAGCGTTAGACTCATTGTATGATAGTCTTACGTAAAACGATGTAAATACTCTTTTAAAGTATGGTCTCAGTTTGTTTGGCAAGTTATAACGGAGAGAAATATATAGGAGATCAAGTCCGGTCAATCCTTAGTGAAATAGGGGATGACGATGAATTGATAGTATCAGACGACGGCTCACAGGACAATACATGCATAATAGTGGAATCGTTCGGTGATACGCGTGTAAAGTTGCTTCATAATATAAGGAGGCATGGTATAAACAGCAACTTCGAGAATGCATTGAGACATGCGAAAGGGGAAATTATTTTCTTATCCGATCAAGACGACATATGGCTTCCCGGTAAGAAGGATGCCTGTATCGAAGCGTTGAAGGATAGCTTCTGTGTTGTTCATGATGCATATATTACGGACGCAGATTTGAATGTGTTGGAGGATAGTTTCTTTAGGTCATTCAGGTGCAAGACCGGTTTTGTGCATAATTGGATCAAAAATGGCTATCTCGGTTGCGCGATGGCATTTCACAGGGAGATACTTGACATAGCCTTGCCAATACCTGAAAGCCTCCCGGTGTGGCAGGATATATGGATAGGTTCATTGTGCCAGATTAAGCATGAAGTGACATTCATTCCATATAAAGGGATAAAATTCAGGCGACATTTAGAAACATCTTCCACAACATACAAGAGTAGTTTTACGTTAGGTAAAAAGATTAGCTATAGAATGTCGTTACTATGGCATTTGTTTGAACGACTGAACCATCATAAATGAAACTATCTATTATAACGGCCACATACAATAGTGGCAGAACCATAAAGGATACCATGAACAGTGTCCTTTCGCAGTCGTATACAGACTATGAACACATAATAATTGATGGCGGTTCGACAGATGATACATTGGATATAATAAGGGAACTGGAACCTGAATATAAGGGGAAACTGATTTATGTCAGCGGACCGGATCATGGCATATACGATGCCATGAACAAAGGACTGGCCCTTGCTTCTGGCGATGTTGTTGGGGTCTTGAATTCAGATGATTTTTTTGCTGACAGGAATGTACTATCAACAATTGTGAATAATATCGACCGCGTTGATGCCGTATACGGGGATTTGGATTTTGTAGATTGTAAGGACTCAAAAAAAATAGTGCGTCTATGGCGAGGATCGCAATTTGAACCGGGGGCGTTTATGAAAGGTTGGCATCCCGCACACCCAACATTCTATGCGAGAAAGGAATGCTATGACCAATTCGGAGGGTTTGATATAACATATGATGTATCGGCTGATTTTGAGTTGATGTTGCGTTTCCTTGAAAAGGGGAAAATTACCAGTAGGTATGTTGCCGAAACGTTTGTAAAGATGCGGACCGGAGGGGAAAGTACAGGTTCCATACTGAGGATTATCAAAGGTAATAAGAATGCCATCAGAGCTTTCCGTAAAAATGGCTTCAAGGTTCCCTGCTTTTATATATTCAGACGGCTTTTGCCCAAAGCCCTGAGTATGTTAAAATTTAAATTAAGATTAACCTCGGCATAATAACAACTTATAAGATTTATGTCAGTTTTAAATATGGATATAAGGATGCCTCGTTCTCAAAAGTTGTCACTGATTGTGAAGCGCGCGCTTGACTTGATTTTCGCGTTAACCGGAATAGCTGTTTTCTGTGGCCCGTGTGTCGTTATTGCTTTTTTAATTTGGTCCGAAGATAAGAAGTCTCCACTTTTCAGTCAGGAAAGAATAGGGATGGGGGGCAAGCCTTTTATGTTATATAAATTCAGGTCAATGCGCGTGGATGCGGAGAAAGATGGGACCCCGGCATTATATCGAGATAACGATGATCGATTAACTGATATCGGGCGTTTTATAAGGTCTCACCATCTTGATGAATTTCCGCAGTTATGGAATGTGTTGAAGGGAGATATGAGTTTTGTCGGCTATCGTCCGGAACGCCGTTTCTTTATCAATAAGATTATGAAAGAAAATAGCGATTACAAACGACTGTTTTCTTTACGTCCAGGACTTTTTTCTAATGCAACGTTATATAATGGTTACACTGATACGATGGAAAAAATGTTGATTCGTCTTGATATGGATCTTGATTATCTCGAAAATCGCACTATCTGGTTGGATATTAAAATTATTACCAAAACAGCACTTTCCATAATCAGTGGAAAAAAGTTCTGAACACCTGCTATTATTTGTTTATGTGTTTGTTGACATGGCGGAATTTGGGTGCGGCGGATGTTTTGTTGATTTTCTTTGTCGGCCTTTTGAGGGTATCGGGTTTTGCGAGATTGAAGCCTCCGAAACCGGAGGTGGTTTCGGAGTAGGTTGATGTCCCGATGTTTGCCGCCACATCGTTTGTGGAGGCGGATGAAGATTCCGTCAATGAGGCTGTCTTGGCAGATGATTTGTATGCGGGGGTATATCCGCTTTTTATATGTGCCAGGTCGCGGAGGCGGGCACCGGTGTCATGGTTTGATGACTTCACTTTGTAACTTCCGGATAATGATGTAGTGCTCTCTGACGAGAATGCGGGAGGTGGTGTCATGCCTTCATACGGAGTGGATAAAACGATGTATTGCCACGGCTGGAGCATTGTAGGAAGCGCGGCTTCTTCACCGGAGAATATGTCCCTGAGCCCGACAAGATATGGCTCGCGGCGTCCGAACGACAGAGGGGAAGGGGTGTCGGAAAGGTTTACTGCGACAAATATCTTGTCTTTGCCGTTCTGGCGTGTGAATGTCAACACATCGGAATCGAACGTGGATATGAAGTTGGTGTTTTCAATGGGTTCAAGAGTGCCGAGTGCTGTATTGTGATGTTTAAGCGCGTTCAGGATATTATAGAATGCAGTGAATTCATTTTCCGAATAATCGGGTTGGACGGAATCCCGTTCGAAAAATTCGAACGGATGGTTGAAGCCGGATTCCTGACCGGTGTACAGCATCGGTATTCCCGGGAGGGTGTAACTTAGTATCGCGAAAGCACCTACGGCGGGTCCGAAACGGTCGAATTCGGTTCCTTCCCAGGAGTTGAGGTCATGGTTTGTAATCATGTTCATATGTATGCTGCCGCTTGGATACTCTGTTTTTTGACGGCGTATAAGTGCCGGGATATCCTGAGCTGTCATTGCCGGAAGATTAAGTTTCTTGTCCGCTGCGTACTTATTTACTCCCTTGGTTGCTGCAATGGCGTTGAAGACATCCTTCATCGGCCAGGCGTAATCAATGTCGAATGCTTTCTTGAGCAGATCGGGTTTGGATGCTTCCGCGAGCATTAGCACCGGTTTTATGGCTTGAAGCTGAGGGCGGACTTCTTCCCAAAAATCCGTAGGAACTTCCCCTGCGACATCGCATCGGTAGCCATCAATGTTGGCTTCTTTAATCCAAAATTTAAGTACATCCGCCATTGCCGCGCGGGTGGCAGGATTTGAATAGTCGAGTTTATATGTATCGGTCCAGTCAAACGGTCCGAACATCTCTCCTTTCTCATTGCGGGCATAATATTCAGGGTGTTCCGCAACCCACGCGTTGTCGCAGCCGGTATGGTTGCACACTTCGTCAAGGATCACTTTCATGCCAAGTGTATGTGCAGTACGCACGAATTCCTTGAGATCTTCCATTGTGCCGAATTCGGGATTGACAGCTTTGTAATCTTTTACGGCATAATAAGATCCGAGTGTGCCTTTGCGGTTCTTTTCGCTGATAGGATGAATGGGCATCAACCATACGATATCAACACCGAGATCCTTGAGACGAGGAAGCTGGAGTTGCATGCCTTTAAGGTCGCGGGTCGGAGTGCCCTGGCGAAGGTTTGCTTCATAAATAACCGCATTGTTTATCCATTGTGGTTTGGGGCTGTTGGCACCCGATACATGACCTTTTGCCATTGCACCTGCAGCGGCAGCCAAAGCTGCCGCTGCAAACAATATTATATTTAAATATTTCATTTCTTTCAAACAGCTTTTATTTTCAATCCATTCAAACCGCTTTTTTATAACGATTCTTAAGATTTTGAATTTAATGGTTTGAGGGAGTCAAGATCCGTGCTTTAGAGGACAATATTGACTATTTTGCCGGGGACAACGATGACTTTGCGGGGTGTTTTGCCATCGAGCCAGCGGGTGGCATTGCTGTCGGAGAGTGCCAGTTTCTCAACCTCCTCTTTTGATGCTCCTGCGGGAGCTTCAACCATGAAGCGCGTCTTGCCGTTGAAGCTTACCGGATATTTTATTGTGTCTTCTATAAGTGCTTTCTCATCATAAACGGGCCATTCGGAATCCACGACACTGCCGTTATGTCCGAGACGATGCCAGAACTCTTCTGCAATGTGTGGAGCAAACGGCGCAATGAGACGTGTGATGACATCTATTGCCTCTTTATTGGTGGATTTCAACGATGTCAGTTCGTTTACGGCGATCATGAAGGCTGCCACCGAGGTGTTGTAAGAGAAGTTTTCTATGTCTTCAGTGATTTTCTTGATGAGTTTATGAACCGCCTTCTTTTCCTCTTTGGTCATTTCTTTGGCTTCTGTAAGATCTGCTTTTTCAAATAGACCCCAAAGTTTTTTGAGGAAGCGGTTGACTCCGTCTATACCGTTGGTATCCCAAGGTTTCGACTGCTCGACCGGACCAAGGAACATTTCATAAAGACGCAGCGTGTCAGCACCATAACGGTCAACGATGTCGTCAGGATTAACAACGTTGAACATCGATTTAGACATTTTCTCCACTGCGTAGCCGCAAATATATTTGCCGTCTTCAAGCATAAACTCAGCATCTGCGTATTCCGGACGCCATTTGCGGAAAGCCTCTGTGTCGAGGATATCGTTTGATACAATATTCACATCCACACGGATGGGTGTGGTCTCGTAATCTTTACGGAGACCATGGCTTACGAAAGTATTTGTATTTTTGATCCTGTATACGAAATTGGAGCGACCTTGAATCATACCCTGGTTTACCAGTTTCTTGAAGGGTTCAGGTTCTACTACAAGTCCGAGGTCAAAGAGGAATTTGTTCCAGAAACGAGAGTAAATAAGATGCCCTGTTGCATGTTCGGCTCCCCCAACATAGAGATCAACATTTCTCCAATATTCGTCAGCTTCTTTGCTAACGAGAGCGTTGTCGTTATGCGGATCCATGTAGCGGAGATAATATGCTGAAGACCCAGCGAAACCGGGCATTGTGCATACTTCGATGGGATATCCCTCCGGCGTGGTCCAATTTTCGGCGCGTCCTAATGGTGGCTGTCCATCTTCTGTTGGCAGATAGCTTGATACGGCAGGCAATTGCAGAGGCAAAGCCTCTTCATCCATAAGATATGCTACTCCGTCCTTGTAATAGACGGGGAATGGCTCTCCCCAATAACGCTGACGGGAAAAGATGGCATCGCGCAGGCGGTAGTTAACCTTTACTTTCCCGAGTCCTTCTGCCTCGATGAATTTCTTGGTTTTGGCTATCGCATCTTTCACGTCAAGACCATTAAGGTCGAGTTTCGGACCACAGGAGTTTATCATTTTGCCTTCTTTTGCGTCAAAACTCTGTTCCGACACATCCGCGCCCTCGATAAGCGGAATGATTGGGAGCGAAAAATGACGTGCGAAAGCGTAGTCGCGAGAATCGTGAGCCGGAACTGCCATGATAGCCCCAGTGCCGTAACCTGCGAGTACATAGTCACTGACCCAAACCGGAATCTCTTTGCCGGTGAGTGGATTGATAGCGTATGAACCGGTGAATACACCTGAAACTTTCTTTTCAATCTGACGCTCACGCTCTGTTTTGTGTTTTACCTCGTTAAGATAAGTCTCAACAGCCTCTTTCTGGTCGGGAGTTGTGAGCATCGGAACATATGCGGATTCGGGGGCAAGCACCATGAATGTCACTCCGAAAATTGTGTCGGCGCGGGTGGTAAAGATTTCAAGTTCTATATCTTTCCCTGCTACCGGAAAACGCATTTCTGCACCCTCCGAACGTCCTATCCAGTTGCGCTGAGTCTCTTTCAATGAATCGGACCATTCCACAGTCTCAAGGTCGTCTAATAGACGGGGAGCATAAGCCGATACACGGAGACACCATTGATTCATCATTTTCTGTTCCACCGGGAAGCCACCGCGTACGCTCAATCCTTCGCTGACCTCATCGTTGGCAAGCACAGTGCCGAGTTGGGGGCACCAGTTGACCATTGTCTCTCCCTGATATGCTATTCGATAGTTCATCAGGCGTTCCCGCTGTTCTTTTTCTGACAATGCGTTCCATTCGTCGGCAGTGAAAGAGAGCTCTTTTGTGGCTGCCGGGTGAATGCCTTCGCTCCCTTTTGCTTCAAAATGTGCTATAAGTTTGGAGATGGGCTGTGCCTTATGCAGATCAAGATCGTAGTAAGAATTGAACATCTGCATGAATGCCCATTGGGTCCATTTATAATACTCCGGATCGCATGTGCGGATTTCACGACTCCAGTCGAAAGAGAAACCGATTTTGTCGAGCTGTGAACGATAGCGGGCGATATTGTCAACTGTCGTTTTCTCGGGATGCTGCCCGGTCTGGATGGCATATTGCTCTGCCGGCAGACCATATGCGTCATAACCCATGGGATGGAGCACATTGAATCCCTGCTGGCGTTTATAGCGGGCATAGATATCACTGGCGATATATCCCAACGGATGCCCGACATGGAGACCCGCACCGGAGGGATAAGGGAACATGTCAAGAACATAGAATTTTTTCTTGTCGGGGTTTTCGACTGTTTTATAAGTCTGGTTTTCGCGCCAATAGTTTTGCCATCGGCTCTCGATTTCTTTATGATTGTAGTCCATAATCGGTTTAATATTTTCTTTGTGTAAGTATGACTCGATGTCAGACTTAAAGTGCAAAATTAATAAAAATAAGGAGATTTGGCAAGATGAAATGAGATAATAAGAGGGGGCATGGTTTCGTTATTAAATAGATATGGAAAATAAAGAATTAAAGAAGCTGGTGTTTGCCACCAACAATCAGCATAAACTTGAAGAGGCTCGTGCTATCCTTGCGGGTCAGTTTGAGGTTGTATCTCTTGCGGAGATAGGATGTCATGACGAAATCCCCGAGACCGCAGATACGCTTGAAGGCAATAGCCTGATCAAAGCCAGATGGGTGAAGGAAAAGTATGGATATGACTGCTTTGCCGATGACACAGGTCTTATGGTTGAAGCTCTTGATGGAGCACCTGGTGTCTATAGTGCCCGCTATGCCGGAGAACATTGCACATTTGCCGATAATGTGAACAAGATGCTTTTTGAAATGACCGGTAAGCAGAACCGTAAGGCATATTTTGCAACTGTTATATCTTTGATTCTGAATGGGGAAACAAAGACATTCGAGGGTAGGGTAGACGGAACTATATCAACGGAAGCTCACGGCAACGGAGGCTTCGGATATGATCCGATCTTTATTGCAGAGGAAACCGGACGCTGTTTTGCAGAAATGACCCCTGAAGAGAAAAATGCAATATCGCATCGCGGACGTGCAATGCGCAAACTTGCTGAATATCTTGTAAACTTATAAACTCTTAAACTTTAAGTTGAAGCTTGCGAAACTTAAATAAATAATTTATTACTGACTGATTTGAAACGAATAATATCCTATATATTATTGACGATGATGCCGTTGCTCGTTTTTGCAGAGCAATGGCGTTTGCATCCAACTTTTGATGGGAAAATAGAGCGGATCATCGATACTCCGGAATATACTTATTTCCTTAGTCGATGCCAGCCATTTATAGAGAATGCTGGTGACAATACGAATACATATTTCCATCTGTTCCGTACAGATAAAGACGCAGAAGAAATTGAGTTTCTATGCCGTCAAAATCTATTGTCGGAAAACATCATTCATTGTGCCGAATATAATTTTGATAAGAATTATCTATTAATTGTTTACGATAATGGGAATATCGATCTGGTCTATGATGATGGGAAGGTTGTAAACATACCAGGTCTTAAACTCGCTAATTCCGGATACGAAAAGAAAGTCAACGGAATCTCTTTTTATGCGGATGCAAATGAAATTTATCTTGCCACGGAATTTGGCTACATATTGATTGATGATGCGGCAGGGGAGATTGTGCGAACTTATAATTTTGGAGTTCCTCTTGTGAGTGCCTTCAGAATAGATGACCATGTGGTTCTTGGAAATTCGGAAGGTTTGCGTTATGCCGATAGATCGGCAATGACATTTGATGAATACCAACCATTAGGTGAATTCTCAAATATAAAACGTTCTGCTCGTCTTGCCAAAGATAAAATGTTGGTATGGATGAACTCAGGATGGGATGGTCTGGTTTATTGTGTTCAGACGGATTCTACAGGTAGTCTGTCAACCCAATGGATTTATAATACTTTTATAAAGAGTCTTGAACCATGTTGGGAAGGAGTGTTGCTAACCGGGTATTTTGATATATTCAAGATAAAGGAGGATTTGAGTACCCTGCATTTTGGCAAAGCGGAAGAAGATTATAACGATATAATCGGAGGATGGAGTGGAAACTCCTTCTGGATTAATAAAGATCGATATGGACTGGTGAGAAAGACTTTCAGTGCAGATAGGGGATGGATTGTTGAGATGGAAAAACTATGTCCTAATGCAGCTAATGCTTTCAAGAGTGACAATATGGTGTATCATCCTGTTTATGGTATGCTTGTCAGGAATCATGGAATCAACCATAATTTTACCACTCAATGGGAATATACCACTGATTTGATTGCCTCTCTCAAAGGTTTGACATGGACACCAATGTCGGCTGCTTATCGAGCTCCAAATGCCGCCTTTGAGCAATGGAATCCAAATGGAATTGCTGTAGATCCGGCAAATACAAATCATATTTATAGCGGTAGCTATACTCATGGTATAATGCGGCTTGATCTTGAGGATCCATCGAAATCTTTGCGATTAGGCAGGGTTGGTGATAGTGCAAACGGTTTGGCAGGCTTTATCCCGGTTGTCAAAGATCAATCATATGCACTGTCATGTTCTTTTTCGTCCCCTCTTTTTGATAACAATGGAACCATGTGGGTTGCATGGTTTGATTATGATGTCAATAAAGAAGCCAGAGAGAAGGAGCAGACTCCGACCGGGGATGACGTGGAGTTTTGGTATTGGGCAAAAGATAATCGATTGGCTTCTAATAATGCATCCTCATTCAAGCCTATGACAAAATGGAGGATAAAGAATCTTGTAGGTTCTGCTTCACAAAAGATTATTCCTTTGCATAGCCCGTCTTATCGTAATATTCTTATGTATTATTCTGGTTCATGGGGTGGAGCACCTGTCTTTATTGATCATAAGGGAACACTTGATAACCAGAATGATGATGAGCGAGTGGATATAAAGGAATTTACAGATCAAGATGGTTTAAAAGTTGAATTTGCTTATATAATGTCAGTTTATGAAGATACTGCCAATGGTCTTATCTGGCTGGGACTCGACAATGGAGTCCTCAATTTCCGACCGTCAGAGATAATGAAGACAGGGGGACGGGTGAATCGTATCAAGGTTTCGAGAAACGACGGTACGAATCTGGCGGATTACCTTCTTGATGGGGTAAATGTGAACTGTATCATTCCGGATAATTCAGGGCGTAAATGGTTTGGAACCGGAGGAGGTGGCATTGTTGTCACATCCGGTGATGGCACCGAAGTGTTGCGCACGTATACAACCGATAATTCTGAACTTCCAGACAATACGGTTTACAGTATCTGCTATAATCCGGAAAACAATTCCATGATGATTTCTACTGACAAGGGTCTTGCTGAGCTTTTTCTGTCAACCTCAGCAGGCGGTGATTCAGATAATAAGGCTTTGATATATCCCAATCCTGTACGTCCTGATTATTTCGGTTATGTGACGATTGAAGGTGTTGCTGACAATGCCCTTGTAAAGATTGTGGATGCCGGAGGCAATTTGATCAAGGAAGTAGGATTCGCAGCCGGTGGCGAAGCTCGATGGGATGTGACCAACCTTAATTCCAAACGTGTTCCCGGAGGGGTGTATTATGTTCTGGTATCCGGTGCTCCGGATGGTGAGAGTTTTTCAACGGCTGGAAAAGTATTAGTCGTAAATTAATATAACATTGCGTTACATCATATGAGAGTTCTAAGAAATATTGTTGCGGTTTTAGCAGTTATGTGCACGGCATTCTGTGTTGACGCCGAGACTGTGATTCTTAAGCAGGGTCTGTTGCCTTCGTTGGTAAAGAAATGGAGCAAATCGCATCCAGTGGCATTGGTGCTTCAAGGAGAGGTCACATCGATTGATCTTGCCTCTTTAAAATATCTACCAGAGTCGGTGACGGATATTGATATGTCCGGATTGGCGATAAAGGGTGTAACATTAAAGAATTCGAGATATATGGAACGCTCGGAATTTTACGATGGCGAGATACCTCCCTATGCTCTTTTTTCTACTCATGTGAAAAACGTGAAATTGCCGGCATCAGTTTCAATAATTGGCGAGGCTGCCTTTGCCGAGACTCCATTGGTATCGATTGAATTCCCGGCAACCGTATCTTCTATTGAACCAAGAGCTTTCTACCTGTGCTCTTCACTGCAATCGGCAGATCTGTCTGCAACATCCGTGAAAACTATCCCTGAACAGTGTTTTTACGGATGCTCCGAGATGAAGCGTCTATCTATCCCGACAACTGTGACAACAATAGAAAACCGTGCCTTCATGAAAAGCGGAGTTGAAAAACTCAATATCCCCTCAGTGTCGCAGGTTGGAGACTATGCTTTTGCTGAAATGCCTTCACTGTTGGAGGTTGTGATACGCAATGGCGCTAAATTGGGTGATGGGGCTTTTTTTAATGACGGGGTACTCGGACATATAACCGGAACACCTTCGAATAGCGCAGCTTTGGCAATGGCTAATACAGGCGTGATGATGATTCTTGGGGGCGTGACCGGTGATATTATTGAAGAAGGAGCATACGCCAATCTTAAAGCGGATACAATAGTGATTCATCCGGCTGTGAAGGAAATCAAGGATTATGCCTTTCGGAATGCAGCGAATCTGAAATCTGTGGATGTGTCGGAAAGAGGAAAGGATGTGCCTGTTTGTTCTCCGGAAGCTTTTTCGGGAGTGGATGTAAGTAAGGTTTCACTTGTCATGGCTAAGGAGGATGAGGAGCTGTGGCGCACAGCCCCGGTCTGGAAGGATTTTAAGATCGGTGCGGATGTTACCGGCATCAATGACATTACAAATGAAGCGGTAAGAATTGATATAGCTTGTGTTGGAGACGACATCAAAGTGAATTCAAACCAGCCGATTAATCACATTGAGGTGTTTTCGCTTGCAGGCGTGCTTCTTGCTGACGCTATGCCGGGCGTAGAAGAATACGCGATCGGTCCGTTTGCCGATGATATCGTGTTGGTGCGTATAAATGCCGGTGGAATAGTAAAGTTTGTGAAAATGATGAAATAAGTCCGGCAAGATATAGAACTTGTTATTGGTTACGATATGGGAAAGAATAAATTGAAAAAATTCGCAGAGATGCGGGAGTTTGCATGTGTGCTTCAATATCCACGTGAGGAATTTATCAAGAACGGTTTCCCTCACCGGGGATTATGGAATGCTGAATTCTTTAAGCGTGAAGCCCCGATAGTTGTAGAACTTGGATGTGGCAAAGGTGAATATACCGTTGGGCTTGCAAAGAGTGATTCCGAACGAAACTACATAGGTGTTGATATCAAGGGTGCTCGTATGTGGCGTGGTGCTAAGACTGTAGAGGAAGAGGCGATTTCAAATGCCGCTTTCCTTAGGGCAGAGATAGAGAATATTGATAAATTCTTTGTCCCCGGTGAAGTTGAAGAGCTTTGGATCACCTTCCCTGACCCACAAATGCAGAAAACGCGCAAACGACTGACGTCTACGCGCTTCCTGAATCTTTATCGTTGTTTGCTCCGTGATAATGGCATTGTGAATCTGAAGACAGATTCTCCTTTCCTTTATGAATACACACGCCGTCTCATAGAACTCAACGGGTTTGAAGTGTTGATGAATACCGATGACCTTTATGGCTCCGGCAATGCCGATCCTGTGTCATCGATAAAAACATTCTATGAGCAGCAATGGCTTTCCCGTGGTAAGAAGATAAAACTCCTGTCGTTCCGACTTCCTGCTGAAGGAGAATTGAAAGAACCGGAATCAGAGGATATACCTCGTGATGATTACCATGCAATGGCGCGGTTTAATGCATAGCCACCTTTGAAGTTGGGGGTAATGTGGCGTTGCGCTCATCTACGGCTGCGATTACATTGTTGGCGAGTGTGCCGAATGCCTGGGCTTCGATACTTGCTGTGGCAGGATTCGTTTCCAATTCAAGTGCGACGGGCGCTCCCTCATCGGCGTGACTCCTGATATCCATTACAAGTGGTATCTGTGCAAGCAGTTTAACTCCTTGTTCTTCCGCTAATCTTACCGCACCACCTTCTCCGAATATATAGTAACGTTCATCGGGATGCTGTGCAGGTGTGAACCAAGCCATATTTTCTACAAGTCCAAGAATAGGAACGTTCACGGCATCACCTGTAAACATTGCGATACCTTTGCGTGCGTCAGCGAGAGCCACTTCCTGCGGAGTGCTTACAACTACCACTCCGGTGATTGGCAACGTCTGTACGAGTGTGAGATGTATATCGCTTGTGCCCGGAGGCATGTCGATAAGGAAATAATCCAGATCTCCCCACCATGCATCGGAGATCAGCTGTTTCAAAGCGTTACTTGCCATGCCACCACGCCAGAGTACCGGTTTCTCTTTGTCAACAAGGAATCCGATTGAAAGCATCTTTACCCCGTATCTTTCTATTGGCTCAATCCAGTCGCGTCCTTCCTTTTTTACCATGTAGAGCTGCTCGTCTTCCACGCCAAACATTTTAGGCATGGACGGTCCGAAAATATCGGCATCCAGCAATCCAACCTTATAGCCTTTTGCTGCTAATGCTACGGCGAGGTTTGCTGCGACAGTTGATTTCCCGACACCACCTTTGCCGGAACTTACACCCACAATGTTTTTCACTCCCGGAAGTACTTCCGGTTTTGCCGGAGCCGCAGCCGTGCGAGTTTTCACAGCTATGGTTACGTCTACATCCGGAGAAATTGCAGATGCTATGGCTGCCTCGGAGGCACGCACAACAGAACGGATAAATGGGTCTGTCTGTTTGTCAAAGATCAGGGAGAACGAGACTTTATTGCCGTCAATGCGGATGTCGTCCTCAATCATATGGTTCTCGGCAAGGCTTTTGCCATTGCCCGGATACCTGACGGTTTTGAGCGCGTCCAGAATAAGATTTGGATATAGAGTCATAGTTAATGTATAATGTTTAATGAGTAATGTTTAATGTTTTTAGGCTTTAGTTTTTATTCGGCGAAGCGTCTAACACCTAAGGCCTAAAGCCTATAAGTGCATTACCGTGTCCATGTGTAATTCCATCGGCGGGTGTGACGGTGCCGGAAGCTGAACAGCTTGTTGAGCACCGGTCTGGCAAGACGGAAGAAGGGGAGTGCCCACCAAAGTCTTGTGGCATCCATTTTTTTTGCAGCTCTGCGGTATATTATTATTTCCGCGAGTTGAAAGGAAAGGAGAAGGAAAGCTGCCAGAATGGCGGCAACATATGCGTGTATGTCATAACGGTTGCCGACGTGCAGATATCCGGTTATTCCAGCCCCTGCATATAGAAACAATATGATCCACTGCATGGTTGAGGTTGCGCCGGCCCGTAGGAACGGCCCTTGTGGAAGCCAATGTGAAGTGAAGTCATATTGCTCCTTGCGTGTGCGCCACATGCGTGTCGATGCCTCTCCCCATCCGATGGATAGTATTGATTCCCGGTCAAGTACCATTGCAGTATTCTCTCCGGTGGCTATCTCGCGGATAAATATATCGTCATCTCCCGAATGAATATACATGCTCTGGGAATAACCTTTATGCTCAAAAAACAGTTTACGTCTGAATGCGAGGTTGTTGCCGTCGCCGCGATATGGGTTTCCGGCAAGGGCGTAACCGATCCATCCTGCATTTGTCAGGACGGCTACAAATTCGCGATACCATTTCCCCCAGCCCTTCATCTGAGAATAATCAAGATGGGAATATCCCAGCGACACATCGGTGCTCTCGGCCTTTTCTCCCCGGAAAGGTGCGATCAGTGTGGAAAGCCAGCGGCAGGACTGTATTTCAGCATTGGCTGTAGTGGTAACGACGATTTCTCCCTTGGCCGCCTTCATTCCGATGGTCAGGGCCAGTTTACGGCGGCTAAGGTTATGGGAGCCTGGAGGGATGAAGGTCACGTATACGTTGTTGAACCTGCGGTTGCAACTTTCGGAGAGAATCTCATTGCTTTCCGCAGTGGATTCACAAACCACAACAACTTCGAAGTCCGGATAATCCTGATTCCTTAAGACCTCAAGATAGTCCATAAGTTCCTCCTCCGAAACCTGCGAATACACAATCACGGATATTTTAGGAGCGGGGAGGTCTGGAGAAATGTCTTCCTTCTGTTTGTAGGAACCTACGCGAATCAAAGGGCGTTCAAGCCATATTAAAGTGAAGACAGAGAGCATTAGTGCTATGCCTATCAATATCAAGCTCAATTCATAATACATAATGCAAAATTATCAATTGTCCGCGTATCAAAATTCTGAGAAGAACCTGGGTTTAATTACGATTCCTACCCTAAGGCGGGAGTGGAACTTATTGTAATCGAGTAAGTTCTCTCCGTAACCGTTGTAATATTGTAGGAATAGATATTGGTTGGATTTTTTGTGGATACGCCAGTTGAATTCAAATATGGTGTTGAAATTGAAGTTCCATCCCATGCGTTTCACTAATGTGAGTGCCCACCCGAATTTCTTGTCGGGAGTTGTCACGGCCACGCCTCCCTGACATATACCGCAATAACGGAGTATATCCTTATTGTTTTCTCCGTCGATGATGGGTATCCAGAATTTTGCGTGAACCATCAGCCATCTGTCAATGATCGTGGATGCCGAGAATGTGATCCTGTTCCAGCTGCGCGACTGTATGCTGTCGCGTCCGTTGCTTTCATGTTCGAGGAGTAGGGTGAATTTGCCGGCATATCTTCCTTTGGAAAAGAACGGGATTGACCATCCGATGCCTGGATTGAAATTTATATCCCGCATAGGTAGGGATTCCTCGAAGATATTCCAAAACGTTTTTTGAGTGTACATCAGGAATATGAAAGAGTTACCCGGCAGTGTGGTTCTCGTAAGGCGTTGGGCTATTGAAATCTGGAACTTGACATCGGAGTTCGTGCGTGAGGGCTTTTGTCCGATGGATGTTCCGACGGTGAAATAATTATCCTTGAACAGACCGAAATACGGTGCGTTTACCAGTTCGTTCCGGAGTGAGTCGGTGAAACCGTGCTGATGATCCACCTTTAAGATTTGAGCATCTGCAAGGGGGGACGATAATAGGGAAAGTATGAAAGCGATAATGAATATATGCCTTTGAGCAGTACGTGACATGATTTGATTTGATTTATTTTTAAACAAGCTCTAAACTATGCCTAATCTATTGCAAAATTATTAAAAAAAAGATGATAAATGAAATTAAACTTGAAGATAATGGAATATGTTATTAATTTTGCAGACTATATTCGATTCCCACTATGGATCTGACACCGATTATACGGCCATATTTTATCAGGGTTGCGAAGCGCACTGATTGTTGGGGCGCGGCAGGCAAGGATGTGCAGCTTGAGCAGTTGCGCTCGCTCCTGCATAGGGCTTCGTCAAGCGAGGTGGGACTTCGCTATGGCTTTCGTGAAATGGCTGCGATGAGGAATCCATACGGGGAATTCAGTCGCAGGGTGCCGCTGTGTGATTATGAGATGATACGGCCCGATGTTATGAGGATGATCCGAGGGGAGAAAGATGTCTTGTGGCCCGGGGTCTGCTGTAACTATGCCCAGTCGTCGGGGACATCCGGTGGAAAATCAAAATATATTCCTGTCACTCCCGACAACCTGAGGCGTTGCCATTATAAGGGGGCGGCGGATAGCGTGGCCCATTATCTTAGGAGTAATCCATCCAGCCGTCTGTTCAGCGGCAAAGGTATGATTCTGGGCGGTTCGTTTGCAAATGAGCTTTCGCTTGATGCCGGTGGGGTGAAAGTTGGAGATTTGAGTGCTACCTTGATAGATAAGATCAATCCGTTTATAAATCTTTTCCGTGTTCCCGACAAGAGGACGGCTCTCCTTGGCGACTGGACTGTGAAACTGCCGGCATTGGTTGCGGCAGCCAAGGATGCCAATGTCACAAATATGTCAGGCGTGCCGTCGTGGTTCCTGACAGTGGCGAAAGAGATTGTCAAAGCTAAAGGAGTAGACAAGTTGTCTGAGGCATGGCCGTCGTTGGAAGTTTTTTTCCATGGAGGCATATCTTTCGAGCCTTACCGTGAAGAATATGACCGGCTCACGGATTCCACGAAAATGCATTATGTGGAAAATTACAATGCCTCCGAAGGTTTTTTTGCCGTGCAGAACGATCCTGCAGACAAGTCTATGTTGCTGACCATTGACAATGACATCTTCTACGAATTCCTTTCGGTAACGGATGGGGACGCGACACCGGTGCCGATATGGGATCTTCAGAAAGGGGAGGTTTATGAATTGTTGATTTCATCAAGCAATGGATTATGGCGCTATCATACTGGTGACACGGTGCGTGTATATGAAACGTCACCGGTCAAGATACGCCTTTCGGGACGGACAAAATGCTTCATCAATGCCTTTGGGGAGGAATTGATGGAGGAGAACGCAGAGCGCGCCATAGCGGAGGTTTGCCGGCAGACAGGGGCTTCCGTTGTCAATTATACGGCCGCTCCGGTGTTTGCTGAGGGTAATCATCGCGGTAGGCATCAGTGGCTTGTGGAATGGGGCAGGAGACCGGATGACATGCACGGTTTTGCGATGAGCCTTGATAATGAGCTATGTAGGCTTAATTCTGATTACGATGCGAAACGCAGCCATACAATCTTTCTTGACCCTCCGGAAATCGTAGATGTCCCTCCGGGAGTTTTTGACAGATGGCTTCACTCAGTCGGTAACGGAAAGCTTGGCGGTCAACGAAAGGTTCCGCGTTTGGCTAATGACCGTAAGATTGCGGATGCCATCCTGAGGCTGAATGGGGCGGAATAGGGTGCAATGGGGCTGGATAGGGATAGGGTTGAGGGAGGTCAGCTTGATTTCTTGATTTTTCGTATCTGCGTGAAAAGAAGCAGGGCTGTGACCACGGTCGCAGCTGTGTCGCTTACCGGGAATGCCGCCCATACTCCATTTAAACCCATATGAGGCGGCAGGATGAAAAGTAGGGGAATCATAAAAATTATCTGGCGTGTCAACGACAGGAAGATTGCTTTCCCCGCCATGCCGAGTGCCTGGAAGAAATTTGTGGCCACGACCTGGAATCCCACGATCCAGAACATCATTGTGGTATAGTGCAGGCAATTGACGGCGCATTCGATCTGTGCTTCATCCTGCATGAACAGGGAGGCGATCTGACGTGGAAGCAATGCGCCTGTCACGCTTCCGATGGTGGAAATTATGACCGCGGTTCCTGTAGCGAGCCATAGCGTGCGGAAAAGGCGCGGATAGCGCCTGGAACCGTAGTTGTATCCCACGATGGGTTGCATGCCCTGACAGATTCCTATTATTATGAATATAAATATTGTGACGAATCGGTTGAACACGACTACCGCGGCTATCGCGTTGTCACCTCCATAGTCATACAGGGAATTATTGATTATCGCATTGATCATAGACCCTGCCACGTTGATCAGGAAAGGCGCCATGCCGATGTAGAGCACGCTGCTGATGACGCGCCATTGCAGTTTGAAAGTCCCTTTTACAAAGTGGAGGGTGTTGTTCTTGTTGAAGAAATGGCCCATAACGAAGAATGCCGTGATAAGCATCGCTATGTCAGTGGCTAATGCTGCACCGCGTATGCCCCAATGGAATCCGAAAAGGAACAAGGGGGCGAGGATGGCATTTACTCCGGCTCCGATCATGTTGGTGTACATCGCTTTGCCGGGATACCCGGAAGCCCTCATCACATTGTTGTATGAAAATGTGAGGTTCTGCAATACGCATCCGGGAAGCACCCAGAGCATGAACTCACGTGCATAGGGGATAGAATTGGGGGATGCACCGAACATTTTGAGAATCGGGTCAATGAAAATCGAGAAGATACCGACATAGACGAGTCCGATTATTATTGTAAGTTGCACGCAATTGCCAAGAATTGTCTCGGCTTGCCGTTTGTCGTTCTGTCCCAGCACGATGCTGACACGTGTCGCAGCTCCGGCTCCGATAAGCATGCCCAGGGCCGTCACAAGGTTCATGACCGGGAACGTTACGGCGATGCCGCTTACAACATTGGGGTCATCGATGGCATGGCCTATTACTATGGAGTCGATTATATTGTATACAGCACTCACGACAGTGCCCACCACCGCAGGGAGACTATATTTCAATAGTATCCTCCATATGGGGGCTGTCCCTAATTCCCGAAGCCTGTCCGTATTGTCGAGTGCCGCTGTTGCCATGTTGTTCTTTCTAATTTTAGATTACAAATTTACTCAATTTCTCGCAAATTTGAGTAATTCTGTGAAATTATCGCTTCTGCGATGGTCCAGTCAAGTTGCGTGTCGAGGTCGAGCGAATGGAGGGCGTCCATTTCGTATTTGACAATCTTGCGGAATCCCGACATTGGTCCGAGTTTCAGGGATTCAGGATTGATCACATACACAGCTCCGTTGTATTCCCACACTTTAGGCGCGTCCTGACGCCGTTTTATCCCTCCTTTCCCTTTTGATATTCCAAGATACCCCTCAACGGTTTCTTCGAAAAGATTATAGTAGGGGTTTGCTCCGCTTTCCTTTACACTCACAACCATATCTATATCATTCCGGAACAGGGACAAAGCCCCGCGCACATCTTCAGGACGGCGGAAAGGGGATGTAGGCTGTAGGAGCACGATGGTATCATATCGTTCCCCTTTGGATTCCTGAAACTTAAGGGCGTGGAGAATCACTTCATAGGAACCTGAATTGTCTGTAGCCAATTCAGGAGGCCTGACGAATGGCACCTCAAGACCATAGTCCTCAACCTTGCGGATGATTTCGGGGCTGTCGGTAGTCACGCAGATGTCGCAGTCGGGGGCTATTGCTCTGGCTGTATCGATAGCATAGTATATTAATGGTTTCCCTCCGAGCGGTTTTATGTTTTTGCCCGGTATTCCCTTGCTTCCCCCTCTTGCCGGAATAATGACCAATGTTCTCATGCTTACTTTTTCAGTTTACATCTTTTGATCCAGGTTTTTCCCTTTTTCTTCATGTTCGAAGTTGGGTAGAAAATCTTTCAGTGCGGACACAACATCAGCTTTCGTGAAATTGTCATTGCTAAAGATTTGTTCAAGACGTGATATGAATCCATCGACTTCAGGTCGCGGCCTGCGTGGCGACTCCTCAATTACCCCTAAGGCGGAGAATCTCTCCATATCAACTTTTTCACCGTCTACGAAAAACTCTTCGAAATCTTTTTCTCCCGTGGTATCGCTGCGGAAATATACGACCGGCCATACTTTAGTGTCCTCAGGCATGTCTGCGGCAAACTGTTTTGCCTCCTCGTCGGAGCAGCAATGGTGAGGCTCATACCCAAGGGCGTGGAGGAACCGGTCGGCGATGGTGGAGAAGCGCATCATCTTCTCTTCTGCAAGTTTCGGGAAGAAGACCTCGCCATTGTGCCCGAGGATACATGCCAGCATACATATCTGCCCGCTTTCTTCGGGCGATACAAAATAGCGGCGCACGTCTGCCGGGGCGGCAATCGGCTGCCGTTTCATCACACGCTCGATGAATCCTGCAGGCAGCGAGCCGTTGGAGAAAGCCACGTTTGCAAACCTTGCGGTCGTCACTTTGAATTTGTCGGAGTAAGCCATGATGAGGTCTTCCATCACCCTTTTGCTTGCCCCCATGACGTTCACTGGGTTTGCGGCTTTGTCGGTAGAGACGCAGAAGAAATGTTTCGGTGGCATTTCTGAAAGGAGATCAAGAAGCCGTCGAGCCTTTATCACATTATTCTCAAGCAGGGCCTGCACCGAATTCCGGTCTTTCTCCGAACGCACATGTTTGTGGGCCGAAAAATTCGCCACAATGTCGAAACCTTCGGCCTGCCGGAATATACGCCGGAATATGGGAGTGTCAAAATCAAGGGTATAGGTGACATAGTTTTCCGGGACAAAGAGCCCGGATGAAGAGCGGAGGTCGCGTGTCAGTTCGGCAAGGCCGTTCTCATTGAGGTCAACAACAGTCAACATCTCCGGCCGGAAAGGTAGGATCGCCTTGATAAACGAAGAGCCGATAGAACCGGCACCTCCTATTACGAGTACTTTCTTTCCCTCGATCTCCCTGCGTATATTTTCGTGATTGGCGGCGATATCCTCGAGGAATAGGGATTCTCCGCGCCCGGTCACATTCTCGGCAATAAATCTATCGATATTCAACATAATTCTCAATTGTTACACAAAAGTAGCGAAAAAAATTGATGTCGTATCATTCCTTAACTTAAAATTGCGGAGAGGTCTTACAAAAGTATGTTTTATAACAATGTGAAAAATTTTGCAAAAAAAAACAAGTTATATAATTTTGCATCAGGAAAGAGGTCGCCATTCTTTCAAAATGAAATTTGAATGGGAACTCTCTTTGATGTGTATGCCTTCTCGGCTTACATTAAGAGATTTTATACAATCTCGAAGATACTGATAATGACAGAATCATTATAAGCATGCAAGCAACAGGGTAATTGATTATTATTTTGACCTTAATCGAAGAAGAAAGGCTCCTACGTGAGTCGGAGCCTTTTCTCGCTAACCGCGGTCTGCAAGAGCCGCGGTTTGTCGTTTCTTATCAAATCAGCATACGGAATATCCGAGATTCTTTAGGAATGCGGCAAGGCGTTCCTTGCATTCCCCCTGTATCAGAATTTCTCCTCCACGGGCACTGCCGCCAACCCCGAGATGACGTTTGGCGTTGGATGCTATATCTTGCAGTTCTTCATCGGAGCATTTAAAACCCTCCGCTATTGTGGCGGTCTTACCTTTTCTGCCCTTTTTCTCAATCACGATATGGATTTTCTCTTTTTTTACGGACTTTGAGCCGGTCGCAGGAACCTCGGAGGCAGGACCGGTTTCTTGGGCATTATCCGCTCCCTCCGGAAGGTTGTCGCGGAGTTGTGACAACATGTCTTTCCAGTCCATATCAGAGTTTCTTGCGGAGTTCTGCAATTGATTGTGCACGGTCGGAAAGTTGGCCGTCAGCATTGTAAATAAAGAATGTTGGAAGGGATCCCACATTGTAGCTGCGAAGGGCGTCTGAAGTCATACCTGCGGGGTCGATGACGGTGATCCATCGAAGGTTGCGGGCCGCGTCACGCCATGCGTATTGGTCGCCATCGAATGCCACATGATAGAAAGCCACGTTTCCGCCGAAACTGTCATATAATTCAGAGAGTGCGATGTTGAGGGCCGGTGATTCCGGTTGATTCATCATGCCGAAGATCACCACGGTCTTCTTCCCTTTTCCGGCTATGTCGGAAAGTTTTACGTTCTTGCCGTTCTCATCAGGGAGGTCAATGTCAATGAGCGTGATCTCCTCGGCCTCGACCACGCGGGTTTTCCCTTTTTCGGCGTTGCGGCGTCGCATGGCCTGAAGGCTGACGTCGCGCAGCATTCCTGCATGCGGGTCGTTTGGACGGAACTGCTCGAAGGCCGTTGCCACGGCAGCATAGTATTTGGCATCAGAAGTGGAAGTCGGGTCGTAGAGGGGTTTGCCGTCAACGATTTTTGTAAGCACGTAATAACCAATGATGCCGCCTTGGGAATCTTTTATGTATTTGTTGTATACGTTCTTCTTGAAGGCTTCGCGTTTTGCTTCGTCAGAGAAGTCAAGAGCCATCAGCTCTTTTTCAAACGATGCGAGATTTGCCGCCTGTTCGCTTCCTGCCACGGTGAAATCGGAACCGAACGAAGCTGCCGGGGAGTCTATTGTGATGTTCTCGATGGAATCAACGGGGAAATAAATGAATTTGCCGTCGAGCGAGAGGCGATAGATTTCCGGTGATGCCGGCGCGTCCGATTTGATTTCGTATTTCCCTGAAGATTTGATATGCGTGGAGTCTACCGGAATCCATCGGCCGTGGAAGTCGGATTTCTCAAGGACGATAGATTTGTCGGCTCCCCCTTCAACTTCTCCGGAAACCTTGAATTTAGGTTCGCCGCATGAAGCGAGCATTGCTAACGGGAGAGAGAAGAGCAGGATTTTATTTAAAATCTTTGAAATTTTCATATCGGGATATATCAATTTTTATAATTACTGAATCTTTTTTTGATTTGAGATTGCAAATATACGAAGAATCCCTTAATAATGTGGAATTAAATTGCTAACTTTGTGAAAAATTACGCAAACGCGAAGAAATACAAGAAAGAATTTTATGTTACAGACATTCAAAAAGACCATCGCTCTGCCCGACGGACGTGAGATCACGATCGAGACGGGCAAGCTTGCCAAGCAGGCAGACGGAGCGGTGGAGGTGCGCATGGGCAACACTATGCTCCTCGCTACCGTATGCTCCGCCAAAGAGGCGGGCGAGGGTGTAGATTTCATGCCCCTCACAGTGGAATATAAAGAGAAATATGCCTCTATCGGTCGTTATCCGGGAGGTTTCCTGAAACGCGAAGGACGTTCCAGCGATTACGAAATCCTGACATCACGTCTCGTAGACCGTGTGCTTCGCCCTCTTTTCCCCGACAACTATCATGCAGAGACTTTCGTAAACGTCACTCTTTATTCAGCTGATGAGAATGAAGCTCCGGATGCCCTTGCCGGTATCGCGGCTTCCGCTGCGCTTGCAGTCAGTGACATCCCGTTCAACGGACCGATCTCTGAGGTCCGTGTAGCCCGCGTTGACGGGGAATGGGTAATCAATCCCACTTTCGCACAGATGGAGCGTGCCGACATCGAACTTATGGTAGGTGCCACTTACGACAACATCATGATGGTGGAAGGTGAGATGAATGAGGTTTCGGAGGCTGAGCTTCTCGAAGCGCTTAAAGTCGCCCATGAAGAGATCAAGAAACATTGCGTTGCGCAGATGGAGCTTGTGAAAGAGGCAGGCAAAGAGGTGAAACGCGAATATAATCACGAGGTGAACGATGACGCTCTCCGCGCCGACGTCCATGCAAAATGTTACGACAAGGCTTACGCTATCGCCCGCACAGGTTCTGCAGACAAGCATTGGCGCAACGATTCTTTCGCTGCCATCTGTGATGAATATATAGAGAATCTTCCTCCTATGACTGAGGAGCAGCTTGAGAATTACACCGAGGATCAGCGCATCGCCATGGTTAAACGCTATTATCATGACGTGGAGAAAGAGGCAATGCGCCGCTGCGTGCTCGATGAAGGTATCCGTCTTGACGGTCGCAAGACAGACGAGATCCGTCCGATATGGGCTGAGGTTGATTATCTCCCCGGTCCTCACGGAACGGCAGTCTTCACCCGTGGAGAGACTCAGGCTCTTGTCACCGCCACTCTCGGAACCACTCTCGACGAGAAGATTGTAGACGATGTGCTCAACCAAAGTAAGGAGCGTTTCCTCCTTCATTATAATTTCCCTCCCTTCTCAACAGGCGAGGCCCGTGCCCAGCGTGGTGTAGGACGCCGCGAGGTAGGTCACGGCAACCTTGCACACCGTGCCCTCAAACGTATGTTCCCCGACAACTTCCCCTATACCTGCCGTATCGTTTCGGATATTCTGGAATCCAACGGTTCGTCATCCATGGCAACCGTATGCGGCGGTACACTCGCGCTGCTTGATGCCGGCGTTCAGATGAAACGTCCGGTGGCAGGTGTGGCAATGGGTCTTATTTCCGATGAGGGGGCTGTGAAATATGCTGTCCTTTCAGATATTCTTGGAGATGAGGACCATCTCGGCGACATGGACTTCAAGGTTACAGGAACAACAAAAGGTATCACTGCGACTCAGATGGATATCAAGTGTGACGGCCTTAGCTATGAGATCCTTGCCAAAGCCCTTGAGCAGGCAAAACAGGGCCGTCTGCACATCCTCAATATTATAAATGAGACAATCCCGGCTCCGCGTGAGGATTACAAACCTCATGTTCCCCGTCTGGTGACACTTGAGATTCCGAAAGAGATGATCGGGGCTGTTATCGGTCCGCAGGGTAAAGTTATCCAGGGCATTCAGGAGGAGACCGGGACTGTGATTTCAATCGATGAAGACGATAAGCTCGGCATCGGAAAAGTTGAGATCGCATCCAAAGACAAGGCCAGCATCGATGCCGCACTTTCAAAGATCAAGGCTATCGTTGCTCAGCCCGAAGAGGGAGAGGTTTATGACGGTACAGTCCGTTCTATCCTCGACTTCGGCGCGTTCATAGAGTTTATGCCCGGACGTGACGGACTCCTCCATATCTCCGAAATTTCTTGGGAGCGTCTTGACAATATGGAGGCAAGCGGTTTGAAAGAGGGCGATAAAGTGAAAGTGAAACTTATCGAGATTGACAAGAAGACAGGTAAGTATCGTCTTTCAATGCGTGTCCTTACTCCCAAGCCGGAAGGTTATGTAGAGCGTGAGGCTCGTCCCCGCCGTGAAGACCGTCCCCGTCGTGAGGGTGGAGATAGAGGTGACAGGGGTGAACGCCGTCCGCGTCGTGACGGCGACCGCGGTCCGCGCACCTTCACACCCCGCAACCGCGACTGATACATACCGGCGACAGTATGATAATATAACGCTCCCTGAGTTCCGACTCCGGGAGCGTTTCTTCTAAAGGAAGAAGATGCTGCCGTTAATATGAAGCTCTACAATCTGCGAAAAAGAAACGCGGCAGATCTAAAAACGAAATTTTAACGCCTATGTGCCAATAATTTATTAACTTTACAATAACATGAACAAGACATTCAACATATACTGCGATGAGAGTTGTCACATCGAGCATGACCACAAGGACTATATGTTTTTGGGGTCAGTAAGTTGTGCATATCCCCAAATCCGTCGTCACACAAAGAGAATAACAGAACTTAAACGCGCTCATAATTTCTATGCTGAAATCAAATGGAGTAACGTTTCTAAATCTAAAATAAGATTCTATCTTGATTTGATAGACTATTTCTTTGATACTGACTTGCGTTTTAGGGCGATAGGTATAAAAAAATCGCAAATAAAATGTAACGACGAATGGGCAGCATTTGATGACTTCTATTATAAGATGTATTATCAGTTGTTGAATTATAAAATAGATACGATGGATCGCTATAACGTATATCTTGATATAAAGGATACGCTAAGCGCACAGAAGGTTCGCAAGCTAAAAGAAATTCTAAACGTAAAATTTGGTGTATTCCGGAATGTCCAGAATATCTGTTCTCATGAAAGTCTGCTGATGCAACTCACCGACTTGATTATGGGCGCGATAGCCTATAATATCAATGACAAAGAACATAAAAATCCGGCTAAAGTCGCTATAATAGAGCGTATAAAGAAACATCTTCACGTTAATGCGCTTGATGTGACAAATTATTCCTCTAAATTAAATCTGTTCTTCATAAATTTACGTTAAGCCATGCCTTTTAATTTGACTAAGAAATACAATGACTTACTTGACATTATGGGTATGTCAGAGGCTCAACGTATAGAATCATTGCGAAGAATATTTAATCGAGATATTCAGAACAACCCTCATTTTATCTTTAATGGCAAACCAATATTTCCAACGCCAAAGGAGGATGGCGTGATTGCCATGGAAAATTTATTCAATCATCTAACCCGTAAAGAAGTTGACAAGGAAATTCATCATCGCGAATTTGACATAAACCGCTCACAACGATTGCACTGGATTCGTTATCACACAGAGCAACGTAAGGCAGATAATATGCTATATTTTTCAGTAGCAGAGCCTCGCAGCCCACGAACATACATATATGACATTGATGAACGATATGTGATTGTGCTTGAACCTCAAAGGAGTGGATCATCATATTATCTCCTCACCGCTTATCATCTTGAAGGAAAAGACGCAGCAAGAGATAAAATCATGAACAAATATCGGCGCAGAAGACTCCCAAACTTATTATAAAGCAAAAAACGCAGAGCATCAAGGCTTGCGTTTTTCGATTTCCTTCCCTCGAATGAGGGATGAACTCTACTGCAAAGGTATAAAATTTTTCCTTCCCAGCAAAATATAAACGCATTTCGGGCTTAAAAAGTTTATACATTGATAGATTCAAGAGTATTTAAATGCGAACCACAATAGCCGATTTCGTGTTTATCAGCTGTGGACTATGAACTGAAAGCACGTTTTGACTTGATACAAGGGTGTTTGGACACTTGCGCTGAACACTCTTTCAATACACGGGTAAACAATCTTGAAAACAAACGCAAGTATCTCAGCGAGGAACGCTATCACGCTCTGCATCAACATGAACTGAACGAGGCGCGTTGTGAATTCAATTCACTGTTCCGATGAAGTGTCATATTTCCATGAAATGGTCAATGCCACCTCATTGGAACGATATATTGGCTGTCTCAGCAATAATCTGAGAACAAATCAACTAAAAAACGAAATATTTGATAATCCATAACGCTCCCGGAGTCGGAATTCCGGGAGCGTTTCACTTTCATATGGGGAAAAGATTGAGCAAATATAGCCTCCTCCCATATGATGTTTATTTAACTACAACCTTTTCCCCATTCCGGATATAAATACCAGGGGAAGGGGACTTCCCAACATTCTTTCCGGATAAATCGAAATAATCGCCTTCAAATTTTTTCTCATAATTAGTGATAACTTCAATTCCGGTAGGTGTGCCTCCATTCACTGTAAATATCCCAACATATGGATCTTTTTCAGGCACAGTGGCATCGGCGTTAGGATAAACGAACTTAATGCCGCTCATGGAGACCTCATGCTCCCCGTCTGCAGTGCTCGGTTCCGCAATAAGTCCCAATGTGAAAATAAGGTCAAGAGGATTCCCGTCTTCGTCGTCATTATAATAAGTTTCAAATTGAGCCGGGTCGCTTATTATCTTGATAGTCTCACCGTCATCCAGCATATTGCATGCAATGGAATGTGCAGTTGTAGCCCGTTCAGACAGCTCAATGTCATTTACTAATTCTCGGCCTTTTTTCACTTTATTTATTTTTACGCCTTTAGGTACGACAAGCGTCATGTTGAACGCGGCATAATTTTCATTGTCGTGGTGCTGAAAGACCTGTAAATAGCTCACCGTCTTCCCGTCTGCTGTGAGGGTTATAGGATCAAACCAGACTTTAAGATCGTCTGTTTTGGTTGTTGTAAATGCAAGAGCCGAATGCATGCATAATGCAATCATACCGATAGTTGCTATAACGTATCTATTCATAATCTAATCATTTTTTGTTTTTACGATATTGTATATTTTTCCTGCCCGTCTGTAGGAATAAAGATTTTACGACCATTGCGTCCTGCACGTCAATTGCTCCATCAAGATTGAGGTCGCTTACAACAACGTCTATTCCTACAGCGGTTCCTGAGAAATGATTTTTGATAGCCATATTATCCGAAACATCGACAGTACCATTTGAATCGGCATCTCCCATAATCTTTGACAAAATGGAAATATCCTGCATGTTGCCGGCCTTGTCTGTGGCAATAACACAATAGAACGAGTCGTCCGGAAATGCTGTGTCTGAAACATATCTTATTGTGGAACTATCAATATTATCAATGTTGTCTCGAATGAGGCTCCATTTTTTATCTCCTCTTTTCTGAGCATATAGAGCATATTTCCAAATTCCTGAACCGTCTTCAACCTCTTCGATTGTGAAGTCGATTTCTGTATCGGATAACCGATTCATTTCTATGATTCGTGAGACGGGGGATAAAAAATCAGTAATGTTCTCAAAAACAGGTGTATCGATGGGTCTATTGTCATCAAATACAATGCTTGCCCGGTTAGTCACTATCGCTTTATCGACAAGGTTGTTTGCAAGGTTCACTGAGAAAGTCAGATAACCGATGCCTGCACCGTAATCATCATTCACGGGAAGCACTCCTTGTTCAAGATATCTTGTACGGTCCATGGTCATGGGATCAAGGGAATAGAGTTGCCATTCCGCGACTCCACTTTCTGCATCGAAATCAAAATGCAATTCAGCAATAGCATTTATTTCCGGTCGCATATCAAGAGTCTTGACGAATTTATGCCCTTCAGGTAATTCAATCGTTTTCTTACCAATCCTCAGTTCTGTAGCCCTGAAAGTGCCGAAATCAAAAAGAGCCGGGTCAAGACGGTCTGTCACTTTGATACTCATTGCCGATGCATTCGCTATGGATGGGTCATTCTCAAATTCGATTACATACTGAATTTTCTTTATGTCTTTACCTATGAATCTTCCACCTGTCGGATCTGTATACCCGTGCATATCATTAGGGTCTCCGCTCTGATAACAATCCACAGATCTCTGGCAGGACTGATATGTCCCGGAGTTTTGAGTAGGTGTATTGGAACATCCCCGGAAAAATTCTTCTCCGGCACGATAAAGGTCTCCCCAGCCCAATGCTTCCGCGATAATCGACCCTGGCGTAGGCATTCCTTGCCTGAGTCTGTCAGCATAGTCATTCAGTGAACCATATTCTCCCGAACTGAGATCTACGCCGTAAGCTTGTGCCGTAGCGTTCAAACCATGTAGGCGCATACCGTTGACAAGTCCACCGCAGGCTTGCCCGGCGGCAACCCCCACATTGGCTGCTGTGTTTGCAAGATCGTTAGCCCTCTGAAGCCGTTGCAGTGAACGTTTATGCGACCTTGGGATTGTACTCGTATCTGCCGTTGTCTCTTTCCGAAGGGCTTCCAAGTATACCATATGTGCGAATGTGGCCAGATTACTTTCATTAGGATTGATAACGGATTCAAAATCAAAATCTGGTTTCTTCATTTTAAGGGCACTTTCGCTCCATGGCTCGGCGCACCATGCGTAAACGGGTATTTTTTCATGGGGGCTTGAACGGAATCCCATGGTGAAGCGGAGTTCTTCCCCGACTCCTAAGTATGGTATGACGACGGGTAGGAATATACCTCTTTTGCCGGAACCGAGTAGATTTTCAGTAATCAGGTCAGATGGTGCTATGCCAATGGAATCCATAGAACCATAATTGCAGGGATAGAAATTCTTGAATTGTACGGAATAGCCGGTGTCGGTGGACCCAAGGGCAATGTTGAGAGGAATTCCCCAAGCCGGTGCATCGCCGGAGTTTTTAACCACGATGTGAGCTTCATAGGGGGTTGTAGCAATGGCGGGCGCGTCTATATCTAAATCAATGAGTGAATTCCCGTCCTTGACAATCTCCAATGCGTTGTCTAAAGAAATAGTTTCCTTGCCGTCTTCCGTTTTAAAGACAGCCGACAGTTCATATTTGCCTTCCGGATATTCCGATCCATCAAAATCAAATCTTGCCGATAGTGATGTGTTGGAATGCACCTTATATTCCGAGGGCTTAAGGACGGTGTCTCCCAGTCGATATTCCAGAGAAGACAAGTTGTCAAATCCATTGCCGTTTATGTCCACAAAAAACATGTCGCGTGAAACGGTTCGTGAGCAACTTGTACCGAGCAATGCATGTCGGTTAAGTAGACAATAATCTAAATCAACACTTGATACATACGGTTGAAAATCATGTACCGCAAGATAGTAAATGCCACCCTCTGTAAGAGCTGTGGAAAACTCTTGCGTGGATTCATTCCTCTCCTTACGAATTATGACGTTTCCTTCCGAATCGAAAATGTCAATAATACATCCGGACTGCGGTTTCAATATAAGCAACGCTCCGGGTTCTACCTCAATCCGATACCAATGAATGCCTTGCTCAACAGGACGCGGGAGATGTAAAGTGCCATTGCCACCCTGTTCTATAATTGGCATATCCTTATTTACTATTTTTATTTCCCTGACATCGTTATACTGGGAAGAATGGCTAACAACACCTCCTCCGGCTCCGATGAATAACATCGTTATATCATTATTGGCTGTAAGCATCAGCGAACCGTCGTCTTGAGGTTGGCATCGGAAGTTCTCGCTCCGGAAGGGCTCTTGGGGAATATCCAGCATGTCCATCAATGTGAATTGCTGATATGTTTTGTCAAGTTCCACCTTATATTCCGTCTTGACATCTCCGTTGATGACATATCTGAATTCCCGAATTGCACCACCCTCTTCCGGAAGTTTTACGAACCATGTATTTTTCAAGGGGGTTGTCAGTCCATCGGCCCCGCTGGCAAATATTCCAAGTGAATGAAAGCCCGGAGATAAATTCGAGACATCGAGGTCAATGTGGGCGATGCCCTGGGTGACATCGTGTGTCACTATACTTTCCGTATGTCCGTCGAGAATACAATGAAGGTTCATCGCACATAACTCATCGTCAGTCGCTATACGCATGAACATCTTTTCTTCAAGTTTACTTAACGTCCCATCTTTTCCGGCAAGTATCACGGAGATTGAATGTAGGCCGTATGGAAGTTTGGAGAAATCGGGATTCATTTTGAGGATTCCTCCTGCACCGTTTATCTCTATCCTGTCATATTCCTTACCGTCCACATAAACGATAGCGTCATACGTAACTTGTGAATCAACGGTTTTGATAAAGTATGCATGACGAGTGATGGACATTGTCCCATCGCTGCCAGTATAGTGTAAATACAGATCATGTACACCATTATCAAGGTGTGATGCATCTATGTCAATATGGGTAGAACCTTCGGCAGCCGCGATATCTACAGGTGAGAGTTTATCGAGCTGATAGGTGAATTTAGTATCCCCCTGTCCTCGTGCCAGTGCTGCCTGCACGAGAAAAGATAACAATAATAGTAACTTTCGCATGATGGCTTACTGAGCGGCTTTCACCTCGATATCAACGCTTAACTTACCGTCTGCCGATGTCTTGGAGGCAACATTGAATTTAGTTATCTGAGGATTTGTGGGAACAGGGTCAAAAGGCATGTTCCCACCATGCAAACCAATTTGCGACCCATCGCTTCCAATCCAGACATCTGCAAGATTATCCACCAATTCATAATATCCCCCTTCCTTAAATATTACTTCCGAAGAACCGATCTGTTCGCAGTTAACTTGTTCGGAATTCTGAAAGAAATTAGTCGCATTCCCTTGATACCGGCAATTGACAGTGGTGATTTCACTAGTTTTAGATATCATATTGTCGGAGGAAACAGCGTAGTCGATATAGACGCAATCTTTCAATGTGAGGTTCCCCATGTATATGCCGCCTCTTGTTTGATCATTGACGATTATGCAATTGTTAAGAATACTCATGCTCCCTTGCCTTGGATTCCTAAGAATGCAATTTAAAAATGTAGATGGTTGATATAGGGAAATTTCGCGATCGATGATGGAATTTATCCAAGTGGAGTTTTTAGAATTTTGCCCACAAGGATTTAGAATCTGACATTTAATAATTTTCATATCAGAGGAATTATACAGATTCAAACTCCCAATTCTTAATCCTTCGATGGTACATCCAGGTTTATTTTCGTCAAACGACAAAGAGGCAAGGTAGGTCGGATTATTATCCAATTCCATTCCGGCTCCTCTAATTGTAAGCCTTTTATTGATTGTTGTTCCTGTAAAAGACCCGGATGAAAGCGTAATCACATCATCATCTTCAGCGGCATTATTTGCATTGATCAGCGCATCGGAGCCATAAAAAGTTATGACCTCTCCTTGATGGGTCAATGTGGCGATAAGCGCTGTCTGGGCAAAGGATTGCAGGGATAAGAAGACAATTCCTGCAACAAGAGATAGAAACTTTTTCATTGTTGTTGCTGTCTTGCCGATAACGCTCCCTAAAGGCAATAATATTAGAATATTGATTATGAGAAAAGCGTGGAGCGACGATTGTTTATTCATTACTGAGGCATCGCCAAACGCCTTACCCGAAATAAACAGTCCACCCCCACGCTGTTATCGGAATATAGCTTCCACCCTCTTGCCGGAGGGTGGACATATTGCGACAAGCATGAGCGTCAAATCTGCGTTATCCTTGGGTGAAAAATTTGGCGATTTTCAGTAATCGGATAAAGCAAAAACGCTTTTCAATATGTATAACGGTGTGGCATGCGCCTACCGCTGTGCAAAGTTAAAAAATTTATCTTAATTCTCCAACGAAATAAGATTTTCGGATGCAATGTTCTTTAATTGAAGTTGTTTAGACTAATTTACGAATGTTAAACAAACTCTTAGTCCAAACAACCTCAGGTGATGAATTTGCCGATGCGCGTTCTAAACGTGTGTTCGGGATAAGTTAGACAGGTTCACGGGGTACAGATAAAGAGAAGGACACCGGATTTCTTTTCCGGTGTCCAATATCTGAATTAGGAATAATTGAATTTAAGCAGCTTCTTTTATTCCATATCTGTCTTTCACATATTAATGCAATTCTGCATACTAATTGTGGTTCAGGCGATTACTCGAAGCCGCGGAGGCGGAGGAGAGCCTTGGAGTCGGGGGCGTGGCCGCGGAATTTCTTGAAGAGGACCATGGGGTCTTCTGTGTCGCCGGATTCAAGGATGTTCTTCTTGAAGGAAGCGGCGGTTTTCTTGTCGAAAATGCCTTTCTGTTTGAAGAGTTCCCATGCATCCGCTTCGAGCACCTGTGCCCAGAGATAGGTGTAGTAGCCCGAGGCGTAGCCGTCGCTGCCGAAGATATGTTTGAAATAAGGGGAACGGTAGCGATAGGTTATCTCCGCAGGCATGCCGATTTCGTCTCCTACTTTCTTTTCGAAAGCAACAACATCGTCAACTTCCGGGGTCTGACCGTATTTGAGGTCGAGGAGCGCGGCTCCTGCAAGTTCAGTGGTGACGAAACCTTGGTTAAACTTGGATGCTTTCCCTATTTTCTCGATTAGCTCGTCAGGAATGGGTTCTCCGGTCTTATAATGGCGGGCATAGCTCTTCAACACTTCCGGTTCGAATGCCCAATGCTCGTTGATCTGGGAACACATCTCCACATAGTCGCGGTCTACGTTGGTTCCTGCAAGGGATTTATAGGGAGCGCGGGAGAGGATTGCCTGGAGTGCGTGGCCGAACTCGTGGAAAGTGGTCTCGACCTCATCAATGGTGAGGAGTGCCGGTACGTCACCTGCCGGAGGAGTGAAGTTGCCGACATTATATACGATTGGGCGACGCTCTTTGCCGTCTTCGAAGATGCCGCAGCTCTGGAGCTGTTCCATCCATGCGCCCTGACGTTTGGAAGCACGGGGGAAGTAGTCGCACATCCATACCGCCACATGTTCTCCTGTCTTGGCGTCCACAACATCATAGACGGCCATGTCCTTGATATATTTAGGAGCATCGGGCATTGGCACCATCTTTATTCCCCAGAGCTTCTCCGCGCAGTCGAACATCCCTTTCAGCACATTGTCGAGAGAGAAATAGGGGCGGATATCATTCTCGTTGAGATCGAATTTCTGGCTTTTGACTTTTCCCGCATAGTAGTAATAGTCCCATGGCGCGATCTTGAAATTGCCGCCATGCGCATCAACATAAGCCTGCATATCCTTCACTTCTTCCGCCGAACGTTTCACGGCCGGCTCGAACACGCTGAGAAGGAGGTCGGATGCCGCTTCCGGAATTTTCGCCATCACGCGGCTCGTCATCATCTGGGCGAAATTGTCGAAGCCCATTATTTTCGCTTTCTGATCGCGCAGTTTCACGATTTTCTCGATCACCGGCAAGTTGCTGTTGGCACCTGTGAATGCCAGGGAGGTGTACCCTTTGTACATCGCTTCACGAAGGCCTCGCGAATCAGCGCTTTGGAGCACCGGCAGGCGGCTTGGTCCATGGAGCGTGAACACCCACAGACCGTCAAGGCCACGGCTCTTTGCCTCGGCAGCGGCATTGGCTATTGATGATTCCGGCAGACCTGCAAGATCCTCCTTGTCATACACCGTGATATAGAAAGCGTTTGTGGCGGCAAGCAGATTGCGGTTGAACTGGATGAAGAGTTTCGAGAGTTCATCGTTCACTTTCACCAATTCAGCTTTCTTGTCGGCAGGAAGGGCAGCGCCTTGCTCGGCGAAGCTGCGATAGTATTTCTCCACCACGCGTTTCTGCACGGGTGTGAGCCCCATTTTATCGCGGCGGTCATAAATCTGTTGGATACGCTGGAATAGAGCCTCGTCAAGGTTCACCTTATTGGAAGCATCGTTGAGCAAAGGGATTGCCTGGTCTGCTATTTCTGCCAATTCAGGGGTGGAGAGAGCCTCCTCATAATGATAGAATACGCCTGACACACGTTCCAGAATCGGGGAAAGGTTCTCAAGAGGGAGAATCGTATTGTCGAAATCAGGAACGGCGCGGTTGCGGGTGATGTTGCGTAGGTTCTGCTCCTGCTCGGCGATTCCGGCTTTGATCGCCGGCAAAAAATCGGATACCTGGATTTTGTCGAACGGAGGGATTCCATACTTGGTGTCGTATGGCTTCATGAAGGGATTTTCTCTTTCCTGTGCCATAATCTGGGGTGAGGCGGCAAGTAAGAAAGCACTTGCCATGATTGTAAGAATTTTTTTCATATAAAAGTTATTGTTGTTTGGTTTGTTTTTTATTACGGTTATTAGCCGCGAGCGGAGCTCGCTAAACTTAACCTATTTTATCCATTCAAATTCGGATAGGAGGGGATAATGGTCGCTACTCTTCAGTGTGCCCTTCTTCACGCTGAGGGGTTTGAGGGTGTCTGGGCTGTAAAAGATCTGGTCAAGGTGAAACCAGAAGCCGTGGCGGTTGTAGGTTATCGCCGGACCGAAGGCGGTCTCTGCGTATGCATCGCCGAGATCGTCGCCTTTGACTATTCTATAGGCATAAGATTCCGGGACATCGTTGAAATCGCCGCTTATTATCACCGGACCTTTCAGCCCGTCAACAATTTCTCTCATTGCGCGTGAGCGTTCTGCCCGGTCTCTGAAACCGGTTTTCAGTTTATCCCGTATTGAACCCTTCATCTCCTTCAACCCTTCTTCCGTGTCTTTTACGGATATGACATCGCGCATAACTTTGCGTTCTTCATCCGAGAGATGGAATGAAATCATGTGCATGTTTATCCAGTTGAGTTTACCCCATGGCATCTTAACTTCATACAGTGAAAAGGTGGGATATTCATTGATGAGCTTCACCGGGTATTTAGACCATACCTTCAGGTCGCAATTAGCTGTGCCGGCGCGATAAGGATACTTTTTTAGCAGGGAATCACGGAGCGCTCCTTCAAATTTAGGCACCTCGTAGCTGTCATCTATATTTATTAATTCCTGTAGCCCCACAAGGTCTGCGTCCGAATCCAGCACATATTGAAATGAACGGTTTCCGGCTTTCATCTGTGGGTCTTGTTGGTCTTGACCATGGAGGATATTGTATGTAAGGAGGGAGAATGTGCGGTTAGGGTTGGTGGGCTTTGAAGAAAAATGCAGTGGGACAGCCGTGGAGATCGGCTCCCATGCCGCCACGAGTGCCAGCACTCCGATGGCTGCTGTGAACCAACGTCCCGAACACAGCCACGCCACTGTCACTATGAGCGTCGCTATCACGAAGTAGGGTAGTGCCAATGTGAGTGCCGAAGGAAACATAATGTATTCAGGGTTGATCCTTCCGCCGTATGCCGCAAGGATTGTCAGAAGGAAGAGGATAAAAGACGCTATCCTCAGGATCATTCTGAATAATG
This sequence comes from uncultured Muribaculaceae bacterium, assembly GCA_910584055.1. GTDB lineage: Bacteria > Bacteroidota > Bacteroidia > Bacteroidales > Muribaculaceae > Lepagella. The sequence goes on along the minus strand of CAJTZS010000025.1, from coordinate 11,188 downwards.
GTTTTATGACTGGGAGAAACACAATGTATTAATGTTTAATGTGTAATGTCTAATGTGTAATTATTGGAGGGGGATTATTTCGTGGAATTGCGGAGGCGGGCGGAGAGGGCGTTCAGTTCCCGGCGTTCATGGTCGGTGAGGGAACTGTAGCCTGAAAGCCTGATTTTGTCGAGAAGTTCGTCAAGACGTTCGTGGTCACAAAGTTTCCCCTCTGTTGCCTTTACCATCGCTTCTGCGTTCTTGGGTCGATGAGGTTTGACATATTTTACCTGTGATGTCGCTTTCTCTTTACCTTTTTTTATGAGGTTAAGTAAGGAATCTTTCTCGGTTAGCCGCCGTCTGATTGCCATCGCATAAACCGCACCGAAAAGTATCCCTCCGAGATGGGCGAGTGAGCCTCCGGTTGAGCCGCCGCTTGTGCCGATGAGGGTGAAGAGGATGCAGACGAGGGCAAACCATTTTATTTTAACGCGACCGAACAGGAACATGTTTATTTCGTAATCCGGCATTGTCAGTGCCACAACCGTCATGATGGCGAGTACGGATGCTGATGCGCCGCAGAGATATGCTCCGGCTGGCGCTCCTGAAATGGATGCCACGATATATGCCGCCCCTCCTGTGATGCCTCCTCCGATATAGCTTGACAGCAGCCCTTTTTCTCCTGATGATAAAATGATCAGTCTGCCGAACCAATACAGCCACAGCACATTGAATATGAGGTGGAGCGGCGAGAAGTGCGTCACCATGTAGGTTAGCAATGTCCAAGGATGGGTGGCGAAAATATGGAGGGCAGAGGGAAGCGCGAGGGTATAAATCAGTGAATCGGGGCTTTTATGTGCGAAGTGAATTATCATCGTCACGATCCAGAGGGTCGCGCCGATTATTAAGTTCAAGCCTGTCAGACCGGCAAGGATGCCGGAGTTGCCGCAGAACCGTCTGTATTTGTCAATAAAAGCCTCCGCCACGTAAAGTCCCTTTCTTTTTCCAATATAATAGAATCAACAGTCCGAATATCATGCCTCCGAGATGGGCGAAGTGGGCAACTGAGTCCATCCGCCCTCCTACACCGAAGAAAAATTCAAGCACCGCGTACCCTGCAACCATATACTTGGCCTTGATAGGTATGGGAATGAAGAAAAGATACATGGGTATGTTCGGAAACACGAAAGCAAAACCGAGCAATATGCCGAACACTGCACCTGATGCTCCGATGGTTACCATCTGGCTTTTCATCTCGGCCATGCCGCGTAGGAATCTGCCGTCTCCCGCTGCTGCGGCCTGGTCCACAATTTCTTTCATGTGGTCAAATGTCATGCCGTTCAAGCGGGCGATACCTTCAATATAGTCATTATGCCATGTCAACGCCCATACGGCTTCCTGCACAAATGCCGCTCCGATGCCGCATACCATATAGAATATGAAAAACCGTTTGGATCCCCATATGTTCTCAAGCATGCGTCCGAACATCCAAAGGGAAAACATATTGAAAAATACATGCATCGGAGAAGACGGATCGTGAAGGAACATGTACGTGATCGGCTGCACGGGGTTGAACACGTCTGACCCGATGAAGTGGAGCCCGCAATGTGCCAACAACCCTGTTTCGGCAAAATTGCGGAAGAGATACTCCACGAGCCATATCAGCGAATTGATGATTATGAGGTTTTTGGTAACCGGAGGCCAATTTCCTGAGTTATATGAATTCATTTCTGTAATTCTATTGAATCTATTGAAAATTTCCCACAAAAATAATAAAAAACATCATAAAAACGTAAATAAACTATAGAAGTGTTTTTGAATTTAACACGAATTTACAAAAGTTACAAAAGTTATAAATGCGCCAGAAGTGTCTGCTTATAATCAATCCCATTTCGGGCACTACCGCCAAGAAAGGTGTGGCGGCTAAATGTGTGCGCCGTCTCGGCAGGGAGGGGATTGATGTCGAAGTGCTGTATACTGAAGGGCCGGGCGATGCGTCCCGGTTTGCGGCGGAGGCTGCCCGCAGAGGTTATTTGGGTGTTATCGCTGCCGGTGGTGACGGCACCGTCAACGAGGTGGCTTCATCGCTTCGTGGCACAGCCACCGCACTTGGAATAATCCCCTTGGGCTCAGGCAACGGTCTTGCCAGGCATATGGGTCTTACCATGGATATCCATCATGCCCTTGATGTAATAGCACGTCGCAATATTGTTGCTTGCGATTCCTGTGAGGCGGGCGGTCATCCTTTCTTTTGCACTTTCGGTCTTGGATTCGATGCCGCAGTTAGTGAGAAGTTCGCCCGTTCGCGTCAGCGCGGGCTGATAAATTATATGCGTAGCGCTTTCGAGGAATATCTGAAATTCCAGCCGGAAGAATATGAAATAACGGCTGACGGGCACTCGTTTCATGTTAAGGCATTCATTGTAGCTGCCTGCAACGCTTCGCAATACGGCAATAATGTCTTTATCGCTCCGTCTGCATCGATAAGGGATGGTCTTCTTGACATCACTATAATTCATGCCGGCACTCCTTTGACGCGAGCCCGTGCGGGTGTTGAGCTGGTCACAGGGTTGATTAAAAACAATATGATCATACAGACGTTGCAGGCAAGGGAGGCTACGATTAGAAGGAGTTCTCCCGGAAGTGCGCACATTGACGGCGAGCCGATCCGGCTGGGCGAAGATATTGAGGTTTCATGCCGACATGGCGACCTGTTGATCTTTACAACCGGTGATAAAAAACCGTTCCGTCCGTTGATAACCCCGTTCCAATATCTTCACCGTGAAATCTGGCTCCGCTTCCGTTTTTTACTGAACATATAAGAGTATGAAGAAGAAAAGGGCTCCGGCTCTAAAGCCGAAACCCCTTTTCATAAAATAAGCAAATGTTTTATTATTTTATGGAAATGTTTGCTATTGTCATTTGCCGAGACGTGCTTTCTCACGCTCTGCATATGCTTCGATTGTCACGCCGTTGCCGGGCTCGAAAGTCGGGTAATCCTTTGAAATCTGCTCGTAGCATTCAAGGGCTTTGTCATATTTCTTCTGCTCGTCGAAGATATTGGCTTTCTTGAGAAGCACGCGGGGCACGATCTGTATGTTGACGCCTGCTTCCTTCACGGCTTTGTCGTAGCAGCCAAGGGCATCATCATATTTCTTTATGTTCACGTAGCAGTCGCCTTTGAGAACAAGAGCATTCGCTTCCAGCACGCTTTCAGAAGAAGAGAACTTGTCAAGACATTCGATAGCTTCTTTGTATTTGCCTGTGTTGTAAAGCGATTCGGCAGCACTGAGCGCGGCAAGCTTGCCTGCATCTGTGCTTGAATATTTGTCAGCCACTTTCTTGTATTCCACAGCTGCTACGGAGTCATTGCCGGCAGCTGAAATCTCCACCTGGTTATAAGCTTCGAAAGCGCGGTTGATTTTCGGATTGCGAAGGAAGAATACATAGCTGAGGATTAAAGCCGCTATGACAGCCACGGCTGCAACCACTATGTAGATAACCTTAGAATTGTTGGCGATTTTCTCGCTTGCAGATGTAAGGTTAGAGTTCAATTTTTCAATTGTTGTCTCCTCCTGCTGTTCGTTTTTGTTGTTTGCCATTTCTTATAAGATGTGTTCCCTGCTCGGGATTTTATTGTTAATTCTTTTTGAACACGCAAATTTAATAATTATTCCCAAATAATCAAAATAAGAGACTCCTTAATTGTCGGAAGATCCTATTTTAAGCACATTTTCTTCGAAATGTTCGCGGTCGATTGCGCGGTTGCGCATGCGGTTGCGGTAGGCATAGACCGTGTTGACCGAGTAATTGAGGATCTTTGCAATCCTTGTGCTTTCCGCAACTCCGAGCCTTACGAATGCATATATCCGTAATTCGGGAGTTAGTAGTCCGCCTTGTATGCGCACTCTCTCCGATGGCTGGAGAAGTTCATTGATCTTTTCCACGAAATCCGGATAAAGTGTAAGGACGACGGAGTCTATCTCTTTATAGAATTCTTCATTCTCCTCTTCTCCGATTTTGCCTGATTTCACGGCTTTGAGTAGTTCCGAGGCCTGTCCGGAGGAAATTTTCCGGTCCACGAGTTTTACGAGGGAATAATATTTTTCTGAATATGTGGAGCAGAGCCCTATGAAATTACCTATGTATGAATCTTTCATCCTTGAAGTCGCGGCGAGGGCTTCGCGGCTTGCGCGTGCTTTGCGTATTTGCCGGAAGAGGAAGAATGATGTGGCGGCGAGGGCGAACAGCAGGATGGATGCAAGAGCGGCAATGATAAACCATTCGTTGCGTGACGCGCTGATCTGACGGCGGTAGGCTTCATCGATGGCCGGCATCCAGCGGGCCATGCTTACCATCCGGACGCGTGCGTTCCCTTTATAGGCATCTTCGAGGGCGAAGTTTATATACCGGAATGCTGTGGCAAAATCCCCCTGTTCGTAGAGCCATGCGGCAAGTGCGGGCAGAGCGAACCCTTCCCTCGCGTTGCAAATTATGTCGCTTTCAGCGGCTTCCGCGAGATATGATGCATAAGCTGTCTGGTCTCCGTCACTTTTATATACTTTTGCCAACTGAAAGGCGGTCATCCCATAGATGTTGTCGCTTTTATCGAGCTGTGAAAGCAGGTCCTCCAGCACGCCCCGTGCCGCTAAGAATTTTCCGCTTGCCACCATCCTTTCCCCTATTATAAACTTGCGGAAAAGGTCGCTGACCGGTAAAAGGTTAATGAGGCTGTCATCGCATTCGACGTATCTCTGCTGATAATATGCCGCCATCGGGCTGTCGTCGTCAACATAACTGCTTATATTTGAATACAGACGTCTCCCCACTTTGAAAAATTCTATGCGACATTCTTTGTCGCTACGGATGTTTGCAAGTGAGTCGTAATAATCGATAGCCTGGCTGAAAAAACCGGATGCCGCGAGGGCGTCGCTAAGGGCAAGTCCTGCGAGATACCGTTCGCGATGCGATCCTGAAGTCGAGGATTCTTTCAGCGCAAGGGAAGAATAGCGCAGCGATGAGTCAGCCATATTCTGTCGATACAGTTTAGAGAGCTTTATCATGACATTGATTCTGGATTCTTCCGGAATGCCGGGCATATGAAGTCTTTTTTTCAGAGAATCGAGTTTCTTTTCATTGAGTGCGGAATATTTTGAGGCATCATCCATCGCGCGGCTTAATGATTTAAGCTCTTTGTCAGGGAGCTTCCATTTGCCGTTCTTTTCAGCGAGTAGTGGTAGGAAGCCGCAGATGAGCAGCAGTATGATGGAGATTGAATTTTTCATGACATAAAGTTAACAAATAATTTTATAATAACATGTATAGTAACGAAAATATTTATATTACAGATGATATAATATATTCGTAAAATTCTAATAATTAAATATATAATAATTGTATTCGTAATATTGTATTTATATATCAGGTTATATTTGTTGCTTCGGCTATGACATTGTCTTAATTTTGCAACCGAAGAATTAAAGTTACCTCAAGGTCGAAATAATTCACAGGATGACGAAGAGTCGTCAAGGTTAAAATAAGGTTGGTTTAGGTCAAGTATATAAACCCGAAAAAGAGTTTTGTGATTGCATTGCTTAAATGAAGGAAGTATAGCTAATAAATTCATTTGTGTTAGGTTTTGTAGATTAATATAGAGTATTGACAAAATTGATTCGCAATTAGGCAGGCGGCTTGTGAAAGCCGCCTGTTTATATTTTAAACAAGCAATTACCTAAATTCCCATTTATCGAACAGAATATTATTCCTCGCAGAGTTGCCGAGGGCGCAAAGAATCGACACACTGTCTTTTTTAGGGTCGTGAACTCCCGGCTGAGTTGCAGAGACTGTCGCGGTGATTTTCGCGGCAGTCTCTGCTCCTCGGCAGGAGTGGAAACGACCTCTGATAACCGGACAGACATACTCTGCCACTCTGCGGCTCTGCGAGGTTAATAAAATGACGCGTCGTTGCATATAGCCGGATGGCGGAGCCGCTGTTGCTCGCAACGGCGGCATGTTGCGACAGCCTTCGAAGAAGGCACTTAATTATAGCCCCACATCGGACAGGACACTCCTGCGGAGCTTCCATGTCCGATGTGGGGTTATAACTAATTGCCCTCTTCAAGGGCTGACGCGAAAGTTTAGTCTAATCAGTCCGATAAATGGGAATTTGAATGATATATAGGCGGAATAAATAGGCATCGGTTGTGAGGAGGTAGACTTTGGTCGGGGGTAGGCGAGTTGAAATGCGAATCCGATTGATAAATTTGAGGGGAAAGGGAGGAGGATAATGGATTTTTAGGTAATTTTGCACTTTGTTTTGTTTGAATCTATATTGATGATGTTAGATAATAGGAAATACTGCATACATACGCTGGCGAATGGCCTACGTGTCGTGGCGACCAAATCAGCGGGTGAAGTCTCTTACATCGGCGCGATGGTGAACGCAGGTAGCCGCGATGAGTCTGCGGATAAGCAGGGTCTCGCTCATTTTGTGGAGCATACCGTATTCAAAGGTACGCAACACCGCCGCAGCTGCCATATCGCGAGCCGTATGGAGAGTATCGGTGGAGAACTGAATGCGTACACTACCAAAGAGGAGACCATGCTGTATACCAATGCCCCGGCAGGATATGCGGAGCGTTCAATCGAGCTGATTTCAGATCTGGTGAAGTATTCCAATTTCCCTCCGCGCGAAATAGAGAAGGAGAAAGAGGTGATAATTGAGGAAATCAATTCATATCGAGACAGCCCTTCCGATTCCGTTTATGATGAGTTCGAAGAACTCATTTATGCGGGTTCTGGTCTTGCCCACAACATATTGGGTACACCCGAAAGTGTGAAGGCGCTTTCTCCGGCAGACGGGAGGGCATTTATCGATGCGAAATATACGCCCGACAATATGGTGGTTTATTGTTGCGATCCGGGCGATCCGGAGAAGAATATACGCCTGGTTGAGAAATATTTCGGTGATATGAACTTCACTCCCTCTCCCAACAATAGGGTTAAGCCTCCGGTTTGCGAAATATTCAATGAGACGCGGTCGCGCTCAAATCATCAGGCTAACTGTATTACCGGATGTCGCATTTTCGGCCGGGATGATTCTCGCAGGCATGCCCTATTTCTACTGAACAATTACCTTGGCGGTCCATGCATGAATTCACGACTCAATATGGAGATGCGAGACCGTCGCGGTCTTGTGTATACTGTAGACAGTAACGTGGCTTTGATGAGCGATGCGGGGGTGTTGCTTATATATTACGGATGCGATCCCCGTGAGACTGGACGATGCCGGGATATCATTGAAAATGAAATCGACCGTCTCGCGCAATCGCCGCTTTCTCCGCGCACGTTCGCAAAGGTTAGGGATCAATATTGCGGGCAGCTTATTATGAGTGGCGAACATCGTGAGAGCAGGGCAATGTCGCTGGCAAAAAGTCTGATGTATTATGACGAGATTCATGATCTTGACTATACATCGCGGTGCATCAGAAGTCTAACGCCTGAGGCGATGCAGGAAGCGGCTCAGCTTGTGGCCTCATCCGGATTGTCAACACTTACTCTTTCCTGATTTTTAACGTATAACTGCTTCTTGATATGAAAATTGCAAACGTAGATCTCGGCTACCGTCCCGTTTCTTTGGCTCCGATGGAAGATGTCACAGATCCGTCGTTCCGTCTTATATGCAGAGAGATGGGGGCGGCTTCCGTCTATACTGAGTTTGTGTCGGCAGAAGCCTTGATACGCGATATTAAGTCCACCACGCGCAAACTTGCCATAAATGATGCCGAGCGTCCGGTAGCTATACAGATTTATGGGCGTGATTCGGATGCGATGGTGGAAGCCGCGAAGATTGTGGAGCAGGCCGGCCCCGACATATTGGACATAAACTTCGGCTGTCCGGTTAAGAAAGTTGCCGGAAAGGGAGCGGGGGCCGGTATGCTCAGGGATATCCCCAAGATGCTGGATATCACCCGCAATGTGGTGAAGGCGGTGTCTGTCCCTGTCACCGTCAAGACCCGCCTTGGGTGGGATTGCGAGAACAAGGTTATCACGGATCTCGGTCCCCGGCTTCAGGACTGTGGTATAAAGGCTTTGACTGTGCACGGCCGCACGCGTTCGCAAATGTACACCGGTCAGGCTGACTGGACTCTTATCGGAGAGTTGAAGGCGGATCCAGGGATGGAAATACCGGTGATAGGCAATGGAGACATCACAACTCCGGAGGGAGCGGCATTGGCTTTTGACAAGTATGGCGTAGACGGCATAATGATAGGTCGCGGCGCTATCGGCGCACCCTGGATTTTCAAGGAGGTACGGGAGTATCTGGAAATCGGTGAATACCATCCGTTGCCGGATGCGGTGAAATTCGATATATTGCGCCGGCAGATACGTGAAAGTATCGACCGGATAGACGAGTACCGGGGAATTCTGCATATCAGACGGCATCTGGCCGCGACTCCACTTTTCAAGGGGATACCGAATTTCCGCGAAACAAGAATCAAGCTCCTCCGTGCTGATACAGAGAAAGATCTTTTCAATCTGCTCGATTATATTGCCGAAACATTCTTTGGTGGAGAAGTTGTTGATAAAAATTAGTTTAAACTACTTCGACAATAAAATTTTAGAAAACTAAATCCAATAAAATAGTTTTCCAAGCGTTATATTCTTGGATTTGTCCAAAACAAAACTAAAAAATGATGAAGAAATTTATAATCCTTTCACTGCTGATTGCTGCAATGGTTCCTTGTGCAGCTCAGGAAAAGACTTATCGCCTTGATGTAGGGCGTTTCGACAAAGTAAAGATAACGGACAATGTGAATGTAGTGTACCGTTCAGTGCCGGATTCCACAGGCATGGCGGTTTTTACCGGCGAGGAGGAGTTTGCCAATGCCTTCATCTTCTCCAACAGCAAGGGTAAGCTCAGGATCCAGGTGAATACCGAGGATGTGAACAATCCCGATTTGCCTACGCTTTATATCTATTCCGATTACATCACTGAGATCGAGAATTCGTCTGAATTTACGGCGATCGTGGAAAACACGATTTCCGTGCCTACGTTTTCAGCCAAACAGATAGGAAACGGTAAAATTGTATCGACGGATCTCAAAGCCGGGACTGTGGAAGCACATCTCGCTACGGGTAGAGGCACAATCGTGTTGACCGGTAACGCTGACAAAGCCAAGTTCAAGATGGTGGGAACGGGAATGATTCAGGCTGACGGGCTTGAGGCCTTCGATGTTAATTGTTCAATTCTCGGCACAGGGGAGATTATATGTTACGCTGTGAAAAAACTTGATGTGCGCGGAATAGGCACAACCAAGATTCTCTACAAAGGTAATCCGGAAATAAAGAAGGTTGGCGGGGGAAAAGTTTTCCCTATAACAGAAGAGGAGTGACATTTAGATGGCGGAAAATCTGAAACTCAAGACAGCCCGGACGTTGAAATGGAATGCAATAGACCGCGTTTCATCACAGCTGCTTTATGCGGTGGTAGGGGTGGTGCTTGCCAATATCCTCTCGCCCGAAGACTTCGGTCTTGTGGGGGCTCTGCTGGTGTTTCAGGCTTTTGCCATTTTGTTTGTCGATAGTGGATTCGGCGCGGCGTTGTTGCAGCGGAAGGATCCTACCGAGCGGGATTATTCCACGGTATTCTGGTTTAATCTCGCTGTAAGTATCGGTGTATATGCTGTCCTGTATCTTTGTGCCCCACTTATAGCTGACATATTTCAGGGTGACGAACGGTTGATACCCCTCTCTAAGGTGATGTTTCTCACCTTCATACTGAACGGACTTGCAATCGTGCAGACCAACCGTCTGATGAAGCGGATGGATGTGAAGCAGATTGCTGTCTCGAATGTAATCGCTCTTGTGGTCTCGGGAGCGGTGGGTGTGTGGCTTGCCTTGACAGGCTGTGGACCATGGGCGCTTGTATGGCAATCGGTGACACTCGCTGCCGTAAAATCAGGATGGCTGTGGATTACGGGTGGTTGGCTTCCGCGCGGCGGATTTCATCTCGATTCGTTGAAAAAAATATGGCGTATCGGTGTCAGTGTATTCTCTTCCTCAACCCTAAACACTCTCTGTCAGAATATATATTCATTTATAATAGGTGCGTTTTATAATCTCGCGTCATTGGGTCTCTATACGCAGGCCGACAAATGGAGCAAGATGGGAAGCGCCTCGATTTCTCAGATTCTGACCTCTTCGTTCGTGCCGTTGCTTTCGCGGGTTCAGGATGACGGCGAGACTTTCCGCAGATACGTAACCAAGATCAACCGTTTCACTGCATTCATACTTTTCCCGGTAATGCTCGGTGTCGCCACACTCGGGGCGCCGCTTTTTCATGCATTATTCGGGGCCAAATGGGATGGAGCGGTCATCCTTTTCCAGATTCTCACGGTAAGGGGCGTTTTTGTAGTGCTCATATCGCTCTATAGCAATTATCTCCTTGCGTTGGGATATGCGCGGCGCCTGTTTGCAATCGAGGTGGCGAAAGATATTCTTATACTTGTGGCCATTCTGTCCACTGTCTGGTTTGATAGTGTCGCTACGCTCGTGTGGGGGCAGTTGATAGCCTCTGTAGTCACATATTTTGTATCGCTTTTCATATTATGTAGGGCGACGGGATATCGTGCCGGTGAAATGATCCGCGACCTGATGCCCTCTTTCTCCATATCGCTTACCGCATGTGTGGCAGTGGCTGTAATGATATGGGCTTCATCACTATTACCGTCATTTGCCGCTATGTCGCTTCACATCTCCGGCATTGTCCTACTTGCCGCCGGATTGTTTTTAGGGCTCGGCATTTATATCATGTTATGTCGCGTTACGCGTCTCCCCGAACTTCCCGAGGCCCTCGCATATCTGCTCGGCCGCTTCCTTCGCCGATAAGTTGAGAACCCCGACTTCCCGCAGTATGAGATTGATTAAATTCCCATGTCTATATGTAACGACGCGTCATTTTATTACCTCGCAGAGCCGCAGAGTGGCAGAGTCTTCATATCCGGTTATCATAGGTCGTTTCCACTCCTGCCGAGTAGCAGAGCCTGTCGCAGTGGTTTTAGCGACAGGCTCTGCTACTCGGCAGGGAGTTCATGACCCTAAAAAGACAAATCCTTTGCGCACTCTGCGGCTCTGCGAGGAATAATGTTCAGTGTGTCTTTCCCTGAAAAAAGTTGACTCATAATAACAAATATATTATGAGTATATC
>CAJTZS010000024.1 GCA_910584055.1 uncultured Muribaculaceae bacterium | reverse complement strand
GTCTAAATCAGACGGGGCGCTGAGTCATGGCCTTCCTTTGGCTGAATAGTTACAACTGATTATCCTTTTCATAAATTCTTTTAGATTCTGTTTTTCTTTTAAACAAAATTAGCATTTATATTTGAAACTATATAAATTTGCAAACGAAAAGTAAGGAAATTTTTTATGAATATACTTGAAGCAATAAAAACGCGTCGTTCTGTAAGGAGTTATAATGGCATGCCACTTACGGATGTTATGAAGAATGCGTTAGAGGAAGCTATGGCAAATACCTACAGTCCGTTCGGAGGAAAGGTGGGGATTCGTCTTAAAGAATTCGATATGGGGCGAGGATACAGGCCAAGTACTTATGGTATGATTAAGGGGGCAACTGATTTTTTCCTTATTTCAATGGGTGATGATGAAGGTTCGGCGTTGTCAGCCGGTTTCAGATTCGAACAGGTGGTACTTAGGGCTACAGAACTCGGTTTGGGAACGTGCTGGATTGCCGCCACTTTCAAGGGGTCAGATTTCGAACGCGGGGAATTATGGCTGAATGGAGAAGAATTAAGGATTGTTTCTCCAGTGGGATTCGCTTCTGGACAGAGTTTCGTTGAAAGGATGGCTCGCGCGGCTTTTGGCAGCAAAAAACGTGAACCCTTTGCAGATCTTTTCTTCACGGATAACTTTAAATGTTCTTTGGCGGAAAACAGTCGGTTTGGCGCATCTCTCGGAATGCTGCGTCTTGCGCCATCGTCTACAAATTCGCAACCATGGAGAGCCCTTGTGGATGGTGATATGGTTCATTTTTATTATAAACCTAAAAGTAAATTGTCGATATTGGACTGTGGAATAGGATTTTGCCATTTCTATGAAACGGAGGTATATAATGGAAACGCCGGCACATTCTATAAACACGAGAATGCACCGGCAGCTCCGGATAATTGGAAATATCTCTATTCCTATAGATCAGGAGATTGAATAACAAAGGTATACTTAAACGATTTCTGATTATTATGATAATTTGTTAATTTTGTATGCGACTACAAATTATTTCTTATTGATTATCTTATGAGTGGATTATCAAAGTTGTTAATATTCTTTTATATGGGAATGTCTTCGATTGCATGTAAAGCAATTGAATCTAAACTTACGCCTGTTGGGGATGGCTATTGCAAAACATCCGTAAATGCAGCTGTGTTTCGCGGAGGCTCGATTGTCAGCAATGATTCCATACAATATACATCATATTATGATCCGGAAGGGTATGTGGTGATCGGTAAACGTAATATTAATTCGGATATCTGGACAATTCGGCGCAGTAGGTATAAAGGGAATGTAAAGGATGGTCATAATGTAATCTCTGTAGGTTTGGATGGGAAGGGCTATCTGCATGTGTCATTCGATCATCATGGACATCCATTGAAGTATTGTCGTTCCGTCTCGCCGGGTTCCCTGATTCTTGGAGAGTTGCAACCGATGACCGGAAATGACGAGAACGATGTGACGTATCCCGAATTCTATACTATGCCGAACGGGGATTTACTTTTTGCCTATAGATCCGGGGCATCGGGAAGAGGCAATCTCGTTCTGAACAAGTATGATGTAAAGAAAAGGGAGTGGAGAAGGGTTCAAGATGTGCTTATAGACGGAGAGAATCAGCGTAACGCGTACTGGCAGCTCTATGTTGATAAGAAAGGTGTGATTTATCTTTCGTGGGTATGGCGTGAAACGTGGCTTGTCGAGACAAACCATGACTTATGCTATGCGGTGTCTAAAGATGGTGGAGAAACGTGGCAACGGTCTGATGGATCATGTTATAATCTTCCTATCACCTTGAAAGATGCAGAAGTGGCGTGGCGTATACCTCAGAATTCAGAATTGATCAACCAGACAAGCATGACCGCAGACAAAAAGGGGAGACCTTATATCGCCACTTACTGGAGGGATGTTAATGACAGTATACCGCAATACAGGCTTGTATGGCATGATGGCAAGAAATGGAAAATGGATATTGTGGGTAATCGTCAGACACCATTCAGCTTATCAGGAGGAGGGACGAAGATGATACCGATTTCACGTCCCAGGATTGCATCCGATGGCAAGGCTGCATATTACATATTCCGTGATTCCGAGAGAGGAAGTAAAATCAGTGTGGCTTATACCCCGAAGCTTGGCAAGGCATCTTGGAACATCGAAGATATTACGGATTTTTCTGTCGATGCATGGGAACCGACTTTTGATGTAAACCTTTGGAACAAAAAGAACAGGCTGAATATATTCGTGCAGGAGGTGCATCAGGGAGATGGGGAGAGACTATCGGAAAACTCCACAGATTCCACTCCTGTGTATGTATTGTCTCTTGAAGATTGAGTATGAAAAATAAAAAGGGTTCCGAAAGGAACCCTTTTTATTTTTTTGCGCGAAGTGATTATTTCTTTGCGCGGTTGCCGTAACGGCTGCGGAATTTGTCCACACGTCCGGCTGTATCGACGAGCTTCTGTTTTCCTGTGAAGAAGGGGTGAGAGGAGCTTGTGATCTCAAGTTTTACAAGAGGATACTCCTTGCCGTCGATTTCGATAGTCTCGCGAGACGCAACCGTTGAACGGGTGATGAATGTCTCGTCGTTAGACATATCTTTAAATACCACCTCGCGGTATTCTTTGGGATGAATGTCTTTTTTCATTTTAGTAAAATACTGCAGTTAATTTATAAAAATATTCTTGACAGGTCGCGATCCCGTCAAATGGCTTGCAAAGTTAATACTTTTTTTCGAGACGACAAAATATTAAGACTCCCGTGTCTTCACAGACACGGGAGTCTTGTTTTGGAAACTCTTATAGTTTCCAGGTATTTTGTTTCACATTTACTCGAATTCTACGAGCGGCTGATCTGTTGCGATGACATCACCTTCGTTAACAAGAATTCTCTTGATAGTGCCTGCCATATCTGTGGCAAGGTCGTTCTCCATCTTCATTGCCTCATAAACAAGGAGAAGGTCGCCCATTTTTACGGTCTGACCCGGTTTGGCAAGGATCTCTATCACTGTGCCACCCATGGGTGCGCGGAACACTTTTCCGGTGATTTCTTCAACAGCTGCCGCTTTGGGAGCTTCCTCTGTTTTTGCTGCCGGTTCTTCAGCTTTCTTCTCAGCCTGTTTGGCTTCGAATTCAGCTTTGCGTTTGTTTTTGAGGAATGTGTTGGCAACAGAAGGAAGAAGTTCGATCAGAAGGAATTCTTCTTCGTTCTGAGCCAATTTCACGCCTCCAAACTCAGGAAGTTCCGGATTAGCCGGTTCCCGGAATGAACTTGTGTCGTAAGGACGTTCTTCTGCAGACCCGGTGATCTTTTCACGGAATGCCGGATCTATGGCTACCGGAGTGTGACCATATTCACCCTTTACAAGAGAGATGAACTGGTTGTTTTTATTGGAATAATCCGGAGCGCCTTTGCGGCGGTCGAGAGCGAGGGCCACGGCCTGTGAGCCCACAATCTGGCTGGTAGGTGTAACGAGCGGCACAAGACCGGCGTCGCGGCGGACTTTCGGGATAAGGGCCATTGCCTCGTCAAGCACGTCTTCGGCTTTGAGTGCGCGGAGGTTTGCAACCATATTGGAATACATACCGCCGGGAACTTCGGCATTCTTGACGAGTTCATTGGGTTTGGGGAAGCCGAAGTATGCTTCAATCTTATGGCAAGCATCAAGAAGGTCATCTTCTCTGTTCTCATTGGCCGCAGCGATGGCGCGGTCAAATTCTGCATCGATTTCCTTCGGCATGTTTGCGTAATATTCATCGAAATCGTTAGGCCATTTATCCTTGTTGAGGTCAAAGTCGGCAAGTGCCTTGCGGGCACCTACCAGTTCCTTGCGGATCTTGGCAACGGCATCCATATTTACAGCTACCTCTATTCCGAGTTTCTGACAGAAAATCCATACAAGTTCGATAGCCGGAGCTGCCGAACCGCCGCCGAACCACCATATATTGGTATCAACGATATCCACTCCCTTTATAATGGCGGTGAGAACTGATGCCAGACCATAGCCGGGTGTGCAGTGGGTATGGAAGTCAACGGGCACTTTGAGCGCCTGTTTCAACTTGGGCATGAGGGTGAAGATCCGAGACGGGTTTACAAGACCTGCCATATCCTTAAGGGTCACCATCTTTGCGCCGAGGGCCTCCATCTCTTTGGCTTTCTCTACGAAATATTCATCAGTGAATATTTTCTCCGGAGCGGCGGGAGTGTCATTGCCGCCAAACAGTTTAGCGAAGAAGCCTTTTTTCTTCGGAGCTTCTACAGGAGCGTCTTTGGGGTCAACGGTATAGCATACGGCTGTATCGGAAATACCGCCGAGTTGATTGATCATTTTTACGGATTCCTTGATGTTGTCAATGTCGTTGAGCGCATCAAAAATACGCATAACATTAAGGCCATTATCAATTGCCTTCTTGTAGAAGCCTTCAAGAACGTAATCAGGATAGGGGACATAACCGAAGAGGTTTCTGCCTCGTGATAGAGCTGAGAGCAGAGAAATGCCCTTCATCTCCTTGGAGCATGCGCGAAGACGATCCCAGGGGGATTCTCCAAGGTAGCGCATCACTGAGTCTGGAACGGCGCCGCCCCATACCTCCATGATGTAAAATTTTGCTTCACGATAAAGGGGGAGAAGCTTGTCGACATTCTCCTGCTTCATACGGGTGGCGAACAGCGACTGCTGGCCGTCGCGCAGAGTGAGGTCTCGGATTTGTAATACCTTTGCCATGTTTGGGTTGATTTAAGGTTTCGATATGAAATTTATAGTTTATAATTTTGCGGTAAATATATATATAAATTTCATATCCAACAAAAAATTAACGAAAAATTTCTTTATTATTCAAAAATGCCTTCAACCGCTTCCTCTTCCACCGGTTCGGCGGCGGTGTAAGTGGTGATTTCTCCTTCGCATGCATTGTAACCTTCGGGGAACTGGAATTTTGCATCCTGGCTGTAGGGAAGTTTGTTGTCGGCATATACTTTCTGCATATAGAGTCCATAGATTGGAAGTGCGGCGCGGGCACCCTGACCGAATGCCATGGAGTTGAAGTGGATGTAGCGCTCTTCTCCTCCTACCCATACTCCGGTCACAAGATCGGGTGTGAAGCCCATGAACCACGTATCGGAATTGGAGTTGGTTGTACCGGTCTTGCCCCCCATTTCGGCACGGATATTATAACGTGAGCGTAGGCTTGCCCCCGTTCCGCTATCCACCACGTTCAGCAGTATTGACAATATTTTGTAATAGGCATCTTCCGATGTTACTTCCGTGCGGTGTGGAACGGCAGTGTATATGAGATTGCCCTGATTGTCTTCGATGCGGGTCACGAATACCGGATCGACACGTATGCCACGGTTGGCAAAGGCCGTGTAAGCGGCAACCATGTGACCCACAGGAACATCAACTGTGCCGAGGCAGAGCGGGAGAGTGGGGTCGATATAGCCGGTGATTCCGAACATACGCATTTTGTTTGCAAGACTTACAGGGGTAAGCTCGTTAACAAGACGTGCAGATATCCAGTTGTTGGAGTTGGTGAGTGCCCATCTGAGGTCAACCATTTCGCCCACACGGGCATGGCTTGAATTTCGCGGAGCCCAGTTCCCGAACACCGGCTGTGTGTTGGAGAACATGGAACAAGGCGTGAAATCCTGCTCCATTGCAAGTGTATAGAGGAATGGTTTTGCAGTGGATCCGATCTGGCGTTTTCCCCTGCTTACCATGTCATACTGGAAATGAGTAAAATCCGGGCCTCCTACGTAAGCCTTTACGTATCCGGTGACGGGATCCATACTCATCAAACCGGTGCGTAGAATTGTCTTCATATAAAGGAGAGAGTCGTATGGCGACATGTTGACGGTTTTTGAACCGGGTACAATCTTCGTGACGTTCCTTCCTTTTTCATTCCTTGTTTCCTTGACATATGCAAACACGTCCATTTCATATGGTGTATGGAATGCTTTTTCGATTTCTTCTTCGGAATGGCCTGCCTTTTTCATGTTGCGGTAACGCTCAGTCTGTTTCACGGCATTTTTGATGAGTTTCATAACGCCGTCATAACTTAGCTCAGAGCTATTGGTGGTATAGGGACCGGTGCGCTGTCCTCTTTTCTCACTTTCGAAAGCCGGCTGAAGATAGCCTCCGAGATGCTGGTATACGGCATCTTCGGCATAACGTTGCATACGTGTATCGATAGTGGTGTATATGCGTAGGCCATCAGTATATAGGTCATAATAATTGCCGTCGGGTTTGGGATTTTTCAGAATCCAGCCATAAAGGGGATTCTCCTCCCATTGCGTTGAATCCGTGTTATAGTTTCCCAGCGCCACGCGGTACGCTACCATCGATTTATAATCCGAACGTTTTGGACGTTCAGGTTTTTTTGCGGTCATGAGCCTGCGGATTTCTTCGCGCAGATATGGTGCACCTCCTTCTTTATGATCCACTTTATGGTAATCGAGAGTGAGAGGAAGGGCTTTGAGGGAATCCCCTTCGGCAATTGTGAGGAAATCGGCTTTTACCATCTGGTCAATAACCGTGTTTCTGCGGTTTTTTGCACGTTCTTCATGTCGCAGGGGATTGTAATAACTTGGATTCTTAAGCATCCCTACAAGAAGGGCGGCTTCTTCGGCCTTAAGGTCAGCAGGTTCTTTCCCGAAATATACATTGGCGGCCGTCTTGATTCCGACAGCATTATTGAGGAAGTCGAAGCGGTTGAGATACATATTTATGATCTCGTCCTTGGTGTAGAAACGTTCGAGCTTTACAGCAATCATCCATTCTATTGGTTTCTGGATGGCTCTTTTGAAAATATTGCCGGTCGGTTGGGAATATAGCTGTTTTGCGAGCTGTTGTGTGATTGTGGAGGCACCTCCCGCGGATTTATCTCCCATCATCACAGTTTTGATCATGGTTCGTCCAAGAGCCTTGAAATCAATACCTGAATGCTCTTTGAATCTGATATCTTCCGTAGCGATCAAGGCATTGATAACATAAGGGGAGACAGCATCGTAATCAGTGTAGACACGGTTGCCGGAGCCGAAAAAATATCGTCCAAGTTCAGTTGTGCCGTCAGATGCGTAAACGAGCGAAGCCAGTTTGTCATGAGGATCTTCAAGTTCCTCAATGGGGGGCATGTAGCCTATCACCCCATTATATATAAGCAGCAGGAACAAAAAAATGAATGCCCCCAGGCTGAGGAATGCAGCCCAAAGCCATTTCACGACATTCTGGTTCCGCCTTATGCGTTTGGCGGCGCGGGCATCGAAACCGTTGTTTTCTATGTTGTTGCCTAAGTCTTTATTGCTCATGTTCAAAAAAGGTTGTCTTGCAATCTGCAAATATAGTAAGAATTCGCGAGACTGTGGCAATAAATGGAAAACAAAGTAAATGTGAAGTTGTAATAGAATGTGTAATAGAATGTGCGATCCAAGTATTCCAATGAAATACTTATATTAAATTTCCATTAAATTTTGTGGCGAGTCCTCGAATATCAATATTATGAAGTATCTTTGCATTCTAAATGGATTGAAAATGAACGATAAGGCAAGAATACTTGTGGTGGATGACGAGGAAACTTTATGTGAGGCACTACGTTTCAATCTTGAGGCGGAGGGTTACTCCGTTGACACTGCTTTAAGCGCGGAAGAGGCACTGACAATGAATCTGGAGTCCTATTCCCTGATACTGCTTGACATTATGATGGGCGACATAAGCGGTACGCAACTCGCCTCCATTCTTAAAAGGAAAGATGCAACCGCACGCATACCTATAATATTCTGTACGGCGAAGGACACGGAGGATGATATGATAGGCGGTCTTGACCTCGGAGCCGACGACTATATCACCAAACCATATTCCATCCGCAATGTGCTGGCAAGAGTTAGAACCGTCTTGAGGCGTAGTGCCTCGAAGGAGAAACCGCAATCAGAAACCGCGCATGTGGAATTCCAAGGCATATCCGTTTTTCCTGAACGTAAACTCTGTGCTGTCAACGGCGAGGAGGTGAAGATGCCACGCAAGGAGTTTGAAATCCTGCTGATGCTGCTCCGCAATCCCGGACGGGTATTTTCCCGTGAAGAAATACTGAAAAATATATGGCCGGAGGAGGTTGTGGTGCTCGACAGGGTGGTGGATGTCAACATAACACGTCTGCGCTCCAAACTCGGAGAATATGGCAAAAACATAGTCACGAAACCCGGTTACGGATATGGCTTCATGGCTTAGACTTACATACCATCGGCGGTTGTTTCTCGGTTTGGTCGTCTTTTTATGGCTGATGTTGGGGTGTTTCGCAGTGTTTCAATATCATCGCGAAAAGCAATTCAAGGCGGAAGAATTGAATCTGCGTTTACAGATGATAAACGACAGAATAATAGACGGATTGGCTGAAAATGATACACTTTTTTCTCCAACATCGGTAATTCCTCATGATTTCTCTGAACTGCGTATAAGCATTATTGATTCTGATGGTAAAATAGTCTATGATAATTCGCTTGATTCATTACCGGGCACAAATCACCTTGACCGGAAGGAAATAAGGGAAGCTATGAAACATGGCGAGGGCTTTACGCTACGACGTCATAGCGAAAGTACGGGCGGTACATACTTTTATGCAGCTAAACGGAGTGACGGATATGTAGTAAGGTCGGCTGTGCCTTATACTGTCTCTCTCAACCAGCTCCTTGCTGCAGATTACGCTTTTCTTTGGATTATGATTGCGGTGACAATCGGAATGTGCGCTATCGGGTTCTTCGCAACCCGACGCGTAGGGTGCCATGTCGAGAGGCTTAACCGTTTCGCTGAAAGGGCAGAACAGGGAGAACGTATTTTCGACACCGAGCCTTTTCCTCATGACGAACTTGGCGATATTTCCAACAATATAGTCAGGCTATATGCCCGTCTGCAACAAGCCATAACTGACCGTGACCGCGAGCATCGTCTCGCCCTGCACGAACAGGCAGAGAAAATTCGCATCAAGCGGCAGCTCACCAACAACATGAACCACGAGTTGAAAACGCCAGTGGCATCTATGCAGGTTTGTCTTGAAACATTGATGTCGCACAAAAATCTTTCCGACGGCAAGCGCGATGAGTTTATAGCACGATGCTATGCCGCCAATGAGCGTCTGCGCAAGCTGCTTGCCGATGTATCGGCGATAACGCGGATGGAGGATGGAGGCGAAAATATCCAAAAGGAGCCTGTCGATCTAAAGGGCCTGGTGGCAGAGATATGCGATGAATATAAAGAGATTGCCGCTGAAAAGGGATTCGAGATGAGGGCGCGGTGGCTCTGTAACGATACGATATATGGCAACGCTTCTCTATTGTCTTCTGTCTTTCGCAACCTTATCGAGAATGCACTTGCCTATTCAGGAGGCACACGCCTTGACATAAAGGCTGAGAATCTTGATACCGAATATCTGGCTGTTTCGGTTGCCGACAACGGATGCGGTGTACCTCCGGAACACCTGTCGCGGCTCTTCGAGAGGTTCTATCGCATAGACAAGGGACGTTCACGCCAAGCCGGAGGCACCGGGCTGGGGTTGTCAATCGTTAAAAACGCCGTGCTTTGGCATGGGGGAACCATAAAAGTTGAAAACCGACCCTCGGGAGGACTGATTTTCACATTCACACTTCACCAAAACGTTTCAGGTTCTCCAATTTAACAACTTCTTAAGCTTTATGAAATACTTATGAAACATCTTCCTGCTTATTTTGTAGTAAAAAAGAGGGGGGTATCTACTCTCAGTCACACTACAAAAATAAGTTTATGGATATACTGTTTCTATTCGTCGTGATTTTTTTATTCCTGCTGGCGATATTCGATTTGTCGGTAGGCGTGAGCAATGATGCTGTAAATTTCCTCAATTCCGCCATTGGTTCAAAGGCGGCATCATTCAAACGAATCCTTATCATAGCCTCCATAGGCGTGTTCATAGGAGCGGTCATGAGCAACGGCATGATGGATATTGCCCGGCACGGCATTTTCAGGCCGGAACATTTCTCGTTCTACGATCTTGTATGCATATTCATGGCGGTAATGGTAACGGACATTATCCTGCTCGATGTGTTCAACACTTTGGGTATGCCCACATCCACCACAGTTTCGATGGTGTTTGAGCTTTTAGGAGCCACCTTTGTCGTGTCGCTCATTAAAATGGCGGGTGATACCACGGGATTGGGATTCAATGACCTGCTGAACACAGAAAAGGCTCTTTCGGTCATTCTGGGTATCTTCCTTTCAGTAGCGATAGCGTTTGTTTTCGGTACATTAGTTCAGTTTCTATCACGCATGGTTTTCTCATTCAACTATCGCAGCCGTCTGAAATGGAAAATCGGTATCTTTGGAGGATTGTGCGCCACGGCGATTGTGTATTTCCTACTTATCAAGGGCGCGAAGGACCTAACTTTCATGACCCCCGAAGTGAAAGGATGGATAAAGACAAACACCCTGTTGATAATAGGGTGCTGTTTTGTCGGATTCACCATACTGATGCAACTGCTCCACGCCTTGAAGGTGAATGTCCTGAAAGTCGTTGTGCTGATGGGCACGTTCGCTCTCGCTATGGCATTTGCAGGAAATGACCTTGTAAACTTCATAGGCGTGCCGTTGACCGGGCTTGCCTCCTATCAGGATTATATGGCAAACGGCGGTGGTGATTCCACGGGATTCCTGATGGGGTCACTTAACGGACCGTCGAACACTCCTCTCTATTTCCTTATTGGAGCGGGGCTGATAATGGTCGTGTCGCTTGCCACATCCCAGAAAGCCCGGCGCGTGGCGCAGACTGAAATCGGCCTTGGCAGCCAGAACGGAGGCGACGAGATGTTCGGCTCGTCACGTTTGGCTCGACGCCTTGTGCGTTGGTCACTCTCATTTCTCGCATGGGTTCGCCGAGTTACCCCCGTCAAGGTAAGGGCTTGGTTCAACCGCCGGTTCAATGTCGATGAAACGATAATGGATCAGGGTGCGGCATTCGACCTTATCCGAGGTTCGGTAAACCTTGTGCTTGCCGGTGCGCTGATAGCCCTCGGCACATCGCTGAAGCTGCCGCTTTCCACAACCTTTGTAACTTTTATGGTGGCAATGGGGACCTCGCTTGCCGATCGCGCATGGGGGCGTGAGAGTGCTGTGTTCCGTATCACCGGAGTAATCTCGGTAATCGGAGGTTGGTTCCTCACGGCAGGTGTGGCGTTCATCGGTGCAGGAATTATTGTGCTGGCAATGCACTATGGAGGCCATTGGGTGATGTTTGCGCTCGCAGCCTTGACAATTTTCCTTATAATACGAAGCAACAGGCGGTTCCGTGCCAAAAAAGTGGAGGATTCGGGCGATACGTTGTTCCAGGCCATTCTTTCCACCAAAGACCAGCAACAGGCATGGCAGCTTCTTGTGATGTTCATCACCGACCGCCAGCGTTCGTTCATCTCCTTCGCGGAAGAAAGCTACCGTAATATGACGGCAGCGTTTGTCAAGGAAGATGTAAAGATGCTTGACAAGACCGAAAACGCCCTTGTGCGACAAAAGGATGTGTTGAAAAGTTCTCGCCGCAAGGAAACATTGTGCCTTCGTCAAGTCAGCCGAGAAACGGCCATAGAGAAGAGCGCGTGGTTCCATCTCGGAAACAACTGTTGTATGTCGATTCTTTACAATCTGCGCCGTATCAGTGAGATATGCAAGGAGCACGTTGACAATAATTTCCTGCCTCTGCCGCAGAGTCATGTCGGAGATTTTGAAATGGTACGGACAAGGGTCTCGACGCTTTTCAATGACATTCTGACAATGATTGACGGGGAGCAGACAGATGCCATCCCGACATTGCGGCGACATTGTGATGAGATCAAGGATATGGTGTCAGACACTTACCATAAACTGTATATGCACCTCCGTGATGGCGACACTTCGACAATCAGTGTGTTGTATGTTTACCTGAACATGCTTCAGGAAACACGAGAGATGGTATCGAATCTCCGTAAATATCTTCGCGCCTACGCCAAACTCCGCGATTCTGAATTTTCCGGGAAATCATGATATAATTCCTCTGTAAAATGAATTATAACAATTTTCAAATCCTCACTCCCACTCCGAGCATCAGGTTCTGTGGCTCTTTGAAACTTCCGAGACGATACCCGATATTGAGATAGATTTTTTTCGTAATAAACGTTTTTAGAGACAATGATTGATAGAACGCCCTGTTTCCTTTTGGATTTATTATGTCGTAACCTAAGCCGGCATTGACTGAGAATATCGGCATCGTAAGCTCAGCGTGGACTGAAATACCTGCGCTGATTTGTTTACCGAAGGGCGGGTGTTTAAATTTGATCATGTCTCCGGTTGTGCCGTTTATCCAATATGGCTCCAAACCGGCACTCTCGTCCCATTGAAAATCAAGAGCCGGCCCGACTGCGACCCATCTGTTAAGCTGTCGCAAAGGAGAGAATTGAAATCCGAGGACTCCGAATTTCCCGGGGCATAGTTGTGGCTCGGCAGGAACACCGATACTGACAATCCGTTTTCTCCATGCCCCGTATGCCATTATGTCAAATAGCCAATGTCCGCGATCTGCTTCGGGGATGATTTCAATTGAGTTATCTGTATCCACACTTTTTTGAGGATTCAGTATGTATGCTATTCCTATGGTTGCGCCAATTGAGTTGACCCCGGCGTTTGGCCAGGATGTATTGCCGTTAGAGTAGTGTTTAGCGTTTAACCCGAATGACATTTGCAATCTTTCGGATATTGTGTATCTAAGATTAAGTCCAATACCAATATGGGCAGTGACGGGTGTACTCACAACGGCATTTGTTTCAGAGTTTTCCTGGTTATAATGTTTCCATCCGAATGCAGCTCCGAATTGCCACTCATAACCTAAAGATAAACGTCCGGATAAATTGACAATCGGAGAGCCTTGATATACATAGACCGATATCGGAGAGCCCAGAAGGGAGTTTGCGAAGAATGTGTTTGCGCCTATGCCGATGCCCTGATATAGCCCTTTGTATAATATCCCTTCGCGGGTTGTGGGATTAAAGCTAAAATCACTGCGCACATTCGCGGAAAAAGTGGCGTCAATATTCTTACCTTCCGGATTGCTCCCTTTCAGGAAACCGTTTGTACCCGGTATCCAGCCTGGCGAAAACTCTGCGCCAATACGCCATTGCACGGAACGCGAGAAGGCAGACGGTATAGATGGTATAGAGTCGGATGCAACAATGGCTATACTGCTTATTGACAGCGTGATTATAAAAGCAATTATTTTATTCATATTTAACCTTGTAATCAAAACTTGTGGCATAAATTGATGTCCATGTCACATCCTCGTTAAACGATTGTTGAACCGTCGGATTTTGGAAAATCAGACAGCCGCTTTGCGTTGCGCGGGTATAGTGGAGCGTATAGGTTACAGTTGCTTTTGTATAGGCAGGCACATCCATTGTCAATTTTTGTTGGGTACACCATCCGGGTGAGAAATTTCTGCGTTCCCCTAATCGTATATCGTCATATTCCCTCCATTCCCAATAATTTCCGTTAAAAGTCAGCATTGGCAATTTGAGAGTCAATCCGCGTGCCCAAGAATCAGTTGGTATAACCGTATCGCTGCATTTTGAATTAAGGAATGGCATTATTTCAAATTTCTGAGCGAGAGGGGTGTTGTTTGTAAAACTTGAGGAATGAGTCACTTGTTCGAAGTTTTCCTCAAGTAGTATATCACCCGACAATTCCCAGCCGACAAGACTGAGTGCTTCGCCTTCTGTGAAGGTGACGTTGATATATTTGATTGCTCCGTAGTCATAGTGTAATCGCAGACTTATGTGGTTATAAAACGTAGCATTGTAATTGCTGGTTATATAAATCATATCCCCATTGAACCCTATCGAGTAAGATTGCAAAGGATTCTCATAAACGATTGATCCAAGCTCAGAGGGAGGACAATCCGCATCCACGATGTCGCCGTTAACTCCATAATATGTGAAATAATTCTTTACATTCGAGGCATAGTCGTCAATACTGATGCTCACCAGCCCTTTTCTTGAAAATGCAGACGACCACAGACCTCCGTCCCCCTCTATAGAGATATCTGTGTAGTCTGGCAAATCGGCATTTTCGACAAAAATGTCATTGTTGCAACCCGACACAAGAAGGGCAATTGTTGCTGCTATTATGCAAGATGTAAATTTTTTCAAAATTGTATTTATATTCATTTATTTTCTTAGGGTTATAGAGAATAGGAGCTGACGGCCACGGAGTTGCCTCTGACTTTCAAAGGACGATAACTCGGAGTATGTAATATAGTTGTAGCTGCGGGTGTTTAGGATGTTGGTCAGGCCGGCGGCAAGCTCTATGCGCTTGTTGAGCTGATATGTCAGTTTGGTGTCGAGCATTATTACGTTTTTGAAACTGTTTTCTGTCAATTCGTTGCGGTAGTGCTCGCCGCTGACCGTCCACTCCCATTTCCGATGGGGAATGAAGGTAAGGCTCAGCTCGTTTTCCATTGTAGATAGCCATGACTGGCTTTGCCGGTTCATCGTCAGGCGGTTTTCCGAATAACTTATGCCATAGTCGAAGCTGAACCAATGGCAGGGGCTGCCGCTTAACTTAGCGCCGACTCTCCAGCTGTCGGTGAGCGAGTTGACGGCTTGTGACTGCGACATCAGGTGTGACTCGTTACGGCTGAAAGATCCGTTTACATTGCAGCTTCCTCGCATGAAGTCGAGAGTCTTGCCGACACTTCCCGTAGTCATGAACATCTTGCTGTCGTTCTTGGCATCGGCATAACTGTAGACGATATAATCGCCGAAGAGTTGCTGCGCCATGGTGTAGGGGACATGTGCCCACGATTGCATCACCATGCCGTTGACGAATAAACCGTAGCGTGTGTGTTTGTAGTTGAAACGCGCGGAGATGTTCTGTGAAGATGAATTGTAGAACTGTTCCGTTCCGGCTTTCAGCGTGCGGTAGTTGGTCATTATCAATCCCGGATGAATTAAGTTGAGATTCATAGGGGAGCGGCCGAGGCCGCCACGAATTGTGCCGGAGAAGCGATTGTTAGGTTTCCAGTTAAAACTCAGCGACGGGGAGAAATACAATTCATCATGGTTGGCTATAGCCTTGTCAAATGAGTAATGTGCATAGCTGACAGGGAGATTGAGGGAGAGGTTCACCCGGCGTACCCAATATTCAAGTTTGGGTGTGGCGTAGACAATGACATAGTTGGTGTTGACCACGTTTTCGGTGTGAAGGTCGGATGCTCCGGGAAGCATCCCTACATTGATGTCGGGTAATTGAGAATCCATTGAGCGGATATAACCTTTTACTCCGGCCTCAAGGCTGACGGTTATACCTTTAATATTGAAAGCGTATGCCGCGCTCTCGTGGGTATAGAAGGCATGGTCGGATATATACTGACGAAACATTTCTCCATTCATGTCGAGATTGAGTGTCTGTGGCAACGACTCCCATTCGTTTACACTTTGGAATGTCACCAAGTGTTGCCCTTTGAAGCGCTTTATCATTTTGAATTTATTGGTGACATAATAGTCGGGGAGCTTTGCCGACTGTCTGTTCGGGATTGAACCTGTCGTGGTGAGGCGAATATCGTCCCAGTCAATGTTTGTCTGCAGGGTGTTGTTTATAAAGGCGGTTTTATGGTTAAGCTCATATATGAACTTGCCGCTTAAAGAATGTGTATGTTCGGTGCCGCTGCGGTTCTCAGTTATGATGCGGTTTCCTTCATTGAGGAAATAGGTGGTGATATTCTCGGCTGACGCCTCGACACGGTTGAAAGAATAATCGATGTTCGCCTTGAATTCGCCTCTGTTGAATTTCCATAGGTTATTGGTGGATACAAGGAACGAGCGGTTGAACCGGGTTCGTTTGTCGCTAAGCGACGGCACGCCGGGCAGTCCCAACCCCACATATTGGCTCAGTCCCGTCTGGCGGCGCTCGGAGAAGAAGTCTGTGCTTGATGACGAAAGATTCTCTCCAGTGTTGTTGGTTCGTAAAGTCGTTATATTTTGGAAAGATGGCATCACGGCCATAGCGAAAATTTCACCGTCCCATATCGCGCCCTTCGGTTGCCACGACCATCCACCTCCGGCATCGCCATGGAAAGTCCACGTTGCCTTAGCCTTGTTTTTCAGTTTGAGGTTGATTGCCGCTTTGTCGGAAAAAGCAATCCCGGAAAGCACCTGCATGGGTTGGTGGTTCTCCATCACTTCCACTGCTCCTACATCCTCATGGTTTATGCCATTGGTGGCTATTCCGTATTTACCGCCCAGGAGGTCTGACCCTTCGATATAGAACTTGTTGATGTCTTCTCCCTGATATTGTATCTTACCGCTTTTTGCCACGTCAATACCCGGCATACGTTTGAGCACATCGCCGATGGAGCGGTCCTGCTGCTGGGCGAAACTACCTACATTATATGTGATTGTGTCGCCCTGTTCGCGTATGCGGTCTGCCTTGACCGCCACTTCCTTTAGCTGTATGCTTCCCGGTTCAAGATAAATTGTCAATGGAAAAGTCACGCTGTCAAGCGGAATCGACTGTTTTGTATAGCTCATCATCGACACGTCAAGACGACACCCCGCTATATCCGGTAGAGACATCGAGAACATGCCATCAGCCTTCGACGATGCAAATTTCTTTATCTTGCCGTCAGCTCCTTTCACGATTACAGATGCTCCAACAATAGGTTCATTGGCCTCTTTGTCAATTACGGTACCTGTCACGTTGACCTGTGCAATTGCCGGGAACTGCATTAAAACAAATATAATGTAAAAAATATTGGTCCTCATTCGTGATAATCGAGTTCAATAGAATCGTCCTCCCCCTTATAATTGACGGAATCTGAGATTTTGACAGCACCTTGTGTCATTGCACTTATCTGGGCGGCGCGGTTTCTGCGCGAGTAGTCTTTGTTTTTCAGCACTGATTTCCTCTTGGTGATGAAATACTTGTCATTTTCAAACGAAGGCTTTAACGGTTCCGAACATTGCTGTAAACCGGTGATTATGAATGAGTGCAACCCTCCTTCGCAAGAAGCTTCGAGTATAAGGCCCGGCAGTCCGCATAGTTGCCACGGGCCATCTTGCGACGGGATCTCAGGTGTGAACCACGCATGCCATTTCCTGCCATGATAGTCGGCAATGGCAAGTTGACACTCATATCCCATGACATTCTTTGTTGAATCTCCAAGTTCCCAATTAAGGTCTGCCATCTCGATATCATAACGGTATTTGTCCCCCATATTCGAGTCCCATACCCGGATTGACCCCTTGCTGAAGTCTTTGAGGCATCTGTAACGCGATTCTCGTATGAATCCTTGTTCCTCCATTATCTTGAAGGGGTCTTTGCTACGGTCATTTCCGAAAGCGTGATATGCGGCAGTCCATGCCTGGTCGAGAATCAATTTCCCATGTGGGTCGTTCTCCATGGAATCCACAAAATGTGTCTGTGGATTGTAATAGTATGAAACCCCCGGGGCAATCTGCAAAACAAATTTTTTTGTATACGGAGATCTTTCCCCGGTTTTAGTATTGAGAGACTGGATTGTATAATCATATTCAGCCTTAAGCGTAGCCATAGGATGCTCTTCAGCAATCGCTGTTATCACAGGTAACGAGAGAAGGATAGTTGTGATTAACTTTTTTATGTATGTTAAGCATTTTGTCATAAAAATAATAAATAGTGGAGCAAATATAGAAACAATCCGCAAAACAAAAATCAACTTAGTTTGATTTAAACTTTTTTTAACATACAAAAGCAGACCGGTAATAATGCTATCGCACCTGAGGTTTGCGTTTCTGGACCGAGAAGCCGAATTTACCGATCAGTTTGCCAAGTTCGAAATAATGGCCGTGGCAATATGCCATCAATCCGGAATCTTCCAGTGAAAACCTTCCTGTCTCCGGGTTGATGAATCTGTCATCGGCGCGTACATTGAGCACTTCAGCTATAAACATATCATGACTTCCGAGCGCAATAATGGATTTGACGCGGCATTCTATTGAGAGGGGAGACTCTGCAATTGTTGGTGAAGCAACTTTCTCACCAGGAATAGGGGTGAGCCCGGTTTCTTTCCATTTGTCAAAGTCCTTTCCGGAACGCACTCCTGCCCAGTCAGTGGCTTTTGCCATAGATGCCGTTGTCAGGTTTATGGTGAATTCCATCCGGTTTTTGATAATAGGGTAGGAATGCCGTTCGGGGCGCACGGAAATATAACACATTGCAGGATCTGAGCAGATTGTTCCGGTCCATGCCACAGTAAGCATGTTCCATTCTTCAGGAGATGCGCCGCATGTTACGAGCACAGCGGGAAGGGGATAAATCATTGTGCCGGGACGCCAGGATGTTTTGGACATAGTTCAAATTTTTTTGACAAATTTACTACATTTAGATTAAAAGCTGTTAAAGATGAGGAAATTTTTTATATCTTTGCGTTTAACAAATAGGCAGTGGAGTATAGTGTAGTTTATGTTTTATAAGTTCTCCACGGTAGATAAGAAATTTAAATATATAACCTATAAAGATTTATTATGAATAATGACGAATTGTTGAGAACCGTTACCGAGCGGGCTCAGAATTGGCTTACGCCACAATACGATGAAGAGACTCGTGCGGAGGTTAAAAGAATGCTTGACGCTGAGGATAAGACGGAACTTATCGAATCCTTCTATAAAGACCTGGAGTTTGGAACGGGCGGTCTGCGCGGAATAATGGGTGCCGGGACAAACCGTATGAACAGATACACTGTAGGGATGGCCACTCAAGGGTTGGCCAACTATCTGAAAGACTGTTTCAAAGAACTTCCCCAGATAGCTGTAGCAGTAGGTCATGATGTCAGGAACAATTCCAGGAAATTTGCTGAACTTACAGCTGATATTTTCTCTGCAAACGGCATCAAGGTTTATCTTTTCGACGGTCCTTGCCCGACTCCAGAGGTTTCATACGCCATCCGCAAATTAGGATGCCAGAGCGGCGTGATGGTCACAGCGAGTCACAACCCGAAAGAGTATAACGGCTATAAGGCTTATTGGAGTGACGGAGCCCAGATGATCGCTCCCCACGATGTCAAGACAATCGAATATGTAAACGCAATCACATCGGTAGATCAGATTAAATTCACTCCCGATAAAGAGTTGATTCAGGTTGTGGGGAAAGACATAGATGATCAATATCTTGCCGACATACATTCGCTTTCACTCGATCCGGAAGCAGACAAACGTCATAGCGACATGAAGATCGTATACACCCCGATTCATGGCACAGGTTCAAGGCTTATGTTCGATTCCTTGAGGCTTTGGGGCTTCGAGAATGTGATACACGTTCCTGAACAGGATGTCCAGAGCGGGGATTTCCCGACTGTCGTTTCTCCGAATCCGGAGAATCCGGAAGCTATGACCATGGGTATTGCCAAGGCAAAGGAGGTAGGTGCAAGCCTTGTGCTCGCTTCTGACCCGGATGCAGACCGTATCGGACTTGTAGTGCGTGACAAGAAAGGTGATTACCAGCTTGTCAACGGTAACCAGATTGTCATGCTTCTTCTCTATTATATTATCACTCAGAATGTGGAGAAGAAACTTCTCAATGGGAATGAATACTGTGTCAAGACAATCGTCACTACTGAGACAATCAAGAGAATTGCCGATGCCAACGGTATCAAATGCTTCGATTGCTATACCGGCTTCAAATGGATTGCAGATGTGATGCGTAACATGGAAGCCACGGGACGCTATATTGGAGGCGGAGAAGAGAGCTATGGCTTCCTTGCCGAAACATTCGTAAGGGATAAGGATTCAATTTCTGCCAACTCACTTATAGCCGAGGCTGCGGCATGGGCAGCCGACAAGGGCATGAACCTTTATGAACTTCTTGTTGACATCTATGCTACTTATGGTTTCTCACGCGAGCGTGGAGTAAGCGTTGTCCGTCCGGGCAAGAGCGGAGCTGAGGAGATTGTGGCAATGATGAAGAACTTCAGGGAGAATCCTCCCAAGGAGCTTGCCGGCAGTCCTGTAACGTGTATCAAGGACTATTCAGATCTCAACTGCCGTAACCTTAAGACCGGTGAAGTTACAAAACTTGATTTCCCGACAACATCCAATGTTCTCCAATTCTTTACCGAGGCAGGTGATAAAGTTTCCATCCGTCCTTCGGGCACAGAGCCAAAGATCAAATTCTATGTGGAAGTCCGCGAAGATATGAAGAACAAGGAAGACTATGAGGCAACCGTGAAGAAAGCCGAAGAGCACATTGATCAGGTGCTTCGCGATCTCAACGTCAAATAAGGTTATCCAAAACAATATGATGAATCCGGTGATGCTGCGTAAAACGCAGCATCACCGGATTTTTATATACCATTGTCACTCCAACCTTGGAGCTGTTTCAGACGTTATATGTCAAAGGTTATAAAGGTTGTGAAAAGGATTGGAGACATATTGCATTTATTAGTGATGGCATTTATCATGGTGCTTGTAGGTCTGAACACTACCGGCGCTCATGCTCAGATGCCTATCAAATACAACATGGTCACGCAGGTGCTTCCTGATTCTGCAGACCTTGCATATTATGGCAAAAAGCATTTTTGGCGTGCAAGTGCCGAAGTGGTGGGTTTCAACTTAGGTCTGTGGGCTTTCGACCGGTATGTGCAGAAAGGGGATTTTGCCTATATAAGCTGGAACACCATCAAGGAGAATTTCAAGCATGGATTCATATGGGATAATGACCAGCTCGGCACGAACACCTTCCTTCATCCTTATAACGGCAGCCTTTATTATGCGGCAGGAAGGGCCAACGGCTTCAATTATTGGCAGTCGGAATTATTTGCTATAGGCGGGAGCGCGATGTGGGAACTGTTTATGGAGTGTGAATATCCATCGACCAATGATGTTATCGCCACACCTGTGGGAGGTGCTGTGCTTGGTGAAACTCTGTTCAGGGCCTCCGATGCCGTTCTTGATGACCGCTCGGGAGGGATGGAACGTTTTGGACGTGAGGTGGCCGCTTTTGTGCTATCTCCGATGCGTGGGATAAACAGGATTGTCACCGGTCAGGCATGGAAGAAGCGGCCCACTTCAGGCAGGATGTTCGGCACTCCAAATATCTTCATGCAGATGTCGCTCGGTGTGAAAACCATGGCTTTTCAAGGCAGGATGCGGAGTCCATATGTGGGAGGTGTATTGCAGCTCGATCTGGAATATGGAGACCGTTTCGAGGCAAAATCAACGAAACCGTATGATTACTTTACAGTAAAGGCTGAAATTCAAGGCATGAAATATCAGCCCGTTCTTTCCCAATTGAACATAAAGGGTAGATTATTGTCGAGGGAAGTCCTTGATCATAAAAACTCATCGGGTAGTATCGGGTTGTATCAGCATTTCGATTTTTATGACAGCGACACGATAACCAACATCGATAAGGTTCCCTACAAACTTGGCGTTCCTGCGAGTCTCGGGGTTGGATTCCTTTTCAGGGATGTTGAGCGTAAACGTTATATTTTCGATTGCTATGCGCATGCCAACGCTATTATACTGGGTTCGATATTAAGTGATCACTACTGGACGGACGAGCGCAATTACAATTTTGCATCGGGTTTTTCCATTAAAGCCGGCGCCAACGTAACTTGGGCGCGGAGAAAGGCCTCATTGTCGGTCAGTCACGAATATTACAGGCTTTTCACGTGGAAAGGGTATAAACGCGGCACAAATCTTGAAGACGTGAATTTTCGTACATTAAATGTAATGGGGGATAAATCAGTGGCATCTTTCAATGTCACAGAAGTCAGATTTGATTATCAGTTGTTGAAAAAACTTTATGGGACTTTAAGTTTTTCCAACAAAGTCCGCTCCACCCATTATCGAGACTGGCCGGACAGGGTCTCATCTACAATGTCTTTGTCAGCGATGCTTACATATAAATTCTGAATTTGTTATAGAAGTTTTGAGATTTGGGAATAATAATGTAAATTTGTAGGAGATAAAGAATTTCTAAATTCAGATATTCGGATATGATACAGTCGATGACCGGGTTCGGCCGGGGTTGTGCGTCCTCCTCCTCAAAAAAGATTATTGTAGAATTGAAATCACTTAACAGCAAACAGTTTGATCTTTCTACAAGAATTCCGAGTTTTTTCCGTGAATATGAAATAGAGACGCGAAATTATGTTGCGTCCTGTCTTGAACGCGGCAAGGTTGAAATGACTGTTACAGTCGATAATCTTGCCACAGAAGCTACCGCTTCCGTCAACATTCCATTGCTGGCAGTCTATAAGAAACAGTTTGAGGCGTTGGGGAAGACACTTGATTTACCTGATCCAACCGATTGGTATTCATTGTTGATGAGGATGCCTGATTCGATGAAGACCGAGACCGCCGTGGCAGATGAGGAGGAACATAAGGCGCTTGAGGAAGCTACCCGTCTGGCCGTGGAGCATCTTCGGGAATTCCGCATGCAGGAGGGTAAGAAACTTTATGATTTCTTTGTTAACAAAATCGAGATGATCGGAGAGCTATTGAAGCAGGTGGAGCCATTCGAGGAAGAACGCGTTCCGAAGATCAAGGCAAGACTTGAAGAGCAGCTTACGAGACTTTCATCCATAGAATATGATGCGGGCAGGCTTGAGCAGGAAATGATTTTTTATATCGAGAAGCTTGATGTAAACGAAGAAAAACTACGTTTGAAGGCGCATCTTAACTATTTCCTTGAAACGCTTGGAGGAGAGGAATGTCCGGTTGAAGGCCAAGGTAAGAAGCTTGGCTTTATCGCGCAGGAGATGGGTCGGGAGATTAATACCCTTGGCTCTAAATCCAATCATGCCGAGATGCAAAAAATCGTGGTGAAGATGAAGGATAATCTCGAACAAATCAAGGAGCAGGTTCTCAATGTGCTATGAAAAAAGGTAAGATAATAATCCTGTCGGCACCATCCGGCACCGGCAAATCCACAATAATATCCCGACTGATGGAGAATCCGGAATTGAAACTTGGGTTTTCTGTCTCTGCAACGAGCCGCTCTCCCCGTGGAGCGGAGCGTGATGGCCGCGAGTATTACTTCCTTACGCCGGAAGAATTCAAAATCAAAGTGGAGAACGGAGAGTTCGTGGAATGGGAGGAGGTTTATCAAGGTACATGCTATGGAACCCTTGTTTCGGAAGTTGAGCGCGTCACAAATGCAGGCTATAACCTTATCATGGATATTGATGTTAAGGGCGCTGTGAATGTAAAGAAACGATATGGCGTTGAGGCATTATCCATTTTCATCCTGCCCCCCTCGCTGGAGGAACTGGAGAGAAGATTGCGCTCACGCTCTACTGATTCGGAAGAATCCATAGCCAAACGCCTGTCGAAAGCGGAATTTGAGCTTGGATTCGCGGAGCAGTTCGATACCCGCGTAGTGAATGATGAACTTAGTAAAGCATCCTCTGAAGTTGAATCGCTGATTAAGGAATTTGTGAAATAATGAGAGTCGGTATATTCAGCGGCAGTTTTGATCCAATTCATACCGGTCATGCCATGATCGCCAATTATGCGTCGCAATGGCTCGATCTTGATGAAGTGTGGATAATTGTCAGCCCTTTGAATCCCCTGAAAGAAGGTTCAAGACCTGCACCTGATTCCGACCGGCTTGCCATGGCATCGATAGTTGCGGCGGAATGCCCGCGTGTAAGAGCGTCTGATTTCGAGTTTTCATTGCCGGTCCCGTCGTATACATACCGCACGTTATCATGCCTGCGGGAACGCTATCCGGAACATACGTTCTCGCTTATAATAGGTTCCGACAATTGGCAAAGATTTCAGCAGTGGAGGGATTCAGATAAAATTATAGATGAATTTCATCTGTATATCTACCCCCGTCCCGGCTACGATGTGGATCCGGTTGCATTACCGCTTTCTGTAACATTGATGGAAGATGCCCCTCAAGCTTTGATATCATCATCGTTTGTACGGGAATCTGTTAAAGAAGGAAAAAATCTCAACTATTTTTTGCCTACAGAAGTTTTTGAATATATACTGGAAAATAATCTTTATAAATGAAAGAGGAAGAATTGAGATCAAGACTGATGACTGTGACTGCCCTCGCAGCGAACTATTGTTCGGCTCTCGAGAACTGCCGAGACAGCGAGCGTGAAGATTTCATCAAGGAAATGTTAGGGTATCTTCCACGCATCTACTGGGAATTCATTGACCTTGATGTGGAGGATGTGACCGGGGCATCGGAATTTGAATATTTCCCTGTATATGTCGATGAGGATTATTATGAGAGTGTGCGCAGAAATGTCGAGGCAGTGTTCGGTGAAGACGACATTTTTCTCGAAACATTCGAAGAAGATATGAAATATAGCGAAACGCCGGTGGCGGCTTCCATTTCCGAATCGCTGGCGGATATTTTTCAACCGCTTTACAACTTTATCTGTGTGGTGAAAGACTCGGAGGGAGAGAATGCCTCGGGTGCATACCGAGAGTGTAAGGAGAATTTTGAATCATACTGGTCGCAGACGCTCTGCAATGTGTTAAGGGCACTTAATAACCTTAGGTTTAAATAATATATACAATGATAAAACGACTTTTAAACTGGCTCGATGAGGGCACTTGTAATTTTATGGCAGTAGCAGCCATCGAACGTGAACTCATGGCAGCCGGATTTACAGAACTCCGTCAGGAAGATAAGTGGGATATCAAACGCGGTGGAAAATATTTCCTTAAGAAAAACGACAGTGCGATTTTTGCATTTGCAATAGGAGAGGGGGATTTAAGCAGTGAAGGTTTCCATATTATATCAGCCCATAGTGACAGCCCTTGTTTCAAGATCAAGCCTAATGCCGAGATTTATGGAGATGGAGGTGTTGTGTCGCTGAATGTTGAGAAATATGGCGGCGGCATTCTTTATACATGGTTCGACTGTCCCCTGTCAATTTCGGGACGTGTCATGGTAAAAGGTGAAGACTCACTTCATCCCCGCACCCTTCTCGTGGACCTCAAGCGACCGGTGGCAACAATTCCTCACCTTGCCATACATTTCAATCGAGGTGTCAATGACGGGAATCCCTTATCAGTGCAGAAGGATATGAAACCTGTAGTGGGTTATTTCACGGCAGAGAAAATCGAGGCGTTCAAGAAGAATGGCGGTGTTGTAAAAAGCATGGTGGCCGAGCATCTCGGCATTTCACCCGAGGATATTCTCGAATATGAACTTTGTTTATATCCCGCCGAGAAGTCAGCTCTCGTGGGTGCATCTGAGGAGTACTTCCAGTCTGCGCGTATAGATGATCTTTCGATGGCTTTTGCCGGCCTTGAGGCTTTACTTTCCGCTCCGGAGAAGAGGAAGGCAACAAGAATCCTTGCCATATTCGATAATGAAGAGACAGGTTCCGGCACGAAACAGGGTGCGGCATCTCCCGTGTTGCGAGATGCAATGGACAGAATTGTACGGATTCTTGAAGGTGGCGACGTTCAGAACACCTATATGGCGGTCGCAAACTCTTTTATGATATCTGCAGACGATGCCCATGCATGGCATCCTAACTATAACGAGAAATATGATCCGACGAATCATCCTGTGATAGGGGGTGGTCCGGTTATAAAAATCAATGCCAACTGCAAATACATGACGGATGCACAAGGCGCAGCGGTCTTTTCCGAGATATGCCGCGAGGCAGGTGTGGATTGCCAGTATTTTGTGAATCATGCTGATGTGGCAGGCGGGTCAACACTTGGAAATATCTCTTCGGCACAGTTCGATATCCGTGGTGTCGATATGGGGAATGCAATATGGGCGATGCATTCGGCACGCGAGACGGCAGGTGTCTCAGATCATATTGCAGCCGTTAAAGCCTTCACAAGATTTTTCAGTATCTAATCGGGTGACCATTAAAACTTCCTAAAAAGCGCACTTGAAACAGAAATTTGCACGACAACATTTATTTTTATAATTTTGCAACTTGAAATAAAATTTAAGAAAATAATTTAATAATATATTTAAGAAATGAAAGTAGATTATGCCAAGATCGACGAGGTGAACGGTGAGATCACCGTCACTCTTGAAGAAAAGGATTATGCCGACAAGGTAAAGAAACAGCTCAAAGAGATCGGCAAAAACCATGCGGAATCCGGTTTTCGCCCCGGTCATGTTCCTGCAGGCCTCATTCAGAAAAAATATGGTGCAGCCGTTAAATATGATATTATCAATAAAGAAGTCGGCAACGCCGTGTTCGACTATATAAAGGAGAATAAACTTCACGTGCTCGGTAACCCGGTTCCGCAGCAGAATGAAGATTTCAGCATCGAGGCTTCCGATTTCACACTGAAGTTCAAGGTTGGTATCGCTCCTGAATTCGATACCCATGTCAATAAGGATCTTCACGTTCCTTACTATACGATTCAGGTTTCCGATGAAATGATCGACAATCAGGATCAGCAGTTCTCCCGCCGTTTCGGTAAACAGGAATCGGGAGAGACGGTTGATGCCACTGCTTTGGTAAAGGGTGTCATAACTGAACTTGACGAGAATGGCCAGCCCAAGGAGAATGGTGTTGTTGTTGAGAACGGAATCGTGTCTCCACAGTATTTCAAGAGTGAAGAACAGCGAGAGCTTTTCATGGGCAAGAAAGTTGGGGATGTCGTTAAATTCAATCCTGCCGCCACATGCGATGCCAATGCAACGGAAATGGCTTCGATGCTCAATATCGATAAGGGCGAGGTCGATGCACATAAGGGCGATTTCAATATGGAGATCAAGGAAATCATTGTCCTTAAACCTGCCGAGCATAATCAGGAATTTTTCGATATGGTGTTTGGGGCCGATAAGGTTCATAGCGAGGAAGAATACCGTGCTGCCCTCAAAGATATGATTTCCGCCGGTCTACGCAATGATTCCAATTATCGTTTCACGATAGATGCCCGCAATGCAATTGCGTCTGCAATCGGTGAACTTCAGCTCCCGGATGAGATTCTCAAAGATTTCCTAAAGAGTCAGAATGAGGCTCTCAACAATGAGAATATTGATGAGGAATACACTCGCCTCCGTCCGGAACTCGAATGGGAACTTGAAAAAGAGGCCATTGCTTCTCAACTTGATATCAAGGTTGACGAAGAAGACCTTAAGAACACGGCGCGTATGATGGCACAAAGCCAGTTCGCGCAGTATGGCATGGCCAATGTGCCGGCAGAGACTATCGACCGTTATGCTTCAGATATCCTCAAGGATGAGAAAGCACGTAATCAGGTCTATAACCAGACTGTGGATATGAAGCTTTATAACGGAATCCGGGCTTCAGTCTCAGTTGATGAAAAAGAGGTGAACGTGGAAGAATTCAATGATCTTTTCCGCAACGCATAATATATTTGGCATAGAATTTGTTTAATATATATCTGCACGGGGAATCCCGTGCAGATATATATTATTTAGAAGCTGTATGAATATGAAAAACGATTTTAGAAACTATGCGGTCAACCATCTCGGAATGAGTTCCAACACCCTTGATTCATATGCGCGGCATATGGAGAAGACAGCAGGCGGTGTGATGGTGCCGACCTCTGATTATATGAACCCTTACATCCTTGAAGAGCGGCAGCTTAACGTCACGCAGATGGATGTGTTCTCCCGATTGATGATGGATCGCATTATCTTCCTTGGGACTCAGGTGTCTGACCAGAGTGCAAATATAATACAGGCTCAACTCCTTTATCTCGACTCGGTTGATCCTGAGAAGGATATCGCGCTTTATATAAACTCTCCCGGTGGATCTGTGTATGCCGGTCTCGGGATTTATGATACGATGCAGTATATCAGCTCGGACGTGTCAACTATATGCACCGGCATGGCTGCGTCCATGGCTGCAGTGCTGCTCGTTGCAGGGGAGCACGGCAAACGCTATGCGTTGCCTCATTCCCGCGTGATGATTCACCAACCTATGGGTGGAATTCAGGGACAGGCATCGGATATTGAGATTACAGCCCGTGAGATTCTTAAACTTAAGGAAGAGCTTTACAAAATAATCTCGGAGCATTCCGGCCAGCCATTTGAAAAAGTGGAGGCGGATTCCGATCGTGATTACTGGATGATAGCCGGTGAAGCTAAGGAATACGGCATGATTGACAAGGTTCTTGTCAATCCTAAAAAGGAAGTTAAATAAGAGGGTGTTTAAAACGAAATGGCAATAAAACGAAACGGTCTTATCTGCACTATGTGCGGAAATGTGGATTGTGCCTCCACTCCTGTGGTGAAAATTATTGAAGGGCTCAATCTCTGCACCGATTGCATCGGATTTATAGATGAAGCACGAGATGTGCAGCTCCGTCAGCGTAGTGATACCGGCAAGAAAAACGACAAGACCGGAAAGTCAATTCCCAAGCCTAAGGAAATTCATGAATTCCTCAATCAATATATTATCGGTCAGGAGGATGCCAAGAAATATCTTTCAGTGGCTGTCTATAACCACTATAAACGCATCAATTCCAAAGCCGATGATGATGTTGACGTAGAGAAGTCAAACATAATCCTTGTGGGACCAACCGGCACAGGCAAGACGCTCCTCGCAAAGACAATAGCCCGTTTGCTCGATGTGCCTTTCACTATAGTGGATGCAACTGTTCTCACCGAGGCCGGCTACGTAGGTGAGGATATAGAGTCGCTGCTTACCCGTCTGTTGCAGACTTGCGATTATGATGTGGAGAAAGCGCAACGTGGAATAGTGTTCATTGATGAAATTGACAAGATTGCACGAAAGAGTGACAATCCCTCTATCACGCGCGATGTCAGCGGGGAGGGTGTGCAGCAGGGACTCTTGAAGCTTCTTGAGGGCAGCACCGTGCTCGTGCCTCCGAACGGAGGCCGAAAACATCCGGAGCAGAAGCTTATACCGGTGGATACAAAGAATATTCTCTTTATATGTGGCGGTGCGTTTGACGGAATAGAGCGCAAGATAGCTTCCCGACTAAACACACATGTTGTGGGCTACGGTCATGATGAGCGTTCCAAGAAGCATCAGCGTGAGAACCTGATGAAATATGTAATGCCTCAGGATCTGAAGAGTTTCGGCCTAATTCCCGAGATTATCGGTCGTCTTCCGGTTCTTACGAGTCTGGAACCTCTCGATAAGGACGCATTGCTTCGCATTCTGACCGAACCGAAGAATGCCATCACCAGGCAATATAAGAAACTTTTCGAGATGGATGGTGTTGAGCTTGAGTTTACAGACGATGCATTGAATCTTATCGCCGACAAGGCTATTGAGTATAAACTTGGAGCGCGCGGCCTACGGTCGATTGTAGAGACGATCATGGTTGACGCTATGTATGAAGTGCCTTCCAAGGCTGAGAAGAAATTCATCGTAGATGCGCGATATGCCGCAGCTCAGCTTGAAAAGGCGCATTTCGAGCGTACCCGTCTTGCAGACTGATGATATTATTTTTTGATATAAAACGACCTGCGATCCTGACCGCAGGTCGTTTTATGTTGGTACTATTTTTTAGAAGTTGTTTGAACAACCTCTAAAAAATAGGTGAATATATTGCGGTAATTCAAAAATTATTTTAATTTTGTAATACTAACCAATCAAAACCCGCATGTCCACTCCTCCCGATATTCATGAAGCGTTAAAATATCATTTCGGCTTCGATAAGTTTAAAGGCGAACAACAATCTATCATTGAGTCTCTTTTGGACGGCAATGATGTGTTTGTGCTAATGCCTACAGGCGGCGGCAAGTCCCTTTGTTATCAGTTGCCGGCTCTTATGTCGGAAGGGACAGCTGTTGTCATTTCCCCTTTGATAGCGCTGATGAAGAATCAGGTGGATGCAATCCGCCATTATGGAGATGACGACGGGATTGCGCACTTTCTTAATTCCACTCTCACAAAGACAGGTGCGGAACGGGTTAAAGCGGATGTAAGGGAGGGAAAGACTAAATTGCTTTACGTAGCTCCGGAATCGCTTACCAAAGAATCCAACATTGCTTTTTTGCGTTCGATAAAGATTTCCTTTTTTGCAATTGACGAGGCCCATTGTATCTCTGAATGGGGACATGACTTCCGACCTGAGTACCGAAAGATTCGCCCTCTGATTTCAGAAATCGGGAATTATCCGGTTATAGCGCTTACCGCCACTGCGACTCCGAAGGTGCAGCATGACATACAGAAGAATCTTGGAATTCTCAATGCAAAGGTTTTCAAGTCGAGTTTCAACCGCAAGAACCTATATTATGAGGTGCGTCCGAAAACGAAAGATGTTGACCGGGAGATAATAAGATATATAAAGAGTCATCCGGGAGAGTCGGGTATTATATATTGTCTTAGTCGCAAAAGAGTTGAAGAGCTTGCGGAGACGCTTAAAATCAACGGGATATCATCCTTGCCGTATCATGCAGGCATGGATCCGCAAACACGGTCAGAGAATCAGGACGCCTTTCTGGAAGAGAAAGTGAATGTCATTGTCGCTACGATAGCATTCGGCATGGGCATTGACAAACCGGATGTAAGGTTTGTGATTCATTATGACATCCCTAAAAGTCTCGAAGGTTACTATCAGGAAACCGGGCGTGCAGGCAGGGATGGAGGAGAAGGAAGATGCATCACTTTTTATAGTAACAAAGATTTGCAGAAGCTCGACAAACTTATGCAGAGCAAGTCAGCTTCAGAGCAGGAAATCGGGAGGCAGCTTTTACAGGAAACCGCAAACTATGCGGAATCCTCGGTGTGTCGTCGCAAGATACTTCTTCATTATTTCGGTGAAGAATATCATGTGGAAAATTGTGGAAACTGTGACAACTGTCTCAATCCGAAGAAACAGATTGAAGCAGGAGACGCCCTTGTAGCAGCATTGGAATCTATAAGGGATGTTGACCAGAATCATAAACAAGAATATATAGTTAATATACTCATCGGCAGAAAGACCGATGAAATCAAATCAAATCATCATTCAATGGTGGAATCCTTCGGAGCATTGGAACACGAGGGAGAGAAATTTGCCGCTACCCTGATTCGCCAGGGAGTGATAGGCGGGTATATCTCGCGCGATCTGGAGAATTACGGCAATCTCAAACTCACCGATAAAGGAAGGAGATTCATCGATAACCCAACTTCATTTAAAATCGTGGAAGATATTGATTATTCTGATGCAGACGTGGAGTTGCCGATAAAAGAGGGTGCTTCTTGCGCGGCAGACCCTGAACTCTACGCTATTTTAAAAGATCTAAGAAAGAAAATCGCGCGAAAACAAAACCTCCCTCCGTATGTGATCTTTCAAGAGCCATCTCTTGAGGCTATGGCTACTACTTATCCTATAACCGAGGAAGAGCTTGCAAGCATTCCGGGTGTAGGACCCGGCAAGGCTAAACGCTATGGCAAGGATTTTGTAGAGGTCATAAAGCGCCATGTAGAAGAGAATGAAATTATCCGCCCTGAAGACATCAGGGTGCGTTCGATGCCTAAGGAAAATAATCTGAAGGTCTCGATCATTCAGGCGATAGACCGCAAGATTGACCTTGATGAGCTTGCAGAAAGCAAAGGCCTTGAATTCGAGGAATTGCTCGATGTTCTTGAGTCGATTGTGGAGGCCGGCACAAAAATAGACATCAATTATTTTATTCATGAGATTCTTGATGATGATCAGGTGGATGATATGATGGATTATTTCCGTGAGAGCGAGGAGGATGACCTTGAAAGTGCCATCCAGGAACTTGGAGACGAGTATGACGAAAACAATATCCGGCTTGTACGGGTGAAATTTATTTCAGAAATGGGGAATTAGGTCACTTCGTGCCTCCTTATAAATGAATCTGATTTAACGATGACAATTTTTATAAATTGTCATCGTTAAATTTATATGGACGGGGGAAACCCCTCAACCGCTTGAATTTTATAAAAGTATAAAGCTTCAATGAATAAAAAGTTTGTCGCGGGAGCCGGAGTGGCTATTTTTGCCTTGGCGCTTACCGCCAAGGATCCCGTAATTATGACCGTCAACGGTGTTGACGTCCCAAAATCGGAGTTTGAATATCTTTATGGTAAAAACAGTCAGCAGCAGCTTACGCAGCAGCCCATTGATGAATATGTGGAGATGTTCAAACTATATAAGATGAAGGTAGAGGATGCGAAAGCTGAAGGAATAGACACAACGGCATCTTTCCGCAAAGAGATGGAGCAGTATCGCCGTGATCTTGCAGCCCCATATCTTGCCGATTCAGTATATCTCGATAAACTTCTGAAAGAAACATATGACCGTGCATCGCAAGAGGTGGAGGCATATCATATAATGCTTTTCAAAACCCCTGATCAATCTGAGAATACATCAAAGCGTCATCGTATGGACAGTGTGCGGCAGGCATTGCTTGACGGTGCTGATTTTGCGGAACTTGCTGCAAAAGTTTCGGAAGACAGGGGCTCAAACAAGAAAGGAGGCCGCATGGGTTATATAACTGCGCAGCAATATCCTTATACATTTGAGATTGCAGCTTATGCCACTCCGGAAGGTGAAATATCCGAAATTGTGGAGAGTCCGGTAGGATACCACATTCTCAAAGGGGGCAAACGCCGTCCGGCGCGAGGGAAGATTCAGGCAGCCCATATATTGAAGATGGCGCAGGGTAACGATCCGGAAGTTGATGCTAAAGCCCGTCATCAGATTGACAGTATTTATGCCATAGTTAAAGCTAATCCGGCTGAATTCTCAGATATGGCCACGCGTTTTTCAGATGACCGCGGTTCGGCACGCCAAGGAGGCATGCTGCCATGGTTCGGCTCAGGCGAAATGGTTGCGGAATTTGATTCAGTGGCATTCTCTCTTCCGGACCAAAGTATAAGTGAGCCTTTCCGCACCGCTTTCGGATGGCATATAATCAATCGTCTCGGATCCCGCCCCATTCCTTCGATGGCACAGATGAAACCGGAA
Organism: uncultured Muribaculaceae bacterium; assembly: GCA_910584055.1. Lineage (GTDB taxonomy): Bacteria > Bacteroidota > Bacteroidia > Bacteroidales > Muribaculaceae > Lepagella. The sequence goes on along the minus strand of CAJTZS010000024.1, from coordinate 27,336 downwards.
TTTCTCGCGCGTGTAACCAACCCTCAGGATGAACGTTATGTTCTGGTGCGCAACAATCAAACTGCGAACCTTGCAAGACAACACAAGGGAAAATTGAATAAAAAGACCCTTGACATGATGCGTGCGCACGTTAAAGTGAATGGTCTTGATTCGGCATTCTATGCATCCTATTCACAGATGCCTGCCGGAAACGCAGAACTTTTCGTTATTGACGGTAAAGCCACTTCTGCTTCAGCGCTTGCAGGGGCTATGAAAAACGTGATGCAGAGTAATCCGGACGCGGCTATGAAGATATTTGATACGAATCTCGATACTTTCTATAATTCTCAGCTTGTTGAGGCGGAGATAGCGCGTCTTGAACGGGAAGAAGCGGATTATCGCAATCTCCTTCATGAGTATATTGACGGTAGCCTTCTTTACGAAGTGAGTGTAAAGAAAATCTGGGACAAGGCTGCAAAAGATACCGAGGGTCTCAAGAACTATTTCGAATCCAACCGTGATAACTACAAATGGAGTGTGCCTCACGCCAAGGGTTATCTGGTTCAGGCAATAAATGACTCTGTGGCAAAAAAGATCAGAGATATTGCGGCTGTCACAGGACGAGATTCACTCGTGAATACCCTCCGCAAAACATTTAACGGCAAAGCTACAATTGAGAAAGTGCTTGTGGAAAAAGGAACAAACGCAATGATCGACAACCTGCTCTTTGACGGCCCCGAAACAAAACCGGCCAAGAAAAACTTTACAGTGTTTTTCATGATAGATCCCCGGGTGATTACGGCTCCTGAGGAATATGCAGATGTCCGCGGACTTGTCACGAGCGATTATCAGAATGAATTTCAGGCACGCTGGGAGGATGAACTTCGGAAGAAATATCCGGTTAAGGTGAATCAGAAAGTGTTAAAAAGCGTGAAGAAATAGAATAAAAATATCTTTACAAAGGAAGCTGGGTCTTATTCTTGACTCAGCTTCTTTTTTATTAGTGGAAATTTGCTTAAATTTGTAACATATTATGCGTAAACCTGAACTTTCCATAAGCGTTATCCTCGGATTAGCAGCGGTATTGCTGCCTGCAGGTTGCGGTTCGCCTGAAGGTGAGACTGCGGCCCAGGAGGAGATACTTGTCGAAGTCGGGGATTCCGCCCTAACAGTGCGCGACATCGTGTCGAGAATTCCTTCCGGCCTTTCGGAGGAAGACAGCACAGAGATGTTCAATTCACTGGTAGAGCGTTGGGTGCGCACTATGATGTTGACAGATGTAGCTTCAGAAAATGTTGCTGACCTTGAAAAAATCAACCGTATGGCGGAAGATTATCGTAACGGCCTGATTATAGAGCGATATCTTCGGTCGAAGCAGGAGGAGTCTCCTACAGTGTCGGAGCAGAGTGTGAAGATGTATTATGCTGCCCATGGAGAAGAGATGAAACTTGACGCTCCGATTATAAAGGGTATTTATCTTAAAATTTCGGATTCGGAGGAACGGTTGGGAGACATAAGGCGCTGGATGGCTTCTGCAACGCCAGCATCTATAGATAATATCGAGAAATATGGATTGCGCCAGGCTTCTCAATATGAATATTTCAAAGATAACTGGATTGACTGGAATGATATGGCGGAGCAGATTCCTTACAGGTTTTATGATGCCGATGCCTTCCTCGGTTCTACGAAAGACTTTGAGACAAGTTACGGTGGCTCCACATATATACTTCACATTTTCGACTACCTTCCGACCGGGAGCGTGATGCCATATGAGTATGCCTCTTCACGAATCGCGGATATGATCGACCGGGAGCGGAAGAGCGATTATCGGGTCAGACTGTTGACATCGCTTTATGCAAAAGGTATTGAAGACGGGAGATTGAAGCCCGGACTTTATGATCCGGTTAAACGCAGGATGACAATCTCTATCCCTGCCAATAGTGACAAGAATAAAAAACAACCTAAGATATGAAATTAAGAAATGTAATGATACCGGCAGCTGCGTGTGTGGCATTATGTGCCATTGCGGCTCCTGTAAAACGCAATGTAGTGGATGAGGTTGCATGGATCGTGGGGGACGAGCCTATTTTCCGCTCAGAAATAGAAGACCAGTATGCGCAGATGAGATCTGAAAGGACTCCGATCGTAGGCGATCCATATTGTGTCATACCCGAAAGAATAGCCGTAGAAAAACTTTATCTTCATCAGGCAAAAATAGATACGGTAGAAGCTCCCGAGGGGCAGGTGCAGAGTTCTGTTGACAAGCGTATGGGCGATTTTATCAATGGACTCGGTTCACGCGAGAAGGTTGAGGAATATTTCCGCAAGCCGTTTGCCCAGTTGCGCGAGCAGTTGCTCGAGATGATGCGCAATAATTATATAATCGAACAGGTGCAAAACAACCTTACAAAAGATGTCAAAGCCACTCCTAACGATGTGAGAAAGTATTTTTCTACACTTGCCGAGGATTCGATACCGTATGTGCCGATGCAGGTGGAGGCTCAGATAATTTCTATTAATCCGGTAATTCCGGCTCAGGAAATCGAGGATGTCAAAGCCAGGCTGCGTGATTATGCAGACCGCGTGAACAGGGGAGAATCAGAGTTTTCGACCCTTGCGATCATGTATAGCGAAGACGGCTCTGCAATGCAGGGTGGAGAGCTTGGCTATCAGCCCCGTTCTGCGTGGGTTCCTGAATTTGCCAACGTGGCTTTCAACCTCAACGACCCCAAAAAGGTGTCAAGAATAGTGGAAACGGAATATGGATATCATATAATTCAGTTAATCGACAAGCGAGGGGATCAGGTGAATGTGCGTCATATCATTCTTACCCCTAAAGTAAGCGAGAAGGACCTTAAGGAAGCTACCGTGCGTCTCGACTCACTTCGCAAAGAGATTGTAGCCGGGAAATTTCCGTTTGAAGAGGCTGCCAGGTTTGTGTCGCAGGATAAAGACACAAAGAACAACAAAGGTATCATGGTCAACCAGATGTCGGGAAGTCCCCGCTTCGAGATGCAGGATCTTCCGCCGGAGGTTGCACGCCGGATAGAACTAATGCAGCCTGGAGACATCTCTGAAGCTTTCATCATGAAAGATACAAAAAGGAACAAAGATATTGTTGCGATTGTAAAGCTCACCAACCGTGTGCCCGGTCACAAAGCCAATCTTTCCGACGACTATAACATGATAAAGCAGATGTATGAGGCTCAGCACAAGAATGAGATTCTGAAAGAGTGGGTCGAGAAGAAAATCAAAGACACATACGTAAAGATTGCAGACGGGTGGCAGAATTGTGATTTCCAATATGACGGGTGGATTAAGTGATGTTATCTAAGACTCCAAAACTTATAGTGTTTCTCCTGGCGGCTATTATGCTGTCGGGAGGAATCTCTGTTATGGACTCCCTCTATGCCCAGCAGCGTAAAAAAGAGGAGAAGAAGGAGTCTTTCAACCGACCTGCGCCGACACAGCCGATAAAACCAACTATTCCGGATGCAAACCGCTATCAGGAGGATAAGGTGTTTTTGGAGAATGCAGATTCGCTTTTCCGTCCTCCGATGGATTATGAAGAAAAACAGATTGTGAAAGGCAGTGTCGTGTTCCGTCAGGGAGGTATGTGGATGTATTGCGATTCCGCCTATTATTTTCCGGAGCGAAATTCACTCGATGCTTTCGGTCATGTGGAAATGCGGCAGGGAGACACTTTGTTCGTCTATGCAGACAAGCTTTTCTATGACGGAGGTGCGAGGAAGGCGATTCTGACTGCCGGTCCATCGCGTCCGGATGTCACGCTGAAGGATCCCAAAGTGACACTCACCACCGACAGTCTCGATTATGATATGAATATTGAGATAGGGTGGTATACACGCGGCGGGAAACTGCAGGATGATATAAATGTCCTGACCTCCACATACGGTGAATACTCGCCTGCCACTAAGCTTGCCAGATTTGAGGATGATGTGGTGTTGGTCAATACCAAGGATGGATACAAAATGTATACGGAAGAACTTGATTATAATACCGGCACACACATCGCGACAATCGATACAGAAACAAGGATAGAGGGGGCGAATGACACTATCCTGACAACGGCTGGTCGCTATAACACCCAGACAGACAATGCGATTTTGACTGCGCGTTCAACAATTCTGCATCGAGACAGTTCGATGAATGTTGTGACACTTGAGGGAGATTCCATTATCTACGATAAAGCCACCCGTCTCAGTAGGGCCTACATGTTCCGAGACTATGCGAAGAATCCTCAGCCAATGGTGCTTACAGACACGGCCCGCAAAATGACATTGATAGGTGGCTACGGAGAATACAACGACTCATTAAGGCGTGCTTATTCCACTGAATATCCGTTATTGATGGAGTATTCTCAAAAGGATACATTGTTTTTGCGTGCAGATACGATACTTACATCAATACGTGTGGAGTACGTATGGCCCGACAGCCTTGCCAAAGCACTGAGTGCAGAGACGCGGGCGCGTCTGAAGAAGTATACTTCTCCGGAGGAGATTGCAGACGATATGGATATAGAAATGCTGCGTATTCCTGCAAACTTCAACAAACCCGGGCATGCGGCAAAACTTCTCGGTTTCAGTGAAGTTTTCTTTAAGCAGCTTGAAGACCTGAAGAAAGAACAGGGAAAGGTGTCGAAACCGGCACAGGAGGCAAATAAGCCTGTTTTGGCATCGGTTGAAACTATGGCAGACACGGTGACTAAAACAGAAGGGGGAAGCGATATTTTAGTTGAATCTGATTCTGTTGCATTGATTCCTGCCGGTCCGCGACTTGATAAGCTCGGACGCGATTCGACATATATGGTGCCGAAAGATTATCATGTTGCAAGGGCAATAGGACGCGCCCGTTTTTTCCGCCAGGATATGCAGGGCGTTGCCGACACCATGATATATCAAGAGTATGACTCAATGCTGTATCTTATCCGTAAACCGATTGTATGGAGCGATCAGAAGCAGGTGTATGGAGATAAAATCAATGTTCATTTCAATGATTCAACGGTAGACAGGGCTGATTTACCGGAAAAAGGTTTTATGGCTGAATATATAGATGAAGATTTCTATAATCAGCTTTCAGGAAAGAAGATGACGGCCTATTTTGAAAACGATGAATTGCGTCGTCTTGAGGTGGAGGGGAATGTCGAGACAATATTCCTTCCGATGGAGAATGACTCCACATATAACAAGCTTGTGAATGTGGAGAGTTCTTTCCTGACCATAGATATGAAAGACCGCACGCTCGACAAACTGAAATTCTGGCCTGAAACCACAGGGACGCTTTATCCTCTGTTTCTCGTTAAACGCGCGCAGCAGTATCTCCCCGGATTCCAATGGTTCGAACCATTGAGACCGAAACGGGAATGGTATGGCGACCGATGGAAATGGATGGATGAACTCGGAGAAGTGCCGGAAGAACTTGACAATTATTTTAAGGATGACACTCCTGCATCTAAAATGAAGATGCAGAGTCCACAATAGCGAGTTGCTTATGACAGATGTGATCAGACTGTTGCCGGATTCCGTGGCAAACCAGATAGCGGCTGGTGAGGTGATACAGCGGCCCTCGTCGGCCATAAAGGAGTTGGTGGAGAATGCAGTTGACGCAGGTGCCACAGATATCCGTATCGTGGTCAAGGATGCCGGAAAAACGATGATTCAGGTAATTGACAATGGTTCAGGAATGTCTGAGACAGATGCACGTATGGCGTTTGAACGACATGCCACATCAAAAATCCGTAATGCGGAAGATCTTTTTACCCTTCACACAATGGGATTCCGAGGCGAAGCCCTCCCTTCAATATGCGCCATAGCTGAAGTAGATGTCAAGACCCGTAGGGAAGGTGATAAGCTCGGCACACATTTGGTGATTGCCGGCAGTAAGGTGGAAAGTCAGGAGCCATGTGTATGTGAGAAAGGAACAGTTATAACAGTGAAGAAACTGTTTTTCAATGTGCCCGCGCGCCGGAAGTTTCTTAAAAGCGATAATGTAGAGCTTTCCAATATTATCCGGGAATTTGAAAGGATGGCTCTTGTAAACAATCATATCCGTCTTGGGCTCGACACCGGTAACCGCACTCTGGACCTGCGTGCCGGCTCATTCAAGCAGAGGATTATAGATCTTTGGAAATCAAGTCTTGATAACCAACTTTTGCCCATAAGCGTCGAGACCTCATTGGTGAAGATTGAAGGATATGTGTCGCGTCCTGAATATGCACGCCGCAGGAATCCATTGCAGTTCCTAATAGCGAACGGACGCAACATGCGTCATCCTTATTTTCATAAGGCTGTCATCGGGTGTTATGACTCATTGATTGCCCCGGACACGCAACCATGTTATTTCTTGAAGTTTACTGTAGATCCACAAAGTGTGGATGTTAACCGGAGTCCTACCAAGGATGAGATAAAATTCGAATATGAGCAGCAGATATGGCCTATTCTGCAGGCCGCAGTGAAAGCTGCGCTCGGTAAGTTCGCGGCAGTGCCTTCTATCGATTTTACATCGGATGCCATTCCTGTGCGGCCTTTACGTGAAGGGGAGTTGCCTAAAGAGCCGGTGATCGATATGCCAAAGGATTATAACCCCTTCAAGACTGAGTATGAAAGGAAGCCCTCTACATCAAACTGGGAGTCTCTTTATGAGAATTTCAAATGTGGTGCTGACAGAATCAAAACAAGTATGCCCGAAGCGGAAAATACACAGGATTCAATGCAGATAGAGAATCAGAAGGTGACATTGGTTCCAGAGCCCGATATTGACGAAGCTGGCGGAGAATCTTTATTCGGCGATGACTTGAAAGATAATGTGACACCCTTATGCATGCAGTATGCTTCAAAATACATCATCACCTCTTCACGCGACGGGTTGATGATAATAGATCAGCATCGGGCGCATGTGAAAATTCTTTATGAAGAGTATATCCGGAGAGTGGAGAACATGGAGGTTGTGTCGCAGGGGGTGATGTTCCCGGAGACGATTACCCTTGACGAATCGCAGAGGGCGGCATTGCTGGAGATTGAAGATGATTTGAAGAGGCTCGGTTTTTCGCTCGAATATGAATCGGGGGAAACATGGCAGATTACGGCGCTCCCTGCAATGCTCAAGAAAGGGAATCCGAAGGATATAGTGCTGAGAATACTTGACTCTGTGACGGAAGATTCCGCCAATTATGGCCTTGACGGGAGGGGAGAGGTTTCTATAACACAACGGGCAGCGTTGATGATGGCGCGATCTTCCGCGATAAGGCGGGGGGAGAAATTGAGTGCTTCGGAAATGGAACATTTCTGTGCAGAACTTTTTTCTCTTCCGGATCCGGTGTTCACACCAAACGGTAACCGTATTTTCTGTCTCCTCGACCAATCGCGCCTCGACTCCCTTTTCCAATAGATGTAAAAATTCAAATGTGCTCTAAGAAACTGTTTAAATTTATTACGAAAATATTTATAATGAGTTTCTTTCAGGTATTTTGTTCGTCTTTTTGGCTGTTTTCACCAAGTTTCATCGGTCAAAACCGAAAGGTTTCTCCCTCTTCAACTTGTGAAAACATCTCAAAAAATACTTCTCAAAATCCTCTGAAAATAAATTTAAACACTTTCTTAAACTATTTTTGATTATCATTGTCTTAAAGATTGTTGGAAATAACTTCTAAATATTATCCACTATATAGACAATGAGAAAAATATTGCTTGCATTTTCGTTGGCAACGGCTTTTACAGGTGTTGCGGTAGCCGCAGTCGTGAAGGGTAGTGTTGTCGATTCCGATTCCAAACCATTGCAAGGTGTTACAACCCAGATAATCCAGTATCCTGATTCTGTGAGAAAGGGGTATATGATTACCACGGCTAAGGGCGGTTTCAGTTTTAAAGGGATAAATCCGGGTAATTACGTCATCAACCTCTCAATGGTCGGTATGGACGATATCCGTAAAATCATAGAGGTGAAGGACACCACTACCACGCTTGATGTCGGCACGCTCAAGATGACTGAAACTTCTGTCACGCTGAATGATGCTGTGGTGACGGCCGTAAAGGCATCGGTAGTGGCAAAGCAGGATACCATTGAATTCAATGCAGGATCGTTTAAGACTCAGGCAAATGCCTCTATAGAGGATCTTTTGAAAAAGCTTCCGGGTGTGGAAGTTGATTCCGAAGGTAAGATCACGTCCGGAGGAAAGACTGTATCTAAAATCCTTGTTGACGGGAAAGAATTTTTTGGTGAAGACACAAAGATGGCCACCAAGAATCTTCCGTCGGATCTTGTTGACAAGGTTCAAGTGGTGGATCGCAAAAGCGATCTTGCGAGAATAACCGGTGTCGATGACGGAGAGGAGGAGACAGTAATCAACCTCACCGTAAAGAAGAATATGAAAAACGGCTGGTTCGGCACCGTTGAGGGTGGATACGGCACTGACAAGCGGTATGAAGGGAAATTCAATGTTTCAACGTTTACCGACAATAACCAGATTTCTATCGTAGGAGGTGCCAACAACACCAATGACCTCGGTTTTATGGATTCGGGAAGAGGCCGTTTTTCAAGTTTCGGATCATCCGGAGGCATCACCGCTTCCCAGCAGTTGGGGCTAAACTTCAATCTCGGAAAAACCGATAAATTCCGTGTGGGGGGAAACATATTCTACACACATACAGACCGCGATGCAGAGTCTGCAACGAATACGGAATATCGTCAACCAGGCCGCAATGAGTTCAAGAGCAGTACGAGTTCCACCCGTGACAAGGGACATAACCTGAGGGCGGATTTCCGCATGGAGTGGAAGATTGATCCCAATAACACTCTTGATTTCAGACCTCAATTCAGTTTCAATAACCGAAATACACAATCATGGGGTGAGAGTTACATGTATAACAATGGTTTCGGAGGAGACCTTATAAATAGCGATATCAGCAAGAGATTCAATCACGGCACAAGTTATAATGCTTCCGGCCGACTGATCTTCAATCATAATTTCCCTTCAAAACCGGGGCGATCATTCAGTGTGCAGGCGAGTTATGAGTTCTCCGACACCAAACAGCATTCCACTACCTGGAGTGACATCGAATACTATCTGACTTCGGATACAGAGGACAGTGATGACAAACTATATCGGTTTCTTGATAACCATCAGTGGAACAATTCTGTCGGTGCACGCCTTACCTGGACGGAACCGTTGGGCGACGTGAAACGGGGAAATTTCCTGCAGGTAGCTTACCGCTTCCAATATAGGTTCAATAATGCAGACAAAGATACTTATAATGTTCCCCTCCCGGAAGATATGACAGGTTTTACGCCGGTTGACTTTTCCACTCTTCCTGAATATGCCATATTTGATACGGATCTTTCCAACCGTTTCCGTAATAAATTCGGAACACAGGAACTACAGTTGGGTTATAAGAAGATTAACAGCAAATATAATTTGGAGGCGGGTCTGGTATTCTCTCCGTCAAGCAGCGCCAGTGAAGACCTTCTTAATGCAAATAGGAATATACCTACGCAATGGGTCTGGAATGTAGCCCCGTTTGCGAGATTCCGTTATAGGTTCAGTAAGACAAAATCGATACGTGCTGATTATCGTGCGCGCACTTCCGCTCCTTCTCTGACACAGTTGCAACCTGTGGCGGATGAATCTGACCCGTTGCATATCACTCGCGGTAATCCGGACTTGAAACCGACGTTCACTCAATCGTTTAATGTTCATTTCAACAATTATAATCAAGAATCACAACAGGCATTGATGGCTATGCTCCGACTGCAGTATTCCCAGAATGTCATCGTAAATAAGACTGTTTCAGATCCGGAGACGGGAAAAAGGGAGACAACATATGCCAATGCGAACGGTAATTTTTCCGGAACCGGTATGTTCATGCTCAACCAGCCTTTCCGCAATCGAAAATGGCGTTTTTCGGTGCGGACAATGGCAAGTTATTCATCGATGGCCGGTTATATCAATGGAGACTTCAACCGTTCAGGGAATTTGAGATTATCCCCGAATTTAGGCATGACTTTCACTTGCGACGTGTTCCAGATGTCAGTAAATCCGACGTATTCCTTCAATATGGCAACCAACTCTCTTCCCGATCAGGAGAATTTATATACTCATGCATATGGATTCCGCACTGATGCCTCTCTTTATCTCCCCTTCGGATTGGAGGTCAATACAGATCTTGATTTTGACAAGACGACAGGGTATTCGAATGGCTTCAATTCTGTGTCATGGCTTTGGAATGCACAGATTTCATATAGTTTCTTGCACGACAAGAGCCTCACACTCAGTGTCAGGGCATACGACCTTCTCGGACAGAAGAAGAATATATCGCGATCCGTCAGTGCAAACGGTACAATTACTGACAGCCGCTATAACGATCTGACCCGCTATGTGATGTTCGGGATTTCCTACACGTTCAATACGCTTAAGAGCAAGAAGCGTCAGCAGATGGATAATTTTGACGGTCACCCCGGGCCTCCTCCCGGCGAAAGACCCGGAAGTCGCGGCGGTCGCGGGGGGATGCGTAGAATGGGACCGCCGCCCGGACATTGACGCTAACCCGACACTACATTCGGACAACGTCCTTCACACCTTTCACGGTCTTGATCTTTTTGATCAGGGCCGTGAGCTGTCTATTGTCTGTCACCCCGATCACGAGATATCCCTGGAAGATCCCGTCATGAGAATCGATAGAGATATTCCTTAGCATTGTGTTGGCTTCCTTGGAAATAATTGAAGTGATGTTTGCCACTATACCTATGTCGTCATTACCGATTACGCGGAGAGATGCCGGAAGCATCTCCCCACTTTTCCCGCTCCAGTTGGCGCGGATGATGCGATAGGGGTAACGCTCACGGATGTGAAGGGCATTCGGGCAGTTTGTCTTATGTATCTTTACAGAACCGTCGGAAGATATGAACCCGAAAACATCGTCTCCGTAAATCGGATTGCAGCATCGCGCGAACTTATAATTAAGACCGTTGATATTTTTCTCACCGATTACGAGCACATCATTCTTAGGAGTGTCCTCTTTGGGAGTGATAAGCTGGAATTCCTCTGCCGAGATATGTTCTGTCTCAACCTCTCGGGTCGTTTCGGCTACATATGTGTTGAGAAAACGTCCTGCATCGATTTTGTTATCGCCCATATCAGCGAAAAACTCTATTGCCGATTTGTAACCATGCTTCTTTATAAGACGCATCAGTTCGGCTTCATCAATCTCGATCTTACGGTTTTTAGCACGTCTGGCAAGAGCTTCTTTGCCGATATCGGCGAGACGTTGCTTTTCTTCGTTAAGACTTTGCTTTATTTTATTCCTGGCTTTGGATGTAGTGACAATATTTAGCCATTCCTGACGGGGTGTCTGGTTTGTAGCCGTAAGTATCTCCACAGTGTCGCCATTCTGGATCTTGTAGTTGAGTCGTTTGTGAGCTCCGTTTACAACAGCACCGGTGCAGTGTGCCCCCACGTTGGTGTGTATATAAAATGCAAAATCGAGCACGGTTGCGCCTGCCGACATCCGGAACAAGTCTCCCTTTGGAGTGAATGCGAACACTTCCTGTCCGAATGCATCGGCTTTGATGTTTTTCATCAATTGCATCGGACCGGCCTCGGCCGTTTCGAGAATGTCACGGATATTGTTCATCCATTTGTCGGAACTGTCTCCTTTGCCCCCTTTGTAGCGCCAATGGGCTGCAAGACCCTTTTCAGCCACAAGATCCATTCTTTCAGTGCGGAACTGAACCTCAACCCATTTCTGCCCCGGGCCCATAACCGTGGCATGAAGACTCTCGTATCCATTGCTTTTAGGGAGGGATATCCAGTCTTTCATACGGGCCGGATTGGCAGTGTACATATCCGCGAGAATTGAATATGCAAGCCAGCAATCCTGTTTTTCGCGGTCTCGCGGCGTGTCTATAATTACGCGGATTGCAAAAAGGTCATATATGCCGGGGAGGTCCACTTTTTGTTTCTTCATCTTGTTCCAGATTGAAGAAATGGATTTCGTGCGCCCTTTTATTGAGAACTTGAGTCCCGCCTCGAGAAGGCGTTCCTTTACAGGGGCAATGAACTCACTGATATATTGGTCGCGCGAGCGTTTGGTCTCGTTGAGTTTCTTTGCTATCTGGGTATAGATTTCCCTATTTGTATACTTTAGGGACAGATCTTCAAGCTCCCCTTTTATCTTATATAATCCGAGACGGTGGGCAAGCTGTGCATAGAGGCAGTTGGCTTCGAATGCCACATTACGCACCCATTCCTCATCTGGATGATGATTTATGGACCGCATCAGCATCAGGTTTTCCACAATCATTATGATTATAACCCGGATATCGTGGGCGAGGGCGAGCATCAGGCCACGGAAATTTTCCTGATTATGCGCAGAGTTGCGATTGCTGAATTTTGATACATTTGCAATCCCTTCCAATAATCCGGCAATATCCTCTCCCCATTCCTTGCGTATGGTGTCAATCTGCTGCAGCCCTTCGTGGTAAAGGGGGTATAGCAATATGGCGATAAGGATATTATGGTCCGGATCCACCATATCTGCAAACGCGCATGCCGTTTTAAGGGCGAGAATGGCATGTGGTATTCCGCGGGAAGAGTGAGGCTTCACGCTCTGTCGCATGCCATCGCGAAGGAGTTGGCTGAAACGCGAGAATTCCTTTTCCGAAAGATGCGGAAGAAGGCGGGAATTGATTTCAGCTGCAAGATTTGCAACCTCGCGGAGTTCCGGGAGGCTTAGTTTTTCTACCTGTATATTTTCCATTATATATTTCAATAAACGGCATCCATGCTCGTGTAGGCTACAAAATTACAAAAAAAATTATTAAATTTGCATCACAAACAGAGAAGTTGTTTAAACAAGCTCAGATATATGATGGAAATAATAAAACCTGAGATAGAAGGGTTGCTTATTCTGCGGCCTAAAATCTTTACAGATTCACGAGGATATTTCTTCGAAAGCTATAGCAAAAAGAATTTTGACGAAGCCGTTGGTTATCCGGTAGAATTCGTGCAAGACAATCAGTCGAAATCGAGTTATGGGGTTGTGCGCGGACTCCATTTCCAACGTCCTCCCTTTGCGCAGTCAAAACTTGTAAGATGTATAAAGGGGAAAGTTCTTGACGTGGCTGTGGATCTTCGTAGGGACTCACCTACGTTCGGCAAGCACGTTGCTGTTGAATTGTCGGAAGAAAACAATGTGCAGTTTTTCATTCCACGCGGTTTCGCCCATGGTTTTTCCGTTTTGAGCGAAGAGGCCGTGTTCCAATATAAATGTGATAATTACTATGCTCCTCAGGCCGATGGCGGAATATCTCTCAATGACGAATCTCTTGGCATTGATTGGCGTATCGTCCCTGAGGACAGAATTCTTTCCGAGAAAGACATGCATCATCCTTTACTTAACGAAATCGTATCACCATTTTGATAAAAGCATTATGAAGAATATTTTAATTACAGGGGGAGCCGGGTTCATCGGGTCTCATGTGGTTCGTCTTTTTGTGAACAAATACCCTGATTATAATATTGTCAACCTTGACAAACTTACATATGCAGGAAATCTCGCCAATCTTAAGGATATCGAAGATAAACCGAATTATAAATTCGAGCGTGCGGATATTGCCGATATCGAAGAGATGCGTCGCATTATACGCGAGAACAAGATAACCGGCATCATACATCTCGCGGCTGAAAGCCATGTTGACCGTTCCATCAAGGACCCGTTCACATTTGCACGCACCAATGTAATGGGCACGCTCTCATTGTTGCAGGCCGCAAAAGAGTATTGGGAATCACTTCCTGAAAAATATGAAGGGAAACTTTTCTATCATATCTCGACAGATGAGGTATACGGCGCCCTTGAGCTGACAAACCCCGAAGGCGTGGAATCGCCTTTCACTACCAAGGCATCTTCCGAGCATCACCATGCTTATGGAACTGAATTCTTCCTGGAGACAACAAAATACAATCCCCATTCTCCGTATTCTGCTTCCAAGGCATCAAGCGACCATTTTGTCCGCTCATATCATGATACATACGGAATGCCCACGCTGGTGACGAATTGTTCAAACAACTATGGACCGTATCAGTTCCCTGAAAAACTGATACCATTGTTCATCAACAATATCCGTCACCGCAAACCTCTTCCTGTTTATGGAAAGGGAGAAAATGTGCGCGACTGGCTTTACGTAGAAGATCATGCGCGAGCTATCGATCTTATCTTCCATAACGGTAAAGTTGCCGAGACATATAACATCGGAGGCTTCAATGAATGGAAGAACATAGACATCATCAAGGTTGTAATCAAGACTGTTGACCGTCTTCTCGGAAATCCGGAAGGATACAGTGATGAACTTATAACCTATGTTACCGACCGTCTTGGACATGACATGCGTTATGCCATTGATTCACGCAAGTTGCAGAAGGAACTTGGATGGGAGCCTTCGTTACAGTTTGAAGAGGGAATAGAAAGGACTGTAAGGTGGTATCTCGACAATCAGGAATGGATGGACAATATCACTTCGGGTGACTATGAACGCTATTATGAAGATATGTACAGCAAACGCTGAATTCAATTTAAAATAAAAATAACGGTCCCGAAATTTTTTGATTTTCGGGACCATTCTTTTTTAACATCCTTTTAACGACTTCCTAATCGAGATTGGAATACCCTGTGCGGTCTATTTCTTCAACGACTTTCAATAGGTATTGGCCATACTCGTTCTTTGCCATTGGGGCGGCAACTTCCTTGAGACGTTCTGCCGTGATCCAACCTTGACGGTAGGCGATTCCTTCTATGCATCCAATCTTCAGCCCCTGTCTCTTTTCGAGCACTTCCACATATATCGATGCATCGGCAAGGGAATCATGGGTGCCGGTGTCAAGCCACGCGAAGCCGCGCGGGAGGGTTTTGACTTTCAGTTTACCTCGATTAAGGAATTCTTGGTTTACAGTGGTTATCTCCAATTCTCCGCGGGCAGACGGCTTGATATTGGCGGCCACATCTACAACATCATTGGGATAGAAATATAGTCCAACCACTGCGTAATTGCTCTTTGGTTTTTTAGGTTTCTCTTCAATTGAAAGGCATTTCCCTTCTTTGTCGAATTCTGCTACACCGTAACGTTCGGGGTCATCTACCCAATATCCGAACACGGTGGCTTCGCCATTTTTTTCAGCGGTATTCACAGCATCCTTGAGTATTGTTGAGAAACCTGCTCCATGAAAGATGTTGTCTCCCAGTACAAGACATGCGCTGTCGTCGCCGATGAAGTCACGGCCAATTATAAATGCCTGGGCAAGACCGTCAGGTGAAGGTTGTTCAGCATATTCGAGGTGCACACCGAAATCCGAGCCATCGCCGAGAAGCCTTTTGAATCCAGGGAGATCCTGAGGGGTGGAGATTATCAGGATATCGCGGATACCTGCCAGCATAAGGGTAGATATCGGATAATATACCATTGGCTTGTCATATATGGGAAGCATTTGTTTGCTGACACCTTTTGTAATCGGATATAAACGGGTGCCAGACCCTCCGGCGAGTACTATTCCTTTCATAGTGTGTAAAAATAACTGTCTAAATTTTCAATATATCTGTTAATTTTGCAAATATAATAAGAATATTCGACGAAACAAAATAGCGAAAGTCGGCTGAAAGCCGGTTCGCGATGGCAAAGCCAATTTTGTGAGTCAAATATAGCGAAATTCTCTAAATCTTCGCCATTATCTGCAGGATATTTTTATAATCTATAATTGGCCCCTATGCGATCAGCGTAGGGAGGCGCAGATATAGATCGGGTGGTAGGTAATGGACTTGATGTTACGGAGGGAAGCGGGGGAGACGTGAGGAGAGGGGGCTGACCCGGCAACACCGGTATGCTTAAGGTGAAGCATCAGTTCTCGTGAAGAGGAGAAATTAAGGGTAATCGTTTCTTCGGATACCTCCACATCGGAGAAATACATATCAAGCCAATCCTTATATTCTTTTTTGCTGTGATAATGAATAGGAGAGGGGCGCAGTGCATCCAATTCTCCAAGATTTCCTGGCAGGAAACTTGAGAGCAAAACGATACCTCCCGGTCGGAGAACTTTGCTACAATTATGCAGGAATTCAGGAATATTGGCAAACCACTGAATTGTAGAGGATGATAATATGCAATCATATTTTTCTTCGCAATCTATAATCCATTTCTCTGCATCTTCACAAAAATATTTCTCCTCGGCTGCAGCATGCATTGGAGCGAGCGGGGCGATATCTACAAAATGCACTTCTGAAGGTTTCAATATTTCTGCATATCGTTCTGTGAAAAGTCCTGTGCCCGGACCGATTTCAAGGACTTTTGACCTTCCCGAAATGTTGAGTCTGTTTAAAATTGCGGTTAGCTTTTCGATTATGAGCCGTTGCGCCTTAGCATTGTCGTTGTATGTCTCAAGTGCATTGCCGAATCGTTTTGCGATGGTATTGCAGTCCGGAATAACAGATTTGACTATATCCGCGAGCGGGATATAGTGGGCCATCGGCATTTTTACAATGTCTACTCCATTCCTGCGCCAGCTTAATTCCTGGTTTGCCGGCGGGAATATTCTGTCGTCAGTGCCGATATATGCCCTTCTCCATGGTAATATGTTGCCGGGAATATCAAGTAAGCTTATATTGCGCAGCTGTTCCTTTAAGGAATCGATCTCCTCTTCACTGAAATCCGTGTCAAATACCCGGCGGAAAGTGTCTGTGTCCGAAGCCATGCGGCGTCTGAATTTCTTCAGATTCCGGTAATCGAGGTTGTCGGTAGTGCCGTGATAGGTAGCCTTCGGTATTCCCTCTTCATCGTCCACAGGATTCAGTGTTCCGTTTATAGCATAGGCTGCTGTGATTTTATTGGGTGGAAGAGTTATTGATGCGATTCTTACCCCCAATGACCAGGCAAATACCCAGATAGTGGAATAAGAGTCTAAGAACGAGAAATCAATATCAAGGTTGTCATAGTCATATATAACAGCCGTATCCCAACCGGTCATGCACACATCGCTATATAGAGATGGTTCCGTGCTCCAGCCGGCAAAAATTAGGATAAGGGACCTGTTTTCTGTATTTTGACTGATATATTCAATCTTCATAATCTTCCAAGACTTCCCTAATGGTTTTTAAAACATCTTCAATGATATGCACATTCATGTCTGCAGAGAGAGAAAAGCGTATCCTTTCCCCACCCAGAGGTACGGTAGGACACCGAATCGGTAAGACATCGATACCTTTGACCGACAAGCGGGCGGCAATATCAAGTGCTTGCCGTGCATCTCCCGCTATCAATGGAACGATATGCGAGCGAGAGGAATTCGGCAAACCAGATATTTCCTCTATCCCTTTTCTGAACCGGTTGGAAATATCCATAAGGTGTTTCCTTTCTTTTTCCATTGAAAGGATGTTGATTATCATGAATTCAGACCATGCTGCATTAATGGGAGGCAATGCCGTGGAAAAGATGAAACTTCGGGAGCAATTCACGAAATAGCTTTTCATCAGAGGATGCGTTGCTACGAAAGCTCCGGAGGAAGCTGCCGCTTTTCCAAGAGTGCCGACGAGTATGTCGATATCGTCAATAAGTCCAAGCTCTTCGGCAAGACCGAGTCCCCGGCTACCTCTCGTGCCGAAAGCATGTGCCTCGTCCACGTAAAGTATGATATTAGGATACTTCTTTTTCAATTCCACTATCTCTCTTAGCGGAGCGAGATCACCATCCATACTGTATATCGATTCAAGCACCACTATACAGCGCGGGTGATCCTTATATTTTTCGAGAAGTTTTCCGAGTGATGCGGTGTCATTATGACGCCAACGCTGGAAATCGGCTTTGGCAAGCATAAGTCCGTCAATCATCGAGGCGTGGATCAATTTGTCGCAGAGAAAGACAGTGTCCGCTATATTGAGTGCCTGAATGATACCGACATTAGCGTGATATCCGGAATTGAACAACAAGACATCCTTACCATATAATCCGGAAAGAAGGTTTTCCAAACTTATGTGATGATCCTGTCTCTGAGACAAAAGTCTTGAGGCCGATGAGGAGAAGGAAGCATCCGGGTAACGACGATAGAACTCTTCGGTAAAGTTTTTCCATTTCGCGCCCAATCCAAGATAGTCGTTCGACGTAAGGTCGATACGCAGCGAGTCTGTCCGGTCAGATGGGATTGTGCGGAATCGACTTTCGTTGTCGAAACCTTCAAGTATTTTTTGATAATCTTTATATGGCACGGTTCTGGAGCTTTATAATTTTGAGAAGTGCATCGCACAGCTTCTCAACTTGCTCGTCGGAGACGGCAAGATAAGGCGGCATTATGTATGCGTTTTTACCGAATGGGCGAATCCATACTCCTTCCTGCACGCAAAGTTTCTGAAACTCTCCGACGTTGACATCATTTTTGAGCTGAATCACTCCTATTCCACCCAATACTCGCACATCGTCTACAAAATCCCATTCTCGGGCAATAGATAGCCGTTGGCGGAATATTTTCTCAATTTCCATTATCCGTTGCTGCCAAGGGGATTCAAGTAGCAGACGGGTTGAGGCAAGTGCAACGGCACAAGCTAACGGATTGCCCATGAATGTAGGCCCGTGCATCATGCATCCCGATTGCGAATCTGAAATCTTGTCGGCAATGGCAGCTGTTGTCGCCACGGCGGCGAATGTCATGTATCCTCCGGTTATGGCTTTCCCGATAAGCATGATATCCGGTTCTACCCCCGCATGTTCCCATGCAAAAAGTTTGCCGGTGCGTCCGAATCCGGTTGCGATTTCATCGAAAATGAGAATGAGTCCGAGCCTGTCGCATGTCTTACGCAATTCGCGCAGATACTGCGGATGATAGAAACGCATTCCTCCCGCACCTTGCACGATGGGTTCGAGTATTACACCGGCGAGCGTGTCAGCGTTCTTTTCAAGAATTTCCAGCATCGGAAGGAAATCATCCGGATTCCATTCATCATCAAACCGGCATTGCGGAGCCGGTGCGAAATGGCGTATGGGAAGAGCCGGACCGAAAGCGCCGTGCATGCCGGTTATTGGATCGCAAACGGACATTGCATTCCATGTGTCGCCATGGTATCCGGAGCGTATTGTTGCGAAATTGGTTTTTGCGTGATTGTCGCATGCCTGTACCGCCATCTTCATTGCCACCTCAGTTGCAACCGATCCTGAATCGGCATAAAAAATATGATTCATAGAAGGGGGAAGGATAGACAGAAGCAGTTTGCCGAGGTCGATTGCCGGCTGATGGGTGAAACCACCGAACATAACATGCGACATTTTTTCTATTTGCTTGTTCGCAGCTTCGTTAAGCACAGGATGGTTATATCCGTGGATAACGCACCACCACGACGACATGCCGTCGATTAGTTCGGTGCCGTCGGCAAGAGTGATGACCGCTCTTTCTGCGTGGTCAACCTTATATGTGGGGAGCGGATTGTGGGTGGAGGTATATGGATGCCACAGATGCTCCCTGTCGAAGCTATCGTGGATTGAAAATGTGTCAGTCATCGTTTTAGATCGAGGAGAGAATGAGTCGTTATTCAATGCAAATTTAGCTATAATTTATCATCTGTGCAAATCGATTGACTATCAGTATAGTTAGTTTATTCTGGAGGCAGGACGCCATTTATTGTGTATCTGAATATGCCATTTTATCTGCCGTATGATTTTGAATCCATAAAATATGCTTATAATCCCCCAAATCTATGGTTTTAATGCCGCTTTTGGGGGATTATAACGAGGTTTTCTCGAAATAATTTAGTAACTTTGCCGATGAAATCATATATACCCTCAATGATAATAGGAAGAAAACCAGAGCAAAAAGAGCTATTGGATGCTGCCAATTCTGAGTATTCAAAATTTGTGGCTGTATATGGGCGTAGACGTGTAGGAAAGACATTCCTTATTAGAGAGACTTTCAACTACACTTTTACGTTCCAGCATACAGGCTTGGCCCGTGGAAAAATGAAAGACCAACTTCTTAGTTTCAGAGCCTCGCTTCAAACAGCCTCAGGCAAGAAATATACGCAGTTCAAAAATTGGTATGAGGCATTTTTCGCATTAGAGGAATGGCTCGGCTCTCTTCCCGAAGGGAAAAAGATTATTTTCTTTGATGAACTTCCGTGGATGGATACTCCACGATCAAATTTCATATCCGGATTGGAACATTTCTGGAATAGCTGGGCATCGGCAAGAAAAGATGTTCTTCTTATTGCATGTGGTTCCGCAACTTCTTGGATTGTCAATAAACTTATCAATAATCATGGGGGACTGCATAATCGTCTGACGAACAAAATACTGCTTCATCCTTTTACCCTTTCGGAATGTGAGGAGTATTCAGAATCTAACAACCTTGGATTAAGCCGTTATCAGATGGTTGAGAATTATATGATAATGGGAGGCATCCCTTTTTATTGGAGTTTGCTGAAACGAGAAATCAGTATGGCTCAGAATATTGACTCTTTGTTTTTTAGCGAAGATACTGAAGGGCTGTCACATGAGTATGAGCAGTTATATTCATCCCTGTTTAATAATCCGGAACCATATATGCAGGTGGTTACCACGCTGGCAAAAAAGAATAAGGGTCTCACGCGGGATGAAATTGTCAAAGAGAGTGGAATTAAAACGAGCGGAGATTTGACTCGCTATCTCAATGAACTTGAATGGTGCGGTTTTATTCGTAAGTACAATTGCATTGGCAAGCAATCGAAAGATGCGCTATACCAACTTGTGGATAATTTTACTCTATTCTATTTCCAATACATAAAGGGCAACAAGAATAACGATTCACACTTTTGGACTAATAATATCGGTAGCCCATTATATCGTGCGTGGAGCGGTCTGGCATTTGAACGTGTGTGTCTTCAACATATCTCACAGATAAAGGAAGCTCTTGGAATATCTGGTGTGCTGTCCAATGTATATAGTTGGAGTACAGAAGCTGATGAATACAAAGGTATCGACAAAACACAGATAGACTTGCTAATTGACCGAAACGATGGCGTAATCAATCTCTGCGAGATGAAATTTTCCGGACAGGAATATGCCATAACAGAAGATGAGGAAATGAAACTCCGCCGTAGGCGTGGCAACTTTATAGAAGCAACTCAAACCAAAAAAGCCGTTCACATCACACTTGTAACGCCTTACGGACTGAAACAAAATTCGCACTCCGGAATAGCTCAAAATGAAGTTAATCTTAAGGCATTCTTTGAATAAATAGTCATTATTTATATGGCAAATATAGGCTTATCAAAATGGATTATCCGATGGGTGGATAAAATAATTATACTGTGTTGGTGATGACTGGCAATCAATATATCGTTTTTCCGGTAGTGATGTGGCTCTTTTCAATCAATTTCAAGATTATTTCGGACCAACGGATATCCACAAGATTGAAACTACATATCGTTTTGGAGAACCATTAGTTAGATTATCCTTCCATTTCATACAGCGAAATAAATCACAAATAAAAAAGAACATTCATTCATTTAATCCGGAGACCAAAACCGAACTGCATTTTTGTGACTACGAAAGAGCTAATTACTGCAATGTTATCGAGCAGTTGGTTGCGTCAATTCCTTTGGATAAATCCATATTTCTTTTGGGTAGATATTCTTTTGATGACTATTATTTGTCATTCAGGTTTCAATCCACGAAAGAGGGCAACAGATTTTTCTATTTGATAGGGAATCGAAAAATAGAGTTTTTGACAGCCCATAAATCCAAAGGGCTTGAGGCAGACTATGTTATTCTTCTCCAATGCAATAAGGACATATATGGATTCCCATCTCTTGTTAGTGATGATCCAGTTCTAAATTATGTGTTAACAGAAAGTGACCAATATCCTTATGGAGAAGAGCGGAGATTGTTTTATGTTGCAATTACAAGAGCTAAGAAAAAAACATTTGTATTGTATGACAAGCGTTTTCCTTCTGTTTTTGTTGATGAATTTCTCCACCCTGAAAAAATCACTGAAGAAAGTTATTTAAAGCATCCAAATGCCAATAAAAAATGGACAAAAAGAGCGGATCAGTTTTTATTGAAATTATATAATGAGG
Organism: uncultured Muribaculaceae bacterium; assembly: GCA_910584055.1. Taxonomy (GTDB): domain Bacteria; phylum Bacteroidota; class Bacteroidia; order Bacteroidales; family Muribaculaceae; genus Lepagella. The sequence continues at coordinate 5,269 of CAJTZS010000024.1, read as the reverse complement.
GTAAAAGTATAAAATATATTGCAGCAAAAATGGGTAGAAGTCAAACCTCAATCGTGATGAGATTGAGCAAATTGAAACAGTAGGTTTTGTAATCCTCTAATTGTATTATACGGGATCGACATCGTAATAGATAATCGAGGATTTTATCTGGGGGAGATGGGCGAGACGCGCATGTACGCTCCGCAATATATCCTTTACTTTCTTCATGGAGGCACTGGCCTCGACTTTTATATGGCCTCGCATTTAATATCTATCCGTCTTCTTTCTAAAATTTTCCTGACAAAATGCAGATAATGCAGATAATGCAATGATTAATCTTCCAAATTGATAAGATCGTAGAACATCAACCGTGTTGGCTTTCCCTCATCGGCACTGTTCAAATATAAGAATCCGTTTTTGTGATAGAACGGTTCTGCTGTGTGGTAGGCATCCACCGTGAGGAATCGGCATCCAGTCTTGTTGTCAGCAACAAAATAACGTTTCATAAAGTCCAATAATATTGAGCCGATATGCTTGCCTTTAACGGCGTTGCTCAATGCGAAACGACATAATTTCACTGAAGGATAGTTGGTGAGCCTTTTCTCGTTGACAAACCTGTGTCTGCGGAATTTATTAAACTCGTTGTTGGTTGGAAAATCCTTTATGGCAATGCGGTCATTCGCAAGGCTGAAATAGCCGACGACTTCTTTGTCGGAATTTCTTTCAATGATATAGGTAACAGCCAACAATGCCTCCCGATACAAGGGCGCATCATTGATGATGAAGTCGTCTAAATCTTCATCATTACAAGAGAATGTTGTAACACGTTCTCCTAAATCAAGTTTGCGGATATCGTAATCCTGATAAAAATCCTCAAAAGTCATTTCTTTTGATTGCGGGCCAACATTTTCATGACGGTATCATAAGCCGCTTTTATCTGCGCCTTTCGTTCCGGTGTTTCCGGACGTGGTGTGTTCATCAGTTCAACGAACCGATGAGCATCCACTCCACTCAAAACGGGTGTTTCTGCTATTGGTCGTGCCATACTATTTATTTCCTTTCTTGTTATTCAATTACAAAGATACAACAAATTTCTCACATAATCAGCTTAATAGGCTGATAAAAAACATCATAAATACATTGTAGCAAAAATGGGTAGAAGTCAAACCTCAATCGTGATGAGATTGAGCAAATTGGAACAATAGCCTATTTTAATTTTTTTGTTGCCTACAGTGATTCATTTGCCATAATTACACTGAGATTATAGATTTGCCGAAGAATGAGGAAAGCATCGCAAGGGTGGCGATGGTGAAGTTGTGCTGTCCGCTGAGCCAGCGCGTTACTTCACCGGGACGTTTGCCGAGAGCAGCGGCAAATTGTTTTTTTGAGAGTCCGCGTTCTTTCATCAGGGAGTCTATCCTGTTGGAAATGGCAAAGGATAGGTCGATTTCTTCTTTTATCGGCTGTGGCACTTGTGCCACCATTTCGCGATATCGGTTTCTAATATTCTTCATAGCTCAAAAGTTTTGTCGGTGTCGATAGTTTTTGCAGTTATTGTCACCGTTCCATCATGTTGTCCCTCTTTAAGAAGCTCCTCGAATTTTTGGAGAGTGAGGACGTAACCGCGTAAGGAATCGTCTTCTTCATAAGTGCGGGAACTCTTTATCCCGCCATTTCCGAGGATAAGGATTTGGTCGGAAAGACGCAGACAGTAAAGCCTGAGTTTTGAGCGAAGTATCGGAAGAGCGACTACAGAATCGCGCATCTTACCCTCAGGGCGGAAGAAGCGTTCCAACGCTCCCTCGTCGGCAATCTTATCAACGAGTTGCACAATGCGCAAGAGGTCTTGATTCAGCTTGGCATCGGCAATGAATTTGGAGTAGAATCGCTCGTACTCGGTTTCCGATTCAGAATTAAACTGAATTGTGTAGATAGTACATTTGTCGGTGTCGTTGACGAGTACCAGTTCGACTTCGCTCATATTTGTAGTGTTTGTTTATTATTATAACGCAAAAATACAACAAATATTTCACATTTATGTGAAATATGGCAAATAAAGTTTTGCCAATAGTAGATGACAAAGATGAACTTTATGCTTTATACGGGATCGACATCGTAATAGATAATCGAGGATTTTATCTGGGGGAGATGGGCGAGACGCGCATGGACGCTCCGTAGAATATCCTTTACTTTCTTCATTGACGCACCTGCCTCGACCTTTAGCATTATAGACTGGATATACCATAACGCGACCCGGCTTACAAATGGCTTTTCAGGACCGAGCACGCGGTCGCCGAATACATCGCGCAGGGCTTGGGTGAGTATCACCGCTCCCATATCGGCATTCGCGGCATCCTTGTTTTTCAGATAGATGTTGATGATGCGGGTGAATGGAGGATAGGCGTATCTGCGGCGTTCCTCCAGTTCTTCATTGTAATATCCCATGTAATCGTGTGCTCGCACATGTCTGAGTACCGGCTCGTCGGGTTTGGTTGTCTGAATGAACACCTTGCCGATGTCTTTGCGGCGTCCTGCACGCCCCGCAACCTGTTCGAGCATATTGAACGCCCGTTCATTGCTTCTGAAATCGGGGAAATTCAGTAGTGTATCGGCATTGATTACACCAACTACCCTTACTTTTTCGAAGTCAAGACCCTTGGAAACCATCTGTGTGCCGACGAGTATGTCGGTCTGATGGTTTGCAAACTCCTCTATAATCTCCTGGTAGGCATCTTTGTTGCGCGTAGTGTCCAAATCCATGCGGGCAACACGGTAACCGGAAAACTCTTGATGCACTTCCTCCGCTATGCGCTCCGTGCCGTAGCCATATACTTCAATGGCGTTCTGACCGCAGGCCGGACATAGCTTCGGTAAGGGCTGACAATATCCGCAATAATGGCACTTGAGAAGTTCGGAGTTCTTATGATATACGAGAGATACATCGCAATTGTGGCATTTGGGTGTCCAACCGCATTGTTGACAGATAACCACAGGTGCGAAACCGCGTCGGTTCTGGAACATTATTGCCTGAGAACCCTCTTTTAGGGCTTCGTTTGTGGCGAGACGGAGAGGCTGAGAAAGTATGCCCTTGTTGAGTTTCTTTTTGCGTTGTGCCCGCATATCCACAATCTCCACTTCCGGCAGTTGCGATCCTTCAAACCTTTCCGAAAGAGATACCAGACCATATTTTCCATGCGTCGCTTTGAAGTATGTTTCCACGGAAGGAGTGGCAGATCCCAGCAATGTGGTGGCTCCATGCATGGATGCAAGCATGATGGCGGCATCTCGCGCGTTGTATCTCGGAGCCGGATCATACTGCTTGAAAGAAGATTCATGTTCTTCGTCTACTATTACAAGTCCTAATCTGGCGAACGGTAGGAATACGGAAGACCGAACGCCAAGTATGATCAACGGCTCATTGGAGTTTAGGAGGCGTTTCCACACATCCACACGTTCATTATCGGAAAACTTGGAATGATAGATAAGTAAGGTATCTCCAAATACTTTTCTAAGTCTGTCGGTAAGCTGGGTTGTAAGGGAAATTTCCGGCACGAGATATAGCACCTGGTTGCCGGATGCAAGCGCAGCGGCAATCAGGTGAGTGTAGATTTCAGTTTTTCCTGATCCTGTCACGCCATGAAGCAGCGACACCCTGTGGTCTCTGAAAGACTCTTTTATCTCTTCGAATACCTTTTGCTGTGGAGGGGAGAGGGGAGAGAGAACCGGTTTATGTACAGCCGGAGCCGGGTTGGACCTGCTGAGTGTTTTTTTGACAGTCTGAAAAATTCCCTTGTCGATAAGTGCGCGAAACACGCCCGGAGATACTCCAGAAACTTCAAGAAGTTGTTCGCGGCTCACATCATTCAAGGTGGATTTCTGTTTCATCCATCCCGACAGTTCGAGATAGGCGATAAGGGCTTTCTCCTGTTGATTCGACCGGGATGTCATATTGAAAAACTCATGAAGCCTGTCGTTGTCATCGCGGTCAATCGTGAGCTCGATGAAGGTCTTTTTCTTTGGGCGATATTTTTCCACAACCTTTTCATCAATTTCCACAATACCCGCTTCCATCAGGGAATTGACAACACGCGCAGTGTGCTTTATTTCGGTAGCGGATTCTATTTCCGATATTTTCAACCGCTTTTTATTCTGGAGGGACTGAATGACCACTGCTTGGTTTTCCGTCAATTTTATCCCTTCCGGCATTTCGAAATCCTCATTGAGGCTGACATACGTTTCGCTTTCAGGTTTGAGACCTGTTGGCACTGCGGCCTTGAACACCTCTCCTGGGGAACAAAGATAATATTCTGCGATCCAGTGCCATAATTTCAGTTGCGGATATCTTACAATCGGCGTTGAATCCAACAGTGCCATGATCGACTTAACGTCATATCCTGCGGGCGCATCCGAATGTATGTGCTCAACAATTCCGGTGTAATACTTCTTTTTGCCGAACTGCACAAGCACTCGCGACCCCTTTTGAAGATCTTTCTGCATCTCCTCCGGAATCACATATGTGAAAGTGGAGTAGAGGGGTAATGGTAGTATTATCTCAGCAAACATGCTGCAAAGATAATTGAAATAATTCAACTATGGCATCCCACCCGTTAAATTTTGATCGCTTATTTACCGGGTGTTCAGTTTGATGTAGCAGTTTAAATTCCTATTTATTGGACTGAACATCATTCCTCGCAGAGCCGCAGAGGGCGCAAAGGATTTATTCAGACGGTCAACCTAAATCAGGAATAGATTATAATCGTTTCATTTCCGCTTCGGATGCGGTTTTACCTTTATACTTGCTTTTTTGCGGGTTGAATTGGTATATTATGTTGAGGCTGACACCGCGTCTGTCATAATTCTGCCGTTTATTGACGAATACGCCGTAGGTGTTCATCGTCCAGTCGTTGTTGGCAGTGTTGAATATGTCGGTTGCGGAGAGTTTGAGTGTGAGGGTTTTATTAAACAGTGTCTTAGCTATGGAGGCATCCATTGTGAACCATGTTGTGCCAAAACGGTTGGTGTGCATGTCGCCACGTCTCTGGCCGTTTATGTTCACTGTCAGATTCCATCCTTCAGGCAAAGCGAACGTATTGTTGAAATAATAGGAGAGGATAGGGTGGTTGTAACGGGTTCCATCTATGGAGAGCCATTGCTTGTACAGACCGAGCGTGATGTTGGGAGTCCATCTCTTGACGGGACGGCTCCATACCAGATATGCGTTTAAAGCCGTGACATCAATAGAGATTAAATAAAGTTAGATGTTAAGCACGATGCAGAAATCTCCAGTTAT
>CAJTZS010000023.1 GCA_910584055.1 uncultured Muribaculaceae bacterium | reverse complement strand
GTCATAGGGGTCAAAATTGTCTGGCTCACAGGGTCAACCGAGCCTGGGTTTTCCAGCTATCAACACAATCAAGAGCAACCTCAACCGAGAAACCGACCATAACGAGAAGTATGCCTATACGACTAAGGATAATGTTGTTGTGTTCGCCGAGAATCCCGGCAAAGGGTGGTGTTTGAAACTAAGCGTTGACGCTCACAAGAGCAATTCCTATATCAACCTAACCACGGCAGAGCTTGACAAGTTGGTGGAGTTGCTTCAACAGGCTAACCAAAAACTTGACGAAATAAAGTAACAGCTATGTGGATAATTGCGCTTCTCTGTGCCTTTGCTTGGATAGGACAGGCACTTAAAGACGGTGGAAAAGTGAAATAAAAAATTTTTCTGACTCGCACCACTGCGCCACAGCGAGGGCGAGCCATTACCCCCGCCACCCCTTATGGGATTGACCTCTACAATCATTCAGAACTAACAAGGCGAGGCTTCCGCAACCGTGGAGGCTTCGCTTCTTTCATTGAAAGCAGGAATATGTTATAAAACATATTGACACATATAACACTGATAACCATGCCAATATGAGATAAAGCGTTTGCGTATAATTGTTAAATCTTTCAGCGAAATTTGGTTCAATGAACGAAAATGACTAACTTTGCGTTGTCTAATAAAGACAGTATCCCCCTTAGATGGAAAAAGCTAAGGCCCGCCCTCAGTAATGGGGGCTTATTTTTTATTATGAAACAGAACTATCCTACACAGCGCGTAATCGTCTATGTTGACGGTTTTAATTTCTACTACGGAATCAAGAAGAAGCCGTGGAATAAGTATTATTGGCTTGATATTGTTAAGCTGTTTGAGCAATTTATGTTACCGCATCAAGAGTTAGTTGCCGTGAAGTATTTTTCGGCACGTCCTTTGGGCGACCCCGACAAGAGTTTGCGTCAAAATGCGTTTTTTCAAGCCAATCTTGAAAACAGAAAATTCAAGTTGATTCTTGGCAAATATCTCAAAAAGAGGTTAGAGTGCTTCAAGTGTCATAATATTATCAATACCTACGAGGAGAAAGAATCGGATGTTAACCTTGCTACACAGATTGTGGCAGATGCGTATCAAGATAATTGCGATATAGTTATTATCGTATCTGCGGATAGTGATATGATACCTGCAATTGACCTTGCGCGTGAAGCAGGTAAAAAAGTGTTCATCTATTTTCCCCCTAATCATAAATCTTCAAATCTGCGCATATTAGCAGGTATGAGGCCGACATGGTTGGAACGATACGAGGGACGTTTCAAAAATGCAATGCTTCCCGACCGAATAACCCTTAAAAACGGGTTTGAACTTAGAATCCCAGAGCCGTGGAGGATTGTTCGTGATGGCAAGTAACGATTCTTACCAATCTCCATTGCCTCATCAATAAGAATTATTAACTTTGTTCTGCCAACAGAATCATGTTGGTTTATAATGCTACGGAGCGCATTGGTGAAGAGTTGCCGATGCGCTTCTCTATTGACAGAATTTTGAAAATTGACATTTGATTGACAAAATCGCGCAAAAGAAAAAGCTAACCATCTTTTATTTAGATAATTAGCTTTCTCAAAAGTGGTGTCACCAGGAATCGAACCGGGGACACAAGGATTTTCAGTCCTTTGCTCCTACGGCTTCCAAAAGCTATCGCTTTCGGAAGCAACCAACTGAGCTATGGCACTTTATACCATCAAAGAGTTGCACTCTCTCCCTTTTCTCGCTTTGCGGTTTAACTCACGGTTTAACTTGTGGGTATGCCGAGATTGGGGTTGTCAATACGTTAATTATCTCAATGTAAAGTTAGTAATTTCCAACGGACTGTGCAAGCGTCTTGAAGCAAATCAACCGAATCAACGTGTTTATTTTAAGCGTTCTATGATATGCAGAGTTTCGCTTTACTCTAACGGTAGAATCCTATTATAAATCTTGAAACTTCATAGACGGTACATTTTCTGAATCTCCCCTATAAAAAGAAAAATCCTTGAAAAATGTACCTCTTTATGTATCTCCAAAAATTGACGGTTAGAGAGTATAATCTATCCAAAAGCCATAGAGTAAAACGCATTAATAGCATGAATAAGATTATTGCTATTATCCCAACGGCAGAATATATGGCAGATTCCCATATAGAATCCACATATAGGCTCTGTATATAATTTTCGTATGTACCTTTAAACCCATGAAATAATACGTGGTAGAAGTTCTTCCACCAATCGCGGATATATATTTCAGTCCATGAATAGATTAAAATATCCAAATAAAGCGACACAGCTGTAATGGCTGTAAATATCCATAGATAACGCCACCAACTTGTCAGACGTTGGTAGCGGAATTTCATCTTTTGGCTTGTCGTATAATACCTTAGTTTAATCACTGAGCAAGTTCTTTCTTAAACTGCATTATTCGACTGTTAGATATAGATTCGTTTATTCCGTCTGCGAATATCTCTTTGTGGATAAATTGTAAATTCAATATGTCATTCTTTAATGATAAAATCCTAAAATCAAATATCCCCCAATTGATGATGTGAATTTTCAATGTATCACCATAGATGTAATAAGTAGTATAAGCAAAGTCCCTACATATACAGTCATTATTAGAAAGTAGTTGGATAGTATCTGAGAATTTCATTTCTTTTGTAGGCCATTCATTACTTGCTGTCACATTCTGTAAAACCCAAATTCCTCTAATATCGTCCTCATAATTTAATGTTGATTCTTGATTTACGGAATGAGAACATCCTAACACAAGAAAATATACCATACTGATTAGAAATGTTAGTAAGTGCTTCATCTGTCAGAGAGTTTTTGTTTTTTTAGAAGTTGGTTTACCATAGATTGTATATTGAGAGTACTTTTTTCAGATTCACCTTAATAAAAGAGAAAATTCTCAAAAAATGTCCTTATTGATTATTCAAAGCCCTCTAAGCGTTTAGGATTTATCCTAATCAGAGTATCTATAATTAGAAAATCTTCTCCGTCGTTGCGGATGTCGCTAAATTTGACTTTTAGGAATCCTACATTTTCAGAGGGTCGTAAAATATCTTCCTTCTTAATAGTATAATATAGGCTGTCTTGTGGGTCGATGTGTGGAAGCCATATAGTTGTAGGTTCTATGATATGCTGCCATTCTCCGTTGATGTTCGTGAAAGCATGGTAGCACATCCAATTAGACGTTTCCCATTCTGTAACATATCCCCATTCATCTGTGCCATTTCCGTCTAAATCTCCCTCCTTAACGAAGTGAATACATATTGTCTTGTAGTCTAAAATAAGGTCTTTGACAGAGCCATTTTTAGTGAACACTCGCCATTTGTAATGAAAGCCTTTATAATCGACAGTCATTGAATCCATTGGCTCACATATAAGAGTATCAATCTCCAATCCGTTGAAATTGCCTATTAACGTATCTCTATATTGAGCCAAAGGGTCATATCCCGTAGATTGATGTTTGCTTCCACACCCACATGCGAATATTAGCATGGATATTGAACCGAGGAATGGCAATCTTTTCATCGCTCAAACTCTTTTAGATGTTCATTCCATTTAGTTGTGAAGTTGGGATAGGCTAACAGTTCTTCGTAGGTGCAACTATCAGAAAGAACTATTGAACGCATTTCACTTGACATCGGTTCGTATGATTCAAATTCATTTTTAAGCTGTCGCAGACGATTAAACATAAGCCGATATGTGCCTATATCAAATGCTGTTTTCGCGTCTTTACGGATAATATTTGAGATATTCTGTCTTTGGTGGAGTAAACGTTTCCATATATCAATCTCAATTTTAAAACTCTCTCGGTCTTTCGCTTCACTGTATATGGAATCGTTTTCAAAATATGGTATTCTATTCGTTTGAATATTGTTGTATTCGCGTTTCAATAAAGCCAAAGGGATTTTATGCGGAACGGATTTATTATAAGTTGAATCCATAATGGCTTCAAAGATTTCACGCATATTTTGATTCTGAATTTTAAGCATTTCATTCTCAATAGAGTAATATTTGAGATTATAAGCCGTTCCAATCCATTGTTGCGTTGCGTCAAAATGATTTCTAAACCATTCGTATTGTGCTGTCAGCAATGAATCAGTAATTCCTTTTTCTTCATTCATCAGATTAACTACTCTTTGTTCACCTATGAATGGTACAAGTATTCTCCATAAATGCCAATTAAGATATTCTAATATTCCATTCTCATGTAAAGCCCAATCGCCGTCAGATGAATGTATGAAGTTCTCTGGACTATATATTTTATTTGTAAGACTATCCCAAAGTAAATATCCATTGATTGTGCGGGGGTTATAATCCAATGCAAATGTTTTTATTATGGAACCAACCTCAATTTCAATGGCATTAAACAATGAATCTTTATTATTGGTGTTAAATGGATTACTCCGTTTTATGTCAATAATCGAATCCAATGTTCTATCTTCGTTATTGTCATGTTTATGCTTTCTTCCACACCCAACAGTGCAGAGTAATATCAAGCTGATTAGAAAGAATGATAAATATTTCAAAGGTTTTACCATATCTTATATTCGTTGGCGTTATTGAAATATTGTGTTATCGTGTCGTGGGAAGTATAAGTAATTCTTTTGGCTAATGTGTCATAACCGCAATAATAAACTTCTTTTCTACAAAGCAAAGGTGTTCTGTTATTGACTTTATAATATAGTTTTTCGCTTCCGGCATAACCTGCGGACATACTCACAATTATTTCTTTATTTTTATAGTCAAACTCCGTTTGGTCATCAAGAATAGGATAATAAGCGTATTCGTCTGACTTCATTATAAAAGAATCAATTGGAGTATAAATATAGTCCTCCTCAAAGCTATTAGCATCAGATAATGATTCTTTTAACGGAGCATACGCCGACCTAAATCGTTGCCCTATGAATGGGTGTCGCAATATTAATTCCTTGTTTCCGTCAAAGTCAACATCAAAGAACGCAAACGGAACATCGCTAAACTGTCCTAATTGATTGGAATTATAATAGTCAGAATTGCCAATTTTATAATCAACATAGTTTAGCCGTCTTGTGTGCATACCATTGAATATAGAATCCGTGAAGAAGAACATAGGGTGAAAGACTGTCCGTGTAATGCTATCGTTTGTAAAAAGGAGTATCGCACTTCCTATATATCCCCCTGAACATGGATATATAGATTTTACCTCTGCTTTAACAGAATAGCCATTAATCTTTGAGGTAAATTTAATATAATATGTGCTATCCAACTCTGCCAATGCGTCAGCGATAAATCGTGCTTTTTCTTCACTATTCATGCCTTGCATATCTGCATAAAAACTTTTAACAAGCAAACTATCTGCTGTCGTATAAGAACACAGCTGTTTAGATTGTTTGCTCCCACACCCAATAGCGCAGAGCAGTATCAAGCTGATTAGAAAGATTGGTAAGTATTTCATCTGTAAGAGAGATTTTTGAATTTTAGAAAATGATTTGATTGAGTTTGTTGGTTTGTGTACTTTTAGATGTATCGAATTATTTGAGAGCATTTTCTGGAATCCATAGGTCGTTATCAATTTTAATTTTATAGACCTTATTTGTTGAATCCTCGTGAATTTCAAAATTCAATTTAATATCGTGGCTTCTCAATTCGTTACGAAATTCATAAGGTAACATTGGTGCTAACTGTTGGCTCATAATCACTGACATGTCTGTTTCAGTTGGAATCCTAAAATAATTAGGCAATTCTGTAAAATGAATCACACATTTAACACCTGTAAATTCATTGATAACTTCTGCCTTAATCATTTCATATTCAGGGTCAGGTATATCTTTATAGAGATCTTGAAAGAAATCAATCAGTCCGTCACGCAATTCAAAGTAAGTCCATTTACTAAAATCAGGCAGTGTTTCATCTTGTAATTTGAAGGAGATAGGAAGATTATAATATGTATTTACCTCCGTTCCATCTTTTATTCCGGGTTTCCAATCACAAAGCAATCCAACCACTCTGACTGCTTCTGCATCTAATAATGGATGAACGCTTCGCAATACCGTAATATCTTTAATCTTACCTTTTGATGACACGACAAATTGCACCAGTACAGAGCCTTGTATATTGGCTTCCACGCATTCCGTGGGGTAGATAAGGTTATCTGAAAGAACTTTTAATAAAGCATTTTGACCGCCTTTATATTCTGGCATGCTATCTAATTTTTCTAATGTCAATGTTTCATCAGGAACAATCGCAATTTCCGTTATTTGTTGTGCGATTAAATGAAAACACGCTATTAATATCGTAGTTAAACATAAACTAATTCGTTTCATAAATATTTGGTATTAAGGATTTACTTTATAAATATACTGTTTTTGATTGTGTTATCCAAGAACTAATAAAGAGGTACATTTTTCAGATTCACCCTATAAAAGAGAAAAATCTCAAAAAATGTCCTCTTGGATTATTTATGATTCTTACGGTTTTCTATCCATTTATCTATCCGTTTTACGATAGGGTCTAATACAAAGAATACGAATAATAAACAGAGTATGAGGATCCATATAAACTTTACGCGACTTACAAGTTGGTCGAATATTAAATCCATACAATATTGTTATTTGAAATCAGGTGTAGTACTATGATTTATGCGGATATAGGTATAGATAGGCTTTGAGCCGTCACCATATTGCGCTTCTATTTCCTCTCCATTATCTACCGCATGAAAAATACTCTCTGATAATCTCACGGTCAGAGTATCTTCCGTAAGATTGAGTATCTTATATCTTTCTTCATATAAAACATGATGATACAGAATCAGAGAATCAGGCTTGATGAACCTGTAATTCCAGACTTCATGCCCGGTGTTGGAATCATAATATTTTCCGTTCCAATCAAATGTTAGAATAGGATTATTGCTCAAACCGCAAGAATCTGTCATTTCCCAATTCCCATATAAAACGGATTCAGGTTTATGGTCGTAATAGCATGAACGCAAAAGCCATGTCAGCAATCCAACAATAACCAATGCGCCAACTAAGGTACTTTTTAATAACCTATAGTAGATTTTCACGGTTAAATTATTCTATCCAATATTCGTCATATAGTTCGTCTATATTAAGCATGGGAAATTTGGAAAGTATAGCATTCCGTTCTAGCTCTGTATAGTAAGGAAAGTAAATAGAATGTCCATCGCATTTTATATTTATCCATTCCTTATGATTCTTCTTGGAAATAGGATTACTATAGTTTAGTGTTATAGATGAAAGCATTCCCATTGAATATCCACACTGAATATGATAATCAGAAAGAACCTCTCCAATCCATTTTGCAGGGTGCTTCTTTGCTTGAAAGCGCGTATAAATTGCGTCCTCTCCCATATATTTCCCAATATTACCTAATAGTAAATCAGAATAAGGATAACCTACCGGAATAAACGCATAGCTTTTCTCTCCATACTTGCCATCATCATTCCATTTGAATTTTTCGCACGGTTGTAGGCATTGTATTGGAGAAAGTGATTTCTCCATTAAATATAATGCAAAATCGTATAATATGGTCTTAGAGTTATTTAGCACGACAGCAATTGACGCGGAAAATGCAATTGCACATTCAAATGCTTCTTTTCTTGTGATTGTTACAAATTCTGACATTCTTGTTTCTCGGTCACATAATCCTCTCTGCAACATTTACAATTAGACATGAAAAAGGTGTGAGGATTGTATCTGCTTTATCTTTAGTTCAGGCTCTCGCATTGCCTATTCCACAGATAAAGCAATAGCCCCACACCGATTCTGCTATATATTCCGCCAATTACGGCAGGGTATATGCAATCAGTGCAGGTGCTATCGCCAATCATCTTCGTGGAATATCAAATTTGCGAGATTTGAACTAAGAAGATAATTTCAATAACACCTTTCGTTATTTACCGATTCACAATCAAGCCAACTCTTTGGCTCTGCGAATCAGGTACAAAATTACGAAAAAATGCTATTGGTGGGGCTATCTGTGAGAATGTTTTTCAGCATAAAAAGAAAAATCAGGACACCTGAAACCGATGTGTTCAAATGCCCTGATGAATTGTCAGCGGATTACGGTGGTGATTAAAAGCCATATAAGCCAAAGGAACACGACTATTAGCGGATTGATACAGAAAAGTATCAGTCCAACGACAACACAGACTGCAAGCACGCCTCTTTCACGTGCGACATCTTTGTGATTCTGATTCATGGTAATGTAGAAGTGTGGGGAACACCCGTTTTCAGAGCGTCCCCCACGGTTCAGATTTCAGTTGATAAACCACGAATAACGGTCATCGCCATGCAGTGCGGCGTTAATGCCTTGTGACACTTCCGTAGCGTTAAAAGAGCGGTCAAGGAAGCTGTCTATATAGCTACTCTTGTTCGCTCCCGTAAGGAGGTTGTAGAACTTCCACATATCAATGTCAGAGCCGTAAGAACCAAAATCAGGGTCACTGATATAGGCTTTTGCCACTGCATTGATTTGCGTGTCAGTTATCAGCAACCGTGGAATGTTGCGCTGTACCTTTTGGGGCAATGCCTGATAAAGCCTCATTTTCCCAAGAATCTGACAGAACTGGTGTTCCGTCATGGAGGTTTTGCCAAGTGTCTGCATTAGGTGCAGATGTTTGGCAGGGTTGTAGCGGTTGAGCATTTCAAGGGTGCGGAGGTAGAGATCAGAAGTGTTTGATACTTCCAACTGCTCCACGAATCCGTCAGATGAAACACAGAGGTTGCAGCACACAAGATTCTTGAAGCCCACAAAGATTTTGAATCTCTCCGCTGACTTTTTAGAGTAGAGATTCATGTTATTGTAGGCACGGACACCGCCGACGGTCAGAGTGAGCTTGTTTCCCTCTACCGTTTCATGGATAGTGGGGATTTCGATGCAGAACATCATACGCTCGTAGTAAATCGTCTTGTCCGTTTCCAAGAGCTGACTTGCAGGCTTGTGTATCGCTTCGGGGATTCTTCCCTTTATGATGTGCGACACTCGGATTTCAGGCGTTTCGATTCTCTCTCCGTTGTAGAACGTGCTGACCGCTTCCGCAACCGTTTCGATAAATGCAGGGTGCGAGATTGTCAGCTCATTGTCTTTGCTGAACACCGGCACGATGCACTCATTTCTGAGGTGTGGAAGTTCTACAGCCTTTGTGTTGGCTTCGATAAACGGTAGTGTCTTTTTCTCTCTTTGCGGAATGTCTGTGATAACTTCTGCGTCTGTTGCGTACTCATTGAGCCAGCTTAATCTTTTAGGCTCAGGTAAAATCAATAGATTTTCCATTTCATAGCGAGTTTTTGAGGGGTTATTGAATGTGAGTTTCTGTTTTATATTCAAGTATGGAGGGGGGACTGAAATGTTGAGTAGAATCCCGCATACAGCACTCGCTATGATTTGGATTTTGGAATTAAGGGTATGCCAATTATAATGGAAATGTTTATTTTGTGGGTTAAGGTGAAGTGTTGGATTTTAGAGGGCTATTTTGCAATCTCCTATTATAATCGTGATTAGAGGGTAGAAATTATAAAAATGAAAAATCCCCGTATCTTGCGATACAAGGTTGAAGCCGGACTTGTGGAATGTCGATTACATTATATACGATACTTCTAATTTGTCATTATTGCGGACCATATCGTTTGTCAGGACTTTTACAAAGTAATGCAGGTTGTCAATCTTATCAGGGAGATTGGGTACTCTTATCTCCAATTGTCTTGTAATGGAGTATTGTTCCGCTAAAACCGTATCTTCTATATCCGTCAGGTCTGATTCCTTATAAGGATATTTGACCGCGATACGGCTTATGCAGTCATTGTTATAAGGGGGAACGACGCGATTCTTTCTTATGCAATAATTGGAGATAGAGCGGTATATATCTTTGTATAAATCAGGTGTACCTGTTGGAAAATGTTTGTCGTTCCCTTTGTCGAAATAGGGAAGATTGATTCTGGAATATCCGTTTTCTCTCTCGATATATCCAAGTTCTATGCACTTCGTCATATAATTCTGAATGGTCGAGTAAGAGAGACCGATTTTTTCGGCTATTTGTCTGAGGCTATATTTGGTGATGTTTGTATTGTTCAGGCAAACGCATTTTATCAACAGGATAAATCCTTTCAGGTCGTGTTTGGATTTCTTTGATAAACCGTCAATATCAAAATCAAGAAATTCCTTATCCACCATTATAAAATTCATAGTTGGAATCCTCACCGTGTAGAAATTCTTTGTCTTGGGTCTGCCTGAATCTTTCCCAATATACTTGCGCTCTATTTTGAGACAGTCGCTTTCATCGGCTACCTTATGCAGATGTGAGCTTACGGTTTCTGAATCATATCCTGATAACTCTGATAGAGTTTCCAACAGTACATTCGATTCCCCGGTCTGAAAATCAGACTTGAAAAGAAGTTGAAGATAGGTCATGGCTTCCTTGTTGTTCAGTTTAGAAGCTAAATCAATGGGAAACACTCTGTAATTTTCTGAATTGTCAGGCATGGTTTGATTCTGATTTTTAGAATCTCCGCCGTCAGGCGAGATTCCTTATTTGTAGTTGGTAGTATATAGTTAGTAGTATGTCACGGTGTTTTATATCAACCAATCCCTGAAAATCATATCAGTGTAAAGAAGTGGCTAAACATGATGTTTTAGTTGATTTTCAGGGATTGGCGATGATTGGGAATGTGGATTATGCCACTTCTGACATGTCTGTGTTATTCTTTTCTTCGTGTTCCGCCCATACAGCTTTCAGAGCATCAACGTATGCGGTTATCTCCATTGAGTGTCCTTTTTCCGGCGTGAAGTGATTTTCCCATGTCTCGTTGTCTATCAGTCCTATTACAGAAATCAGGGTGTCGAAGTCTTTGTCATTCTCGATATAGAATTTCTTTAAGGCCGCTCCCAATCGTCCGTTACAGCGGTCAGAGGTAAGGGTGCTGTTTTCTCTGACAGATTTAAGAACCTCATCTCCCATGCGAGAAGTTTCAGGATTGAGTTGGAGATTGCGGAAGTCCTTGATTGTCTTGTAGCCCAACTGCAAGCCTTTGATTTGGTTGGCGCGTAGATTGGCTGTGTTAAGAGTATAGATCGCATAGAAGAAAGCATCATCTTCTTTGTTTTTCTCGCACGTCTGGATTATATGGTCTATCTCTGTGTTTTGTGTAGAGATTCCGGAATGTGTGAAATCAAGATTTTTCCATGTCTTGCCGTTGTTGCGTAGAGCCACGTAGGAGAGAATATCCATGTTCTCAGGAATTTCAACATCTGTATATGTCGGTTCGATTTCCTGAAGATTGCCGAATTGGAGTGCGAGACTACGGTGTTGACCGTCTATGCAAACTCCGTCATATCCGGTGTATTCATCTTCTTTGACCGCTACCATTCTGATGTCGAAGTTGGAAATGGTCGCTTCGCCCTGACCGCTCTTGCGGATTATTGTAGCTTTGAAAAGTGTCCTGCCGCCCAACTTCGCGATTGCTTTCTCCATTGGAAGATACTCCATCGGCATGGTGGAGATATAGCCGTGGGTGCTGATTTTCTGATAGGCTTCCTTGATGTTAGCCTTGTCGATTTTCTGACGATTGCCCTCTATAAAGAGGAGATTTAATTGTTTTTTCATATTCATGTTAGTTGATTTGTTTGTGTTGTTGATTGTTACGTTGCTGCCGTTCTCGATTGTGTTTGTTTTTTCCATTTTCTTGCCACGCTTGACCTATACTGCGTGAAAGGTTTTAGATTGATAATTTTGTTGTTTCTGTAACCGTTATCGTTTCGATTACGATGCAAAATTAGTGCTGATTCAGAGGGTGGATAGAGAGTGAATTTTGAGCCGATTTCTACTCCCCTTAAAATGAGGTAGGGTATAAAAACAGAAAAAGCCCCCTTCCTCGATGTGAGAAATGGAGCTTGTATCGCTGTGATTTAAACGGTTATATGCTTGGGTAGATTCCTGACCGCGCCTTTATCTCTTTCCCCTTGTATTGCTTGAAAAATCCCTTTAAGGCTTCATCGTCATTCAGGAAGTTTGGATTGAGGGATATGTGGGTATGGTATATCAGATTGGAAATGAGGATATTCTTGTTCAATGACACGGTGGTACATTTTTTCGCTCTACCCTTATATTGGGGATTTATCTCAAAAAAGTACCGTAACAGGGAAGCGAAATACCATATCAGCACAGAGCTTGATTCTTCTGAATCTTTTACCAACTCTGAATAATCGTTTATGGCGAAGTTGTTCAGGCTTGCTTTATCTGATTCGTAGCCCCGCCTAATCCATTCCTCGATCTTGGAGATTGTAGTTTTATCGGTGATTATGGATTTCTCTTTTCCTGATTTTACAGTGATTTGAGTATTTCCCTTGTCCGCTTTCGATAATACAGACAATAGTCTGGTTATCTGTCCTCCAACGGTATCAGCAAGTTCAAATCCTGAAAAACATACACTGCAAGCATAGTCAAAACAGAACATTACCAACAGCCAAAATGCGTCAGGGTCTAAATTCAGTCCCTTTATAGTGGCCTGCATGTCTGAATCCCTGATATAGTCCTCGTATTTATAGGGGCATGAAATCTCGCCGCTGTTGTATCTGTCCTGAAAGATAAACAGAGCGTCGTCAGGCATGGTTAGCTTTATCATGCTTGGGAATATCATAACCATTCCGTCAGGGGATATGAAAGGCTCGCCCTTTCCTCTGATGATGTTGAGAACATATTGGAACGGTGCTTTATCTGTGGATATGTCAATGGGAAAATTCATGGCCGGTACTTTTGGATATGTAAAGTTACTAAAAATCCGCCTGTCTGTGAACACGCGGATTCTGTAATTTGGGGAAACGAATCAGAGCAAATTTTTCATGGCGTTGTCTATCTGCTCGTTATCGAAGCTGTCAAGATAGATTTGGGTAACACGTTCTGAACTGTGACCCATGATTTCACGGATTACGGCTGTCGATACTCCAGCCTTTTTCATTACGGTTGCCTGACTGTGCCGTGCAACGTAGGTAGTCAGAGTTAGAGATAAGCCTAAATCCTCGCCAATCTCTTTCAATCGCTTGTTCACTTTGGATATGACCTTGTGAATACGGTTGGATTTCTGTATCTCTGTTTCGTGGAAGTCAGAGAGAATTGGAAACAGATACGGACTGTCTTTGCGGTGATACTTCTTTATAAGGTCTATGGCTTGCGGTTGCAGTGGTATTTTGATTAGCTTGCTTGTCTTATGTCGCTTATATACCAACTTTCCCTCTATGATGTTTGCAGGAGTAAGGTTGGCTATGTCTATGAAGTTGATACCGCCACAATAATATGTGAACGCGAATATGTCAATGGGGAATCGCATATAGCGGTTTGTGGACTTATAGGCGAGAATCCTATCTATATCATCTTTAGAAAGAGAGCGTTTTGCCGTTTCCTCATGGAGTTTTGACACCTTGTATTTCTTGAAAGGATAGTTTTCTGAATCAGCAATGTTTTCCTCAATAGCCAAATTATAAATGGCTCGTAGAGTTCTGAATCGTATGCCTATGGTGTTTTCTGCCAATCCCTGCTTCCGTAGCCATGTTTCATATCTGCGGAGAAAAGAAGCGTCTATATCTGAAAAACAGATGTCAAGGTGCGTATTGAATGATAGAAGCGAATTATGGACTTGCTTAACGGATAGCATATAGCCACGTCTGCCCTCGTCTGTAAGCCGTTGGATTTGCTCACAGAAAAGCTCATGTACGGTTTTTGGTTTAACTCGCTTCGATTTCTCCTCAATTAAAGTGCTTGCTGTAAACTCCTTACGCTCTGATTTTAGTTTAACTATCTCTGTCGAAAGCTCGCTTGCCTTGTCAGCTATGATTCTGCTAAGATACTCAAAATTAGGGCAATTAGGCTTTAACGCGCTTTTCTCAAAGTTCCAATACTTAGGAAGTACGGATACACCTAAACTTTTGTACCTCTTTTTTCCGTCTTTGCAGACACGAATCATTAGAGGGTGTTCGCCATTAGCGAGAGTTTTTGACTTGTAACACACGATGTTAGCTGTAACATTCATTCGGTTGCTTGGTTTAACTCTCGGTTTAACTTTCAGCTTCCGTGGGGAGTTGCACAAGGCAAAAGCAATAAAAAATGAGAGCTACATTTTACTGTAACTCTCTGATTTTCAGGTGGTGTCACCAGGAATCGAACCGGGGACACAAGGATTTTCAGTCCTTTGCTCTACCAACTGAGCTATGACACCATCGGTTTTGCGTCTGCCTTGGTGGCTTTTGCGAGTGCAAAGTTAGACATTATTTTTTAATCTACAAAATTTATTACCATCTTTTTCTAAAAAAATCTCTACAAAATCACTGAGTAAAATCCGCAATATTCCCAGCAATATACATTTAACGCACAGGAAACCACAACCTTATCTTGAATTTCAAAGCAGTATTTCGGAAGGCTCTGACAACAACCATCCAATACGCATAAACGCTCAGAGAAATGAATTCAAATAGGCGCGGAGAGATTCCTCGTCTATTTCCGTTCTGATTTCAAATGACGAATTCTTAAAGGATACTATGTCGTCAAGCAAAAGCACCGTCCTTATGAAACACCTTCGCGCCTCGCTTCGGAAAACTTCTGAATGCACGCCTTTATTGGCCAGGGAATGCAGTTTGTCCCATTGGGCATAGAGGTATTCAGATGACACTTTCACCATATCTATCTCTGAATCTGAAAGCCTGCATTGTTTGGCATATTCAAAAAGACGATTCTTATATTGCCCCTTTTTGATTGAATGTCCCGATTCCGTAGGCGTGTCGGAAACCGGTGCGACTGCGTCCACCACATATTCGAATATACGTCGGCAGGATGCCATGACCTGTGCAAATTCTTCCCCGGTCTCAGCCTTTTCCAAACCGTTGACAGCAGCCCAAAGCTTGTCTCCCAATGCGGGCGCAACATCTGAGAGCGAAGAGACCGTATCGTCGGCTATGAACGCAAGCAGCGCCCCGCACCTGTCTTTCCATTCCGACACCCTTCTTGAATGCTCGAAATCATGATACCCGTCAAATATAGTATATCTGTAGTTAAGTTTCTCCGCGCCTATATTATCAAAGCCAAGGAGACTGAGGGAATCAATTTCATATTCCAGAGGGTCTTCCTCCTCATAAAAACGTTTGAAATCCCTGTTTATCAACCGTCCGAAAGGAAGCAGACGCGCCCCATAAAGCTCCCAATGTATACGGAATCCTTCATAAACCTCTGTCGCCCCCAGATACGGTTCATATTTTTTAAGCGCACGGTCAATAAAGTTCGCATGTTCCCTGTCGATGCTCTCGAAACAAACTACGTAGATGTTATTATCCTTTGCGGACATAAGCCTGCAGGCATCAAACGTGTTCCAGAGTTTGAACACCGACGTCACCCATTCATTGAAAACCGTGTCATAAAGCGCCGGTTCCAGGGAATATGACATTCGCATGTAGCCTTTGCCTGTCTCTCGGATCTCCGGAACAGAGCAACAGGTCAGCAGCAACAAATCCCCCACAAACACTTTAGTCTTAAGGTTTATATTTCTTTTCCTCATCAATGCGCCGAAGAGAGTTTCATGAACCTCCTGTCCATATGAACAACCCAGCGCAGGATGGTCTGCATTAAAATGGAATGCAACTTTCATTGAGAAGCGGTTTAAAAAGATAATGAGCGATCACATTATTTAACGTAAAAATCTATCAAGGAGTTTAGCGCACGTTGACACGCCGGGCAGAAAGCCGGCCAGGCATTGGAACGCATGCGGCAATCATCAGCGGGGCTGTATACGCCCTTGAAAGAATAACCGCCGCCCTCGAACACCCCTACCGGATATTTCTTAGAATCCTTGCGGTCGGTCGGCACCGGGATGCCTTTCTTCAACAGGGATTTCCATTTAGAATCAAAATCCACCATGGTAGTGATATTGGGCTCCCATGGTTCCACATCGAAGGGATAACTGTCTTCCATCACGTCTCCTTCATAAAAATACTCGTCCGCAAGTCCGCCGAAACTATGTCCGAATTCATGAACCACCACCGGCTCGTACATTTCATGTCCGGTCGTGGTCAGTGTATAGCTGTTATAAATCCCTCCTCCCCCATAAACCGGGCAATTCGCGAGAATGATTATATGCTCATAAGGCACGTGCGATATTGCCTCGTGAATATCGAACACGTTCGCAGTGGTAAGATATCTCGCGGAATAGAACGTATCGAAATTCGAGCCGAACGATGTCTTCTTCCATTCATCAAACCTCGGCACTGAGACTCCGGAATTTTCAGAAGGGGTGGCCACAGCGACAAAATTGAAATCCTTTTCGCGGCTCTTGAACGGTTCATGCCTCAATATCGCAGCCACCGCCCGTTCTGCATCCGCATAGAAGGCATCCATCTGTTCGGGAGTGTAGCCCTCAGCAAGGATAGCCACGTCTATCGCGTTTTCCGGGTCGCCGCCCTTGCGCAAATATCTATACGGAGCTTTATCCCTGTTGTGGGATTTCTTTATCAGAATGTCGCCGGGTGTGTAATTATGCGTATTCTCGGCTACGACATCATGCCGCAGGTCAAGAAGTTCGATTGAAATCTTCGCAGCCCGTTTCGGCATCGGCACGAGGAAGGTGTTCTGAAACGATTTTGACGTTGTCCGGGCCTCATCAGTGGACTGCCATTCACGGAACAGCGACGAGAAACTCTGGCGATAGATAGTGTCGCCGCTGAGCGAATCCGTCACCGTGACAATTCCGTTGCCCACATAAGGTATGCTGTCAAGATTTGTGCGCCGACCCGCCCATCCTGCGTATTTATGCATACCGTCAAGAAACACAAAGCTTTTGTCATGATTACCCGCCGCCACATAATCCAGCCTTAAGGTAGAATCACAGAAAACCTTATCGAAATCCACTGCGGCATACGAAGACAGAAACGGAACTCCTGCGATGAAAGCTGCGGATATAAATTTAAGTTTCATAAGCAATACTGTTTAGAAGTTGTTAAAAATAACTTCTTATGAAACAAATATACTACAAATATTTCAGAACCATCGGATTTTTCGTAAGAAAACATACAATACCGCCGACAGCAGCAGCGATCCGGCTATTATAAGCCAGAACACTCCGGGATGATTTCCGTAAGAAATCCGCACGTTCATCCCATAGAAACTGGCTATCAGCGTCGGAACCATCAGCACTATCGACACCGCCGTCATTTTCTTCATGATCGCATTCACATTGTTGGATATGATCGAGGCGAACGAATCCATCGTGCTTTCAAGGATATCGCTGTAAATCTTAACGGTGTTGTCCGCCTGGCGCAACTCAATCTCCACATCTTCCAGAAGATCCGCGTCATACCGGTCGCCATATACGCGGCGTATCCGCCCGATGAGAGTCTCGTTTCCCTGAATCGACGTATTGAAAAACACCAAAGTCCTCTGAATGCCCAGCATGCGCAGCAGGTCCTCATTGCGCACGCTTTTCTCAAGGCTCTTCTCGTCGCGCACCACATGATTGTTGATATCCTTAAGATACTTCAGATACCAATATGCCGAAGAATAAAGAATCCTTAGGATAAAGTCCGGGCCAGTCTCCACAGAAATCCCCCTGCAACGCGTATGCGAAATGAAATCGCTCAACATCTCAGTGCGCTTATAGCATACCGTCAGCATGACCTCATTGTTTGTCACAATACCAATCGGCACTGTACTGTACGGCATATCCTCCCCGTCGGAATGCAGCGGAATCCGGAGTATGGTCAGACGCCATTCCCCGTCATGCTCGATACGGGGTCGCTCGTCCATATCCGAAATGCTCTCCAGGAAATCAGGCGGCACATTGAGGTCATCGAGCAAGAACCGGATGTCTTCCCTGTCAGGGCATTCCACATTCACCCAGCAATGCGGCGACCACACGTCGCGCTCAACGAACCCGTTATCATTTACAAAAAAAGCCTTCATTATGTTTTATTAACATTCTGAAGGCATCATTTGTTTCTGTGTATCCCCGTAGGGAGTCGAACCCTAATCGTCGGAACCGGAATCCGATATTCTATCCATTGAACTACGGAGACGTTTTTACATTGCAAAGGTATATATTTTTTTCGAATTATTCAACTATGATTTCATAATCCGGGGATTTGTTATTAATTTTGGGTTCAAAACAGCAAAGGAAATGAACGTAAGAATCGAATCAGGATGGAAGAAAGCATTGGAGGCGGAATTCGGAAAGCCATATTTCGCAGCCTTGTCTGACCTTGTCCGCCGCGAATATTCCAACCCTTCGTGCAAGGTCTACCCCCCGGCTGGAAAGATTTTCTCGGCTTTCGACTCCACCCCGTTCGAAGATGTGAAGGTCGTTATAATCGGGCAGGATCCCTATCACGGGCCCGGTCAGGCGAACGGCCTCTGCTTCTCGGTGAACCCCGGGATAGAAATCCCGCCGTCGCTTCGCAATATATTTCAGGAGATACACACCGACACCGGCAATCCTATCCCCGCCTCCGGCGACCTCTCCCGCTGGGCACGACAGGGAGTGCTTCTTCTCAATGCCTCACTCACGGTAAGGGAGCATCAGCCTAAGTCACATTCCGGCATAGGATGGGAGACTTTCACCGACGCTGCGGTGCATGCCTTGGCGGAGAACCGCGAAAACCTTGTGTTCCTTCTGTGGGGTTCCGACGCCATCCGCAAAGGGGCGTTCATCGACCGCTCGCGCCATCTTGTGCTGACAGCCCCTCACCCTTCTCCCCTTTCCGCCTATCGCGGATTCTTCGGCTGCCGACATTTTTCCAAAGCCAACGAATATCTCCAAGCCCACGGCAAAACTCCCATTGACTGGTAATTAGCGTGTCCAATTGAAAAACATAATCTACATACTCATTCTCCTTAGCCTCGCGTCGCTGTCGGTCTTCGCCTCTTACGCTGCCGACACCGCTACCCGTGTCTTTAAACCCACTTTCCGCACCCTCAAGGTAAGCAACCCCGACAACTTCATGTCTCCGCCGGTGATACGCCTCAATTCCGACGACCGTCTTGTGATCTCGTTCGATGAGATTGCCGAAGATAACCGCTGGCTACAGTATCGCCTGCTCCACTGCAACGCCGACTGGCAGCCGTCGCGTCTCGTGGAATCGGAATATCTCGATGGCTTCAACATTGCCGACATAGAGGATTTCGCATTCTCGGAAAACACGTTCGTGCATTTCGTCAACTACCGCATCGAGCTTCCGAATCAAGCCATGCGCCCTTTGGTTTCAGGCAATTACCTGCTTCAGGTGTTCGACAGGGACGCTCCCGATGAGCCTGTCTTACAGACCCGCTTCATGGTCGCTGAAGATGCCGCGTCAATCAGCGGCATAGCCTCTGGACGCACCGACCGCGGACACAACACGGAATGGCAGCAGCTTGATATGTCTGTGACACTGCGGGGGTTGGAAAATGCCAATCCATATCAGGATGTGGAGGTAACGCTGCTCCAGAACGGCTGCGAACCGTCTCGGCGCACGTTGCGCCGGCCACAACGCGTGGAGGGTAACACCCTCGTGTATCAGCACCTCCCCGAACTCATATTTCCCGCCGGTAACGAATACCGACGTTTCGAAAGTGTCAGCAACGGGTTTCCAGGCATGGGCGTGGATTCATTGAAATTCGGAGGCACCAATTATCATGTCTGGCTCCGCAAGGACAGCGGACGCGCCCTTCGCAACTATGAATTCGACAGCACCCAGCACGGGCGCTTCCTCGTGCGCGAATACAACGCCACCGACTCCGACCTCGGGGCAGACTATATAACGGTCCACTTCTCCCTCGACATGCCCCTCCTCCGCAATGCCGACATATATGTTGACGGAGAATTGACCCACAACCGTTTCGATTCCTCAAACCGGATGGCCTACGACTCCGAGGCTCGCCTCTACCGCCTCGAAATGCCGCTCAAGCAAGGAGCCTACAACTACCGCTATGTCACCCTTCCGGCTTCCGCCAAGGAAAGTCCTTCCCCCTCCGGCGATCTCGGCGAAAGCAACAAACATCATCCCTCCGGCAACCTCACCGAGGGCAATAAATTCGAAACCCGCAATGAATACTGGATTGCGGTATATTACCACCCCGCCGGCTCCCGTGCCGACCGCCTCATAGGCTTCGCGGTAATCGAATAAAGCGTAGCGGCTGCGAAAGGCGTTGCGCGAAAGCGCTTCAGTGCCGCAATAATGAAAAAAATTAGAACCATGCTTCAGATAAAAGACACCCTCGTCTCCCTCGACCTCATCGAACGCTACTTCATCTGCGACCTTGACTCCTGTCTGGGAGCATGCTGCATCGAAGGCGATGCCGGCGCCCCCCTCACAGATGAAGAATACGAACGCCTATGCGAACTGATGCCTGAAATCTACCCGCTCCTCAATCCGGCGGCGCAGAAAGTGGTGGAAGAACAGGGACCTGCCTATTACGACGAAGACGGCGACCTCGTGACATCGCTTGTGGAAGGGCGCGACTGCGTCTTCACAACCTACGCCCCTGGCGGCAAATGCCTGTGCGCCCTTGAGAAAGCCCATCGCGAAGGCAAGATACCCTTCTTCAAGCCCTCCTCATGCCATCTCTACCCCGTGAGACTCAAGGAATACGCAGGTTTCACCGCCGTCAATCTGCACCGCTGGAAAATCTGCAAATGCGCCGAGACCCTCGGCCGCGCGAAAGGTGTGCGTGCATACGAATTCCTTAAAGAACCGCTCACGCGCCGCTTTGGAGAGGAATGGTATGCCGAGCTCTGCCTCACCGCCTCCGAATGGCTCAAAGCCCATCCGGGTTAGTGCCGCCCCCTAAATACCCCATCTCCCGTTAATCCCCATCCAGACCTATCCACCCCCATCCCGCAGGTTTAACACATTTTAACACGCCCTCTCTTCAATTTTCTTCCCAAATTTTATGTTTTTCGGCATATTTTGCATAAATTTGCACTTGATACTATGATCCTAACATGTAAGAATTTATTTAGTTAAGCCAAAGGCGAGGTGATTGAGAAGTCCCCTCGCCCAATTTTTATCCCCAGTCCCCCTTCCAAAATACACCGATTTTTACTAACTTAGCCGTAAATTAGAGACTCGATGGGCACAATAAATTACTGGATAGTGATGATTGTCAACATAGCTTATGCCATAACGATCATAAGCTGCATTATCGTGGTGCTCAAGGAAAACCGCAACCCCATCCGGTCGCTGTCCTGGGTGATAGCCCTTATATTCCTCCCCGTGGTGGGACTTGTCTTCTATCTATTCTTCGGGCGCAGCCTCAAAGGGGAGCACATGATCTCGCGCCACAACAAGCGCCGCATGATCAGCCGCATGGCCCCGCGGCATGTCAATCTCGCGAGCCTCAATCTCCCCGATGCCGACAAGAATCTGATAAAGCTCGCCCGCAACCTCTCCTCCTCATTCTATACCATAAACAATCACATCGAAATTTTCACCACGGGGGAAGAGAAGTTCAAAAATCTCAAACGCGACCTACGCAACGCCCGTAAATCGATATACCTTCAGTATTACATATTCTCCGACGATGCCACCGGAGAGGAGATTGCCGACATCCTGATCGGCAAAGCTCGCGAGGGGCTCGAAGTAAAGGTGATTTATGACCATGTAGGAAGCTTCTCGGCGCGGAACCGCTTTTTCAAGCGCATGGCGGAAAACGGAGTGGAGACACACCCCTTCTTCCGTGTAACCTTCCCTCAGCTCGCCAACCGCATTAACTGGCGCAACCACCGCAAGATAGTGGTGATCGACGGAAGAATCGGATATCTTGGAGGAATGAACATTGCCGACCGCTACCAGAACGGCACATCGGAAGGTATGGCATGGCGCGACACCCATTTCCGTCTCCAGGGCGATATCGTGGAGTCGCTGCTATATTCATTTATTGTTGACTGGAATTTCAAGAACAATCCGGAATCCATAGAATACCCCAAAGTGGAGCCGGTCACCATCCGCAACAACGTCGGGATGCAGCTCATCACCTCAGGGCCAATCGATTCATGGGACAACCAGGCCCTCTGTTTCCTCAAGGCGATATCGAACGCCACAAAGTCAATCTACATCCAGACACCCTACTTCCTCCCCACCGATGCCCTGCAGCACGCCTTGGAGGCAGCCGCGCTCTCCAAAATAGACGTGCGCATAATGCTCCCCGGCAAAAGCGACTCGCGCATGCTCCAATATGCCGGATACTCATTCGTCACGCAATGTCTGCGCGCCGGAATAAAGGTGTATCTCTACAACCCTGGCATGCTTCACGCCAAAGGAATCATAATAGATGAGAACCTTGTTATAGCCGGCTCCACCAACTTCGACTACCGCAGTTTCGAAAACAACTTCGAATGCAGCCTCATAATATACGACCGCGATATGAACCGCCGCATGCGCGACATCTTCTTCAACGACATGCGCCAATGCACAAAACTGACATTCAGCGCATGGCGGCGACGCCCGCTGCTGCAGCGCGGCCTTGAATCGATAGTGCGCCTCGTCTCCCCAATCCTTTAATCCTCCTCCCTATACCCATAACACCCCATCACCCCCTATAACACCCTATAAAAAATGACAGAAAACAACCGAATAGAAGAAGCAAGAAACCGGAAAGGATGCGGCAGGTTCAACTGCGCCCAGTCTGTAGCCTGCACATACTGCGACATCGCCGGGACGGATGAAGAAACCATGGCCGCGGCAGCCGCAGCCTTCGGCACCGGCATGGGCAACCTTGAAGGAACATGCGGCGCACTGGTAGGGACCGGCATCATACTCGGCATGAGAACCGCCGACCGCGTCAAGGCCCGCGCCCACATGAAGAATATAATGGACAGGTTCAAAGAGCGCAACGGCTCAACAATATGCCGCGAACTCAAAGGCATCGACACCGGCCGACCGCTCCGGGCATGCAACGACTGCGTTGCCGACGCGGCGGAGTTCCTTGAAATGGAACTAAACAAAATAGAGGGCGTCTGATAAAACGCCCTCTATCTTCATATAATACTTATCTAAGCTTACTTCATCACCTTGACTGTAGCGTTTGCGGAGCGCACGATGTAGACACCGCGTCCAAGTTCGTTGAACGCCTCGCCATAGCGCACGCCGCCTGCCACCATAACGCCAGAAACGGTGTAGACATCAACTACAGTTTCCGGACCGACCGTAACCTCTTCTCCTATCTCCGCAACAGAAGACCCGATCTTCTTTCCATGATATTTCAGGGCAAAATTGTCGAAGAAGAAATTCTGTTTACCGGATGCAGTCTTAAGCGGTTTTGCCATTCGGATAAGGAGCTTCCCATCATTACCGACCTCTACATTCTCAGCCTTAACGAGGCTCTTCTCATCGCGGAGCACATCAAGCGCACTTCCCTTGTCGCATGTGAATGCGCCGGTAGTCTCCACATGTATTCCCTTTGCCATGTCCACTCCGTTGGCAGCCATCTCGAAGCATCCTTCACCCTCAACAGGCATATTGTCAACCATCGCCTTTGCCGTGACGGTGTAGAGTCCTTCGGGAAGCCCTGCCACTTCCTGCGAAAGCTCCCAGGAATAATTTTCAGGATACAGAGTGCTGGTTTTGTCTGCATACACCCGGAAAATCATATCCTTGTCGTTATAATCATTGGAACCCCAAACTTGGGTCTTCATACAATATGTAGTGGAATTTTTAGCCAGTTCATTCTTAAGAATCCATTTGCCGTTCTCGTCATCGTCATTGGGATCGAGTTTGTATCCACGGATCATGAAGGTCAGGTCTGCCGGATTATCCATTGTTGCCTTGGCGGCAAGCTCCTCGACGAGTTCGCCCTCCGCGATGAACTCCCACATCTGGCTCTTGTTGCCTTTCTCGAACTTGAGATAGTTAACCATCGTCGCAGTGCCGTCGGCATATTGATTCACGGCCGACTCCGTGGCAAGGGCAAAAACGGTGGTATTATTTTCACCGTCAACACCGTTGAAAGTAAGATAGAAAGCATCGGCATCCTCTGCCTTCACAACAGTCATAAAATGGGGTGCGGTATTGTCGATATAGCAGTCGCCGCCTAAATAGTTGTCCACGCCACCCTGACGGAAAGTCGTTTTCAAGAGATATTTACCCGTGCGGTTGTCAAAGAAGGGGGTAATGCGTATACCGTTGCCCGCAAGCACTGCATGCGTGCCCCAATCGGCACCGGCCGCGAGCATTTTTCCTGTTTCCGCATTGCGCAGGAAAAGGGTCTTGCCTCCTAAACCATACTCATCAGATTTTATATCCTTCTCGTCATTGAACAGCTCATCATCAAGAATGTAATCGGAAGCATACTTGAAGTTGTTTTCGATTATGGCTTTCAGCATGTCGTTGCTCTTCATCTCATAATCCGTGGTCCCCTCCTTATAATTGTCGATAAGCACCCAGTCCGACAATACTATACCGGTAGGACCGGCAATCTCAGCCTCGTTGAT
Source organism: uncultured Muribaculaceae bacterium (assembly GCA_910584055.1). Classification (GTDB taxonomy): domain Bacteria; phylum Bacteroidota; class Bacteroidia; order Bacteroidales; family Muribaculaceae; genus Lepagella. Next base: position 44,422 of record CAJTZS010000023.1, on the reverse strand, counting down.
AAGCTTCGTAAGAAGCGGATTCGTGTAAGTGGAGCAAGTGAGGTAGCCTTTTTTTCCGGAAGCAAGGCCTTCCCCGGAAGTGAAAATCATCGACCATTCCGGCTTGTAGTCACCCTTGGCCTTGGCCTCGTTGGGACGCAGCTGCTTGCAGTTGGAATTAAAAAGGTTGGTTATCGACTGAAGTTTCTTGTCAAGAAGCTCCTGCTTTTTAGGCGATGACACGTCTGTCACCTTGATGCGGGCGGTCAGAGTGGGATTCAGCGCATTGGTGACGGTAGCGGCCGCCCCCTCCTCCCACAAATCTTGATCGCCGGGCCATTCAGTGAGGTTTCCGGCCTTGTTGATATGACACCAGGCTATGCGGTCGCGACGGAAAACCACAATCTTTCCACGCATCTGCTTCACCGTCAGGTAAGGGTCGAAATCAACAAAGAAATCCGCGAACTTCCCTTCGTTGAAAATCTTGCCGATAGCCTCGTCATATGAGTCCCTCACAGCTTCCGCAGGGTCGCTCGTAGGATACCCACGAAAAAGATGCATTGCCAGAAACTCCGACGGATGCTCTTTCAGATAGTTGACCAGAATGTCAAACGCCTGCTCCATCCTCAAATCAGTTTTAGATGATCCGTGGTTACAGTTCACATATGGAACAGTAACCTTCGTGCCGTCTATCTCCACATCCTCCGTATAGAAGCCCGGACGGAAATCGAAAGCGCGGATTCCTCCTTTCAACTGATCTTCCAGAAGAACCTCCTGAGCCATTGAAAATGATGGCAAAGTCACATTATGACCCGTTGCGGAGTCATGCGAACCGGGAATAGAGACATGCGCCACGAACATGTCGTCGGGAAGATACTTCATCCAGTTCCCGATATCGGCACGCGCCGCCGCAAGCTGCGCGTTTGCGTCATACGCAGGCACTTTGGCCTGCACAGAAGGAACCGCCATCGCAATTCCTAAAGCAAGGGATACAATCACCTTTTTCATGGTAGAATAAAATGTTTGATGTTAGTTATTTTTTAACAATTTCTTAGAAACTGTTTAAATTGGTTATAATAATCGAGGTCTCTATCGTCTGCAACGATTCTAAGGTCAATCTGAATTATAAGTGTATATTTTACACTTATAACTCAATGCAAAGGTAACTATTTTCTATTTACCCCCCCGATCTTAACACAATTTAACATATCAAACAAAGGTGATTGCGCGCGATTCAGAGCTGAGGCGAGTCTGCGTCCACACCCCTCCTGTCAAGACTATAGTCCTCATCGAGCACTGCGCCGTCACGGCCGAAAAGCACTTTGCGGGGCACGCCCTCCACATCAAACATTGCCGACAGCCTGCGGTAGGTGCAACTGTCAAGAAGCAATGTCTCGTCTCCCTGCAGATACTTGGCCGATATCTTTTCATATTCGTCTTTAGGAGTGACATCCTCACCGGTTACGAAGAGGATAACCCAATCTTGGTTGCCACGATATTTTTCGCGCATCTCGCGCGTGTCACGCATTTCACGAATGCAAGGAGGACAGCTACCCATCCAGAAGTCCATTATAACATGCCTCCCGGCATATGGAGCAAGGATCTTCTTCAGCATCTTCCCCTCAGGCGTGTCACGGACTTCGTACCTGTCTTTATGGAAAATCTTACGCGCATAATGTCCTACAGCATTCCTCACAACCGGACTCGGCAGATAAGTGCGTGCCACCGTATCCACGATAGCCAGGGCCTCCTCAATGCCGGCAGACTTTTCAAGCAAGCCGCCGGTGCAGAGGGTCCGTGAGACGGCGAGCTGTGCAAGAAGCGGCATGCCATCCACCCTCAAGAAACGTCCAAGTTCGTCAAAGCGCTCCAAGTATCTTAACACTGCCGTCCTATAGTCAGTCGCCTTCCCCGCATGTCTCTCCTTGCCAAGCCTTTTGAGGAGATCCGACATCGCTAAGTTCTTCACCAGGCCGCCAGGCCATCTCTGCGACAAAAGATAGCTGTCGTCCACAAGCATAGCCTCACGCAAAGGGGAATAATCTTCCGCCGATTCCGGCTTAAGGAAAGCCTCGTGCTGCATAAGCCAATAAGCCTTCTGAAACACCGGCGCGTTCCCCAATATCCTTTTCCCCACTTCCGACACACGCCCCGAGCTGAGGTAAACCTCAAGTTCGCGGCGCCATACCGAATCCGCAGACTCATAAAGAGCATATGCCTCGGCCGGCGTGAAAGTAGAATCCGACTCTATTCTTCTGTTTATCTCATCAAGGGCTGTCATCTTGGGGGACTCCTGCAATTCCCGGTTCACAGGACCGAGTTCTCCGGAAAAAACACAATCCCCGGTTTTTATGTCAACCTCCATTATAAGGTTCTTCCCCCCTTCCAGATATATGTCCGGAGCTGTAACCTTTTGCCCCCGTATCATCACGATCCGGGGAGACGGAATCCGGATCCAGTCGTGGAAAGACTTGTCGCCGAAATCAGAGGAAAACGGATGGATTTGAGATTCCCCCGTAATGACATCATCCTTGAAAATATAGAATCCTCCCACTAACCCGTTAAGCCTCTCATTCCAGAACCGGTTATCGTTCACCAGCCTTCCGGAAACCTCAGCCAGCCCCGACGTGAAGAACTCCTCACCGGAAAGCACGGTCAGAGCCTCCTTTTTCCCCTTGCAGGCACATAGAACCACCGCCAACACAGCCGCCACATATATCTTACAGTTCCTCATATCTGAAAATTTTAAGCAACAAAAATCGATTCTCAAAAATACAAAAAAAATTGCTAATTTTGCATCAAACAGCAACAAATGTTCAGTTTTAGTGGGTGTTTAACCACCTTTGCCGCGTCTGACGGAGCAGTTGTTGCTCGCAACGGCGGCATCGTGGCAAACCGTTCGGTCGTTGCAAGCAACAACCGCTCCCCGTCCGGCAGAGTGCATGGACGCTAAGTGAAATATAAATCGCCGATGGCAAATGTGGTTGTTCAGTGGTTGGAAGAATAATCGCGTGTGTCAGACAGCGAGCGGGAGCGAGCCATGGCATTAATGGTTTCAATGGTTTGTGAAAAACTGAGACAAAAGTGGTTTGTGGATTATATTGAGTAAGTAGGTAATAAAAATTAATGCACAAATAAAACGCAGTTATTTTTGAGATGTTTTTGCCGCGTAATGAAGGAACATATAGGCATATGCGACTGAATTACAAGGTGGAAACAGCCAAAAAGGACAAGTTTTATTGGACAAGATTTCATTACCTACATATATCGTTTAATTTTTCTTACCTACTTATATTTATGGCAGACAATTATCTTGAAAAGAGAATGGAAGACCTCCGGCTCGGCAAAGGCGGAGTCTCCGCACCTCGGCGACATCCGATACCCGGAGCCGGAAGGATCTGTTTCGAATTCCCGCCGCGCCGCGTGCTCATCACGAGCAACTTCAACAATACCACAGAAAGAATAATCGGAGCCTTCCGAAAAGCCGGATGCAGGATTGCCGTGTTTAGCAGCGATACTGAAAAAGGGACAGAGATGGCACACGACAGCGGCATCCGCTTTCATGCCTGCTACATCGACAACCCCTCGGAAATAGAGAGGAATTTCACTGACCTCCTCAAAGCCTGGCGCGATATAGACATCATCATAAACAACACACAGGCAGGCTGGTCTCTCAACCTCCTCGCCAACCTATGGCTATCGCATAAACTGCGCTACCCGATCCCCTCCGACTATGGCGGCCGCCTCATCAACATAACCGGAGACACCTCCGCACCGCCTGCCCTACCCGCCGGAGTCACGGCATCACTCGAACAATTCGGCATCACCATCAACACCATCCTGTGCGATGCAGAAGCCGACATCGCCTCCCTCTGTCTCCTCCTCTCCCTCCCCGTCTCCCGGGTCCTCACCGGCATCATAATCTGAAAGCGTCAGACACCGAGCACAATAGCCGGGTCAATATTCAGGCGCTGACTTATTACTCGGGCCTGAACAAGGGTCGGCTGCCTTTTGCCAGAAAGATACTCGCAAATACGAGAACTGTTGATACCGAGCAATTTTGACAGGGCAACCTGGGTCAACCCCATTTCATACATACGAAGTTTGATCACTTCAATAAGCGATGGCTTACCGATCGGAAAATGTTCCTCGTCATAATCCGCCACCAGATTACCAAGAAGAGTCAGTTCCACCATACGAGGATCCTCCGCCGGAGTATCTTCCGGCAATGTCAGCATCAATTCTTCAACCCTCTTGAGCGTAACCTGATACTGCAGTTCATTTTCAATTTTAGTCATATCGGTCGCTTTATATTGTCGAACAATCTATTTTATCATACTCTGCATGCGTCCCGATAAATCGTATCAAGACAAACTGAGGTATAAACTTAATAACAACCACCATCCGATAATCGTTTCCCTTGATATTAAAGACATAATGCTGAAACAGGCGATAGAAAGCCCACAGGTTATACCTGTCCACCCACGTGGGATAATAATTGATTCGCTCAGAGGTCTTATTTATGCTCGCAAATATAACCGACATATACATGCTTGAAGTCCTCCCCCGGTTCCTCAAAATATATCCGGCAATAACCTTTGCGCCCTGCATCATCCGTATTCATTTTAAGATGCGGCTCGCAATATACTTCATCCGTCCGGTCCTCGAACTTTAGTTTTTTGCTCTTTAACTTTTTAGACCCCTCATAAGAGCCTCCATCATAAAGGTTATGATGAACAGCAAAATCTGAGACACATCGAATGCGGTTACCTATGTATTCTCTTTGAAACGATAAATAATGTTCGTCCATAGTCCAAAGGCAGTGATCAATCTTATTTTTATGGGTGCAAAAAACCTTCTTATAGTGATTCTTTATATCCGGATGTAGCTTAAGACCCCTCATATATCTGTCGGCCTCATCAAAATAGCCGTCACTGTCCGAATATTTTATGAAATGGCGACAGCGGAATTTACCCAGATCACGGATGCTCGCTATTACCTGACACGCAGACGGGAAATCTTGTGTTTTTTGCATCACGCAAATCGCATAAGATTTTTCCTTTGTAGGCAAAGGCAGTCTTGTTATAGGTTTGTCACATTTAAGCCTCTTGAATGTTTTGAATGCAGAAGTAAAAAGTGCAGAGACATCAAATCCAATCAAACGCTTCACCTTATCGGAACTTAAATACAATAGATCCCCCACTGTTACATCCTGAAAAATAACAGTGTTCAGGAAATTCGATTTATTCAGATAAAAATTGTTTTCACTTTCCTCATTAGATTTTGAAGCGAACAAGACCATATCACAAAAATCTTTCAGCATCTGCTTAACCTTAAGGACATCGGTTTCACCGCATTCAAAAGAATGCCTGTCTACAAAAAGATTCGCAATCATTTCAACAACCCTCTTCGAAGAATTTCAGCGGAATCCTTTTGCAATTGGTCAAAGAAACCTTCAGGCCATGGCGACAGCTGCGCGTCCTCATCAATTTCAAGTGGCACAATCCTATTGTCCTCATTAAAGAAATAGAATTTGACATCATCTGTGGTCAAAGGATTTATTTCTTTTTCCAGAAGGCACGCAAGCCTTATGCCATTTACAATATGCTCACTATGGCTCTCCACAAGCAATTGATTGTCATTCTCGACTGCACGTTTGGATAGAACTTGTATAAGACGCGATTGCGCTCTTGGATGCAAATGAGCCTCAGGGTTTTCCACAAGAACCTTCCCATTATGTTGACATTCGGTCGCCATCAGCAAAGGTAATACGTAAGCAAATCCGAAACCGGTGTTCACACTCTTTACCACATTAGTGTCACCCTCCGTGAAACTAAGATTTAGAATCGATTTAGACTCTTCTCCCTCACCAAGCACTATCTTTGTTTCGCGCTCCAATATAAACGAAAGTTCATGCTCGATATTTTCAATGATGTCCGGTCTGGATTTCAACACCTCAAGACGATGCTCCCCTTTCTCTCCGATGGGATTCTCCCTGTCAACTTCTGTTCTCACCTCATATAGTGTCGGCCCAAGCCTATTGGCAGAGATATAATGAATGTTTTTAAAAATATTCAGAAATGTCCAATCAGCGCATTGAAGAACCCTGTCTGCTTCTTTCTCTGCGGCTTTTGTTTTAACATCACCATCCGACACCGCAGAAACATTCCCTCCGATTTTACTTGATGTTGAGAACTGATCCTGACCATTTAAAACAAATCCGCATAAATCCCCCAGTCTACTATTTTCCTTATTCGGAGAGAAAGTAAAGTTCATACTATAATCAGGAGCTTCTGATTCAATCTCGATTGAAAACTTCTTTTCATCAGAACCGAACGTAACAAAATCCGACACAGAACCCAGACTAACATACTTTCCGTTTGCACGCACACGGTGCAGCTCATCTCCCTCCACGCTCTGCGCCAGCAGCAAAAGAGCCTGAAATAGCGATGATTTACCGGCGCCATTATAACCAGTCAGCACACTCACTTTTCCGAGAGGAATCACACCCGAATCCTTGAAACATTTAAAATTTTCAAGCCTTAAAGATTTAATCATTTACTGATTTCCTGCTTAACCACGCCTTCGCGCTGACGCATCCAATCAATAACATTGCTGTTAATAAATCCCTGTATATCCTTCATCTCGAATGGGATTATTATGATTTGATCGGATGGTTTTATTATTTTATAAAGCTCATTAAAAATATCATCCGCAGACATACTTGCATCCAGAATACGAGTGTTCGGGAAAAGAGCTATGGAATCGCCCATGTTTCCTAAAGATGCAAGCAAAGAATCAGAAACTTGCGGTTCAGATATTTTATAAGAAATGAGATACATCACCAAGAGATTTTAGGTCTTACGTTTAATACATAAAGCCAAGATCAGAGCCAATTGTAGAAGTTGATCAAAAACTAATCTAAACAACTTCGTATGATATTAATCACGTTCTGCGATGTAAAGTTAATAATAATAAATGTTAATTCACCTATTTTTATTGATTTTTCAGACTTTTTAATCTTTTTATCAGTCCATCACTCTCATTTCCAGTCTTATTAAAGAGCCCCGTTTGCGCTTTTTTAGGCACTGCCGGAGCTCTATGTCAGCATCAGCCGGTCGAGTGCGCGGCACGGCCGTGCCGCGGCTGCGTCAACAGCCCTCCCTCCGCTAATCTTTCTTCAACTTTGAGCAGACCAGATCATAAGCGAACGTCACCGGAAAGCCGAACAGCACATTGAACAGCCTTCCCCACAAACCTTTCTCATGAAACAGACGATAGGAACCATAATAGCATTCTCCATCTTCACTAAGAGTATGTTTAATTTGGTTTAAAACTAAACATTTTCTTAGAACTACCCATTGAAGGAAAGTGTTAATAATATGAATTACATTACGATTAGCACCCGTAGAAGTTGCAATATCAAAATAATTATTATAACTTTGCGAATAACAAATGAGACCTATGCCAATTAACAGACTTTAAAGCAAGAAGAGATGAAAGCATCGAAGAAAACTATGTTATCGATTGCATCCATGACTAAGGATAGAGGTAGTAATGTCTCGACAGTTAAACCCGCTGCGCACATAAAGCTAAGGACGGTAACCAATGCCGAGCGTCAGCAGATGCGCATCTCATCATATCAGTATTTGCTGCCGTGACATGTCCAACGGAATATTATAAACCTAAGCACATAATGCGAAGCAAGGATAATGACACGCTTCGCATTATTGATTTATGGACATTCAGATCCCTTAAAAGTAATAAACGATATATTGTTGAAGTTGAAGGATTTGAAAACGAGTTCTGGGGACTTAAATTTTATTGGAAAGGCGTAGAGAAAAGTAAGAACAGGTATTCGCTACTCACGAACGATTTTGAACCCCGAACGATTGTGCGTACATGTATCGAAGTGATGTTGGAATATTATCGAAATAACAGATTGGTTTCATTTGGCTTCATCGCCGCCCCAGACCTTGACAAAGATATTAAAAACAAGAAAGTGAATAAAGAAACGGGGAGTCGGCGCTTCAGATTCTATCAGCGCATTATGGTGAATCTCTTCGGTCCCGAAACATTTCTACAGATTGCAGACACAACCAGTACCATATATCTACTCGTAAACCGAGAACAACTCACCAACGGCACTATTACAATCAAAGATATAGAATATAAATTAAATCAAACTTACGAAGGAGAATTTACCATAAACGGATAAAGCGAGTTTATCGGCGCAGCCGAGAGCTCATATTTTTTGTAGATACCATCTCGGCTCGGAATTATTGACAATCTCCACAAATTCCGATGGTTTCAGGAAACCTCTATGAGGAAGTCCCGTTTTGAATGTAGCGTGGGAGGCAAGGTGAATATCAAGATGGTTCAGTGGATGATAATGCTCATTGCCCTTGTTTTTAGCATCTCTGAATCCACTTTCATCATGATCATAACGCAAATATCCAAAATCAGCAATCTCAAAGTTCATATAGATTGTTGCAATGTCTATATCTATGATGCCTTTCCTATTCTCGTCAATATAATAAGAGAGCGTATCAATACGTTCTTGCCTATCCTCATGAGCCAAGGATATCAGTTTTGACCAGGTATCCGCATCAATATTCCGATCCTCATAAGAGAACGTCATACGGCCTTCAGGTTTTTTGCCAATAGCCAGTGAATCCGGAATCGCCAACGATATATATTTACCTTTCTTAAAGAAAAAAAAGCGGCTCATTCTATCAACCTTAACCAGTATTCCCTTATCACCTAAATGCCTGAAGTTTACCTCATCAGACGCAGCCAATTCACGGCACACTTCCATGCATATAAGAATCAGCTCTTGTTTGTTTGTGATGAGGTGTTCAGGAAAGACCATGTCCTCAATATGAGACGAAAGTTCGTATGCTATCTCGCATTTCATACGTATTCCATATTACTTTGCATGAACTGTTTTATCTTCTCTTTGTTGAATTTGTCAACATTTGTATTCTCCAGCATCCGTTTTAAATTCGCAGCTTTGGGTCCGTCAGTTATCTTAAGTTCCGATAACGCTTCCTCAAAAATCTCATTTGAACTTTTCGGGATTTCCTCCTGCTGTAGTTCAATAAGCGATTGTTTTATCTGTTGCTTATCCTCTTCTGAAGGGATTGCGACATCCGCTATCATATGTCGGGTATTGATATCATCGTATATTTCCCGCAGCAATGCCGTCTTTCTATTAGATTTGACCATCAAGAAAGTTTTCAAGAAGGAACGGGTTAGCATTGTGTATAGCTTGTTTCTGTAACGAGGTTCGTCCTCAATGTCATCGGTAACACATATTACAAATGGGAATTCAAGCCCCTTTACATTGTTGGCATTGGTTATATACAGCCTGTCCGGATCCGTTTTCTTCGATTCATGTCCTCTCGTAACATACCAGCCCAGTTCCATGTTTACAGATACTGCCAGACTGTCCATATATTCATAAATATATTTCTCCTCATCTATCATAATTATTGCAATATCTCCCGGTTTAATCATTGGATACTTATCCTTAAGCTCCTTTAATATATCTATAAGCTTCTTTATTGATATGCCCTGGATTATACTGACACTGCTCTCGGTGTCATCTTCGGAAAATCTATTTACCGGCACGCGGCTCAGGGATATGGTTTTCCCTTTCCTTTTATTATCTACTCTATAGCCGAAAGATTCCCATTCCTTCTTTTCGAACCAGTTATACCGCCGAGACTCCTTCAGTCCCAGGCCCACCGTATGCGCGAACATCAAAGTCCGCGGGTCAGTCCGGTAGCAGCGGCTCAAAGAAATATCTACACCTTTCGGTTTTGACTGCCGCTCATAGAATATATTCTGGAAAACATCGCCCGCAGTGTATACTTTTTCTCTCACTACCTTCTTGCAGACTTCAAAAAAAACCTCGGGGAAATCCTGGTTTTCATCCACAAGAATATAATCAAGACAAGGTTTGAATTTACCGGCAGGAATTCCTTCAAGCGCCTTCAATAATTTACCGTATATGAAATCATATTTAACACCTGGCGAATATCGGTAAAACGGGATGCCGTAGTAGTCACAAAGATACGAATAGAGACCAGAATCGGGCGATGTGCGGGCTCCCCAGGCATGACCGACCCACAGCTCCTCATTCCACGGAATCTGGCGCGTAATCTTCATCTTATTGAAGAACGGTGTGATTCTTGACTTTATCTCATTTGCAAGAGCGATATTATGGCAAGTAAAGAAAATCTTGTTGTGTTCGCCGCTCTCTTTAGGTGATTGATAAATATCCTTAAGCTTATGAAGAAGAAGTTCGGTCTTTCCAGTCCCCGACAGTCCCTGCACCGATATTAGCTTCTTTACAGCATAATTGTTATATAGGAAACGCGTCTGGTCTGCATCGAAAAGAAGAATCTTGCGCTTCACCTCCTCAAGAAGATCCTTACTCTCATCAAGGGAGTTATCGTCAAGTTCATTGATGCTTCCCGTCAGCAAAGAGATGATATATTTCATCAATCTGTAATCCTTCTTTTCGATTTTATTATTCTCAAAGATCCGTGAAATGTTGAGATCCTCACTGATTGGCTCTATCGCCGTGATTCTATCGCGCCACTCACGTGGCCTCCCTATAAATTTCTGATACTTGAAATTTTTGCTCAATGCTCCAATATCATCAATAAAATCGTCGATGTATTGGTGGAAATTCTCCTCGTCCGCATTACCTAAAAATATCATTTTATGGGTAAGCGACAATATGACCGCTCCGGGATAATCTATATCCGAATCTCCACCAAGAGGTTTTGATATGCAGAACAACAATTCACCCGGATTATCTTTCCCATACTCTGTCAGAGATTGTGTCAAATCCTTGATATGTGGGTGTTCTGAAAGTTCGATGAAAATATTATCGGTTTTCATATTGTGTTGCTTTTATTGATTTTACAACCAGCCTCTATTTTCCCAATTGCAATAACGGAATATTTTATGGTAGGGATTACATCAGCTGCAAAGTTTAATGGTATGCGTTTAAGGAATGGAATATAAATAACGATTATATACACTCCAATTAGCGGTCATCCGCTAAATTAAATAAACTTCCGCATAAAATCAAATTATTAATAATTTGATTTTATGCGGAAACAAAAATTCGAAAGAATCTCGTCAGCGCAGCCAGTCAAGTGCGGGGCACGGCCGTGCCCCGTTTTTATTTTTTGAAAATACCACAGAAATCAAGTATCACCTTGTTCGCATCATATTCCAAAGTTTTAAATGGAGAATGCGCCGTCAGGAATACAACGATGTCGGCTTTGGCGTAAGCCTCGTTATAATCTGTAAGCTTAAACACATTGTGGCTCTTCACATTCGGTTCCACCACCAGGATATCCGCATTATTGCAGCTCTGCATTACCTTGCTTACTATCTGCTTCGCCGGTGATTCTCGCAAGTCGTCAATATCAGGTTTGAACGCCAGCCCCATCATGGCAACAGTGGGCTTGCGGTGATTCTTAAGCTCAAACTCCAGCATCGCATTCTTCACCTTTTCCGCGCACCAAAACGCCTTGTAATTGTTAATTTCACGGGCATCGGAAATAAGCTTAGATTCTGCCGGGAAATCTGCCGTTATAAAATAAGGATCCACTGCGATGCAATGACCTCCGACTCCACAGCCAGGCTGAAGGATGTTGACACGAGGATGTTTATTGGCAAGGTTGATAAGATCCCACACATTTATTCCCGCCTTATCGCATATAAGCGAAAGCTCATTAGCAAATGCTATCTGCACATCGCGACTCGAATTCTCAGTCAGTTTGCACATTTCTGCAGTACGGGAGTTGGTACGGTGAAGCGTGCCCTTTACAAACTTTGAATAAAACTCAATTGCTTTCTCTGTTGATTCCGGATTCAAGCCTCCAATCACTCGATCATTATGCACCAACTCATAGATTACATTGCCCGGCAAAACCCTCTCAGGACAATAGGCTATAAAAATCTTGTCTTTTAATTCAGGTCTTTCCGAGAAAATAATCTCTGCCATCTGCTCTGTTGTCCCGACAGGAGATGTTGATTCAATTACATACAAATCACCCTCCTTAAGTAACGGAATTACAGCTCTCGTAGCCGCCTCCACGTAACTGACATCCGGCTCATGATTACCCTTAAATGGTGTTGGCACCACCATGAAATATGCGTCTGCAACTTCCGGTTTCACCGCAGCGTGAAGCTTTCCGGAAGCTATCACCTCCTGCAGGCGTTCTTCCATACCTGGCTCTATGATATGGAGATGACCGGCATTTGTCTGTTCAACTACTGCGGGATTTATATCCACACCTACAATATCCACGCCACCTTCTTTAGCGGCAATAATCGCAGTGGGCAGGCCGATATAGCCCAACCCCATAAAACATGCTTTCATCTTGTTATATTGGTTAATATGAATTTTCGAATCTGCTAAATACTTGTTTTCTCAGCAGACATTTGAGAATACAAAAAAGTAGGCAACAAAACAACTGCGTTTTATTCCTGCATTATTTTTGTTGCCTACCGATTGTTTTTGATTATTTAGCCAGAACCTTCACGATCCTTTCGCAAGCCATCCCATCACCATAGGGATTCACAGCCTTGCTCATTGCCTCATAATATTCCTGATTATCCAGAAGAGCCGATACCTCCGCAAGTATCTTATTATAATCAGTGCCTACAAGCTTGACAGTACCGGCATCAAGGGCTTCCGGACGTTCTGTAGTGTCCCTCATGACGAGTACCGGTTTCCCAAGTCCCGGAGCCTCTTCCTGAATACCGCCGCTATCCGTCAATACGATATTGGACTTCTCCATAAGATATACGAACGAAAGATATTCAAGAGGCTCAATAAAAAACATGTTCCCAAGACCTGATAGATCCTCTCCAAACACTTCATGTATCGGCTTACGCACGTTTGGATTTAGATGCATTGGATACACAAAATCAACGTCGCGATATTTCTCCGTTAGAGCCTTGATTGCCCCGCACATGGATATAAACCCTTCTCCGAAATTCTCACGTCGATGCCCTGTGATCAACACCAGCTTTTTACCATTCCGAAGTCGTGCTATGTCGTAGCCCGACTTTTTCAATTCCGTTATAATAGTTCCTTCAAGAAGAATACTGCCCTTGATCTTATCCACAACCATGTAAAGTGCATCAATCACAGTATTGCCTGTGACAGTAATCTTATCTTCGCTAACCCCCTCTTTCAGAAGATTAGACTGGCTCAGGGGGGTAGGTGCGAAATCATACTCAGCAATCCTACCCGTGATCTGCCGGTTCATCTCCTCGGGCCAAGGCGAATAAATATTGTAAGTTCTCAATCCCGCCTCCACATGGCCCACTGGAATCTGCTGATAAAAAGCGGCAAGAGCCGCAGCTGTAGAAGTTGTAGTGTCCCCATGAACAAGAACCACATCCGGCTTTGATTCCTTTAGGACGTCTCGCATACCGGTAAGCACTCTTGCTGTCACATCATAAAGATCCTGCCCTTGCTTCATGATATTAAGATCATAATCGGGAGTGATCTCAAAAAGTTCAAGCACCTGATCTAGCATCTGGCGATGCTGACCTGTGACGCAAACCTTAGTGTCGAAAATGTCAGAATACTTCTGAAACTCCTTCACAAGAGGCGCCATTTTTATTGCCTCCGGCCTGGTGCCGAAGACCAATAGAATTTTTCTCATATCGAATTGTGAATTATATCAATCATTTTTTTAGCAAGATTCTTTCTGTCAAAATCACGGGCAAGTCGTTGACATCCATCTTTAAAAAGAGAATATCTATCCGGAATGAAGATTTCATGCAACTTATTCATAAAATCAAGCTCGCTTTCAGGTTCAAAACATAATCCTGCACCATATCCCTCCACAATATCCTTAGCCTCACCTTCGACACCCATAAGAATCGGGACTTCCATCGCAGCATTCTCAAAAATTTTAGATGGAATAACTGTCTTGAACAAATCGGATTTTTTTAAATTTATCAAGCATACATCAAGAATTGAGATGTACCTTTTAACTTCCTTTTTTGACACGCTGTCAAGCATTGTGACATTCGTCAATTTCAATGAATCCTTAAGCCTTTTAAGATTATCTTTTTCTGCGCCGTTTCCTAAAAACAAAAAATGAATGTCCCTATTTTTATCTTGCAACAACGATGCACATCTTAAAATAAAATCAAGTTTATGAGCCATCCCGTGCGTCCCGATATATCCTATTATTTTCTTATTTTTAAGATTAAGTTTTTCAAGCAACTCGGCATCTTTCGCCTCAACAGGAGCAAAAAGATTTCTGTCAACCCCATTTTTCACGACATGTATCTTACGGTCATCTATCCCTCTATCCTTTAATTTCCTTTTAAAGGAATCAGTTACAACAACAATAGATTTTGCTGATTTATAACATTTCTTTTCCTCCCATTCAAAATAGCGAATAAAAGGCCCCGTTTTCAATGCACCCACGGTCTTTATACTTTCAGGCCATAAATCCCTTACCTCCATAATCCATGGCACATTTTTCCAAAATGATAGAGATCTGCCACTCAATGCTGTAAAAAACTGTGGAGAAGTAGCTATTATAATATCTGTTTTGATAAATATCCCGGCTAAAAAAGAGGAAATAGAAAAACTTATGAAGTCGAGAGTCCTTTTAACAAACCCTTTGTTGGCAACAATATAGCTCCATACCCGTATCACCCTTATTCCATCGATTTCTTCTTCCTGCCATAACTTATTCCTATATCCGTCATATAATTTCCCTTGAGGGAAATTGGGCGCACAGGTAATAACAGTGACCTCATCTCCGGATTTTACCCATTCTCTGCAATGATCGAAAGTTCGTGAAGCAGGGGCGTTAACTTCCGGAGGGAAATTATCGCTTAAAAATAGAATCTTCATTAATTTCTAAATTTTAAAGGAGTATTGCATTGTGCCACTGAATAAAATTTCAATGACTACAGTTTTCTCAAATCGATTATACTCGTTCGAAACGCACACCTCCTTTATATCAAAGGATATAGCGTCCTTTATTGAGATTGTCACACCATTACTTACATAAATCTCCCTGTCTGATTTCTTCTTGATATTTAAATTGGGAGCAATATAAATCCGGCTTGTGCCTATTGAATCATGGGTAAGAGAATCAGTTATCGAAACAGATCTGTCATTACATTCGAACACTCTCTTGTGAATATGCCTGCCACAATATCCTCGACATTCTGACGCTACCCTATCAGTATCCTCCTCAATAATTTTCACACATGACCGTCCGCCAACACGAAAACCGCCCCATACCTCACTTGAATTCTTATTATCAACCGTTACTGTATTATGTGCAATTGTGCCACGTTCATATTGACGCCTTGAATTTTTTTCATACGTGGATATTCCAGTATCCACTATAAAATCCATATCATCTACCCTAAGAACATAGTTCAAAGCATCGGCATGTGAATGTCCGGGTTGATAATACGGCTTGATGTTACCGCAATCAGCTATTAAATCAAAATGTCTTGACTTCAAATGCCTATATCCACATTCTTTTAACTGTACGGGACTCCATTCAAGTGAAAGACGCTTCGCATAATCAAAAATTTCAGAAGGCATTGGAGATATACCATATGCCGAATCATTGAACAAAGGATAGCATCCATCGGTCCACAGTATATTTTCCAAATGCCCAAGCATCCTGGTTGCTACATCTTTTAGATAATAATTATCAGTTGTATCGAAATTAATACAGTCAAGCAATCGATCAAGCAATATGCAATGATACATCGGAGATTGTTCATAATGAGCACCGTCCGGCAATATCTGTTCTCTCAACTCCTTCTCCAATAATTTAGTTGATCTTTTCAGTAGCTTGCTATCATTCAAAAAATTAGATGCTATAAAAAGGGCAAATGCATCTTCGAGAATATGATTCCCAAGCAGATGATATTCTATATTGTCTTCAAGATGATGAACCTGTGAAGATAGTGATTTGAGATAATGTTCTGAAACTCGATCTTGATTATTAATGAAAAACTTCACCCAGTTTACAATTCTCAAAGCTGTTGGATAGGGATCTGTCCCAACTTTGTTTGTATGAATTGCTGATATGAATTCATCTATCCATTGCAACCCAATTGTAGAATCCGCATCATGCTGATTTAGCCAATCCATATAATTCAGATTGTATGCCCAAAGCATACCTTTATCCGAATCATTCCAATTTTTGAATTCATCCACTATATTAAGGAAACTAAAATAGCCATCTTTAAATGAAACCGGTTTCTCAATCCATTTTACAGTCTTTATATTATTGAACGTGACAATACCGGATTCTCTATCTTTGTATTTACACTTAATTATCCGATTCCGCAGTTGATAAATTATTTGCGTGAACCGAAGATGTATTATTGTTCTTAGTAACTTACCAATAATCACTTTTGTCGTAATTCCGATATAACAGCCTTAAATTTACCTGCTTTTGTGCGAGGAATAGCTTCAACATATTCAAAATGAACCTTGATCGTCGGAGAAATCCATTCTTTGACAGCCGTCTTTATTTCATCTTCAAATTTACGGATATCAATATCCATCCGGGGAACAGCGCGAACTATCATCTCGCCTATCTTTTTTTGCACAATCTGACATTCTTTTATTTCCTTGGTGCGTTTGAATATATAATCAAACCTCATAACTTTAGAGCCTTCAGGTATTAACACAAAATCTTCGTTTCTGCCCTCTATATCAGATATGACGTTATCGCCTATAAACGTAGCGGTATCACCAATTTCATATCTTATAAAAGGCATTCCAAGATTCTGAAATCCTGTTGCAAGTATTTCTCCTGTTGAAATACTTCCATTCGGAATTTTTACTTTTAACTCCATATGACCCAGTTCATAGTCAACATGATATAACCCATCAATGTCTTTCGATGCAGAAGCGGCATTCTCTGAGAATCCATAGTGTTCAACTATCTTTACTCCAGCGAACACACGTTCTATAACATCCCTTTGGAAATCATACATTTTTTCTGCACTTGAAAAAATATACAATGGTGGATTTATTATCGTTAGTCCATTTTCTTCTACAAGCAACGCGAAAGAATAAATAATCGACGGATACCCTACGAAAAACTTGGCTTTTTTCAGATTGATGAATTCTACAATGTCGTTAATCTTATCTTTTGTTATATGCTGCATATTTAGCATGTACTGATTAAGTGGCTTATTATATCTCCAGAATGGTGGTTTGACTTGAGATAACGGAACAACTATTTTCCCCGTAAAATTTATGTGTAAATCTCCTTTTTTTATGCCAAATCGCTCCCTCCCTCTCCATACTACCGCCCAATAATACCTAAGGCTGTGTCGTGTCCAAAAAAAATCCAACGCCTTGCCCGTGCTTCCGCTTGTATGATATGCTATCAGATCTTTCCTTGAAAATTCATCTGAAATCATATCCTCCCAATTCTCTCTTACCATTTCTTTTGTAAGTATCGGAAATCTAACTAAATCATCAAGGCATTTAAAATCCTGTGGTCTCACTCCATGCTGATCAAAGAATCGCTTGTAAAATTTGGTATGATCATAAGCGTATTGTAAAATCCGGGCAATGTTTTTCTCCTTATATTCGATTATTTCGTCATCACTCCATCCCTCTGATTCCTTCAGACTTTCGAATATATCTTGATACTCCCCTCCATATCTTTCCTTTTCAAGCTTATACCCCTTAACAGAACAAAGGATATTCTGAATAAAAACTGGAAGTTTGCTGTATAACGAAAAAATATTCATTGAATTACGACTTTCTAATTTGACTCTTCCAATTGGTTTAATTCTTTTAAAACATTAGCTGTAATTATTTCAGAATCATATTGATTGAATGATTCTAAAGCATTTTTAGAAAGGCTTCCATAATCATATTTTTCAAATTGATTAATGGCTTCCAAAATGGCTTCCTTTGAAGCGCCATTCATTAAAATTCCATTGCTTCCAGACTGTATCAATTCTGGAATTCCTCCCACCTTAGTAGCAATTATTGGCACTCCGGCAGACATACTTTCTATAATTATACCAGGATACCCTTCACCGACCCATGTTGTAGGTAAGATTAGTACGTCATTTAATTTTAATGTTTGTGTAATTGAACTCGGCTCCAAGCATCCTTTGTAATATGGGCTTAACTGGGTTATATCATATCCATCTATTGAGCCATAGATACTAAGTTGATAATCATTCCCTAATTCATGAAACGCTTCAATTAAAGTGTCTACCCCTTTACTTGGAGTGACTCTTGAAATAAATACAAATTTCTTTTGATACGGACGAACATTTCTGATTAGCTTCGAACGGATCCTAACATTAGGAAACCATTTAACATCATTATTCTTATACCTCTCTTTACACCAGTTTGTGAGATGTTGAGTTTCCCAATAAGATATTTTTGAACGTTGAATTACCCTATCCAACAAGTATCTTTTAACTACAGACGATTTATCATAAAGCTCTTTAAAGTTCCCTGCAAATTTTCTAAGGACATAAGGTTTCTTATATATTTTGCAGAATAATAAAACAAAAGGACCAATAAAAATAAAATCTTTAAATGTTCCATGAAGCATGACAACAGAACACTTATCCACGTTGCACCATAGCTGATAAATAATAGAGATAATTGACCCGATTCTTGAATTATAATTTGATTTATTTGTATCAATGATTCTATAATCAATATTATACCGTGAAATTTGAGATATCCAATCTTCAAACAATACTACAATTCCACCCACAGAATTTTTTTTCTTATTTGATTGGGGTCCGAGAAAAAGGAAAGAATTTTTCATCCGTTGTTATTCTAATTGAAGTCGTTTAAGAGCTTGTTTAACATAAATTCAAATAACTATCTATAAAATTCTTCTCATTACATAGATTTACAATTATATCCCTATTCCTTAAGCCGAGTTCCGAACGTTGCTTTCTATCCATTTTTATCATATTTTCTAAAACATTAGCGATTTCAATAGGTTCGGACGGCTCAAACATATATTGAGAGTCTCTAAGAATCAGAGGATTGTCACAAATATTGGAAGCTACTGTGGGTAATTGTGATGCCATAGCCTCGCATAATACATTGGGAAAACCTTCAAAATTTGATGGCAGACA
This sequence comes from uncultured Muribaculaceae bacterium, assembly GCA_910584055.1. Taxonomy (GTDB): domain Bacteria; phylum Bacteroidota; class Bacteroidia; order Bacteroidales; family Muribaculaceae; genus Lepagella. The sequence continues at coordinate 25,273 of CAJTZS010000023.1, read as the reverse complement.
AAATATATCTGCAGATTGATACAACCGCTGGGCATCAGTAACACCGTCATAAAATTTTATGTAATCATTAAGATTGAATTCCTCTACTAACTCATTGACCTGCTTCATATATTTCGTAGATGAAATATAACCGTACCATAAAAATTTTGCTTTAATTTTACGTTGCTTAAGAATATTAATTGCTTTTAGGTAATTAAGTATGTTCTTCTGACTTGAAATTCTTGCCGTTGTCAGAACTGTTGCAATGGGTTCATATGATCGATTTTGTTTTGCGTTAAATTTATTTAGATCAATCATATTTGTTATAACTGTTATCTTTGGATATAAATCCGGATAGTATTTTTCTATGAATTCTGCCTGAGAATAACTATTGGGAACTATATGCGTTGCAAATCTATACAAATAAAATTTTAATCTTTCTTTTCTCGTTAATCGTTGGGTGGTATTTCTCTCCGATACTATCAAATTAAAACTTTTACCTAATAGTTGAGCAACGCAAGCTGCAACAGTCGTTCCATATTTATAAGCTATAACTTTATCAGGCTTGAAGTTATTGACAATTTTACGGATTATGTATGCTCTTTTTATTGGATTTTTACCTTGAGCATGTATTTCTACAGCAATATTATATTTATCAAGATCATTCTGATATCCATTCATTAAATCAAAAAATGTAACCAACCGGACATTATGATTTGATTTTTTCAGACCGATTGCAAGATACGACATCTGTCGTTCTGCACCACCTAACGGCATTGCATCTATAAGTAGAAGTATTTTCATATTAGTGATTATTTAGCGATAAGGTCATCTTTTGTGTTGTCTTTCTAATACAGAATCCTAATATGAATGTCATGATGCCTGAGAACTGATCTGTGTAACCCATAGAAAATATAGTTTTTAGAAACCATATCATGACACATAAGAATGCACTTAATCGAATATAGGGAGATTCAATTTTCTTAAAAATGAAATTAAAAGCGGATATGAAAACTATTGCATACAGAATTACCCCTAAAATCCCATTGTCTATCAATAACTCAAGCCAATCATTATGTCCGTAATTCCCCCAGACATTGATTGTCTGAGCAGTCCCGTTTCCAAATAATTGTGTTATGAAATTAGAATCGTTTAACCAATGATTTAACATCATTTCATATCCAATCTCACGATAGCCGATACCTCGGGCTTCCATATATTCAATTCTTGATATCAGATATTCATTCTGGCCGTACCAATATGCTGCAATTGCTCCTATTCCTAAAATCAATATTGCACTTAACAGACGCTTAGAAACGGATAACTTGAAATTCTTAATATACCAGATAAATGAAACCAATACGCACATAATCATACAGACTATTGCCCCTCTTTTTGCCCCTTGGATTACATAGAACATACATACAATCATAAGCAGCAATGATAACTTTCGATGATTTTTAAAGCTTAAGGCATATATTGGCAAAAGTGATATAAAGTTATATGCAGTACTAATGGTGTTTTCGTCTCTATTAAATAATCTGGCTAATTGATTTGATGTATGAATATAATTAACGATTGACAGAAATGTCAATACAAAGGCTATATAAAGAAATGTATTATTCGAAGTTACTGTCTTGGGTACAATTTGATAACCAATAAAAAACATCAAGCAAAAACTCATCTCATTCTTAAACTGACCGAATGTGTTTACTTTGCCAATAAATTCAATGACAGTCCCATTTACTGTTTTGGGTGAGATTAGATAGGTTATCAGGAGTAATAGAGTAAATATTGTAAATAATCGTACAACCGTTGGCTTATTTCTAAATTGAATTGTCCTAAATAATGAATAGCCACCCCAAAATAATATGCAGAATAGAAAAAACTGAGAAAGAACTGAACCTGAAGGATATAAAATACCCTGTGAAAAATAACAAGTAAATAAGAGAATAAATATATATAGCGCAGTACTGTTATGTCTGTGGTCAGTTAACAAAATATATTTAATTGAATTTATATTCATATTTAGATTTTCGCGAATTGATTGGCAATATTATTGCTGGTTTATTGCAGATTAAGTGAACGTGCTTACTCATAATATAAGAATATTAATTTATAATAATAGCAATTCTCCTATATATTTATCAGCATTCTGAGGACTATAAAAATCCATTCCTCTGGCAGGATAAAATGTCATTTCTCCAAAATAAATTTTCCCATCTAAATTATAAAGGTCAACCCTGAGGAAAGGCAGATCCCTTGACAATTTTTCCGCAATTTCTATCATTTTATCAAAATTCAATGGACGGGGAATATTGACTTTATCATCGGGAAGTATATCCGACTCGAAAAAATTTTGTAACTCCCAATTCCTATCATAAAAATTAGCATGGTGGCCAGTCTCATTATCAAAAACTATTTTCAGGAATTGCACTTTGCCATTGAAACAAAATATCTTGTAATCATCTTGTCTGCCATTGCCATCTTCTATATATTCTTCAACGATTATTCTTCTTTCAACATTTTTGTATGGCCATTCCCGGTTTGTTGTATATAAATCCATGGCTAAAGATTTATTAATTTTGTTACGGGCTGTGTCAATATTAAAATTCTTCTTATCTTTACATACAACGACACCAGTGCTCCCTCCTCCATGAGTAGTCTTAATAACAAACTGATTTGGCAAACCGGAGAAATCTATTTCATCAAATGAATTCCAAACACCATATGTTCGAATCACATATTCCTCTCCTATTTTATTTTTTACCAACTTTTTAGCTAAGTATTTATCCACCATTTCAGTATAAATTGGCTTCCGATTATTCACTTTTAGCCATGTAAGTTTCTCGGTGAAAGACTGAGGATTGTTCCAATGCATCTTCTTGCCCATCCTTAAGAGATAATATACGGTTAAAAAACTCTTATCATCTTTCCATATATTTTTAAACTTAAGCAAGACTTTTATCAACCCGCGTCTCCATATTGGCAATTCATATGGAGATAGATTTGCGAAATCAACTTTCTCAAGATTAAACATTATAATTGAATATTAAATTATCTATAACTTTAATTAATGATGATGCCAAATCTCTGGTCTTATGATCGATATCCAACAATGGGTTTATTTCAACAAAATCGAAGCTCCTTACACAAGATTTCCTAAAAATATCTGTAAGACACTCCTTAACCTTATCTACATTCCATCCATTGACCTCCGGAACTCCGGTTCCCGGAGCTATGAGGGGATCCAGCACATCTATGTCGAAGCTAATATGAGAAGGATTCTTTGATGATGGAATCTCTTTACTATCTTGATAAATTGGGATACTATATTTCTCAATAAACCTAAGCTCTCCCTTATCAAGACTGCGTTGTCCAATGAATTTAATGTTCTGTGGGCTCATAGTCCTATTGTTCTGAAGGCTTCCACTTAAATTACTTGTGTCAAATCCCATGATATAAGACATGTGCATTCCATGTACATTATGCGAATCAGAAGTATCCTTTGTATTAAAATCTCCGTGCGCATCAATATAATAACATATCGGATTATCAAATACATTCATAACCGCAGACAAAGATCCCCATGCAAGAGAATGGTCACCACCAGCTATAAACGGGAAATGGCCTCTTTTTAAAGAATCTATAATTGTATTTCTCAGTCTGATGTTAGCACTTATAATAGACGTTATATTAGGAAGTAAAGAATAGGTGTTATCTGTGGCCGGGGAAATATTCTCACATTCAATATCACCGATATCCCTCCAATCATTTTTAAGATACAATGTGTTAAGGCATAGTTCCCTAAGCATCTCAGTGCCTTTTTCAACTCCTCTTTTCCTTGCTCCCAAATTTAATGGCATTCCGATAAAATCGACAATCATAATTTATTCTTCATCTTTTTAATGAAATAGAATTTTATTTTGTCTAAATGGGATTCACATAGGATATGGTCATGAATTCTAAGCCTTGATTTCTTAGTTATTGTTGATGGGAGCAACCTCCTATATCTCAACTTTCTAAGTATTGAATTATTATAAATATCAAACACCGAAGGGATATGCTTACTGCAAGTCTCGTAATATGCATTTGCATGCTGCGTAAGGGTATCAATATTTTGTATTACGGAATTAAGATGTTTAATTTCGCTACCGATCTTCTCAATATTAATTAATTTTAGGGAGGAATCTGTTTTAAACTGTTCGTATGGATGAATTTTGAAATTTATTTTATCTGAGAATTCCAACGATATCATATATCCATAATACCATGCTTGCGAATTTCGTTTTGATTCATCAAAACACAAATTTCCAAGGCCATAAAATATTGGTTTGCTGTTGTAAATTTCATATCCGGAGAAACAATGTTGGTGATGATTCACAACTGCATCCGCTCCCGCATCAATGAAAAAACGATATGTTTTTTGCATTCTCGGAGAGGGAAGGTTAAACATCTCGTGACCTCCATGAACAATAACCAGAACATAATCATATTTTTCCTTTAATTCCCGAATCTGATAATATTGAGAAATGGGATCAAGAGGATTGGCGCCAGCTGTATCTTCTGTGGCAATAGAAAATTCATGTTCACAACAGTTTACTACAGCTACCGTTTCATCCTCTTTCTCAATTATCAATGGCAAAGATGCGCCTTTTAAATTTCTTCCGACCCCAACTGTTTTTATACCATTTTCTTTACATATGTCCACAGTCCGTTTGAGGGCGTTTTCTCCATAATCCAAAACATGATTATTAGCGAGCGTGACAGCATCTATATTTGCATATCTCAGTGCATTGACAGTTTTAGGCGTGCATCCAATATTGGGTCCATATTTATCAATTGGAAGGTCTGAATCTATTTTAAACGGACTTTCTAAATTAATTATCGAAAAGTCCGAAGTTTCAGTTAATGACTTAAGATCTTCTATGAACGAATAATTGCCCTCTTCAATCATAGATGTCATAACTTTTCCAGGCGCGAAATCTCCTCCTATTAAAACATTCATATTGTCGATTATCTTTTGAGATATTTCTTCAAATTAAAAAGAATGTGTCTCTCATTCTTGAAACAGCATATTGCTCCAATATAGATTGCTATCGAAAGTATTATATAACTAATTTTTATCAGTATACCTACATTTGGGGGAAGCAAAAGAATACCTGTCATCAATGATGCCGCAAATAATTCAGGAAGTATGTTCTTTATCATTTTCCATATAGAAATATGGATCACAGCATACATTAATATAAGATTGACTAACACTAATTCAAGTCTGACTATAGCTCTGGCATCACACAAAACCTCAAAACCAAACCGGACAAAATACCACACAACCGGTACTAAAACTATGAGATGCAGTAGCTGCGCAACAAATGACAGCTTTGGCTTGCCTAAGGCACGATATACTTCAGAACTGTAATGGCTCAACACAATAGTTACCGCACTTGTCAATGCCCATATCCCCATGAAATGAGCAGCAGCACACCATTGCGAACCAAGAAGTATGTCTACAACCAAGTCTCGGAAAATAAAAATTCCAAATCCCAAAGGAATTACCAATAGGCCGACTAATTTCTGAAAATTGAAAAACATCTTTTCAAATTCCTGCCGATCTGTCTGTAACCGTGAAAGGGAAGAAAATAATACTGTTGTTGTCGCGGCTGTAATAATCCCGGTAAATTGCCCCACTGTCGTCATTGACACTCTGTAGATTCCAAGATAGTATTCATTCAGCATTTTACCGACTATGAATATGTCGATATATCCCGTAAGCCATATTGAAATTGCCTCAAGCAGTGACCACACAGTAAAAGCAAACATCTGTTTGAAAAGCAGAAAATCATATTCCAATTTTGGTTTCCATCGCGATTTTATCGTTAAGATAATCGCATTGGAAAGATTGAGGCCGATCATCCCGGCTATCAGTGCCCAGTAGGTTCTTAATATGAATGCAAGCGGGATTGTTATTACAAGTGGTATTGCCACTCCAACCATCCTTACCAGAAATAGAGTCTTGTAGTCTAAATGGCGCCGATATATCGACATCTGAATACTGCTGAATGCAGCTAACGGTATGCAAAAACACGAGGCAGCAATCACAGAGCCATACCCCTTGTTTCCTACCAGTTCTGCAATTTCATCGGCAAAGATTATTATGACGGCCCATATTATCAACGACATCACAAGATTTGACCAGAATGCTACATTCGTAGACCGGAACAATGATTTTTCATCTTCAAATTCGTGCTGCACTATGTATTTCTGAAAACCCGCGTCAGTGAATATTTCAGCGAAACTTATTACCATTGTTGCGGTAACGAGCACGCCGAAGGCCTCCGGCGCCAAGACTCGCGCAAGCACCATAGTGGAAATCGGCGCAACTAATTTAGCAGCAATCTCCGTCACTGATGACCACTTTGTGGCCGATGCAACCTTTTTATTTAGTTCGGACATACTTCTGACTCAAAAAATCCTTTTGAGCTATTTACCTAACCTATTAATAATCTCCCTATGCGTGTCCGCAGTGCCAAATGGCTCAAAAGCCAACTCAAAATTATTGTTATAATAATTGCCAACCAAGGCAATGCATAAACAGATATCATTGAATTCCAATCTGTTTTATAATATATTAATTGCAAAATAAATTGTTGAAATAAATATATTCCAAAACAATACGTGCTTAGTGTTATTGCTTTATCCGATAATTTTAACGAATGATACCTTATTAAATTTAATGATGTAAAAATAACGGCAATTACACCTAACGAGGAATAAACAAGACGACTAAGCTTTATAAGACATTGTATGGTTAGTTTTAATGGTATCTGATCCACCGTTCTCAGAATAACTTTTAAGTATAATATTCCGTTCTGAAGAAATATGAATGAGATAATGAACAGTATCCATAAGATTATGATATTTTTTGTTTTTGAATAATTAGTGAGATTAAAATTTGATTTCTTGACAACATACCCGGTGAAAAAAAAGACCATATAATACATTGTAAATGTCAATTGAAACGGAAGTGGTACAAATGACACAACAGCTAAAACCAAGAGCAAGCATATACTCTTTCCCCTACTAAAATTTAACTTTTCAATCATCCATATACCAATAAAACACCAGAATAACATTGGAAGATACCACATATGGGCAACCCCTTGAATCCCATTATATAATGCATGTATTGGAGTGTGTATGAATGTGTCAGGATTGAAAATTAGCATATAGATTATACTAAAAACTATTGAGGGAATGATTAATCTCTGGAATTTCTTGACAGCCAGATTATGAAAGGTAATGCAAGATTGCCCTTTCCTTTGAACTTGGAACCCGAACACATATCCGGAGATAAAGGTGAAAGACTCAAGCATGAAGCTATAGAAAACGTATCCTATCCACGCATATACACTATTAGGAGTTTCTTCCATGCCTTCTAAGGGTTTCCATGCACCACAAAATGGAGCAAATGCATGATATGACACAAGAAGGAAAATCAGCAACAATCTTAACAGACACACCTCCTGTAATATGTTGTTTTTTTTCATAATTTAGGTATCTACAATCTATAGTATTCTTTGAACCATTCAACTGTGCGGTCGATGCCCTGTTGTAGCGGGGTTGCGGGACGGAAGCCGGTGGCTTCTCCGAGTGCGGAGGAGTCGGCGTAGGTCTGGTATACATCGCCGGGCTGCATGGGGAGGAAGTCTTTCTTCGCCTCCCTGCCGATCGATTTCTCGATGCAGGCGATATAGTCCATCAGGCGCGTGGGATGCTGGTTGCCGATGTTGTAGACGCGGTAGGGGGCCGGGGATGTTGCAGGGTCAGGATCCTTCTCATCCCAGTTCGGGTTGCCCTGCGGAATCACCCCGCTTATCCTCACGACCCCTTCCACGATGTCGTCGATATAGGTGAAGTCGCGGAGCATGTCGCCGTTGTTGAAGACCTTGATGGGGCGGTCGTGCAGGATTGCGTCCATGAAGAGGAACGGGGACATGTCGGGACGCCCCCACGGCCCGTAGACGGTGAAGAACCGAAGACCTGTTGTGGGGAGGTCGTACAGCTTGGAGTATGCATGCGCCATAAGCTCGTTGCTCTTCTTTGTGGCGGCATAGAGTGACACGGGATGCGCGATGCCGTCATGCTCAGAGAACGGCACCTTGCCGTTCAATCCGTAGACGCTCGAGGAGGATGCGTACACAAGGTGCTTAACCTTGTTGTGGCGGCATCCTTCGAGGACGTTGATGAATCCGTCCACGTTGCTTTCCACATATGCAAGCGGGTTGGTGATGGAATACCTGACACCGGCCTGCGCACCGAGGTTGACCACGACATCGAAACCTCCGTTTGCGAAAAGCATCTGCATGGCATGCGTATCCTCAAGATTCATGCGGATGAAAGAAAAGCTTGGAAATGCAGAGCTTTTCGCGAACTTATACCATTGCACGTCCTCCTCAGCGATGCCGAGTGTCAGAAGACGACCGTATTTCAGTTTCGGGTCGTAGTAATCGTTGATATTGTCAAGACCGACCACCTCGTCCCCTCTTTCAAGGAAACGATGACAGAGGGCACTGCCGATAAAACCGGCAGCACCTGTAACTAAAAATTTCATAATTGAATGAGACTTACAGACAAATTGTATATTGTCATTGATTGTGCTTAAAGAGGCAAGTAAAATCTAATAAGCACCAGTGATATCCAGATATATTGATGGTAAATTTATATTATGTCAGGCATTCCCTCGAATCCTGTAGATTCAAGATATCAGAGCTGTAGCAGGATCGGCTCGGCGGCAGCGCATTCGGCGGCGAAGCCGCGAAGCACGGGGAGGTTGACGATGCTCGATGTGAAGCCGACACGCTTCAAGAGCAGAATGCAGCAAAGTTTGTGCAACCGTAGACTACACTTATAAAGCTCGTCAAATTGCGCGGCGTAGTTGATGCCGCTAAGGATGCCTCCGTGCAGTAGACGGTTGCGCGTGTTGATTGCGTCTTTCTCTTCTTTCGACAATTTATAGCCGTAATGATCGAATGGGTCAGTGAGCTTGCCGCTGTTCGTGATGCCGTTAAGGTTATTTAGACGGTTACTAAGGATTCTCAGACCTTCCCGTCCTATCTTGCCAGTATCCGCTGCCTCTTTAAGTATCTTTTCAAATGCTGGACGTATGTCTTTATTAAAAACTTTTTGATCCATCGGATATGCGGAAGTTTCTCCTTGCTCTTTCAGAAGGAAAGTGGCGAGACATTCCAATGCCACTGCATATAACGCCGCTTGATATTCAAGGGCCTGAGTCGAAGCATCGAGGATTATGCCCGCAGCCCGGCGCAATGCCTCGTGACGGTAAAGTTCATTAGCCATGCGGGAATAGAAATCCATGGGCAGCCAGTTTACAATGCCGCTGTCAACCACTCCCTCCGGTGCAACCTGTGGGTCGGCGTAGGCATTGTTTTCACCGTTCTTCAACACCTCATGCAGCCAATACATGTTAGTGGTAAATATCGGATACTGTCCCTTTATGGATGGGCGCATCTCGAAATAATACACACCTTGAGGCTCTAAAAAGTCTTCACCCGGATAAGAGAGAATGTAAGCTTCGTCGAGCGTAACACGGTCGGTGAAGAATCCTAATGCCAATTGCGCGGCGAATGCATATTCATTGAATTCCTCTACCGTGCATTCAAAATGGGCTTCGCATATCAGATAATACCTCCCGGCGTATTTGTAGGGAAATAAATGGAATGCCCCTTTACCTGTAAAATTGACTTCCAACAATCCGAGTGAGGTATATAACCATCCATCCGGAGATGCCCCTTCAAAAGAATAAGTATGGAATGTATGAACCCAGTCAAAACGTTCAAGCGGCTGCACGGACCTAAGGTAATGGGGAGCAGTCCAGTTTACATCGGAGGAATGGAAGCGGCTTATACTGATCGATGCTTCCTGAAGTTCTCCAGAAGTAATATCATTGTTTGTGCTCACGAATGCCGTGTTCTCCGGCACAGTGAATTTCTTGCCGTCCTTGCAGAATTCGAATTCGGGGATGCGGTCGTAATGCTGCAGACTCCAAACATCGCGCCATGATGCCTGACAATTGATGGCCACTCCGCGTTCCTGATCCACAAGACGCGCCCCCTCTATCTCAACCGGACACCTCTCGAAGCCCCCGATTTCGCCATCGAAGAGTCCCTTCACTCGCTGTAAAGCAGCCTTAATATGTTTCTGGGGCAATGACACAGAATATTGATTTGTTGAACACGCAAAAATATACGATAGTTTTAATTCAAAATAAACGATCTATACTTTTGGGATACAACTCTTTCTAAATGAAATGCTCTTTACAGGGAGCATTTTAAAAGCTTGGCATAAAGATACGGTAAATCTTCGGTATAGACGTTATATAATTGCTCTGTATTAATCTGATAGTAGCCATGAACGAGTATATGCCTCATTCTAATTATCTGCTTCCATGGTATTTCAGGATGAGAATCCATGAATTCATGAGTCAACTTATACGCAGCTTCTCCAATGATTTCTATATTTTTAACCACAGCATAGAAAAGCATTGAATTATTCTCCAAATCTTTCTCTGATTTATCTGCCATAAAGTCATTCACACGATTGATAGATTCAATCATATGCTGAATTCTTAATGGATCGCGATCAGCTTCTCTCATAAATCAGGACTTTTGATGAATTTATCGATTGACGCAGCTCGGGATAAATTGAATTTTCCGGTACAAGATCAACATTCCTATGGAGCAACTGTTCAAGACGAAGCAGAATGTCTGCATGCCGCAATAGTCCCACTTTGGCATCGCGGTCGAATTGAACAAGGATGTCAACATCACTGTCCTCTCGCTCTTCGCCTCGGGCGAAGGAGCCGAAAAGCCATGCCCTGACTATCGGTTCTTTGGAAAAGAATTTCTTTAATATGTCCAAATTGACTCCAACCATGATGCAAATATAATCATATATTCTTTTCAAACCAAGTTATCGGGGCGAAAGTTCGCGGGCGGTAACGGTGAAGCCGAGGAACTCGGCTTTGGCGAGGAAGCGGCGGTAGGCTTCGCGGGTGTCGGAGTCGAGGAGCGAAGGGTCTGACACGAGGTTGGCTGTGACCCAACGCTGCTTGCGTGCCTGCGCCTCGGCTTTGCCGCCGGGATAGCAGTCGGAGAGGTTGTCAGCGAGAAGCTGCGAAAGACGGCGGTAGTTTTCCGCCTGCGATACGCCCCGGAAACTGTCGCGCACGCTCAGTTCGCGAATCCACGCCTTCTTCAACCTGTAATATGCCGAATAATATCGCGGATCCACTGCCGCGGCATTCGCACGCACCTTCGGGGCGATCATCGCGTAAATCTCGGCTTCCGAGACAGCGGCTTTGCCGCCTGTCCATGATTCGAAGAAACGGCGTTGCATGTCTTCGCTGAATTTCTGCGGGGGAACTTCATGAAAGCCTACACGGTGCAACATGTCGTGATACGTTGTCAGTTCATAAAGATGTTCCGGAGCGGCGTCAGGTATCATGTCGCGCAATTCCCGTGCGAACACACGTATCTCGGCGCACAGCGCGCGTTCCTCCCGCGACGGCACATGCCCGTCGATATTCAGGCATCCCGCCTCCTGCGCCCGCTCCATGAGCCGATGAGCCCGCTCTATTATAATGTGGAATGTGGAATGTGAAATGTGCAATGTCTTAGACACGATGTAACATTAAATCTTGGAGACGTTCGTCGGATTGATAGATACCCGGGCGCAGCCGAATATATCGATTCGTACCATCAGTTCGCTGCCACCGCTTGTTTCTATTATCTCCCCTTCAAGCCCACGCAGGCAACCCCTGATCACCTTGACTTTATCCCCCTTGCCGTAAACCGGTGAGACTGTTACCTCCCCCTCGGCATTGCCGAGCATAAAACGCAATGTCCTTATCTGAGAATCGGGAATGACGGCCAACGGACTTCCGACCCTACCGGGGGAGCATGCCGCTTTGTTGGTCATGAATCTGTTGATATAAGGGAGCTTCACTATTTCGCGCCTTTCAGGCTCGGTGCAATGTATGAAGATTGTTGCAGGAATCACCACGCGTTCCACCTTCTTGCGTCGTCCGTTACGCCAGATCCGCAGTTCCTCCTGAGTAGGAAGATAAAATGTCACGCCGGCATCCGAGAGTTTTTCAGCCACAGATTTCTCCGTGTTATTCTTCACGATAGCCACAAACCAGTGACTTCGTGCCACGCCTACGGCGTCGCCAACGCCCATTGTCGCTGTCGCGGCCTCACAATCTGATCTCGCCTCAACCTTTTGCGGAACCTCCATACTTACCATATCTCCGACAGAGACATACAAGTCAAAAATTGCCTTAGACTCAGGGCTTTGCCGCGCTGAAAAAGCTTCGAACGTCGCCCTGATACAAAAATTGAAATTAAGTATCTCTTGGGGAGAGATACTTAAATCGGTTGCAAAATTAACAATTTCATCGCAAATCACAAAATCCGACAGGACATTTTTGAGCGCAGTATTCATAATACTAATTGAGTGTGTTGCAGAACACGATTAATTGCGTCTCAAATTGTAGGGATGCACCATGGTGCATCCTCCAACAGACAGACAACAGGTTATTCATCATCGGATGCTCCAGGGAGCATCCCTACATTTGAGAGTAATGTAACACCCTCCGTCGCAACGTGATGTCTTGCATTACAGCTATCATACTTTTTACAAACCAAAATGCATTACATCTATCAAAAAGCATCTTATTTACAGAATAGCATCACTTCTCTCAAAAACGCTATTGATTATCAAATTCTTACAGAATTTAAGTATCTCTCCCCAAGAGATACTTAATTTTTTATGGGGATTGAGGAGGTTTGGTTCGGAGTGAAACCGGAAGAGGGAGAAGCGTTTAAGGCACAAAAAGCGCGGGGCGACTGCATAATGCAATCGCCCCGCGTTTTGGTTATTATAAGGGAATTTATTCTGCCTTGGGTTCTTCCGCTGCAGGAGCTTCCTCTGCTTCGGGAGCTTCGGCTGCAGGAGCCTCAGCGGGAGCTGCGGCTTTCTTCGAACGAGAGCGGCGTGTGGTCTTCGCTTTCTTGGGAGCGGCAGCCTCAAGCATGTTCTCATTGAAGTCAACAAGCTCGATCATACACATCTCTGCGTTGTCGCCAAGACGGTGACCGGTCTTGAGGATGCGGAGGTAACCGCCCGGACGGTCCGCCACTTTCTCAGCGATAACTCCGAAGAGCTCCTTCACGGCCTCTTTGTTCTGAAGATAGCTGAACACGAGACGGCGATTTGCCATATCGTCTTTCTTCGACCGTGTGATCAGAGGCTCGGCATACACGCGGAGAGCCTTTGCCTTAGCCACAGTCGTGAAGATTCTCTTATGCTGGATAAGAGCGATCGCAAGGTTAGAAAGAAGGGCCTCGCGGTGTCCTTTCTTGCGACTGAGGTGGTTGAATTTTTTATTATGTCTCATGGGGAATTAGTCTTTATCTAATTTGTATTTCGAAATATCCATTCCAAAGGAAAGGTGAAGCTTCTCAAGAAGCTCGTCGAGTTCGCTGAGCGATTTCTTTCCGAAATTGCGGAATTTGAGAAGATCTGTCTTGTTGAAGCCAACGAGTTCGCCGAGGGTTTCCACTTCCGCGCTCTTCAGGCAGTTGAGGGCACGCACCGAAAGGTCCATGTCCACAAGCTTGCTCTTGAGGAGCTGGCGCATGTGAAGCACTTCCTCATCGAATTCTTCGGGTGCATCCTCCTGCGGAGCCTCGAGAGTGATTTTCTCATCGCTGAACATCATGAAATGCTGGATCAGAATTTTGGCAGCCTCCTTCAATGCCTCTTTAGGCATGATCGAGCCGTCTGTCGTGACCTCCATAACCAGCTTTTCATAGTCGGTCTTCTGCTCCACGCGATAGTTTTCAACAGAATATTTCACATTCTTTATCGGGGTGTAGATAGAGTCGATGGCGATCTCATTGAGCTCAGTGCCCGCGAGAAGCTCGCGGTTCTCATCGGCAGGAACCCACCCGCGACCTTTGTTGATTGTGAAATCCATCTTGAAACTTGCCGCGCTGTCGAGGTGACAGATCACCAACTCTGGATTGAGCACCTCGAATCCGGAAAGAACCTTACCCAAGTCGCCTGCAGTGAACACATCCGTTCCCGACACGGTTACCGAACCTTTCTCGGTCTCGTGGTCTTCAGTGAGCTGCTTGAAACGAATCTGTTTGAGGTTAAGAATGATGTTGGTCACATCTTCCTTTACTCCCGGAATCGTGTCGAGCTCGTGAGCCACTCCGTCGATGCGGATTGAGCAGATGGCGAAACCGCCGAGCGACGAAAGAAGGATGCGGCGCAGGGCGTTGCCGATAGTCTGTCCATATCCCGGCTCGAGCGGACGGAATTCGAATTTTCCGAAGGAGTTGCTCGATTCAAGCATGACCACCTTATCGGGTTTTTGAAATGCTAAAATTGGCATGGGTATTTAATGTTTATTATTTAGAATATAACTCGACGATCAATTGCTCCTTGATGGTCTCGGGGATGTCCTCACGCTGGGGAAGGTGGAGGAACTTGCCGCCCTTCACGCTCTCATCCCATTCAAGCCAAGGATATTTACTATGGTTGAAACCTGAAAGCGCATCGGCGATAACCTCAAGCGATTTTGATTTCTCACGCACAGCCACTACATCTCCGGGAAGAACCTTATAGGAAGGGATATTGACCGGTTTGCCGTTTACTGTGATGTGCTTGTGGAGCACGAGCTGACGGGCAGCGGGGCGGCTGGGAGCCATTCCCAGACGATAAACCACGTTGTCGAGGCGGCTCTCCAGGAACTGAAGAAGAACCTCACCCGTGATACCCTTTGTGCGGGCAGCTTTCTCGAAGAGATTGCGGAACTGACGCTCTAACACGCCATAAGTATATTTAGCTTTCTGCTTCTCACGGAGCTGAAGACCATACTCTGAGGTCTTGCGGCGGCGATTGGCGCCATGCTGTCCCGGCGGATAATTTTTCTTAGCCAGAACTTTGTCATCGCCGAAGATGGGCTCACCAAACTTACGTGCGATCTTGGTTTTTGGACCTGTGTATCTTGCCATTTTATTTTTCTTTAATTAAAGCGGCCCTTGAGCCCCGGATCCCTTAGCGCAGCCGCGACCGTCGAAAGGAAGTGTCAGAAGACGGTCTATTCGCATTCAGGATCAGGCTTGCGGACTCAGTTGGATTATAATGCTTGTTATCGCGATTATTATCTTACGGATCAGACTCTTCTCCTTTTGGGAGGACGGCATCCGTTATGGGGAAGCGGAGTAACGTCTACAATCTCTGTCACCTCGATTCCTGCACCGTGAACCGTGCGGATGGCGGACTCACGACCGTTGCCCGGACCTTTCACGTATGCTTTCACCTTGCGCAGACCCAGGTCATATGCGACCTTGGCGCAATCCTGTGCTGCCATCTGAGCTGCATAAGGTGTGTTCTTCTTGGAGCCTCTGAAGCCCATCTTGCCCGCTGAAGACCAGGATATCACCTGACCCTCGCTGTTGGCCAGACACACAATGATGTTGTTGAAAGAGCTATGCACGTGGAGCTGACCTTGGCCATCTACCTTGACATTCCTCTTTTTAGCTGCGACTGTCTTTTTTGCCATTACTTTAATTATTTATTACTTAGTAGCTTTCTTCTTGTTAGCGACTGTCTTCTTGCGTCCCTTGCGCGTGCGGGCATTGTTCTTTGTGCTCTGACCGCGCACGGGAAGACCGATACGGTGACGGATGCCGCGATAGCAGCCGATGTCCATCAGTCGCTTGATGTTCAACTGGATTTCAGTGCGGAGATCGCCCTCCACCTTGTAGTCATGCTGGATAACCTCACGCACGGCTGCTGCCTGGGCGTCGGTCCAGTCTTTAACCTTTATGTCGCGGTCAACGCCAGCCTTGCTGAGGATGGTGTTGGCGGCGCTTCGGCCGATGCCGAAGATGTAAGTCAAGGCGATCTCGCCTCTTTTATTCTGCGGCAAATCAACGCCGACGATTCTTACTGCCATATGGTATTATACAAATTTTGTGCAAAGTTAATAATCATAACGCCAAAATTAAAATTTTATCGCATAATTTTGACGTGACAGGCCGATTTTTCACCCTCTTACACCCATTTTTAGGATTTCGGGGGCGGTTTTCAGCTTGTCGGCGTATTATCCCTGACGAGTTTTAAATTTCGGATTCTTTTTGTTGATAACGTAAAGACGACCTTTGCGGCGCACGAGTTTGCTGTCGGCACTGCGCTTCTTTACTGATGCTCTGACTTTCATATCTATTCTCTGTTTTTAGCTGAAAGGTTCCGGGTTATTTATATCTGAATGAAATTCTTCCTTTGCTCAGGTCGTAGGGAGACATCTCCACCTTCACCTTGTCGCCGGGAAGTATCTTGATATAGTGCATTCTCATCTTGCCGGAGATATGGGCCGTGATTTCGTGCCCGTTCTCAAGCTCTACCTTGAACATTGCGTTCGACAATGCTTCGAGAATCACACCGTCTTGTTCGATTGCAGCTTGTTTTGCCATATTGATTATAGGTTTGATTGATTTATCTTAAGCCTGCGCGACTCCGAGAGCCTCTTCAATGTATTTGAAAGTTGTAAGGATCTCGGGCTCGGTGGCATGGATAGCTATGGTGTGCTCGTAATGTGCCGACGGCTTGCGGTCGCGCGTGCGGCATTGCCAGCCGTCGTCGCTTATCACGATATTCTTGCTGCCGAGATTGATCATAGGCTCTATGGCTATCACCATGCCCGGCTTGAGCAGCGGTCCGATGCCCCGGCGTCCGTAGTTGGGGACCTCGGGATCCTCGTGCATGCTTTTGCCTATGCCGTGACCGCACATCTCGCGCACCACGCTATAGCCGTGACGCTCGCAATATGTCTGCACGGCGTTGGAGATATCGCCGATTCTCTTGCCGGCCTTGGCAGCCTCAATCCCTTTATATAGGCTTTCCTTGGTGACCTTGAGAAGAGCCTCAGTCGCCTCTGGGATCTCGCCTACAGCGAAAGTGTAGCAGCTGTCGCCGTGATATCCGTCAAGCTCGGCCACGCAGTCCAGACCGACGATGTCGCCCTCCTGAAGTGTGTAGGCCGACGGGAATCCGTGCACCACAGTCTCGTTAACCTCTATGCACAGCGTGCCGGGAAAGCCATGATAACCCAAGCATGAGGGCTTACCCCCGTTGTCGAGGATAAACTCTCTTGCTATTGTATCCAGTTTCAGGGTTGTCACCCCGGGGGCTATCCATTTGGCGCATTCCCCCAAGGTGCGGCTCACCAAGTCGCAAGCCCCCTTCATTTTTTCAATTTCCTCAGCTGTCTTGAGATAAATCATATCAATTTGCCAACGAGTTACAATTCTTTAAAAGGCTCCGCTGCCTGTTGTGCGGCCCTTGATACGTCCATCCTTCATAAGACCGTCGTAATGACGCATGAGAAGGTGACCCTCTATGATACGGAGGGTGTCAAGGACAACACCTACAAGAATCAGCAATGATGTTCCGCCGAAGAATGAGGCGAAATTCCTGTTCAACCCGCAGATGTGGGCGATGGCCGGGAGAATGGCCACTATGCCCAGGAAGATTGAACCGGGCAGCGTGATGCGCGACATGATGGAATCGAGGTAATCTACCGTCGGCTTGCCGGGCTTGATGCCGGGAATGAAGCCGTTGTTACGCTTCATGTCCTCTGCCATCTGGGCGGGGCGAACCGTGATCGCCGTGTAGAAATAAGTGAAGGCGACGATCATTATGAAATAAATCAGGTTATACCAGAATCCGTACATATCGGTCAGCGCGCCGAAGAAACCAGTGTGATTCGTGCTGAAGCCAACCAGAGTTACAGGGATAAACATAATCGCCTGGGCAAAGATGATAGGCATTACGCCGGCAGCATTCACCTTCAGGGGGATATACTGGCGCGCACCGCCATACTGCTTGTTGCCCACAACCCTTTTCGCATACTGCACGGGCACCTTGCGTGTGCCCTGAACCAGAAGCACTGCACCGGCGATTACGGCGAGCAGGATGATGATCTCAACCAGGAAGAGCACGAGGCCGCCACCCTGAGAGTTCATCAGTCGTCCGGTGAATTCCTGGATGAAAGCCTCCGGCAGACGGGCGATGATACCGATAAGGATGATGAACGAGATACCGTTGCCCACACCTTTCTGGTCGATACGCTCTCCGAGCCACATGATGAACATGGAGCCCGCGGCAAGAACAATGGTCATGAACGCCACAGTCCAGAAGCCCATCTCCACGTGACCTCCGGCTGCCTGAACCTGATATTTGAGGTTCATAAGGTAAGCCGGTCCCTGGAGCAGAAGAATCAGCACTGTGAGATAACGGGTATATTGGTTGAGCTTCATTCTTCCGCTCTCACCCTCCCTCTGCATCTTCTGGAACGCCGGAAGCACCATGCCAAGGAGCTGGATCACGATCGAAGCCGTGATGTATGGCATGATACCCAGCGCGAAGATCGATGCCTGAGAGAATGCACCTCCCGAGAACATATCGAGCAGCTGCATCAGACCGTCGGCAGTGAAATTCTTAAGCGCCAGCAGTTCGTCGGGATTGATTCCCGGCAAGACCACGTAGCATCCGAAACGATAGATGATCACCAGCAGCAGCGTGATGCCGATGCGTTTGCGGAGATCCTCTACGCTCCAGATATTTTTTATTGTTTTAGTAAATCCCATTGTTAATTGTCGTTATTTTTTGATTACGGTTCCACCGGCAGCCGTGATGGCTTCTTCTGCCGACTTCGAGAAGGCGTTTGCCTCTACTTCGAGAGCCTTTGTCACTGAGCCGTTACCGAGCACTTTGACAAGAGCTTTCTTCGAAACAAGGCCAGCCTGACGAAGGTCATCGACCGTGATCTTGGTCTGGTTCGTGGCAGCAGCCAGAGCCTCAAGGGCGTCAAGATTGATTGCCTTGTATTCAACGCGGTTGATGTTCTTGAAACCGAACTTCGGAACTCGACGCTGAAGCGGCATCTGACCACCTTCGAAACCTACCTTGTGAGAATAACCTGAACGAGACTTTGCACCCTTGTGACCGCGGGTCGATGTGCCTCCGAAGCCCGAACCCGGACCGCGGCCTACTCGTTTGTCACCCTTGTTGCTGCCGGGAGCCGGCTGTAAATTATGTAGTTTCATTGCGTTTCTGTGTTTTTAGAGTTTTGTCACTTCAACTAAATGATGAACCCTCTTTACCATTCCCATCACTGAAGGATTGTCCTCCTTGATCACGGAATGATTCATCTTGCGGAGTCCGAGTGCGTCGAGAGTGAGTTTCTGCACTTTCGGAGCGTTGATGCGGCTCTTTATCTGAGTGATTTTTATCTGTGCCATGTCTGCTTCTTATTTGCCGTTAAACACTTTTTCTACCGACACGCCACGGTTCTGAGCCACCTGCATCGGGCTGCGGAGCTCATCGAGAGCTGCGATAGTAGCCTTCACAAGGTTGTGGGGGTTCGACGAACCTTTCGATTTTGCAAGCACGTCGGTCACGCCTACGCTCTCGAGCACTGCACGCATAGCGCCACCGGCCTTAACTCCCGTACCCTCGGAGGCAGGCTTGAGGAAGATGCGCGAGCCGCCGAACTTGGCGCTCACCTCGTGAGGGATTGTGCCTTTGTGCACCGGAACCTTGATAAGGTTCTTCTTCGCTGTCTCAACGCCTTTGGCGATGGCGGCGGTAACCTCATTGGCTTTACCGAGACCCCAGCCTATGATACCGTCCTCGTTACCGACAACGACGATGGCTGCAAAGCTGAACGCGCGACCACCCTTGGTAACCTTTGTCACACGGTTGATGGCCACGAGACGGTCTTTCAATTCCAAATCATTTGTGGACTTAACTCTGTTATTTCTCTTTGCCATGATTCAATTTAAAATTTAAGACCTCCATTGCGGGCTGCATCGGCCAATGATTTCACTCTGCCATGGAAAAGATAACCGTTACGGTCGAAAACGACTGTCTCGATACCCTTCTCCTGGGCCTTCTTTGCTATCTCTTCACCGACTTTGGCGGCAACCTCAGTCTTTGTGCCTCCCTCAAGACCCTTGGAAGACGCTGCGCAGAGCGTTGCGCCGGCGAGGTCGTCGATGAGCTGCACATAAATTCCCTTGTTGCTGCGGAACACGCTCATGCGGGGACGCGCTGCAGTGCCGGAAATTTTGCCGCGGATGCGGTTCTTTATTTTATTTCTTCTTGCTGTCTTGGATATCATAGTTCCTCAATTTTTATTTGGCGTTAGCCGATTTTCCACTCTTGCGGCGGATGATCTCACCGACAAACTTAATACCTTTACCCTTGTAAGGTTCAGGCTTGCGAAGCGAACGGATCTTGGCGCACACCTGACCCAGAAGCTGCTTGTCGCTGCTCTCGAGAATGATGAGCGGGTTCTTGTTACGCTCGGTCTTGGCCTCTACCTTGATCTCCTTGGGAAGCTTGATATAGATAGCATGTGAAAAGCCTAAGGCGAGTTCGAGAACCTGACCTGTGGCTGCGGCGCGGTAACCTACGCCCACAAGCTCCATCTCCTTCTTGTAGCCTTCCGACACACCCACAACCATGTTGTGAACGAGTGCGCGGTAAAGACCGTGCATGGCGCGGTGCTCCTTGTCGTCGGTCGGACGAGTCAGAACCACGTGGCCATCCTCTACCTTGACTGTGATATCGGGATTGACCTCCTGTGAGAGTTCTCCCTTGGGACCCTTTACGGTCACTACGTTGTCTTTCACCTGTACGGTTACGCCGGCAGGTATCTCAATGGGTGCTTTACCTATTCTTGACATAATACCTCCTTTTTAATAAACGTAACACAATACTTCGCCGCCGATCTTACGCTCCTTGGCCTCTTTGTTGGTCATCACGCCCTGGGAAGTTGAGAGGATCGCGATACCGAGTCCGTTGAGCACGCGGGGCATCTCTTTGTAACCTGTATACTGGCGCAGACCCGGACGCGAAACGCGGTGAAGATTCTTGATTGCATTCACCTTGTCGACCGGATCATACTTCAAGGCTATCTTGATGGTACCCTGGGGGGTAGTGCCCTCCTCAAACTTGTAGTTGAGGATATAGCCCTGCTCGAAAAGGATTTTTGTGATCTCCTTTTTCATTTTGGAAGACGGAATCTCCACCACGCGGTGTCCTGCGCGGATGGCGTTTCTCAATCTTGTCAAATAATCTGCTATTGGATCAGTCATTGTTTAGATTGTTAAATTGATTCAGATATACTGAACAATATTTAATACTCTCTTATTTTTTCTGTTTATGGTCGGAGCCGGAGGCCGCCGGTAACCATTGATTACCAGCTTGCCTTCTTTACTCCGGGAATGAGTCCTGCGCTTGCCATCTCGCGGAACTGGATTCTGGAGATGCCGAACTGACGCATGTATCCTTTGGGACGGCCCGTGATCTCGCAACGGTTGTGAAGTCTCACCTTTGAAGCGTTCTTGGGAAGCTTCTGAAGCTTGGTGAGCGCCTCGTAGTCGATGTTGCCTTCGGCATCGGCGAGAGCGGCTTTCTTAAGGGCTGCCTTCTTCTCGGCATATTTAGCCACCATGCGCTGACGCTTTACCTCGCGGGCTTTCATTGATTCTTTTGCCATGTCGAATTATTTTTTGAAGGGAAGTCCGAATTTCTTGAGAAGTGCGAAACCTTCTTCATCGGTCTTGGCCGATGTAACGAAGGTGATGTTCATACCCTGCAGTTTCGGAACATTGTCGATGTTGATCTCGGGGAAAATGATCTGCTCTGTGATGCCGAGCGTGTAGTTTCCACGGCCGTCGAGCTTGGAGTTGATACCCTTGAAGTCGCGGATACGCGGGAGGGCAACCCTTACCAGACGCTCCAGGAATTCATACATCTTGTCGCGGCGGAGCGTTACCATCGCGCCGATGGGCATTTTCTTACGGAGCTTGAAGTTTGAGATATCCTTCCTCGAAAGGGTGGGTACAGCCTTCTGGCCTGTGATGGCCGTAAGCTCATTGATTGCAGTCTCGATCAGTTTCTTGTCCTGGGTTGCAGCGCCGAGTCCCTGGTTGATCACGATCTTCTCCAGGCGGGGAACCTGCATCACGGTGGTGTATTTGAATTCCTCCGTGAGCTCCGGAACTATTCTTTCCTTATAGTCTTTGCTAAGAGTTGTGCTCATTACTTAATCTCCTCTCCTGATTTTTTGGAATAACGTACCAACTTGCCGGCATCGTTCAGACGACGGCCGATGCGGGTCGGCTTGCCGGTTTTCGGGTCCAATACATTCAAATTAGAAATATGCACGGGGGCCTCCATCTTTACGATGCCTCCCTGCGGATATTTGGCGGTGGGCTTTGTGCTCTTCGACACGATGTTGACACCCTCCACTACGGCGCGGTTCTTCTTCACCAACACCTGGAGCACGCGTCCTGTCTTGCCTTTGTCGTCGCCGGCGTTGACATAGACTGTGTCACCCTTCTTTATATGCAATTTTGCCATTTTTCTACTTACGGTTTAAGACGATTAAAGAACTTCAGGTGCCAGAGACACGATTTTCATGTTTGTGGCACGCAACTCACGGGCTACCGGGCCGAAGATACGTGTGCCGCGGATTTCACCGGCGTTGTTAAGAAGCACGCAGGCATTGTCGTCGAAACGGATATAGCTTCCGTCCGGACGGCGGATCTCCTTCTTTGTGCGAACCACAACAGCCTTCGACACCGTCCCCTTCTTAACATCGGATGAAGGGATGGTGCTCTTCACGGTTACAACGATGATGTCGCCTACGCTGGCATAACGGCGGCCCGTGCCGCCAAGCACATGGATACAGAGAGCCTCTTTGGCCCCGCTGTTGTCCGCTACTGTCAATCGGGATTCTGTCTGGATCATGATTACTTAACTTTTTCGATGATTTCTACCAGTCTCCATCTCTTTGTCTTGCTCAACGGACGCGTCTCCATCAGACGGACTGTGTCGCCTATAGAGCACTCGTTGTTCTCATCGTGAGCGTGATACTTCTTTGTCTTGTTGACAAACTTGCCGTAAATCGGGTGTTTCTCTTTCCACTTGATTTCAACTGTGATCGTCTTGTCACATTTGTTGCTCGAAACAACCCCGATTCTCTCTTTTCTCAAATTTCTTTTCTCTTCCATTTGTAAAAATACTTTACGGGGATTACTTTACTGCAGAAGCAGCCTCCTTGGCGGCGGCGATTTCCTTCTGGCGCAACACTGTCTTCAAGCGGGCAATCGCGCGACGGTCTTTGGTGATCTTCGCTGGATTGTCTACGGGAGATATCGCGTGCGCTACTTTCAATTCACGATAAGCCTTCTCTGCCGCCTCTATCTGGGCAACAAGCTCCTGAATGCTTAATTCCTTGATTTCTTCCTTTTTCATTGTTAATTATTATTGACTTGATTCGGGCTTGCACCCTCCTCGTTTTTCAAGCGTTCTGACTCTCAGCACTTTCACATGCCGACATTCACGATTTTATTGCAAGTTCCTCGGGCTGTATAACCGAGTATACAACCTGCGAAACCCGCAAAAACCGAAATTCGACCGCAAAGATACTGAAAATATTGCGATTATAAAAATTTTTTCGCGATTTTTTCGCGATTCCGCCCAAAAAAGAAAAAGCCGCCTTGAAGGCGGCTTTTTCTTTCGCTAAATGATTAGATATTCTGTGAGGGGTCATAGTCGCGGCGAACCACGAACTTAGTGATCACCGGAAGTTTCTGGGCTGCCAGGCGAAGAGCCTCCTTGGCTACATCATATGGCACACCTTCAACCTCGATGAGGATGCGTCCCGGAGTAACGGGCGCTACGAATCCCTCGGGATTACCTTTACCTTTACCCATTCGGACCTCGGCAGGCTTTTTAGTGATCGGCTTGTCGGGGAATATACGGATCCATATCTGACCCTGACGCTGCATATAGCGTGTCACGGCGACACGGGCGGCCTCGATCTGGCGGCCGGTGATCCATTTGGAGTCGAGTGTCTTGATGCCGAACGAACCGAATGCAAGCTGATTGCCACGCTGGGCCTCACCCTTCATACGGCCTTTCTGCGAACGGCGGTATCTCGTTTTCTTAGGTTGTAACATGTTTCTTGAGCTTATTTATCGGTTGTTGTTTTTCTTATTGCGGAAACCACCCTTGCGACCGCCGCCCTGCGGACGGCCTGTCTCTTTCTGACCGATGGCATATGCCGGAGTCAGCTCCTTCTTGCCATAGATCTCGCCACGGCAGATCCATACCTTGATACCGATGATGCCGACCTTGGTGAGAGCCTCGACCAAAGCATAGTCGATATCGGCGCGGAGTGTGTGGAGCGGTGTGCGGCCTTCCTTGAACATCTCGGAGCGTGCCATCTCGGCGCCGTTGAGACGACCTGACACCTGAACCTTGATACCCTCGGCGCCCATGCGCATCGTTGAGGCGATAGCCATCTTCACTGCGCGGCGGTAAGCCACCTTGTTCTCAATCTGACGGGCGATGTTTGAAGCCACGATCTCGGCATCGAGTTCGGGACGCTTGATCTCATGGATGTTGATCTGAACCTCTTTGTCGGTAAGCTTCTTGAGCTCTTCCTTCAAAGCATCGACATCCTTGCCGCCTTTACCGATAATCATACCCGGACGAGATGTGCAGATAGTCACTGTCGCCATCTTGAGGGTACGCTCAATGATGATTCTGGACACGCTTGCCTTTGCAAGACGAGTGTGGAGATATTTACGGATCTTCGAGTCCTCAAGAAGGGTGTCACCGTATTTCTTTCCACCATACCAGTTTGAGTCCCAACCGCGGATCACTCCGAGACGGTTGCTGATTGGATTAACTTTCTGTCCCATCTTTGCAAATTAAGCTTTTTCGTTATTAATTGTGTCCACGAACAATGTCACGTGATTGGAGCGCTTGCGGATGCGGTATCCGCGGCCCTGGGGCGCGGGACGAAGACGTTTGAGCATCGGAGCGCAGTCAACGAAGACTGTCTTCACGAAAAGCTCGCCGGCCTCTGCCTTGCGTTCATTCTTCTGCTCCCAGTTGGCGATAGCCGAACGGAGAAGTTTCTCCACTTTGCGGGATGCCTCTTTATTGGAAAATTTCAGTATTCCGAGAGCCTTGAAAGCCTCCTGGCCGCGAATCATGTCGACCACAAGGCGCATCTTGCGCGGAGAGCTGGGCACGTTGTGGAGCTTTGCGAAATACTCGCTCTTGCGTGCCTCCTTGATAGCCTCGGCTGATTGTCTTTTTCTTAAACCCA